>JBFHFS010000035.1:0-56164 GCA_041583495.1 Marinilabiliaceae bacterium | reverse complement strand
TCGTCACCCCCCTTTATATATCTATAGATGAAGTTTTTGTGATTACAACAAGGGGGATAGTGGTGTAAAAACCCCGGAGGTGGTGAATAAAGGAAAAAGAACAAAAAAAGGGGAAAAGCAACAGCTCCTCCCCTTTCCTTTTGAAAATTAAACTCTTTATCAATAACTCATCTTCACAATTTCTTCTACATCCTGAGGGGCCAATTTCCGGCGCTCACCAAGACCTTTCCACCCTCTTTTGGTAAATCTTTCGGAGATTAGCTCGGCACAACCTTTATACTCCCTGGTATATTCGGCCAGAGTGGTTTGAATGCCCAACGAATGGAAAAACGATTCGATGCTTTCGATGGCCGCTTTGGCTTTCTCCTCCAGAGTCCCTTCACTGATGTTCCACACCCTTTCGCCCATTTGAGCCAGCTTCTCCTTCTTGCTCTCCAGGTTATAACGATAATGGCTGGGCGCTATGATGGCCAGGGTTCGGGCATGATCGATTCCAAACATAGCGGTCAGCTCATGTCCCATGGCATGCACCCCCCAGTCGCCGGGAACACCTTGTTGAATAAGGCCGTTAAGCGCCATGGTACAACTCCACATGAAATTGGAGGCCGCCTGATAATCAGCAGGATCCTTGAGTATTGCCGGGGCTATCTCCACGATCGTCTGAAGAATACTTTCGGCCAGCCTGTCCTGCAACAAAGCCCCCGAAGGATATGTGACGTATTGTTCCATCACGTGGGTAAAAGCGTCGGCCAGACCATTGGCAATCTGACGATTAGGGATAGACTGAATCACCTGCGGGTCGAGAATGGAGAATTGTGGAAAGAGACCCGGACCACCGAAAGCCATCTTTTCCTTAGTCTCACGACGGCTAACGACGGCAACCGAATTCATCTCCGACCCAGTGGCTGGTAGTGTTAACACTGTACCAAAGGGCATTACCTGCTTGATGGGCTTGCGGCCGGATACCAAATCCCAGGGGGTGTCACCCTCATAAAGAGCAGCAGCTGAAATAAACTTGGTCCCATCGATCACTGACCCCCCACCTACGGCCAATAGAAAATCGATTTTTTTAGCTTTAATAATCTCCACGGCCTCAAGCAATACCGAATATTCCGGATTGGGGGGGATGCCTCCCATCTCGAACACCTCAAACTTCGAAAGCGCTTTCATGACCTGGTCGTAAATCCCATTCTTTTTTATACTTCCGCCACCATACAGCATTAGGACTTTTGAGTCTTTAGGAATCTCCTTAGACAATGCCGGGATGGTGTTCTTTCCAAAAATAATTTTGGTTGGATTCTTGAATTCAAAATTGTTCATCGTAAGTCGTTTTACAGTTATACTTTTACAATCATTTTACCTTTATTTTTTCCATCAAAAAGATCGAGGAATGCCTGAGGAATATTCTCAAAGCCCTCCATAATGGTTTCCACATAGGTCAGCTTCTCCTCCTGGAGCCATTGGGCCAATTGCACCATGGCCTCAGGGAATTTTTCAGCATAATTACTGACAATAAAACCCTGCATCAAGGCACTTTGTTTAACTAAAATAGGTTCTACCCGGGGACCCGTTGGCATCGAAGTCTCGTTGTAAACCGAGATGGATCCACACACAATCACGCGGGCAAACCGATTCAAATGGACATATACCCCATCGGATATGTCACCTCCCACATTGTCGAAATAGACGTCTACCCCATCGGGACAAGCCTCAGCAATGGCGGCACCCATATCTGGAGTGGTGTTGTAGTTAATGGCCTCATCGAACCCGAATTGAGTTTTCAGCATCTCCACCTTGTCATCCGACCCGGCAATGCCAATCACGCGGCATCCCAGAATCTTTCCAATCTGTCCAACCACACTACCCACGGCACCGGCAGCTCCCGACACCACAAGGGTTTCTCCCTTTTTGGGCACCCCAATTTGGGTAAGCCCCAGATAGGCTGTTAAGCCGGTCATACCCAAAATACCCAGATAGGCAGACAGGGGCGCCTTGGTGGCATCGATCTTCATCAATCCTTCGCCTGATGATTTTTGGAAGGCTTTCCACGCCAATAAACCCGATACAAAGTCACCCTTGCTAAAGCCGGGATGATTGGATTCTTCCACCCGGGCCACAATGCCTGACGAAACGGGCTGGTGCAGCTCAAATGGCGGCACATACGATTTAGCGGCACTCATCCGGCCTCTTAAATAAGGGTCGACCGATACATAAGCAGTTTTTAATAACAATTCACCCTCACCAATTTTAGGCATCTCTTCTTCACCCATCTTAAAATCCGACAATTGCGGCTTTCCAACGGGTCGTTTTTCCAATGAAATTACTTTATTCATATTCTAATATATTACAATTTACTTGATTGGGCTTAGTAGGGTTAAATTCCCCACTAAAATTCACAAAATTATTTAATGAACGTTCATTCTTTTTAGTGTCAAAAAAACACTACACTTTAATACTATCCCAGGCCAATAGAAACGTGTTTTTCAGACTTTCTTCATCGAGCCTGTAGACCTCTTTTTGTTGCATGGTCATTAAAAAAGCCAATGGATAAATGGTATTAGCATAAAGCAAATAGTGTGAAACAGGCTTGATAATCCCCTCCTGCTGCCCCCGCTCCCACAGATCGAGCAGCGGCTGAAGGTGTTTTAATCCCGCGAGCCGGCTTTGCTCATCTATCATTGGCGTATTCTCGCACTGTGATAAAAACATGGCTTCCTGGATTTGGTTCAATTTATAATTGGCAATGTTGTACCAAATGGTTTCGAACCCCTTTTTAACCGGCAAATCAGAGCTATAACCGTAAAATGCCACGCGGCTGAAAGAGGCCTTGGTTTCCAGATAAAGCTGGTTAATCAGGTCTTGTTTATTTTCGAAATAGATATAAATCGTGGCTGGAGACACCCCGGCCAAACGGGCTATTTTAGACATAGGGGCTGCATGAAAGCCATGGTCATTCACCAGGCTTAGCGTTGCGTTTAGCAGGGCAATTCGTTTATCGTTGTCTTTATGTCGCGTAGCCATCTTCTATTTTTTTAGGTTTACGCTACAAAGATAGGACAATTATTTTAAAAATGAACGTTTATTCTTTTTTTCGTTTGATATTCACCGTAACCCCTGTCACCCACAGGAAAAAACGGTGCGCTCCCCCCAACCCCCTGAAGGGGGAGGTCGGCGAACAAGACTCATGAATTGGAAAAGTTCTCATATTTGCGAATACAGGAAATTCCGGATCGTATTCAAAGACCTGTAAGGGACTAGTAATTTGTCCTTTAAAATTGTCCAGATTATTTTAACCCACACCCCCCAACCCCCTGGAGGGGGAGGTCGGCGCATAAAACTCTTGAGTTTGAAAGATTCCCATATTGGCTGATACAAGAAGTTCCTAGCCTTATTAAAAACCTTGTCAGGGACTTGAAATCAACCTTTTAAGACTCTCCAAAATCCTCACTTTAATTTCTGATAGGGAGTCGTAATTACTTTATCATACTAAAGGAACAATCGATTTCACCCCGCACCCCCCAACCCCCTGAAGGGGGAGGTCAGCGCATAAAACCTTTCGCTTTAATAGGCAACAAAGAATTGTCACAGGCATTACCGAATTATTATCTATATTTGCACATATATAGAACTATAAATTTTCATTATGGAATTCAAACAACTGGATATAAAACCCGAAGGAAGCTTTTTGAAAAGGATGTACCACTCCCCTCACGTCAGGAGATCGGCCGTGTACATAGTAATTGGGGCGCTTCTGGGGTTAGCCTATTACTATGTGAGTGAAGGCCGTCATACAAACGCATTCGAGCTGGGCAGTCTGGCAAAGAGCATGTTGTTGGGAGGCTTTTTTGGTTTCTTCATCACCAACAGCCCCTGTGCCAGAGGGAAGTGCTGAGGTATTTATTGGCTCCAGATTTCATTTTAAGTTGGTTTTTTTAGTAGAAGTCGGTGTCAGGCTGAGCGGAGTCGAAGCCTGACTGTGTAAGGTCCTCATCAGGAAAAATCATTCTTCGACTCCGCTCAGAATGACAATTGGATCGACTACGCTCAGAATGACAATAAAATCAACTACGCTCAGAATGACAATTGGATCGACTACGCTCAGAATGACAATTGGATCAACTCCGCTCAGAATGACAGTGTAGTGTCTTCATCCGTTTCCATGGAGTCGTTATCAGGCTGAACCGTATTATCACTATGAGGGTTGTTATCAGCCAGAGCATTATTGTCAGCCAGAGGGGCATTATAAGGCTGAGCGGAGTCATTGTCAGGCCGAGTGGAGTCGTTGTCAGGCTGAGCGAAGTCGCTGTCAGGCTGAGCGGAGTATTTGTCAGGCTGAGCGGAGTCGCTGTCAGGCTGAGCGGAGTCGAAGCCTGACTTATAATTCTTATGTGAGGTCTCGTTTTTGCACACTGCCAATCCATGAAGGCTAGCCCAATCACGATCCATCAGCGCTTCCTTTTTCTTTCTACTCCATCCTTTAATTTGTTTTTCAAAACTTATGGCTTGATTCACATCATTAAAATCGGTGTAGAACACCAACCTTAAGGGTCTTCGATTATGGGTATAGGCTTTGGGGTGCAATCCCTGACGATGTTCCATAAGCCTTCTTTCCAGGTTATTGGTAACCCCGGTATAATAGCTGTTATCGGAACATTGTAATATATAAACAAAGTACTGCCTCAACCTATTAAGGATTTGCCTACGAGGGTGTATAATCTGACGGCTAAACCATTACACTTCTCTTACCCAAAACATACGAGCTTTTCAGAAAAGAAAGCAGGAGTCCACTTAAAACACTAATAGAAACCTGTAATTCTATCCTTAGTGCATTCGCTTCATATAAAGACCAACCATTCTATATTTACTCGTCTTCGGGAATGGTCATGATTCTGATTTCTGCAGGTGCCGATATAAATTCTTCGATTTCAGCACCAAAGGCTTTGAAATATTCGGTGGCGAAATGGGCATCGATGGCCGCCTGATTCTTGTACTCTTCCACAAAGACGAGTTCGGAGGGGTTGAATGGGTCCTGATAAAGCTGGTAAAAATCACAGCCGCTTTCTTCATGAACCTTCTCAATCATCTCTTTAGCTGCGGAAATAAAATCTTCCGTTTTTTCCGGCTTAGTGGTAAAACGGGCAATTATCATCTTCCTGTTCTCAACCGAAGAGGCCTGCATCGCAGAATCTTCGGCTGGTTGGTTTTGGGCGGATTTTGGATGGCCGCAACTGCTGATAAGACAACTTAAAACGAAAAACAAGGCAACAATTCTCACATTCATGGTTTTTATTTTTAGATGAAAATAACTAAAACTCTATAAAACAACAAATTGAATTTCTCCCCAATCCTCCAACCATCCTATTTCTTAGTATTTTCTGATTTTCTCAACCCACACCCCCCGCCCCCCTAGAGGTGGAGGTCGGCGCATAAAACTCTTGAGTTTGAAAGATTCCCATATTGGCTGATACATGAAGTTCCTTGCCTTATCAAAAACCTTGTCAGGGACTTGAAATCAACCTTTAAAGACTCTCCAAAATCCTAACTTTAATTTCTGATAGGGAGTCGTAATTACTTTATCATACTAAAGGAACAATCGATTTCAGCCCACACCCCCCAACCCCCTGAAGGGGGAGGTCGGCGCTTAAAACCTTTCGCTTTAATAGGCAACAAAGAATTGTCAAAGGCATATTCCCGAATTATTATCTATATTTGCACATATATAGAACTATAAATTTTCGTTATGGAATTCAAACAACTGGATATAAAACCCGAAGGAAGCTTTTTGAAAAGGATGTACCACTCCCCTCACGTCAGGAGATCGGCCGTGTACATAGTAATTGGGGCGCTTCTTGGGTTAGCCTATTACTACATTAGTGAAGGCCGTCATACAAACGCATTCGAGCTGGGCAGTATGGCAAAGAGCATGTTGTTGGGAGGCTTTTTTGGTTTCTTCATCACCAACAGCCCCTGTGCCAGAGGGAAGTGCTGAGGCATTTATTGGCTCCAGATTCCATTTAAGACAATTAGTCCCCTTTTTCAAACAGACTTCTCATTATTAAGAATCATCTTCTGGATTAATTCTCCAGAGAATTCAAGGGGAATTATTTCGTTGGGTAAACCTTGTTTTATTGGTTACAACCCAGGCAGATCCCTTTTAATCCTTCAATTAAACCATATCCATATATTAATATCTATCCCGGGCCTATTCAATCCGGCCTGAAACGAATGCAAATTCATATCTCTTAAGCCTTCAGTAAATACAGGAAAATTTTTACTTTTACCTATGAAAAATAAATGACCTCCAAAATTCCAGGTTAGCAATATTTTGGGTTAGCGGGTTTCCCAACTTCCCGGCTTTGCCTTGTTTTTAAGGTTATGAAACAGGAATGGCTCAGTATTATTGAATTCAGCTGAACGATGGAATATTTCTACAATCAAAAGAACCTTAATAAGCACGCCGGTCTGGTGAAACGATTCCAGGCGCTCTACGAATCAGGTTTCCCCGATGAGAACGAACGAGAAGAGTTCGAAACCATATTAAACCGTATATCTCATCATCCGGTGCCCCCAGAACCGCAATCCATTCTCCTCATCACAACAGATGAAGGTGGCACAGAAGTCACCGGAGGTTTAATCGCCGACTGGTACGAAAACAGCCACAGCATTCATTTAACCTACCTGATTATAGCAGAAGCCCATAGGAATAAAGGATTAGCAAAACAATTCATCGATGAGGGGATTCAATGGATTAAGGACTGGATTCTCCATAACAAAGGAATCGAAATCAGAAATGTATTTTTTGAATCCAACATCCCCTGGAAGACCAAAAAGGGAAACGACAATTTCGATGCCGTTGAGCGACTAAAAATATTTTCTAAATATGGAGCCCGATGGATCGATATCGCCTATACACAGCCGGCTTTAGATCCTGAAAAGGAAGAGGTAGACAACTTGTTTCTGCTCTCTTTTTCACAGTACAACACCAGGGGGAATAAGATACCAGCCGATGAGATTACAGAATTCCTGAAGGATTTGTATCACGGCCTTGGGGTAGCAAACCTGGAACGAAACAAAGCCTTTATTAGAATGCAGGAGGAGTTGGAAACCCTCAAGGACAACCATGGGGAGGTAGAATTATCGGTCATTCCATACGAGGATTCAATCGTCTTTAACGAAGAAGTCCCGGCTTTTCGATTCGACAAAGCGTCGGTTACCTTGCATTTCATGGAACAGATGCCTCCATCCAGGACAGAGATGGGAAGCTGCAACTACTTTTCATCCTTCGAAAGAGATCTACTTAACTTCCAAAACCAAAGAAACCAGCCCCTAAAAAGCATTTCTCTGGTCTCCAAACTGGATGCCCGGCTTATTTTTCCCCCTACCTATAAGTACAGCTCCGAGGGGCTCACGCATAAGATGTTATCACATCGAAGCGAAGTTGAAGTAATTGTTTCACTCAGCTATACTCATTTCCCATTATCCAACAAAAAGATCTGGCATTTAACCATCAAGCCGGCCGGGGAATCACCCTTCTTTACCGAATACGACCTAGTTAAGCTGGTGAGCCTGTTTGGAAGCACCCAGGAGGACTCTACGGTTAAGAACCGAATTAAGTTCAGGCTCGAAAGGGATCCATCGAAGGCCCTGTCGGAAACTGATCTGATAAAGCATATCCTTAAAAAGGAAATGCTTTTGGAAGGCCTGGGTACCGGAATCGTTCAATTGGATATTGATGAGCTGGCGTTTCTGGATTCGGATACGGCCGACACCTTTTTCCAACTGTTTCAGAAACGGGAAAGGCCTGTTTTAGAGGAAGGCAAGATCAAAACCCTGGGCCGGGTAATATGCGGTATTATCCTGGGCATCTTTGATTTTAACCGAATGGACGATGAAGAGATCTACGATACCATTCAGGCATTAATGCCCAGCGACTCCTCTTTTTTGGTATTATGCCGGGGAACGCTTCTTAAAATATCGAAGGTAGATGAAATCATCGAGGCGGTTTCGGACACTATTATCGTCAGCCCGTATTTGCTCATTCCCAGTGCGGTCCTGTCGCACAACGAATATATCCTGGCCCGTGCCAAAACCCTGCTCGACGACACCTTAAACAACAGCACAGCACTTATAATCAATGACTTGGACATGGTTCAGGCCGAGATAAACAAATCGGTAAATCACCATTATCTAACCGACATTTTTCAATACCCCAGTGAACAAACCATCGTAGAATATGGAAACCGACAACGGGGCATTGTCAATTTGTACAATCATATCACCCACCGACTGGATGAGTTATTCAAGGTAATTGAAATGAAGCAAGAGAGCCGGTCAAACCTTTCAGATGCTTTTCTGAATGCTTTTCTGGGCTTGATCGCGATGGTCCAACTGACAGGAATCTTTACCGGATTAATTCAGTTTAAGCACAATGAGTTGGTTTTTTACCTTATTGAAGTCATCCTGGCCGTCCTGATCTTTTTCCTGGTGAGGATAAAAAAGCAGAAATAGAGAATCCGGGTTCTATGTTTTACTCTTATCAACCTATCTTATTTCTTCGACGGTCAGGCTTCGACTGTCAGGCTTCGACTCCGCTCAGCCTGACAAGTAAAGTCGAAGCCTGACAGTAAAGCCGAAGCCTGACAAGTAAAGTCGAAGCCTGACAAGTAAAGTCGAAGCCTGACGGCGGACCACCCATTATTCTGTGCGGCCCCCCTTGTCTGGCTGGGCAATTCCTATGTCAGGCTGAGCGTAGTCGTCGTCAGGCTGAGCGAAGTCGTCGTCAGGCCGAGCGAAGTCGTCGTCAGGCTGAGCGGAGTCGAAGCCTGACCGTGTAAGGTCTTCATCAGGAGAAATCATTCTTCGACTCCGCTCAGAATGACAGTGTAGTGTCTTCATCCGTTTCCAGGAAGTAGTTGTCAGGCCGAGCGGAGTCGTTGCCAGGCTGAGCGGAGTCGTTGTCAGGCTGAGCGGAGTCGAAGCCTGACAAGTGGATTTTTAAATACCCCAATCTTACTAACTACAATCAAACCAGGATCTTATCAATCCATAAAAGATCCAAAGATTACCGAATAGTGCAACCGATTTCAATAAATCGCCAACAACTCATGGTCCTTGAACAATCGCTCTTTCAACCAAACGCCGGAATAAAAACAAGGGGCTGGTTTAGCCTGCATCACATCGAACCGGTGGTTCCGTTTTTTTTCATTTGAACGGATTTTTGTGATACCACCAGTAGAGAAAGGAACACCAATGCCATGAGGCCAGCAACAAACCACACCCAGCTGCCCCGGTGAATGAGTATTCCGGTACAACTCCCCATCACACTGGAGCCAATATAATAGAACAGCCAATACAAGGATGTGGCCGAACTTTTTCCTTCATCCACTCTTTGCGAAACCATCTGGCTGGCCATGGTATGGACCCCAAAAAAGCTGAGGGTAAACAATCCCAGTCCAAAAACCAAAACAACAATGTTTTCAGACATCAGCATAAGCAAACCGGCAATGATCAGCAGCAAAAAAACCCGAATAAGTTTCCGGGGTGCATATTTATCAGACAGCCTTCCGGTTAGCATGGAACCAACAATGCCAAAGGTATACATAAGAAAGACCGATGCGGTGATATAATGAGGCATGGAGAAGGGTGGGGACTCCAGGCGAAAGCCAAGGTAATTATAGACACTTACAAAGCTTCCCATCAGGATAAAAGCCACAAAATAAAGGCGAAGCAGCACCCCATCG
This sequence comes from Marinilabiliaceae bacterium, assembly GCA_041583495.1. Classification (GTDB taxonomy): domain Bacteria; phylum Bacteroidota; class Bacteroidia; order Bacteroidales; family Marinilabiliaceae; genus JBFHFS01. The sequence goes on along the minus strand of JBFHFS010000035.1, from coordinate 46,424 downwards.
GTTAACAGATGTCTCATTTGTTGCAGGCGTTCATTAATGCCTGTATCGCGGGAAACAAAAAAGCGGGATTCGGGAAAACGGCGTGAAAAGATTAATCCCAGAGTCAAACTAACGGCCCCAATAAAGAGGATGGCCATTCTCCAGCCGCCCCAACCAGACACCAAAGAAGTAACCACCCGGCCCGCCATACCCCCAAAGGTATTACCGCTGAGATACAAACTCACGGCAAAACCAAAAACCGTGCTGCTCACCTCCTCTGCCAAATAAGCAAGTGCCACGGCCGAAACCCCGGAGAGTAACATACCTTTAAAAAAATTAAGCGCAACCAGCCAGGCAAAAGAGCTGAGAAAGGAGGAAGATAAAGTTAAAACAGAAGAGGAGACCAACGCGATGGTCATTAGTTTCTTGCGTGAGATGGTATCGGCCTTGAAAGCAAATATAAAAAGGCCAAAACCCATTCCAATGGTACTTGCCGAGACCAATAGGCTGCTGATGGCCGGTGTGACCATAAAATATTTGGTGATTTCGGGTAAAATTGGCTGGAAAACATACAATTGCGCAAATACCGATAAACCCGATAAAAAGATGCAGTATTCAATAGCCTTAAACCTCGCCTGATGCTTTTCTGCTTTACCCGGTTTGGGATCCACGGATAAGACCTGCGGAACAGCTATATTGTTTCTCACATTATTCATTCTGCAAAGATTACACTTTTGATCCAAATGGCTGACAGATATTGTTGACGGGGAAAGGAGAACTGCCTTTGCCAGGACCCCCCGGATCACACTTGAGGCCATCGTAGTATTAAAGACAAATCAATCGTAGACTGATTATGAGCGATAAAGAAGGTCTCAGGAAATTCGGGGTTCCAAACAGGCAAAAAGGGTTACCCCAAAAACTAAAAATAAAGGTGTTCAACCAATATTTTTACGCCAAGACCTATCAGAATAACACCGCCAAAAATTTCGATGCCAACATTAACCCGGTTGCCGATCTTTTTACCCACCAAAACACCAAAGCCTGAAAATAAAAATGTGGTACAACCAATAATAGCCATGGCAAACCAAATATTAACATCGGTAACTCCAAAGCCAATTCCAATAATTAAGGCATCAATACTGGTAGCTATAGCCATGCCTGCTAAAACCAGACTATTGGTTGGGTTAACTGTTGAGGGGCCTTCACCCTTACCTGTTAAGCCATCAAACACCAGCTTTCCTCCAATTACAAATAACAAAGCAAAGGCAATCCAGTGGTCATAGTCTTCGATGAGGCTTTTAAAACCATTTCCGATCCACCAGCCCACAAGAGGCATAAAACCCTGGAAAACAGCCATAAACAGGGCCGTCTTTAAGACCTGACTGGCTTTTATATCCTTACAACAGGCGCCTGTAGTAATGCTGGCCGCCAAACTGTCAATTGACAAAATTATTCCGATTATCGAGAGGGTTAGATAATTCATTCTTAAGGGAAATTTAAACAAAGCCCAAAAGTAATTGTATTATTAAAGAAAAAGAATCCCATGGAAAGATTTACGAAGCATAATAAGATAATAGATCTAATCGAAACCAATTACCATTTATTACCTGTCATTAACCGTTTTGGAATTAAATTAGGCAATAAAGACAGGTCCCTCGCAAAAATCTGTGCCTCCCTGAATATTGATCTCGACTTCTTTTTGGTAATAATAAACACCTTTCACGACGAAGCCTATTTCCCTGAAACGGAATTAAAATCATTTTCCCCCCTACTCATTTGCGATTATTTAGAGAAAACACATCTCCATTATAAGAACTATGTATTGCCTAAACTCGAATCGTTGTTAGCTCAGCTGATAAAAAGTAATAAAACCGATATCCACCAACTTGATATAATTGAACATTTTTACAAGAAGTACAAAGCCGAACTGTTGCTGCACATTCAGGAAGAAGAGGAGTTGGTGTTTCCCTACATTTCAAATTTGGTGAATAATAAGGTGAATGATAAAACCTACTCCATTCATTCATTCGAGAAAGAACATTCCAATGTAGACGTAAAACTAAACGACCTTAAGAACCTAATTATTAAATACATCGACCCTGTTTACGACAACAATATTTGCAACGAATTTTTAATCACACTCTTCCGTTTTGAGAAAGATATAATTGACCATTCCCGCATAGAAGACAAGATCTTATTTCCACAGGTCCTAGAATTAGAAATGAAATTAAATGGATAGCAAAGTTTATATCATACACAGTTATGCCATTGTTCAAAAGGGTTTAGCCGATATTTTGCGGAAAAATTTCAACTGTTCAATCTTCTGCTTCAATAACTTAAGCGAATTTCAACAGGCGGAAGAAATCAGCTCGGGAAAGGTCATATTTTTTGTGGAAGAGGCTATTGCCAACGGGGAAGAGTATCTACAATTTATCGAACAGTTGAATGAGGTTAGTTCTTTTTGCCTTATAAACGGCCCCCATAGTGTGCCTCAAAATAGTGGTTTTAACCTATACCTTCATCATACCGCAGATGAGATCTATGAACGGGTAAAAGAGGCCTTTATGCAACAAGACCTTTCTGAAGATGAAAATGTGGATCTGACGAATCGGGAAATTGATGTCCTAAAACTGGTTGCTCTGGGCTTTTCGAACAAAGAAATTGCAGATAAATTATTTATCAGTACGCATACCGTCATCTCGCACCGGAAAAACATGACAGAAAAGCTCGGAATTAAGTCCATCTCAGGTTTAACGGTTTATGCTATAATCAATAACTTTATCGACACGACCAACCTCAATGTTAAAGACCTCATTTAAGATTCCCAACTATTAGGGATTTCAGAGACCTTCAACTCATTATAGCTTTGCCATCGAAAATTATCATTCACTTTAGAGCAAAACATAATGAAGAAAACACTTCTTTTCTCTGTATTGGCAATGGTTAGCTTTATAACCTTTGCTCAGAGCTCCGACATCCCTTCATCCTTTTATTCAAATTCGGCTGACAACCTGTTGCTAAACGACAGTAAATTGGTGATAGGTGGATACGGTGAAATACACTATAATCAACCATTAGATGGAGATGTTCGGTATAACGGAACGTTAGATGTGCATCGCGTGGTCATGTTATTAGGGTACAATTTCAACGACAGAACGCAGTTTGTAACCGAATTAGAGTTTGAACATGTATCTGAAATTTATGTAGAACAGGCCTTCCTGCAACATAAGCTCAATAGTTTTTTAAATATCAGAGGCGGGTTATTGCTTGTTCCAATGGGGCTTATTAACGAGTACCATGAGCCCACCACCTTCAACGGAGTGGAGCGTCCATTGATTGACAACTATATTGCCCCAACTACCTGGCGGGAAGTGGGTGTGGGAGTCACCGGGAACTTGCTTCCGGCATCCCTAAAATATCAAGCCTATATCATGAATGGATTCAACGGTTATGATGGCTCAGCACACCTAAGTGGAAAAAATGGGTTACGCAAAGGCCGCCAAAAAGGAGCCGAATCCTATATCAGCTCGCCCAACTTAACGGGAAAAGTAGAATATTACGGGATCCGTGGTTTAAATATCGGTCTTTCGGGTTATTTGGGAAAAACACAAAGCACTGCCTACGATGGGTTAGACAAAAATGATGAGGCTGCCCGTGCATCTGCCGATTCATCTGCCGTGGGCGTCTCGATGATTGGTCTGGATACACGATATAACCTAAATGGACTTCAGGTACGCGGACAATTCTATTATTCAAATCTATCCAATACCGAACAATACAATGAATTCACGGCAGATGCAGATGGAACGCTTAATGATGTTGGCAGCTCTATGATGGGATATTATGCTGAACTAGGATTTAATGTTTTGCGCTCCCTGAAAACCGAAAAACAACTCGTTCCTTTTGTTCGATATGAATTCCTGAACACCCATAACAGCGTTGAAAATACGATATCCAAAAACTCAGGGTACGAAAAAAAGGTAATTACCTCCGGATTAACTTTCGTCCCAACGAAAGGAACCGTTGTAAAAGCAGATATGCAACTTATTAAAGCAGGAAATGACAACAAATATTCCAAGACGTTAAATATGGGGATTGGCGTAATGTTTTAATCAACTGAAGATCAACATCTATATGATTGTAAAAGAACGAACCTTGATCTGAATTTCCAGAAAAGGCGAGTGATAATTGCAAACATTAGGTGTTTCCGATTTTTGTTCCCGGCCTCTGAGAAACAAAGTATATTTGAATGAAACTAAGAAGATTAATAATCCTGATTATAAGTGTTACGGGTTGTCTGTCGGCATTTTCTCAAACAGAAATAGATTATACCCATAAGACTTTAATCAAAGCCCTGGAAAAGACAGGCATTGCCGACCTTAGCGGGATGAACGAGTTAAGTTGGACTGATTCAACTTCATTGGCCCAATCCTTTATGGGTAAGTATTTTCAGTTCGAAACCGAACACAAAACGCCATACAAGTACCTATATGTTGGACGCGTGAACTGCTGCCGTGCAGGTGGCTGTTCCATATCCCCTTCTGAGCCCATGGACGGAGGGCCGGAATATTTCGATTATTTTATTCTCTTTGATGCTAAAACCACCGTTCAACTGGTAAAAGTATTCAACTATCAGGCAACTCACGGACAGGAGATAACCTCAAAAGGGTGGCTGAAACAATTTGTTGGGCATGATGGAACTGATCCTCTGCAGGTTGATAAAAATATTGATACCATTTCGGGGGCCACAATATCGGTGAATGCCATTACCAAAGATGTTGAGAGCAAAACGGAATTACTCAAACAACTATTGTATTTTGTTGCACGCCTTTGAATCGCATGATTATATGCAACTGAAAGGGCAGATGGTTGTGATTATAAACGCGCGCGATCAGGTCATCAACTAGATATTGGCCGAGGATAAGAATACAGCGTTTTTTAATGCATGGCCCTACTATTCGTGTTTAAAATGCATGCAAATTTTACGCTTAAATTAATCTATCCTGATTAAAATTACACATTAAAGGCCAGCAACTTGTATCTTTATTGCCATATTGGGCATAGAATTTAGCCGTAACCAAATTTAAATCTAATCAGCACAAGGTATGTGGTTTTTAAAATCGGAACAAGAAGTTATAACTCAACTGAACACCGATCCCTCGAAAGGTCTTTCGGAAGAAGAAGCAAAGGCACGATTAGAAAAGTATGGGAAAAACAAGTTGCTGGCAACCAAGAAGAAAAGCGTTTTGCATCTTTTTTTCGAACAGCTAAAGCAATGGCTCATCTACGTTCTTTTTGCTGCGGTGGTCATCACCCTGTTTATGGGGGAGTATATAGATGCCATCATTATCTTAATGGTTATTTTCACCAACGCCATCCTCGGTGTCGTTCAGGAGATAAAAGCCGGCAAAGCCATAGAAGCGCTACAAAAGATGACACTTACCAAGGTGCTCGTACGCCGTAACGGAGAATCCCGCGAAATAGATTCGGAAAAGATTGTGCCGGGCGATGTGCTCATTCTCGATGCCGGCCGGATGGTCGCGGCCGATCTGCGCCTTATTGAATCGGTGGGCCTGCAAGTGGAAGAATCGGCACTCACGGGCGAGTCGCTCCCTTCGCAAAAGGATGCGACGGCTCAGTTCACCGATAGCAAAGCACCTCTGGGCGACCGCACCAATTGTGCCTTTATGAGCACCCTGGTCACCAAGGGTCGCGGTGTGGGCATAGTGGTCGAAACGGGGATGAACACCCAGGTGGGTAAGATTGCCAAAAGCATCGATTCGGACCAGGAAGTCAAAACACCACTCGAAATCCGCCTCGACAAGCTGGGTAAGATGCTGGGCAAGGTTGCCATCGGCGTTTGTCTATTCATCATAGTCATCACCTTTTTTCAAGGCAGGGATATGGCCGACATGTTCCTTATTGCGGTATCCATGGCGGTAGCCGCCATCCCTGAGGGATTGGCGGCCATTGTTGCCGTTGTGCTTTCGGTGGGCGTAACGGGCATGTCGAAACAGAATGCCATCATCAAAAGGCTGGCCGCGGTTGAAACACTGGGCTCCGTAAACGTGATATGCACCGATAAAACCGGCACCCTCACTCAAAACAAAATGACGGTGGCGCAATATGCCAACTTAGAAGGTCAGATGCCCCTCAAAAACGGGAAAGACCATCCGATCACCGACGATGTGAAATTAATGGCCAAAGCTTTTGTGCTAAGTTCAGACGCCACGAAAGAGAATGAGAAGGAGACAGGCGATCCCACCGAAATAGCCTTATTGTTTTTTGCCGACCAGATTCAGATGGACCGAAAAAAATTGCAGTCCAACGCCAGGCGGGTGGATGAATATGCCTTTGACTCGGACCGGAAATTAATGTCAACGCTCATTAATGAGGAGGGGAAATACACCGTTTACACCAAAGGGGCTATCGACAACCTGATTAACCTATCGACCCATGTTCTTGAAAAAGGAAACGTTGTACCCCTTACCGAGGCCCACCGAAATACTTACCGAAAGATAACCGAGAGCATGACCAATGATGCCCTTCGTACCCTGGGGGTAGCTTACAAACCGGTTGACCGGTTGGTGGAAGCCTCGCAAATGGAAAGCGATTTGATATTGATTGGGTTGGTGGGGCAAATGGATCCGCCGCGTACCGAAGTTCAAACCAGCATAGATAAAGCCAAATCAGCGGGTATTACAACCGTGATGATAACGGGCGACCACAAAAATACGGCTTTCGCCATAGCTCAGGAGCTTGGCATAGCCAACCATATCGACCAGGCTATCACCGGACAGGAGCTTGACGAATTTTCGGAACAGGAATTTTCGGAAAGGGTAAACCACTACCGGGTATTTGCCCGTGTATCGCCCCAGCACAAGGTAAAAATTGTTCGTGGCCTCAGAGCCCGGGGCAATGTGGTGTCTATGACAGGGGACGGCGTTAACGATGCCCCCTCCCTGAATGCCGCCGACATAGGTGTAGCCATGGGCATTACAGGTACCGACGTGGCCAAGGGTGCATCGGACATGATACTTACCGACGATAACTTCTCTACCATTGTTTCGGCCATCGAATACGGCCGTAACATTTATGAAAACATCAAAAAATCGGTGATATTTCTTCTTACCTGTAATCTGGGCGAGGTGGTAGCCATATTTATCACCTTGCTAATTGGATGGGCCGCCCCCCTTATCGCCACCCAGATCCTATGGATAAACCTCATCACCGATTCCTTTCCCGCCATTGCGTTGGGCATGGATCCGGGTAATCCAGAGGTGATGCAGGAGAAACCCCGCGATTCAAAGGCAGGTTTCTTTTCAAGAACAACCCTACTGCGAATGGCTTTGGGCGGAGTGTTGATAGGCGCTCTGGCCATTCTTGCCTTTTGGATGGGATACGCAGAACAGGGCTATTCCCCCTTCGACAACTCCGTGCCGGAAGGGACCCTGGAATATGCCCGCACCATGGCGTTTATCGTTTTGGTAATGAGTCAGCTGTTTTACTCCCTGGCTTTGCGGAGCAGCTACAAATCTATATTCAAGCTGGGCCTCTTCACCAATAAATATCTGATAGGTGCCTTGGTGATCGGCATTGGGCTCCAATTGCTGGTTCTAAACGTTACCCCGTTGCAACAGGCATTCCGCTTACAGCCCCTCGCCCCCACCGATTGGATTTTGGTGATTGCACTGGGTCTCATTCCTCTCTTTTTTAATGAGCTGGTAAAAATAGTGGTTCGTTACAGGATGAGGCAGGCTGAAGCGGGGGTTTGATATAATGATATCGCACCCATCCCGCGCCAGCATTGAGGGAGACGATCCCATGCCTTAATTGGGCTGTTAGTTCCTAATCTTAATAATATTGTGACCACTTTCGAGGTGCAAAATGGTTTGTTGAGTTGTAACACTCTTGTTGTTCAAGCTGACCCTGGCATTGTCAACCGGAATTACAAACTGAGCATCCATATTTTCGGGAATATCAATCTCATAAATTCCATAATTGGCTCTCTTCAACTTAAAGGTGGCATAAATACTTCCCTTAATGGTCGGAACCTTTATCTCCGAAGAACTTAAATTTCCCATCTGAGGACTAATCTGGGCTGTTGAGAATCCCGGATTTGATGGCTGAATACCCCATATATATCGCGTAATAATGTTAAGCGGGGCCGTACCCCAGGCATGGTTCCAGTCCGAATTGGGTTTATATTTCATATCCCAGGCTTCCATGGTCATGGTGGCCCCGGATTGCATCATATTCCACCACGATCTATCGGTTTTGGTATCCGTAATTAAATCCAAAACATAGTCGGACTGCCCGTTTTTCATTAAGCCTTCCAGAAGAAACTGGGCCCCGTAAACACTGCAGGCCATTCCTTTCGACCGGATAAATTGTATCACCGAAGCCCTATTCTCGGAAGGAACCAAATCGAAGGCCAAAGGAAATAAGTTGGCATGGATGGAGGCATGTTGAGAACCCTCTCCATCAACATACAGCCCCCTGGTTTTATCGAAAAGTTTAGCATTTATCTGGTTCTTCACTTGGTTCGATTTTGTCAGATAAAAAACAGAATCTTCCTTTTCGCCCAGTGCTCCGGCAATTTTCGACATTATCATCAAATTATGACAGTAAAAGGCATTCACAACCGTATTAACCTCAACCATATCATAACCGTCACGTTCTAAAACAGGCCAATCCACAATATCTCTGATTCGGGTTTTGGCATTTTGAAAACCCAGCTTACCCATCAGTTCATCATTCAGATTGGGCGATTTGGTAGAAATCATCCCATCTTCGCGCGCCAACTCCATCAACGCCTTGGCTTTAAGCCGGTCATAATATTTCTTAATGGATTGAATATCCCCAGTATAAAGGTAATCCGTATAAAACATCAGGGCTGTATGAAGAATCCATTCGGTGGGCCAGGTAGGGTGATCTATAAAATATTCATTGGTTCGCCTGGCCAAAGAATAAACCGTATCAACGCTGTAGTGCCCCAGCTGATTAATATAAGCATCTGCCTCATAAGGGATTCGCTCCCTATCCCCATCAACATAATAACCTGCAAAACTAGTGGCTTTAATGGTGTGTTTGCATAACGCCCAGATGGCATTAAGCAGGGTATCGGAGGAGGTAAACGAACTGGATTCGTCATAAAATTTGTAATGAAAGGCTTTTTGCAATATTTCAACCTCCCCGATGGGCACCTTAAGATTTTCAATTTCGCAATACCTGAATGGGATCACCACCCCAAACGAATCGGGTAAGAGAATGGCTTGTGATTTGGTATTTCTAGAATCCACTTTTAGCTGAACGGTCTCCGCCTTATTGGCTTCCAGCTTGGGTATTTGAACCATTTGGTAGCGGACGGTGCCCGGAGGATTTCTATCCAGTTGATGGCCATCGGAAAGTTTTTCGCCCAGGTGCACAACCACGGCCTCTTTCTGGGTGGATTGCGACTGTATCGTAACGGTTCCAAAAAAAGCCTTCCCAAAGTCAATCAGGAAATGGCCTTCAGCTATTTTTGTAACCTGGGCGGGCTTATTAATGCTGACTTGAAATTCCGCCTTTAACAGGTCAGGTTTTTGAGAATTAACTGAAAGATTAATTCCCAAAAGGCAAATTAAGAGCAGTTTTAGTTTCATATAGGTTATTATTTTTTGTTTAAGACCCATTCTATTTCATAAGGTTTAACGCAGGTGGCGAAACAAATTGCGGGTAATTTTCCTCAAGGCAGTTTCCTGAAGCGGGCTTCATAATTTACATCACCCTTTCCTCCCTGCTCCGCTTTTACAATTCCAATGGGCTACCTTCCATTTTTGCTAATATATTAAAATCATCCCAAAACAAACACTCCACCTCCTTTTTGCTTACCAGAACATTGTTGGCCATAGCTCTGCCGAGTTGATCAACAGCAATTCCGCGATATTTTCTCAAGGGGCCCAGAAGTAACGGTTTTAGTATCGGCCAAAGGCGTAAAAAAAGGCCTTGAGAAAATCCATACCGATTGGTGGGCGTAATGAGCAAAGATGGCTGAAATATACTTAATCGCTCAAAATGAAGAGCTTTTAATTCGTCCACCAGCTCTCCCTTGGTGCGCAGGTAAAATAATGATGATTTTGAGTTTGAACCCACTGATCCCAAAAGCTCAAAATGACGTATGCCGGCTTTTTTGCACTCCAGGGCAAAATCAATTACAGCCAGTTTGTCAATCTTAACAAAATCATCTTTGCTTATTTTGGAGGGTTCTCCCACCCCTAAGGTACAAATTGCCGTCTGGTGTCCCGGTAAAAACTGTTTATAGGTGTGCGGATTAAATATATCAATTTGGTGTTGATGAATCCGGCTATCCGACAAGTCGGTTATGCCACGGCGACCCAAGGTCGTTAAACGTTCGAGAGCGGGGATGGTTAAAAGGGCCTTCAGCGTTTGTTTTCCTACGGCCCCGGTTGCACCCATCATGACTACAGACAATGGAGTTGAAGTGGAATTACTGTTTTTCATGATTGTCAATTCTTGTGGATAAGTTTCATGCCGTTAAGGCCAGACCTTTAATTTCTAACACGAATTTCTGTTTTATATTCCATTTGTTTGATCCTAAAGGGATGATTTTCCTGGCACGTTGGCCCCCGGGTAAGCCCATTAACCCCATGGAACACCTCCAGGAAGCATTTAAACTTTAAGCAAAAGATGAGTGGTTTCATGGAACTGATCGCCCAGCCGGGTAAGAAGTTCACGGATCACCCTTGGATTTCCATCCACTCCCAGGGCCGCATAGCCCTTATTTCCACGGTGTCCCAACTGCAGGTCCATAACATTAATATTTTGGGAGGCCAGTGCAGAGAGCAAAATAAGCAACACTCCCGACACATTGTTGTGAATGGTCACCAACATTTGAGGACTGATGGCTATGGGCAGATCCACTCCATCGACCTCCAGAAGAAAAAACTCACCATCTTTTAGATCGGGTACCATCAGTCGGTCACCAAATTTTATCTCCAAAAAGTTATCGCCGGCAGTCCCCTTGACAAACTCCACCGCGTTCTTTATTTTGCGATCCTCACCCGAAAGGGTTAGAAAAACAGTCGCGGTCCCATCGTCGTTTGAGTTAAGATAAGCGGTCTCGACATTGATCTCTTCGGAGGCTAAGGTATTAAATAGGATGGAAAGCACCCCCGGTTTATCCAGATGGTGAGAGAACAGGCCTTTTACCCTATCCAGCGGTTTTTGAGGCTTTCGATGACTTATGGTAATGGATTTTGTGCCCTTACGAATACGAATGGCTTCATATTCGCCCAATGAAGTAGTATCATGATGGTCGCCCATGAAATCGGAGAAGGCACCGCCAAACGAAAACTTAGGCAATCGACGTTGTTTGGTACTCTCAAATCTTCGGTTCAACATCTCAATTCCCAGATTCAACACCCTATACTTGGCTATCTTATCCATTTCATCCTTAAGGGGTCGTTTTTCCGGAATACAATTGGAGAAGCTGACATAGTGGTTATAGCCGTTTGTGATGCCATAATCGACACCCGCCTGATAATCTTTTCCCAAATCGCTCAATGAGTGGGTGTCGGTACCAAAGGCAATGGGGATATCCAGCTGTCGGGCACGGGAAAGGATGGCAACCCCGGGATAAATACCACATCCTTTGCGTATGCCGGCCAAATTGACATCCAGGGCCAGGCTATATTCACTAACCATCTCCAGCAACACACGCATTCGTCTGGCCAGAAAGTGGTTAGAGTTGTCCAAATCGAGTAAGGGCCGGGGTGTAGGAACATACAATTTGGGCAAATCGATATGTCCAACCACCTGAATCATATCCCATGAGGCGTCGATCATCTCAATCACCTCCTCAATATATCCACCCCAGTATTGCTCTACCCCACCTCTGATTTTCACCAATCGCTGAGCCTCCTCAACCGATCCATCATAGGCGATCCCTTCGCGGGAGAAATGCACCGATCCAATCACAAAATCCGCCTCCTGGGCCTGAAAGATTTTAGAGCGATTCCATAGCAATCCCAAATCCGGGCCCAACCACTCGAGCTCAATCCCATATTTGATGTTTATGAGATGACCAAACTTCTCCTTTAACCGTGCAATTTTTTTGGGATACTCCAAATAGGCATTGTGGCCACGGATAAACTTAATATCGGTACGTTTTTCAGCGTCGTACCGAAACCGCGTTAATCTGGGGGTATGAATGATAAAGGTTATATTCGGATACCCTCGGTTAACAGCCTCCTGAGTAATGATTTCTATTTCATCCACGCCATGTTTAACATGGTCATGGCCTGTGCCCACATGAATACCGTGGGTCTCCCATAGAAATTCAGCAGACAGGTCCTCTCCCCTTTTGTAAATCATAACACCCTATTGTTGCACCCCCGGGAATCTATCGGGGATAATAATTTTGTAGGATAAAAATAATCAATTTTTCCCCCTGGTTGGTTCTTGAACAGTTTTTTGCTTCTGGGTTTAGGTCCAATTAAAGGCTAAACTTTTTCAGGAGATCCTTCACGGCATCTTTATGAACGGTAAATCCCATCATCTTAAGCTTAATATAGTCTTCATGAAAGAAATAATAGCCAAAGCGAGGGTCCACCTCCCCCACATTGCGGGATCCGGAGCTGGAATCCTTTATCAGATACCAATCCTGCCCACTTCGGTTGAAGTCTTCCAGGATACCAATCAGCTGCATGCCATGATCGTCGGTGGTGGTCTCGTTGGAAAAACGAAACTGACGTGCATCTTCATTAATATATTCGGAAGGGAGGTCGTAATCCGGTACCAGGGCACAGTTGGTTTCCCGGCTAAAGCCTGATTCTGAAACATCGCCGCCAATACTCATGCTATAGCCCTCTTTTACGGCCTTTTTAACCACGGTCATAAAATCCTCGAGCGGAACATTGTAGTACTCCTTACTGTGCCACCAGTTGTCGGGCACAATATACTCCACTTGCTGCCAATAGGGTTCCTGTTTATAGGAGAGAATTTCGACATAATCATTGGGGTTGAGTTTCAAATAATCCTTCAACCAGGTTTGAGGGGTATACTTTTTCCCATCCACCACACATTCCGCAGGGGGTTCTCCGATATAATGATTCATGATCGACTGAATGGTCTCCAGGGCAGAGGCTTCATTCCAGGCATTACTCTCCTTCAGGGATTCAAGAAAACCCTTCATCTCTGCAACCATTTGTCTGTGTGCATGAAACTTGCGGCCATCGATCAACCCGTCATAAGCATTTTTGGGCAACGCCCCGTATTTTAACATGATTCGGGCTACGGCATTTCCTTCGGAACCCTGGTCAAAGTTAGAGTCCCCCCGTTTTTCGATAAACCGGCGGGCCTTCTCAACATATTCCCAGTACACGGTATAGATCTCGGAGATCTCCACTTTTTTCCCGGTCAAACGATAGACCTCTGATTCGTAGAACGCCGTGGTGGAGAAGGCCCAACAGGTACCCGCACTGCCTTGCGACTCGGTAGGGTGGGTCCATACCGATTGGTAAAGGGAGATATCATCCGGCAGAATCATGCCCGACTGATCCATGACAAAACGCTTATAAGGCAGTTTATCGGCATTTTGCAAAGAGTCATCTACAGCATTTACATCCATCAGAATGGATTCATAATAATAACCCTCACCCTGAGGAAAAACCTCTACTTTTCCTTTGTTTACATTGTTTTGAGCCATTGCAGTGAAGGTTGACAAAAGCGCAACAACGAGTATAATCATACGATTCATAAGGCAGTAAATTAAAGTAAAACGATTGTTTTTAGGCCAGAAAACCCCAGCACCAAACACAAAGGTAACAAAATGAAAGATCCCCTTTTAGAACAAAGCAACTGATTTATCAGGGAAATTATAACAGAAATCAAAAAAAATTCCCGAAAAAGTGTGATTTTTAGGTATGCATGACGATTAATGGGGTAAAATACCAAAAAAAACAGCAAAATGGAGAACGTTTTCTATACCCCAAAAGGCCCCTCGCCCCTGTGGCTTCTAAGGACATCCATTGCAAAAATAATACCCTGTGCGAAAATCATCCCAGGCGGTCGAAAAATTGACAAAGATGAGAAAAAGAAAACCAGTTAATAACTCCGAAATAGGTCAATTAATTAATGACCACCGGAGATTGATCTATAAGGTGGTCAACAGCTATTGCGCCAACCGCCACGAACAGGAAGATTTAATTCAGGAAATTATTTTCCACCTCCTCAGGGGTTATGAAAAGTTTGACCACAAGGTAAAGGTCACCACCTGGATGTACAAAGTTGCCTTTAACCTGGCCATATCGCATTACCGCAAGCATAAAACCCGCCAAAAACATGTAGTACCGATGCCTGAAAAACTGGTATGGATCGATGAAACAGATGAGAATGAAACAGATCAATCCCTTCAACGCTTACGGCACTTCATCGAAGAACTCAACGACTTGAATAAGGCCCTCTTAATCATGTTTCTGGATGGAAACAGCCACCAGGAGATCTCGAAAGCATTGGGCATTTCAGTCAGCAATGTGGGCACAAAGATCAACCGGATAAAGAACCTATTAAAGAAAAAATTTAATCAGCAATAAGATGGAAAACGATAGCATTCAAGAAATCTGGAGACAAAACGAAGCACTTCTGGATAATAGCAGACAGCTTAATCTCTCTCTATTGAAAGAGGTAAAGTTAGACAAGGCCCAATCATCGCTGAGAAGTTTACTCTTTCTACCCGTCAGCACCGGCATCTTCTTTACCTTTGCCGCATTTTATGCCTTAAATTTCGTGATTATGCATATGAGTTCCTGGTATTTCGCTTTTTCGGGCAGCGTTGTGGCAGTATTTTCGATTATGTATCTGGTCTCCTCCATAAAGCAGTTAACACACATTCTATCTGTCGATTACGAAGCCCCGGTGGTTAAGCTTCAAAAGAAAATGGTTCAAATAAAAACCTCGGTGATTACCAACCTGAAAATTGTCGCCTGGGCTCTGCCTTTCAGTCCGTTTATCGGCCTGTTTTTGATCAAAGTTCTATTTAATTTTGACATGACGACCCTCCTTAACTTCCACCTGATTATCGCCTTCGTGATGATCACCCTGTTGCTGGGATTATTTTCCTCGTTCATACTGCGGGCCCTCCGAAGAAAGAACCTCCACAAAAAGGGGTTGAACTGGTTCTTGCAGGGAAGTGGAAACCAGGTGGATGAGGCCCTTGGCTTTCTCCATCAGATTGAAGAATTCGAAAAAGAAGAATGCGGGGACAAACCCAAGATATTTGGATAAAGGATTTTGGGGCTCCAAGCCCGGAAGCCAGGTTTCCGGATACTACCTTTAAACCCCAGTAAGCCCTCTTTTGGCACCGAAGCAGAGAAGAAATCGCAAGACCTTCGCTTAGAGGGAACTCGCCAATAATAATCCTCCCTGCCGGGAACCCAGGTCCGGTATTCAGAAAAAATCCCGGTACAGAAAGGAAAACGGAACACGAGTCCTAAAGGGAAATAGTGATTTAATTAACGGCATCGCCACGACTTAGGGCTTTTTTAAGGATTGTCAGGACCTCTGTCATGAGCACTACCGATTGTTTGACTTCACTGGTTTGATTAAGCGTTCCAGCCAGGTAAACATCCAATTGGGGACAATAAAACATAAAAGAAGCGGTGCTCCCCGAGTGACCAATAAGGGTTAAATCGGGCAAAACCGGAAAGAGCTTTTTTAAGTAAATCTTCCGCAGACCAAACCCGTATTCCATTCCATGGCTTTCGGGGACCCAGGGTTGCATTTTTTTTAACAGCTCCGGCGAAATAATTTTCCCCGAAAAAAGAGCTTGCTGGAATTTGATTAGATCCCCGGCGGAGGACACAATACCACCCCCAGCCCAGTCGGCCGTCAGACTGTTCATGGTGCTGACTTCAAAATCTTCCACAAATATCTCTGCCATTTTCCCGCTCTTTTCGATGGGCTTAGAACGTTTAAACATAAAGGTTTGGCTCATATCCAATGGGGTGAAGAAAGCTTCTTTGAAAAAATGGTGAAGGCTCTTACCACTCACCTTTTCAATTATCAGGCCCAACAGAACATACTCCGTATCGGTGTAATGGTATCCATTTCCCGGCTCAAATAAGGGCTTCATTTTTTCCTTGGTAAAGAAAATGGTCTCCTCCGGGGTCCAGAATTTTTGGGTGTCGGCAAACAGTAATTCCATAACGTTGGGACTGCCATCAAGGGTTTGGTCTTCAAAATAGTCGGGCAATCCGGAAGTATGCTGCAGCAGCTGAGCGACTCTTATCTGAGAGGAATACTCTTGATCACTCAAAACATGCAGGTTTTTCACGATTGAGTCCGGCAAATATTGGCCGACAGGATCTTCAAATCGCAGTTGGCCTTGTTCCACCAACAGGGCAATAGCCGTGGCAGTAAAGACTTTTCCGATACTGGCGGTGTAGAACGGGTTGGCAGCCGAAACAACATCTCCATTTTGAAATTTTCCGCCTGAATAATTCCAGTCGATGGGATGTGAGGGTGAATACACGGCCAAAAAGGCATTGTGTATTTCACTCTTTTTTAACTCTTTAAAAAAGAGTTTTTCGGTTTCAATACGAGCCTCCCCGATACCGGTACCACGGGAACAGCTCCCACAATAAAAGAGAACACCCCATAAAAAGGTGCCTATCAAAATGGATTTCATGTTTTCACTTTTTATTTATTTACGAAGGTGGTCCAGCAGTTTCCTGGCCATTTTCTTATAAATGCCTAAAAAATATTTATACTCTTTGGTTCCTTTATCTAACTCAGAAAGAATGTTAGCCAATCCTGCGAATACCCATCCATTTCCTCTACCCCAGAAAATTTTTGTGCCATTATCTAATTGGCCCATATAACGTTCATCCCGATAATACAGGTTCTCTTTCTTATCGAAAATAAACTTGGTGGTGGCTTTATATTCCGAAACCATAAAGTCCAGATATTTTTTTTTCTCCTGTTATTTTATACAATTTTGCCCAAACAGGCGGCGACATGAACAAGGCATCACACCAGTTCCATCTATCCTGATGGTAGGGAGTTCTCCAATTCAATTTACTTTTGGAAGGATGCATCATGATAAAATCGAATTGTTCCCGAGTTGGTTCGATCATCTTTTCATCTCCATACTTACGAGACAATTCACAATACATTTGACCTATAGTATGATCATCGGCATGATACTTTCGGTCCCACAATTTCCAATCATGCTCTTCACCAATTTTTTTCAACCACTCATAATAGGTATCATCATCGGCCATTTCAGCCCATTTTACCATCCCAACATACAAGGCGCCATTGATCCAGTCAAGGGGATTGTGAGGTTTATTATTACTAAAAACATCTTTATAATGTTCAATTTGCCAATCGGCAAACCGTTTCTTATCCTGCTTAACATCCTGTGGCTTTATGTTTTGTGAAACAGCTATGATTGTTGTGAACCACATTATCAGCACCAACAATTTTTTTAAATGGCTCATTTCTAAATTGTTTTATTGGATTAGGCATTTTATGTATAAATCAAAAATCGCCATTTTAGCGGGAAATAGGATAGATAATAAAGAACAAATTTAAAAGTTTTACCACTCTTCAAATTTGAGGAACATTTATCTGACGATAATTTGTGCCATGAATACTTGCTTGGTTTAAACTGGGGCGATGGTTTGAAGTAAGAGTCGGTACTTTGGAAGAATTTTTTAGCGGAGAACAACAAATATTTACTCTGTTTGGGCAAGGCATTAGTTTTTCATTGCCTTATACTTTTATTTCAAGATTCAACTTATGTTTTAAATCGAATTTTATTGGACTGATAGATATAATTGACAAAAAACCTATTGATTCCTAACTTTAATAGAATTGATTAAATCTTTTATGCCATGAAAAATTATACTCAACTCTTGGTCTTTCTTTTAATTTTCATATTCTCTGGGGCTACTTATTCTCAAACACACTCATGGTCATTTATTGGAGAACATACATGGTTGGAGGGCAGATGGGGTCATGATATGGCTTATATAGGTGATGATAATATTTTAATGTTTGGTGGGGTCTACTCAGGTGGTCAATTGTATGATACTTCTGTGTATGATCTTAGCAGTGAACAATGGCTACAACTGTCGTGGCTGACTACCAAACCTAGTGCTAGGGACGGTCATAAAATGGCCTATATTGGCGATGACAAAGTTTTGTTATTTGGTGGAAATAGACATGAAACTGCTCAGGGTGATACATGGTTGTTTGATCTGAGCGATGAGAGTTGGACACTTTTGACACCAGCCTCGAGTCCTTCAGCTCGCGCATACCATGAGATGGTATATATGGGCGACGACAAGGTGTTGCTTTATGGAGGCGGTAATTTTAATAATGAAACATGGATCTTTGATCTGAGTGATGGTACCTGGGTTCAAATGTATCCTGCGACATCACCACCATTGGGAAGAGTCTATCATTCCATGGCCAAAATAGGCGACCAGAAGGCAGTAATGTTCGGAGGAGTGGATTATCTAACTGCAGGTGATAGGTTACATGTCAATCAGGAAACCTGGGTATATGATCTTATTAACAATACATGGACCTTGATGAATCCTGGAGGAACTCCGTTAGGTCGATATTTCCATGATATGGCATTTCTTGGAGGAGATAAAGTAATTCTTTATGGTGGCCTCTATTGGGATTATATAGGTGGTGATATTTATAATCCTGAATTATTGGATGACACCTGGATATATGATCTGAGTGATAATACCTGGTCAGAACATTCGCAATCAAGTTTTGTTACCCCCCCGGCTATGTGGAGGCATGCTCTTACTGAAATCAGCGTTGATGGTGGAGATATTGTGCTTTTTGGAGGAGCCGAAAATTATGGGCAGACAGAATTGTCAAAAGAAACTTGGGTTTTTGAAAGATTAGTCGTTTATTTTCCTGATGCTAATTTTGAACAGGCATTAATAGATTTAGGTATTGATTCGGATGGTACAATAAATCAAAGTGTTGCCACATCTGATATTTCAGGGATTACGACATTAGATGTGTCTAGCAAGGGTATTGCCGACTTAACAGGTATTGAAGATTTTTCAAGTTTACAGGAATTATATTGTACAGATAATGATCTATCCCGTTTAGATATTAGTAAAAATACTGCCTTGACATGGATAAGATGTGATTCTAATCAACTTACAAGTTTAGATTTAAGTAATAACACCGCTATTACAGGATTAGGATGTAATATCAATCCGCTTACAAGTTTAGATCTAAGTAATAATGTTGCTTTAAACACATTGGGTTGTGATCTTACTCAAATTGAGAGTTTAGATCTAAGTAAGAATATCGAATTGACAACTTTATTCTGTTCTGCAAATCCAATCACAGGCTTGGATCTAAGTCAAAATCCTAAACTGGAATATCTTCGTTGTGTACAGAATGATTTAATGAAATATCTCAACGTAAAAAATGGTAATAATCAAATATTAACATATTTAGCAGCAACGGAAAATCCTTTATTAACCTGTATCCAGGTAGATGACGCCTCAGCTGCCATAGCAGGAAGCGGGGTTTATGCAGATTGGTTAAAGGATGCCATAGCAGGCTATTCTGAAGATTGCCAGGCTGAAAATTTAACTTATGTACCTGATGATAATTTTGAACAAGCGCTTATTGATCTTGGCTACGATGATGTTTTAGATGATTATGTGGTGACTTCAAATATCTCAGGAATTACATCACTAAATGTAGAAGATAAAGAAATTAGTGATCTAACGGGTATTCGCGACTTTTCAAGCTTAACATCGTTAATTTGCAGAAGGAATCAGCTTACAAGTATAGATTTGAGTCAAAATATTAATTTACGAAATTTCTATTGTGAGGTTAATCAACTTACAAGCTTAGATGTTAGCCAAAATTCAGAATTAAGGATAATAGCTTGTTGGTCTAATAATCTTACAAGTTTAGATGTAAGTCAAAATATAGTATTAAATGATTTACATTGTTATGATAATCAACTTACAAGTTTAAATGTTAGTCAAAATACTGCTTTAGAAAAATTAGGTTGTGGGGATAATCAGCTTACAAGTTTAGATATAAGTCAAAATACTGCTTTAGTAGAATTATATCTTGGGGATTGTCAACTTACCAATCTAGATGTAAGTCAAAACCTTGCTTTGGAAACATTTGTTTGTTATAGAAACTACCTTGCAACTTTGGATGTAAGTCTAAATTCTGCTTTAATAAGTTTTAGGTGTTTCAGTAATCAACTAACAAGTTTAAATGTAAAAAATGGGAATAATAGTATTTTAACAAGTTTCAATGCTATAGATAACCCTAATTTAACCTGTTTGCAAGTTGATAACGAAACAGAAGCGAATGCAGGTACAGGTGTATATGCTTCCTGGGAGAAAGATGAAACAACAAACTATTCAGAGGATTGCGGTGCTGTAAGCATTGATGATGAACGATTAGCAAAAGGGCTTAATTTATATCCTAACCCAGTTACCAATATCTTAACTATAGATTCCGAAACACCACTTACGAAAGTTGAAATCTATTCTATTTTGGGTAAAAAAGTTAAGGAAATAAATTCAGATTTAAATTCTATACCAACCAACAATTTATCTAATGGTGTTTATTATATTAGAATCCATTCTGAGAAAGGTATCACAACTAAAAAAATGATTAAGAATTAATAATAGTTGAATCTATTCTAAGACTCCTCATATTCTGGGGAGTTTTTCAATTCTTAACTTTAAAGAGATATAAGGGATGTTACTCAATATGTTGTGACATAATCATAATAATCACTGTTAAAATCCCCTTATTTTCTTCTTTTCAATTCCCGAGAACGTGTTTATACCATCCATTGAATATATTTCCATCAACCCTGCTGTAAAAAATGAATATACCCCTCTGTTTTAGGGTTGAATGTTCACGTATTGGTCATCATCCAAATTGCGGCACTGGCATTTAAAGGCACCCCCCGGTTTTATATTTCCGCACCTGGGGATGAGAGGTTAGAGATTAGAGGTTGGAAGTTGGAAGTCAGAGATTAGGGATGATAGGTTAGATAGAGGTTGGAAGTTGGAGGATAGAGGTTAGGGATTGGAGATGAGAGGTTAGAGTCTGGAGATTGTATAGTTAGGGATTAGAGATGGAGAAAAAGAAGCTTGTAGCTGATAGCAGAGGATAAAGATTAAAGATGAAAAATAAGGACCAAAAAGCCTAATATTCTAAGGATAAGATCCTAATTTGCGGTATATAATTAACCAATACCGGCCAGGGTTCATAAAGGTGGTTGATTGGCAAACCGTTTGGTAAAAAAGCAGGAAAAATTTACGCCACTTCATATTTAAGTTCCACGGCGCCTGTTGAATAGGATTTACTTTCAATAAGTTTGAGGTTGGTCTCTTTTGGTAAAGCTTCAAACAATTCAATTCCCTGGCTCAGGATAATGGGCATCACAAAGACCTGGATTTCGTCGATCAACTTGTTGTTAAGGAACATAGTGTTTATGGTTCCACCTCCTATTAGCCAGATGTCTTTCCCAGGTTGTTCTTTTAGCTCTTCTATAAACACAAGATGGTTCTCTGAGATGAATTCCACATACGGGGTGTTTTCCAATCCTTTTTTTCGGGAAAAGACATAGTTTTTCTTGTCGGCATAAGGAAAATCAATCCCCCAGGAAATAATCTGTTGGTAGGTGTTGTTTCCCTGGATGGTGGTGTCGATGGACTCATAAAAGTCGGAATAGCCGTGATCGGTTTTATCCGGATTAGGAATGGCCTCCAGCCAATCGACACTTCCATCTTGCCTGGCAATCTTTCCATTTAGACTTATGGCAATGTATAGTTTGATTTTTCTCATATCCCTTTAGCTTTACAAATTTCCAATAACGGTTTAGGCTAAAACGATATTAACCTCAACAAAGAAAACACAAAATGGTAATTAAAAAATGATTTAGATCTCAGAAAAAAAAGATGAGAGATGAGAGATGAGAAATGATGAAGGATTAAAAGAGCTGAAAGCATTAAAAGAAATGGTAAAAGGGAATGGAAGCCGAAAAGAGAAAACGAAAAGCTATATTTACCGCACACAAACCAGGAACCACCCCATATAAATTGGCATAATAAACAGGCGTGTTTTGTGTCGAGATTCGTCACTGAATCTTAATAACAAAATGTATGAAAACAATTATTTATCTATTGATCCTAACCCTTGGCTTATTTCCTGGCGAAATACTACAGGCACAAGAGACTAAAAATGACTTTAAACCCGGTGACTGGTTTGAGTGTGAAATGGAATTTGAAAGCCAGATGCCTGTTTTCCGAAACCATTATTTCAACCAGAATCGCACCAATAATGAGCAATACCTGATATCCATTCGGTTTACGCTTGAAAAAAATGATTCAGACAATGTGGAGAGGTGGCAATATAAAGTATTGCGATACAAATCGGCATGGTTTGAAAATTCGGGTGGGTTTTCTTCAGAAGGCCCAAATGTATATTGTATTGATACCTGGTACCCGGAATACTTTATTGAGAATTATGATAGTATCCGAAATTCGTATTCTGGTATCTTGTCAATTGGAAAAACAGGTATAGCCGGGCATGAATTCAATTATAACACCAAACAATATTTTGGTCAAACAGCTGTATTACCATGTAAAAGAGACAACTTTTTTTATTCAAGTACCATTTCTTCAGGCAGGGGCAGCATATCAAAATTAGTAGAGACAGTTGGATCTCTTATTTTTCAGCCCCAAACCTTTAAGGAGCAGGATGAAACCCGGATGAAATGGAAATGGGCAGACAGTGTACAACACCTTTCAGATAAAGTGATGAGTTTTACTCTGCATGAAAACGGCTCCGATCCGGATCACCAGAAGGAGGCCTATGCCGCTCACTTACTGGACAATGGACTAGTTTATGCCTTTACCGACAAACACCAGCAAAAGGTACTTGCCATCACGAATGCCAGCTTCCCACTTCCCAACAAAGCGGTTCTCAAGGTCACTGATCAACGGAAAAACAAAGAGACAAAGGAAAATCGATTCTCCGATTTAATCTGGATTACGCCCAATAACCCGGCCCAGGTGATCCACGAAACAGGTACTCCTCAATTCATGAAGTTAGCCTCTACCGATGAGACAAAAACCTTTACCTTAAAATGTGGGGTAGCCTGTAAATTGTACACAGGCACAGACCAGAAAGCAAATCTCTTTATTGAACCAGGTGATACCATTAATATAGTTCTCGGAGATGGTGAAACTAAACCTGTGGAAATTATCGGGAATGCCAATAGTAGTTGGTGGCAAAGCATTGACTATAATAGTGACCAACAAGATATCCTGGAAGCGCCCATAAGTGAGGAGTTTAAGTCCTATTTATTGTTAGCCAAAGAAATCAGAAAACGAATCAACCCTGAAAAACCAACCGACATAAATGCGTTTAAAAACTCAATTCTTGATTTCTTTTTTTTAAAATCGTATCACTACGAAACATCCACCGGAGCAAATTTCCACCGGTTTGCCATTAACTATAATGGCTGGAGGGAGCATCTGATTACCGAAAGTGGTTCACCCTATCGCACCGGCTTTCGATACAACTATCATAACACCATTGCTCATAACACCAATTTCCTGCTTTATTTTGAGTTGCATAAAATCCTGACAGGGCAATTCAGCTATTACCAGATGGGGAAAGACCAACAGAAGTTTACTGAATTTATGGATCAGTGTGGAGACACGCTTTTACAAAATGACCTCCGAAATAAACTTTTAGGGCGTCAATCGATTCAGCCTGACAGTAATCTTCCTTTTGAGTCGTTATTAACGGAGAATAACAAAGAGGTTAACATAATGCCGACAAAGGGGAACTATGGCTTGTTGTTTTTATATTCCATCCACAATAAGGGAAAGGAGTTTAGGCAATTAACCGACAGTCTGCCCGATCCTATTCAAAGTGTCTCCTATTGTTTAAACAAAGACACACGTAAATATTCGAAAAACGAACTTCCTTACCTCACTCTCGCCGATGGAGAAGATATGCAACTGTATGGCCACCCGATAATGAATGCTTTGCTGGATGATATCCTAGTGACCCCTTTAAACTCCGTAATTGTTCTGTATGATGATAAAGGAACCATTCTATACAGTGATACATTTGAAGCAAAACATGGAGAGAGTAACTATTTGGAGCGCTACCGGAACAGCATTACCGAAGCCATAGAAAAATCGAAAGTCACCTCGAAAAGTGACCTCTCACACCTGTTAATGATTATTGGAATTTCGGTAGCCATCACAGTTTTTCTCACTTTCATGTTCTATCGCTATCGGCTCAGGAGAATTAAGAAACGCAGTGCGCAGGAAAAGATGATTCAGGAATTAAAATTGAAATCGGTTCAATCGCAGCTCAATCCTCATTTCATGTTTAATGCCTTGAACTCCATACAACGGTTGATAAACTCCGATAACGTGCGGCAGGCCAACAAGTACCTGATAGGTTTTTCTAATTTACTGCGTGGGGTATTGGGCCATGCCGACAAACGGCTGGTTCCCCTGAGTGATGAGTTAGACCTTATTAACCGTTATTGCGAATTGGAACAACTAAGGATGGACTTTTCTTATGAACAAACTGTGAATACCAATACCCCACCCGACCTCATTGAAGTGCCCTATATGTTGCTTCAGCCCATCGTTGAAAATGCCATTAAGCATGGCCTTGGAAAGAAGGAAGGAAAAGGCCTGCTGAGGGTGGAAGTTTCAGAAAAAGATTCCTATTTATTCATTAAAGCCCTGGACAATGGTCCGGGCTTTAATGGATTGTCATTTGACCAACTGCTTGAAAAAGGGAAAGGACTCAAACTGACCATGGAAAAGCTTGAAAGTATTTATGAAGGGGATGCGACATTGACCGTCTCGAATAATAAAACGTCAACGGGAGGCGTCGTGCATATTAAATTAAAAATTGGATAACCCATGATAAGCTGCCTGATAATTGATGATGAAGAGAACGGAAGGGGAAATCTTTCCTTGTTGGTAAAAAAACATTGCCCGCAACTGGAAATAGTGGGAATGGCCGAAGGTGTAAAGCGGGCCGTTGAGTTGGTTCACCAACATCAACCTCAGCTGCTGCTGTTGGATATTGAGATGAAGGATGGCACTGGTTTCGATGTGCTCAAACAATGCACCAATATGCCTCTGGAAGTGATATTTGTGACGGCCTATGATCAGTATGGATTAAATGCCATTAAATTCAGCGCCATTGATTATATTTTGAAACCGATCGATGAAGCACTTCTAACAGCCGCCGTTCGAAAAGCCACTAAGCAGATTGAATTAAAACAGGAGAATATCCGGCTGCACAATCTGGTTCGAAACACCTCTCAAAGTAATGCCCATAAACGCATTGCCCTTCCCTTTGTCGATTCTATAGAATTTGTCGAGGTGAAAAATATCATCCGGCTCGAAGCCGAGGGGAGTTATACCCGTTTCTATACTTCAGACAATAATACCCTGTTAATATCAGGAAGTCTGAAAGAGTATGACGAAATGCTTTCCCATCACGGATTCATTCGGACCCATCAAGCCCACCTGGTCAATCCTGAGTTTATTAAGTCGTTGATTAAATCGGATGGAGGTTACCTCATCATGCTCAATGGTGATTCGGTACCCATTTCCCGATTACGTAAGGCTGAGGTCGTTAACCTGTTAAAGAGAGGCTAGAGCAATAACGTTGCAAAAAAAATAACGTCCTCTTTTTAAAACATTGGTTATCGGGCCGTAAGAATCCATGATAATGAATTATTGCTGATGCGTTTGATTTCATCATTAATCTTGCCACGGAGTGGCACAATATGAATAACCGAGGGGGCAAACCCACGGTAGACTACAACCTGAAAGTCACAGTCCTGAAGGGGCTGAATATTAAACTTGTACGTCGGGTTAATTATTCAACCCCTCCGGGGGTGCCAGAGAGTTTTCATGTCTTTACCGTGGGTTGCACCCACGGTTATTTAAAGTAAAACCCCTTCGGGGTAATTATATCAAATCAAAAAATCAACGAGCACTTATATGCTGCTTATTATCAATAAGATAAAAACACATTTTTCAAGTTAATGCATCATCAGTAATAATGAATATTAAAATTCGCCAAAACCCGGAAATCTTCAGATAAGCCAGAAATGCACAGGCAACCTAAAGGGTAAAAGGTCCCAGATCCACATTTTTTCTTGTCGCCAGCGCATCTGAACAACTCCTTGAAGCCTTTATCTTTTAAGTTCGGACCAAATACAGCCTAAAAAAAAGTCGATATAGTTTATAACTCGTATTAAATGCCTACTTTTGCACCCTCCCTGAAAAATCCCATTTATAAGCATTAAATTTTATTCAATGATTACAGTCTCGGATCTGGCGATTCAATACGGAAAACGTGTTCTTTTTCAAGATGTCAACATGAAATTCACCCCAGGCAATTGCTATGGAATAATTGGGGCAAATGGTGCCGGAAAATCTACTTTTCTGAAAATATTGTATGGCGAAGTAGCCAGTACAAGAGGCACTGTTACCTTTGGTCCGGGCGAGCGTCTATCGGTGTTGAAGCAAAACCACTTTGAATTCGATAAATGTCAGGTTCTTCAGACCGTTATCATGGGACATACCCAGCTTTGGGATATCCTGAACGAAAAAGACGCCTTGTATGCCAAGCCCGACTTTTCCGATAAGGATGGTTTGCGTGCTGCCGAACTCGAGGATAAGTTTGCCCAAATGGACGGATGGAATGCCGAAAGTGATGCCGCCAGTCTCTTAAGCGGACTGGGAATTCAGGAAGACCTCCACTACAAGTTAATGAAGGAGCTGAGTGCCAAACAGAAAGTGAAAGTTTTGCTGGCCCAGGCGCTCTTTGGCAAACCCGACAATCTGTTACTCGATGAGCCGACCAACGACCTCGATTTGGAAACCGTTAATTGGCTGGAGAGCTATCTTTCGAATTTCGAAAATACCGTTTTGGTGGTTTCACACGACAGGCACTTCCTCGATTCAATCTGCACCAATACAGTGGATATCGATTTTGGAAAAGCACAACAATTCTCAGGAAACTACAGCTACTGGTATGAGTCCAGCCAGCTGGCTCTCCGTCAGCAATCCAACCAGAACAAAAAGGCTGAAGAGAAGAAGAAGGAACTTCAGGAGTTTATTGCCCGCTTTAGTGCCAATGTTGCCAAGTCGAAGCAAACCACCAGCCGCAAAAAGATGCTGGAGAAGCTAAATGTAGAAGAGATTAAACCCTCTACCCGAAAATACCCCGGCATCGTATTTACGCCCGATCGTGAGGTAGGAAACAGCATTCTTACCGTTAATGAGATGAGTAAAAGCATCAATGGGCAAACGCTGTTCAAGGATTTGAGCTTCACCATGGAAAAGGAGGATAAAATAGTCTTTCTATCGCGCGATACCCGTGCCATGACCGCCCTCTTTGAGATCATCAATGGTTACGAGCAACCCGACCAGGGAACCTTTAATTGGGGCCAGACCATCACCCATGCTTATTTACCTCTGGATAACGAAGCCTTCTTTGAGTCAGACAAAACCCTTGTCGACTGGCTTGGGCAATATTCCGACGACACCAGTGAGATGTTTGTGCGTGGTTATCTGGGTAAGATGCTTTTCTCCGGTGAAGAGATATTTAAACAGTGCAACGTCCTCTCCGGAGGCGAGAAAGTTCGTTGCATGATCGCAAGAATGATGTTGCGAAACGCCAATGTTATGGTGCTAGATAATCCGACCAACCACCTCGATTTGGAATCGATTCAGGCATTTAATAACAACCTCACCAAGTTTAAGGGAAACCTCCTCATGGCTTCACACGACCACGAATTTATTCAAACGATCTGTAACCGGGTTATTGAGCTTACGCCTAATGGCATTATTGATAAGCGCATGGATTACGACGATTATATCCTTAGCGAGGAGATTAAAGAGCAACGCAACGCCATGTATCAGATGAAGTGAGGGGGATAAGCCGCATCTTTTCGTGAGGCATCCAGGACCGGAATTTTCAAGCATGCTAAGATTAGGTTGCTTTTATTTTCTTTTGGGATTCATTATATATCCCGGCTTTGTTTATTCTGCAATTCCATTTTGCTTCATTTATCCAGCCAGCATGAGTATTTAATTCAACAATTCCTTCGGCAATTAAATTGTCCTCCTCACTACAACCACTCAAATCATCCGAGTATATTTTAACCTTTAATCCTTCCTTTAATTTAACGGTATTTCCCTTTGAATCTTCTTTGAAGTCAGTTTTTGAAAGAAGCACCAGGTCGTCTTCTATCATTTCATTAAAATCCACATATAATCTGGCTTCTTTCATCTCTCTGGGTTTTTTAGTGTTTTTAAAAAACAGCGATTTGTATAATGCCCTAAAAAACAGCCTCCTTCACCTGCTAATTAGCATTCCGGCATCCCATCGGGTCATTCCAACTTGCTGCTTTTTATATCATTCATGATTCTGGTTTTACCAAAAAGCTCCCCCGGGCTTGTAATTTTTCTTTTTTGGTTTGCCGAATCGGTGGGCCAATAAAAAATAAATCGGGAGTGGTTATACAGTTAGTTTCTGTCCTGGTTAATCCCCATTCGTAATATATATCTCCGCTTTGCCCATCAACCCGGATTTCAACAGAGGACTGTTTTCATTAAACTTATTTTTTGCATTGGTTTGGGTATATACTTTTCCCTTTGGATTTTTGTAATCTCCCACGATCCGGTTGTTCCAGGTATTAATGACCTGCACATTCAGGGTATTTTTCCCCTCCTTCAGGTAAGGAGTGATCCTTGCCCTGTAAGGCAGGGTCCACAGGATACCACAATCCTGACCATTTACGGAAACACGGGCCATTTCCTGAATATCCCCGAAAACAACAAATGCCTCCTTCTGCTTCGACAATGTTTCCCTGCTCACCATAAATTCTCTTGTGTAGGTTGCTGATCCTGAGTAATACTTAATTCCCTCGTTGTCGCTATCGGACCAGCTGCTGAGTTTTTCGAAGCTGTAAGATTCCGGACCACCCATTTCCGGGTTGAAGCGAACCGCCCAATTATCGGAGATATCTATCGTCTCCAGGCCTTCATCTGATGTTGTGTTGGTAAAAAATCCATATTGTAAATCGCCAACTAAGGCCTCATCATTTTTACCTGTGGATTGGTTTCTGAACACCACAAATCTTGAGGCCAGCGGATCCATTACCAGCTCCATCCGAATCCCGTTTTTCACTTTTTCATATTCGACCGCCCGCTGAACCAAGCCACTTTCGGCATCCCATATTTCCGGTATTTTGTTTTTTTCCACCCTGAAAACACAGCTAACTTTTTCAGTTCCTTGACTGCTGTTCGACACAAAATAGATCTCTTCTGTGGCAGTCCGCCGATGAATATAGTCAATATGCCGGTCTGAATTATCGATCCCTGTTACTTCAAAATCGGCTGCAATTTCAAGGTCCTCTAATACCTGTTTAACGGTTTTCCCCCAGTAAACGGTTCCTTTTCCATAGGGATTTGAAAGAACCGACTTTCCATCACAATCTCCCCACATTTTGCCGGCAATAGACAGGATCTCCTGGTCGCACCGGGGATAATTTTTTAGTGAGGTAGATCTTTGAGGTTTGGGCCCAATAACGACTCCCCCATCATACACCAGCGTGGCCAGGCTCTTTAATACCTCAAGGGAGATATCCTCCCGCTGGGGAAGTACCAGAACCCTGTACGATTGCCCCGAGGGCAAAACAAATCGCCCCTCTTGGGCAGCCAGCGTGGTGGTAATCACATCGGCGTTGATATAATCATAATCGTAACCGGGTAATTCGCCGGAGTCCACAGGTTTTGGTTCTCCACAGTGTAAGCAATGTCCTTCTTCAAAGATGGGGGTTATGTTGGGATCAATACGCCGGGAGGGAACCAGGTTAGGGGCCTGGTCGCCATAATAAAGACAGGCATCTCCCACAAAGTTACCCTGCCGTAACATATAGGAGCACCGGCTGAGGTAATCCATAAAAGGATTTACCATTTCCCACCAGGTGGTATTTACATTGATATGTTCTCCGGCATGATAAACAAAACCAGGCTTACCCGCTATTTCAGGATTATGAGCAAAGGTATGGAAGACAATCTGGTTCAGCCCTGCACAAAAGGCAATATCGCACAGCTGTTTAAAGTCGGTGGGCCCGTGTTGCCAGTTATTCCAACCTGTGAGCGATTCGGAAGCCACTACTTTTTTACCATAGATATGGGCGGCACTGGCTGCTTCCCTGGTCACCCAATGACGTTTCCGGTTCCAAAACTCGCCCATGGGGATATGCGAATTTCCAAGAGCTTTTAGGGGATCAACCCGGGGAGAACCACCATGCCCGGCCTCAATAAACATCTGAATTCCATTTTCATCTCCGTAATCAACCGCCTTGCTGTAATGATTTTCAATGATCAGGTCGCTAACCAAACGGCTATAATCCCCCAGGAAACGGCTGCCAACAATCGAGTCCAGACTACGATATCCTTGCAGAAGAGGCAAAAATGGAATAGGATCATAGTTATAACGCTCTTTAAAGGCCTGAATAAAACCGGGGGTCCAGTCCTTTGCCGACCAAACCTCATAGCTGTCTAACTCCATGAACTTAATATGATGTTCCGGGCTCCCTATACTGGCAAGTCTTGACATAACGGTGTCGAAATGGGCCTGGGTGGCCTTCAGACTCAGATGGTCGATCATCAAACCATTGGAGTTGGGACTCGGACAGGTCAGGGGTTGGTCTGTATTGCACATAAAAAAAGATACAATCTCCCATTTCCCATCGGGCACCTCCCACTCAATCAGCTTATTATCTAAAGTAAAGGCATCCAATGGGATGGGCTTTGTTGCTGAAAAATCAATTTCATGGGCCTCGGAAAAAGGGAATGCCACAGAGCTGACCAATGAATAGGTCTTAACCTCCCCCCTCCTACTGACCGGTGTTCCAATGATAATCTTCTGCTTAGCGGGACCCACCACGCTTTGTTGGATACTCAAAAGCTGCTTGCTTGCATCAGCCTCGCCGATCCAGCTGCCTCCGGCATTCCAGCTGCTGGAACCCAACACCCCCAGATTCAGTCCGAGGCGGCCACTGGTCTTGAGTGCCAGCGATATATAGTCCAATGATTTTTCACCCAAAAACGAAGGGCCTTCAGGAATAACTTTCTCAGGATCTATGAGGGCACCCAGATCCCATATAAGAGCTCCCTGCATCCCTTTGTCTTTCATCTGCTCCAGTTCAAACACCATTTTGGCGGTATCTACGTAACCATTCAACCAATCCCATAAGGCCAAAGGACGGGCCTCCAGGGGAGGGTTTGCAAAACTTTCGGGTGAAAGTTCTGTGGTAGGTTGTATTTTACCCTGTGAGGTACAGGAACTTAGAGAAATTGCAAGACAAATGGATAGATTTATTAGTTTCATTGGTTGATACGATTCGCTTAATTTACTGTTTTCTCAAAGCAGGCGACTGAACGACCCCTTTACCATGCATAAATCCTGAATAATCGACCACTTTTCCGCCATTCAGTTTCAAATTCCATTTGTCCAGATAAAATTCCCGGTTTTTAAAATTTTCATCTCCAATGTCTTTCAGTGCTGCCTGAAGTTTTATGTCCAGGGATTGTTGAATCCCGGCCAACTCCTTATTATCAACCAGATTGTTCATCTGGCCGGGGTCATTTAAATTATCGAAAAGCATTATCGGCCCTTTAGGGGAACAAACATAGGTATATTGCATGGTGCGGATTCCCCTGTATTCATCGTGGTGGTATTCATTGCCAAAAGGACATACGTTCATAAATAAAGCCGGACGATCCACTTTTGAATCGGGCGACTTAACCAGCATTGAAAGATCTTCACCCTCAACCGACCCGGGAATCTCGATATTGGCCAGACTCAATAACGTTGGAAGGATATCGGGGGTAGTTATAGGGGCATTAACTATTTCACCCTTTTCCCCGGTGTTATAGGGCGTTTTTATTAAAAAAGGCACGCGAATAGATTCATCCCAGGCCACTTGTTTGCTTTTAGGTCGCACCCCATGGGCACCCATCATTTCGCCATGATCGGATGAAAAAACAACCACGGAGTTTTCCATCAAACCCAATTTTTTCATTTTTTCGAGCAGTTCTCCAACAGCTTTATCAATGGCCGTACAATGTGCATAATACCCGTTTAATTCTTGTTGAATCCTGGAAATCATCTCATTGGGCACATTTGAGGCAGTTTTAATTTCAGCCTCGGGATAAAGCGCCTTGTATTCATCGAGTGCGTTGGAATGCGGAAAATGAGGCGCAGCAATAGAGACAAATAATAAAAAGGGATTTGGGTCCTGTGCATGTTCAGCCATATAACGTTGGGCTTCCCTTGAAATGGCAAAGGGCGAATATCCCTCCCAATACTTCATTTCCGGGGAATCATTTTCGTAGTAAGGCATTTTGTTATAATCATGAGAACATTCCAGTGCCTTCCAAAAGTCAAAGCCTTGTCTGCGTTCAGGGCTTACATTATTAAAGCGGCCATGCCCATCAAGATGCCATTTCCCCAGATAAGCGGTACTATATCCTGCTGATTTAAAGATTTCAGCCATACAAAGTTCTTCACTGGGAAGATATAAGTCATTGAGAAACATCCCGGTAGAGGTAGGATATTTCCCGGTTAATAAAGAAGCACGATGAGGCGTGCATACGGGACAAACAGAGATGGCATTCTTAAAATTAACTGCCTCACTGGCAAATTTATCCAGATATGGGGTCTGTACATTCTTATCCCCGGCATATCCGAACGCTTCTGCCCGCCACTGATCGGTTAAAATATAGATAACATTTGGCTTTTCAGCTTTGCACCCGGTTCCCATTAAGGCACCTAATATCAAGAGTATCAGAAGAAAATTTGTTCGCATTTTAAATAGATTTTTATCGTTTATCAGCATATACCTGTTTAAATTTTATCCTGTAGTTTATTTTGTCCCCCATTCGGCACCAAAAACTCTTTAAATAGCCCTACTATCCGCATCAATTTTGCCTTGTATGAGAACCAAACTAATTCCAAAAACGAAACACAAACAGGCTCCAAGTCTCTGTAAAAATAAACCAAAAAGAGAAAACAAGGCAAGGTTGGCAGGAATACTTTTAGTAGAACACTTTACACCGCAGGCCAGTTCAGGTCATAACAGCAATTATTACAACCCGTTATCACCAACCTGTTAAAAGATTCGCGATAAACCTGGAGCCATTCCTTAAATTTTCGAAATCATCAATAGGAATCAAATACTCGACTTTTTCTTAAATTTGACAACGGGCCGAAAAAAAGATTCTTCTGTTCAGTGATAAGAGTAGGCCATCACCAGTGAAATCAGGAATCGACTGAACCCAAATTGAAGGCCCCAACAGGGGATTGTTCCCGGGAATACACGCGGGAAGGCATTAGAAAAGATAAGATTTAGGCGAATGAAAAATATCCCGGAAATAAGCTTTAGGAAAAACAAGGAATTACAAGTAAAGGGTTTCCAATTGGTTTCAATGGAAGAACTCATGTTGGAAATAAGAAAACCAACCGACCATAATCCCTTTCAGCCCCACCGGCTGAGCTTTTTTGCCATTATGATTATTACCCATGGAGAGGTCCATCATATTGTAGACTTTGAAATACACACCTTGAAAAAAGGAGATGTAATGGTTATTTCAAAAGGTCAGATACATGCATTTGATGAATCCTCTCAGTACAAAGGCTACCTGGTTCTTTTTACCGAAGCGTTTATGCAAAAATATATGGCCCAATCAACCATTGCACGGATTAACCATCTGTATAATTATTTCCTGGGGCAGAAAAAAATTAACGATCCCGACCGCAACCATACCCTACTAAGTGTTATCGAGAAGGAGTTAAAAACCACTTCGCCCTCGCTGCCCAATATTATCGGTGCTCTTCTGGGGATTTACCTCTTAAAACTCAACGATGAAAAGACCCGTTCCACCACCATCTCTATTGATCATAAAGATCTGGAATACTTTAATCGTTTTAGAATACTGATAGAGAGCAACTTCACGAAAACACGGGATGCCAAGAGGTATGCCGCTGAACTATCCATCTCTTATAAACACCTCAATGAGGTATGTAAGGCCATTGTGAAAGCCACTGCTAAATCGTTCATTGATAGATATGTGATTCTCGAAGCCAAAAGAGGGCTGGTCTCCACATCGCTATCGGTAAAAGAAATTGCCTTTGCCCTGGGTTTTGATGAGCCTACCAATTTTCTTAAATATTTTAAGAAACACACGAGCCTTACCCCGGTTGAATTTCGCAAAACCTTAGCCTAGGTTACCCATTTACCATCCATCAACCATTATTAACCTTTCTCGCCACGCCCCTTCCCCGCACCTTTACACCCATTAATTAATACAAGTAAAAAATGAATCAGATAACCATTTTGGGGGCTACGGGTCGGGTGGGCAAAAACCTCTTACAAAAAGCCATAGACAAAGGCGTCAGGGTAAAAGCATTAGCCCGAAACCCCGAAAAACTGCAAGGCCTTGCCCCCCATATAGAAGTGATCGAGGGCAACTATTTAGATAAAGACAAACTCAGACAAGCATTGGAGGGTTCCCAGGCGGTTCTGTCTACCATTGGTCCCCCCATGGATGGAAATCTAACCAAAAGTGACGAAAACAACTACCTAAACGCACTGGCCTATATCATCTCTCAGATGCAAGCCGATAAGCAAACCCGTTGGATCAACATCTCCGGCGCCGGGATTAAACTGGCCAACGAAAACCTTCCTTTGGCTCGAAAATTGATACGCGTAATGCTGAAAATGGCCTCCCCATCAACTGTTGACATCAAGGACCGGGAACTTCAATTGCTAGAGCAAAGTGAGCTGGAGTGGACCAATATACGTCCCCCCATGATTAAAGAGGAGGTTAAGGGGGTGTTGATTGCCGATGATAATAAGTTCCTGGGAACGGCTGTCGATCTCAACCAGTTAACCGATTTCATGCTGAATGAATTGGACCACCCAAAGTGGCTTAAAAAAGCCCCGTTAGTAGCAACAAAATAAAATGGTCTCCATAAGCTGGTTAAAAAAAGTCACCCATAGAAAAAGCCTGTCAAAAACGATCCCATTCGTTTCAAAACAAGAGTATGATCAATAAAACAATTGTGCGTAAATTCTATATTCCTCTTTTATTTCTGCTCATTTTTAATCAAACAAATGCTCAGGAAAAGTTTACCATTAGCGGGAAGATTACCGATGCTTTAACCGGAGAAGATTTAGTAGGAGCTACCATTTATGAAAAGGGCACCACCAACGGCACCATTACCAACACCTACGGATTCTACTCCCTTACATTACCTTTAGGAACACGTAATATCCAAATAAGTTATTTGGGCTATAACGCCCGCTCAAAGGTCATTGTGCTGAATAAAAATATCGGTCTGAACATAAAACTTGAACCTTCGCGAATTGGACTGGAGGAAGTGGTAGTGACTTCTGAAAAGAAAGACCGGAATATCACCTCTACCGACATGGGGGTAGAAAAGCTGCAGATTAAAGAATTGGAAACGATCCCGGTACTTTTTGGGGAAAAGGATGTGTTGAAAACCATTCAGCTGTTACCGGGGATAAGTGCCGCCTCGGAAGGAAGCAGCGGGTTTACCGTTCGTGGTGGCTCCATTGACCAAAACCTGATTTTGCTCGACGAGGCCCCTGTTTACAGTGCTTCTCATCTGATGGGTTTTTTCTCTGTTTTCAATTCTGATGCCTTGAAGAACATGTCGGTTTATAAGGGGGGAATTCCTTCGCAGTATGGTGGCCGGGCATCCTCCGTTTTGAACATTACCATGAAAGACGGAAACAATCAAAACCTCTCGGCAGCAGGAGGAATCGGCCTCATTTCGTCGCGGCTTACACTCGAGGGGCCCATTATTAAGGATAAGATGTCGTTCATCGTTTCGGGCCGTCGCAGTTATGCCGATTTGGTTGGTAAGGCTACCGGATTTTTGGACGATGACATGACGCTTTATTTCTACGACCTGAATGCCAAGCTAAATTATACCCTTAACGACAAAAATCGTATTTATCTGTCAGGCTATTTCGGAAAGGATGATTTTGGATTTGGAGAGATGGGCATGAGCTGGGGCAATTCAACAGGCACCATTCGCTGGAATCATCTCTTTGGCAGCAAATTGTTCTCAAACACAACGGCCCTATACAGCAATTATGATTATGGGTTTAATGTGGATGATGATATTAAAATGAGTTCGGGAATAGAGGATTTTGGGCTGAAACAAGATTTTACCTGGTATTCAAATCCCCAAAATACGTGGCGGTTCGGATTCAGCTCGACCTATCATACCTTTAATCCTGGCAGATTATTATTTGATAATGTTGAAAGTGAACAAATTGTTCTGGATAAGAAACAGGCCTTCGAAACCGCTTTGTACTTGTCGAATAATCAGAAGGTAAGCAACAGGTTTTCTGCAGAATACGGAGTTCGGCTTTCGATGTTTAACCAAATGGGGGCTGGATGGAGCAATCAATATGATGAGAATAATGTAAAAATTGATTCTACTTTTTATGGAAGCGGGGAATTGATGAAAACTTATTTCTCGTTTGAGCCCCGGGTCTCGCTGAATTATCAGCTGGGCCCCAGCAGCTCTGTTAAGGTTTCCTACAACCGAATGGCGCAATACCTTCATCTGTTATCGAACAGTACCTCAGGCCAACCAACCGACACCTGGATGCCGAGCACTCATAACGTTAAACCAACCATCGCCACCCAGTTTGCCTTAGGATATTTCCGAAACTTTGACGTCAATAAATATGAATTCTCGGTGGAGGGGTACTTTAAAGATATGCAGAATGTACTCGATTACGAAGATGGAACGGATGTATTGCTTAACGAAAATATTGAAGCCAATATTCTCTCGGGAACCGGACGAAGCTATGGGACCGAATTTTATCTGAAGAAAAAGATTGGAAGGCTCAATGGATGGGTCAGTTACACCCTTGCACGCACGGAAAACAAGATTGAAGGCATCAATAACTTTGACTGGTATCCATCTAAGTACGATAAAACACACGACTTCTCAATCGTAACCAACTATCAGCTAAACAAACGCTGGTCGGTCTCTGCTTCCTGGGTTTATTATACCGGAAATGCGGTTACTTTCCCCAGTGGAAAATATGAGTTCGACGGGCAAATCTGGCCCTATTATACCGAACGAAACGCCTATCGGATGCCCGACTACCACCGCCTCGATATAAACTTTCATTTAAAGGGAAAGAAAACCAGAAGATATGAATCGGGTTGGGATTTCTCTTTTTACAATCTCTATAACCGTAAAAATGCCTATACCATTAATTTTGAGGAAAGTGAAACCGTGGAGGGAACTACCGAAGCCGTTAAGCTAAGCCTGTTCGGAATCGTGCCATCCATAACGTGGAATTTCAAATTTTAAATAGATGAACACTGTTTATCCCATTATAAATAAAGTAAAATGCGATGGAGATGCAGCTTGCTCTCTCATATGTCCCAATAATGTTTTTTCCATTCGCGAAATTACAGAGGATGAAAATAAACAACTTCCCTTTATGGGGCGGCTGAAAACAAAAATCAAAGGTCGAAATAAGTCATTTGTGGTTCATCCCGAATGGTGCATCGGCTGCAACCTGTGCGTTACACACTGTCACGAAAACGCCATTAATTTATCGGTAAAAATACTGTCCCCCATACTATAAAAACAAAATGAAGACCTTGATAAAACTGTTTACAGCACTAACATTCCCGGGGCTTATCCTTATTTCCCTCTTTACAGTATCGTGTGAAGAGGTCATTGATCTCGATTTAAATAGCTCGGCCCCCAAATTGGTTGCTGAAGGCCTCATCGAAAAAGATTCAGCTGCCTGGATAAGACTCAGTTACACCACCGACTATTTTACAACTGAAGAGCCCACATTTTTGGAAGATGCAACTGTTGTCTTATCCGACAAATCGGGCAATTCAGAACAATTGACCTACCAGGGAAAGGGTTTGTATTTTGGGAAACGGTTAAAGGGAAAGGAAAATGAAGACTATAATATTAGCATAGAAGGAGCCGGATACACCTATCAGGCGGAGACCAAATTATTGGCCCCCTCAAAGATCTTATCTGTGAGCTTCGAAAAGCAGGACAGTAGGCGTCCGGGTGAAAATACGGATAATTATGAGTTAACTATTAAATTCACCGATGATCCGGCAGCCGAAAACTTCTATTTAATCAAACTCTTAATAAACGATTCGTTAACAACGACCAATTACATCTATCTCAAAGATAGTTATTACACCACCAACAGTGTGGTTGAATATTCACCAATGAGGATTGATTTCGAGCAAAACGACAAGATGAATATTGGTGTGTACTCTATTGATGAGGGCTCCTATACCTATTTCAATCAACTAAATGACATATCGGGTTCAGGGATGGGTGGCTCCTCCACGCCCTACAATGCCCAATCAAATTTTGGATCTGAGGTGTTGGGCTATTTCATGGCGGTCTCCTACGATTCCATTAAGGTGACGGTAGAGTAAGGATGAGGTAATCAACCACCTATATTAATTGGATTTTTCCACCTGAAATAAAAGGATGGGCCATAATTCACCATTCTTAGTATCACATACACCTTTTGCCCACCAATAATCTACAATACATTTGCTGAAACTTAAAAATATGGAAACACAAAAATTAAAAGCCAGGATATTTACCCCCTCAATTTTCTACAAACACATTAAGTTGGTGGTCCGGAATTTTTCTGATATTTTAAAATCGAGGAAGAGCGGAAGGGTAAGTAAAGCCTTTAGCGAAAAAATAATGCTGGCCGTTACGCAGGTAAACGGTTGCCGTTTGTGCAATTATCTTCACACCAAAAATGCCATCGACGCCGGGGCTTCCGAAGAGGAGATCCGGGCAATGGTTAACGGCCAATTGGGAGATATGGGAAACGATGAGTCCCTGGCTCTTTTGTTTGCCCAACATTATGCCGACCAGGGGGGTGACTTTGATGTCGGAACCTACCAGAAGGTGGTGGCACACTATGGCGTGGAAAAAGCCCGCGATATTCTGGCATCCATACGAATAATAATGGTCGGGAATATTCATGGCATTTCAATAGATGCTTTGCAAAGTCGTTTGAGAGGCAAAAAAATGCAAGGCAGCAAATTAAGCTCTGAGATGGTAATCTTCCTGGGAATTTTTATTATGATCCCCGTGGCCATTGTACAGGTTTGGATTGAAAAACTGACCGGAAAGAAACCAAACCCGAAGAAAAATTCATCTCCGGAGATAGCCTTTGAAACACTTAAAATTAATTGATTTCGGTAAGCCCTGGGCTCCAATCATCCACATCGCCGATCCTGAAAACCACTGCCACATGAAGTCAAGTCCTATGCCAACGAACACAGCTAAGGTTAGAATATTCGTAGATATTTTCTTTGTTATTCTCATGGTTTTAGTCCTGGTTCCGCAAACCACAGGCATACCCATCCATGAATGGGCGGGTTTTTTAATCCTGATTCCATTTCTTTTCCATTTACTTATCAATTGGGATTGGATAGCCAAAAACTCCACAAGATTTCTTAAAAAAGAAACCAACAAATCGAGGTTCGATTATGTTTTAAACTGGCTATTGTACCTTGCTATGTTAGTGGTAACGGTTTCCGGAATCGTTATATCGGAGGCGGTACTGCCCCTCTTTGGGATTCATTTTGAACCCGACGGGTTTTGGTCTCTAATGCATACCCTAAGCGCAACCCTCTTAATGGCGATACTGGGAATTCATATTGCCCTGCACTGGAGATGGATTGTTGGGGCTTTCAGAAAACTAAAGTTAAAGGCCGATTTTCATCACTTAACCGGAATTGTGCAAATCACTAAAGAATATTCCCGGCAGCTTTTGCTCCTTATAACCGTTAGCCTGGTATTTTCTCTTTTCTTCTGGGCTTTTAACTATACCGAATGGGCGGATGGCTTTCGGATATCATTGAATCCCGAGGGGGGTGATCAATCCAATGAATTACCTCCCAGGTGGATGGCTTATTTTTTACCCCTGGTAAAGGTGACCCTACTTATAACCATTCCGGCACTGATCACGGGGGCCATTTTGAGAATCAAACATTCGTTTAAAAAAAATGTTCCACTAAGAACATAATCTTACAAGCGCGAAGCCATCATTAGAAAAGCCTCTTCAGATCCTTTTTTTTTTGATTATGCATCACATCCTGTGAATTACTAAACACGGATCATTAACGAGGATATTAAGATCATAGACATTCATCTTAATTCAACACATAAGCATGAAAATAGCCGTAACTGCAGCCAATGGACAAT
This sequence comes from Marinilabiliaceae bacterium, assembly GCA_041583495.1. GTDB lineage: Bacteria > Bacteroidota > Bacteroidia > Bacteroidales > Marinilabiliaceae > JBFHFS01. Next base: position 6,014 of record JBFHFS010000035.1, on the reverse strand, counting down.
TGGGTTCAGCCATCACCCAACAACTTATCACCGAATTAGGACCCGACCCTATCGTCGGGATAGCACGAACACCCCCAAAAGCAGAATTCCTGGGCATTGAGATACGAAAAGGGGATTATAACAACCGGGAGGATTTCGATGCCGCTTTAAAAGGCATTGAGGCCCTGGTGATCGTTTCGAGTATGGACGAACCCCGGAATCGAATTCAGCAGCATCGTAACATCATTGAAGCCGCTATAGCCAATGGCGTAAAAAAGATTGTTTATACCAGCATCGTGGGCGCCAGTGAAAAATATGCTTTTAGCCCAATTGTAAAGAGTAACCGGCAAACCGAAGAAGATGTCCAAAAGTCAGGGTTGGATTGGGTTATTGGCCGGAATGGAATCTACATAGAACCTGATCTGGAATACATTGATAAGTATGTGGCCAAAAGAGAAATATACAACTCGGCAAGCGACGGAAAGTGTACCTATACCAGCCGATCAGAATTGGCACATGCCTATTCGAAAATGATACAGGAAGATAAGCATAACGGTCAGATATACAATTTGGTTGGAGAGCCCATTACCCAGCAACAACTCGCCGGTCTAATAAATCAGGTTTACGGAACAAGTCTTGTTTATCGCCCTGCATCTGTTGAGGACTACTTATTAGAGAGAAAAGATGAATTGGGCGAATTCTTAGGAACCATCATTAGTGGAATTTACGAGGGAATTAGAAATGGGGCTAATAATGTCGCATCCGATTTTGAAAGGGCCGCCGGAAGACCACATAAAACGCCTATACAAATGATTAAAGAGTTTAACCACCGGCTGTAATCAGTCTATCTTCTATACCAACAGAATTTTTGAAGAGCTATGTAACAATTGTTTCTGTTTTCAGGGATAAGCCAGAAATATCAGAGCAAAGGGCTTAAATTACCAGAATCCTAAAATTTAGAAATGTAAACAACCATTATTTCGAATAGATTAATGCTATCCATTCCATTTGCCCGGGGGCTTTTAGATTAACCATTTTTCCTCCGGTAATACTCTCTTCAACAACCATTTTACCTTTTCTGATATTATACCATTTTAGCTTAAAATCTTTCCCGACATCGGTTAAGTCAAGCCCGACTTCTCCTCCATCGGTAAAAAAAACAACATAAGTTTTGCCTGGTTTCGAAGCCACATAGGCTTCATTTTCCTCCCGCCCGGAAAGCAATTCGCTTTCCTGAGTTAAATCCCAAAAATTGACCTTAAGCTCAATTTCGCGTGCAACTTTCACACAATTCACCGAAAGCTCCGACAATCCAAGACCTGAAGGTGGTCGATGAAAACGAGCCGAGGCAGCACCGCCCAATACATGACGCCACCAACGCTCAATTCCATCTTTTGTATCCCCATGAACGCCACCGTCGGCACCATAAGTTTTAACCGTATTCATTGGCCGTGGTCTGGCCGACAAATATTGTTTTACCAACTGGAAATTGTCCCAGTGCACCTGTCCTTTCTTCTGGTTATTTTGCGAAACATCACAGAAGGAATAAAGCTCAGGATGATCGAAAGTGCGTTTGTGCTGTTCCGATGTTAAGTCCCAGGCATCCCACATTTCGGTTACATAAATTTCTTTTCCGGCCTCATTTGCTTTTTTTAAAATAAATTCGGCCCAATATTTTCCCCAAGCTTCAGCTCCTGAAGTTTCATTGTCCATACAATACAAAACGTTATTGTATTTAAAAGCTATCTCCAGTATCTTTTCAACTCTGCTTTTTTGAAATCCCAGCAACAATTCATTGTTACGTTGTTTTGGAGTGGAAAAAAAGAAGAGCTGCTTATTTAGTCCGGGATGGTCCGGATATTCAAGGGCTAATCCTGATTCTTCTGAAGTATAATTAACATTGTTTTTTGGATTAAACGGGTGACTGGACCATGGATTTCTGGCATAATCAAATCTGTCCCACACCTCAATCTGAACAATAATATCACGTTTCTCAGTTTCTTTTAAAAAGAGATCAAACCGATTGAAATAATCTTCATTTAATTGGTTGAGATCATACTTGCCATTTTCAAGTTGCACAAAAGGATACAGTTCAAATCCACGGTCTTGCCTGTCGCTCATGGTATTTCGAACATAATTTGCCCCGGCAGCTTTCATCGAATCCAGATGCGAAATCAGTATTTTTTCAGGCCACTGAAAAAGGTTATCGTCGCTGCTGGCCCCAAGCAACATTACGGGTTCACCTTTGTACTGCCAATACCATTGATTTTTGGGCCAGGGCTTAATTTGCTTGTCTTTTACAATTTGGAATCCCAAAAAGGAAATAGCGATAAAAATTAGGATAGCTGATTTTTTCATAATACCATCATTGAAAAACATATTGTTCGAAACATCTGCTTTTTTTCCGGACAAAAAGTTAAGTAATAATTCTTGTAATTCAAGCTTTAACCGCTTTTATCTGCCTGGAAGTCAGCAATAAATTCAACAAATCCTTGCCTTTTAAAAAACGATGGAGGCATCAAAAACTCAAGATAGATTAAGAAAAACCACACATCCCGGCAGAACCACAACTATCCCGGCAAGGGCATGACCTGGTCGATATTTACCCCCATCCTTTTAAAGGACACTCTTGCAGGCAATAAGCTGAATCCCCTTAGGTTGACGGGTAAACCTCAACCCATCAATAGTGTATCAAACTCAACATCAGACATTTTACTTGTAAAGAGTTTTTAGGCCAACTCATTTCTTCCTTTTATCTCTCCAAAATCCGGGAGCATGAAGCCTTGCCTTACCATCTGAATGGATCCTCATCCCGGCACCTGACTTCCCGACTTACACAGAGCCTTTTATCCTTATTTATCAAGCATTTAAAAGCCATCAATACTTTGAGGAAGTGGGAAGCTATTTTGATATATGGGCGTTTAATACCCTCTGATCCTGAATAATCTGACAGAATAACTTTACATTTGTCCTCCAATTCGTTTGGATTTATTCTCTCAACAAATATTTTACATGCTTAATGCGTTCCTCATTATCAATTCGTTAGGATACTATCCGATCACAAATGGTTAAATTTTTTTGTAAATGATTAAGTTATTTATTGTCAGCCTGGTGGTTTTTTTCCTGAATATACCCTTCGGATACTGGCGGGCACAGGTGCCAAAATTTTCATTTCAATGGTTTTTGGCCATTCATCTACCAGTACCTGTAATCATTGCCATACGCATTTTTTCGGACCTGGGATTTGCCTGGTTTACCTATGTTTTTATAGTCCTTTCTTTTTTTCTGGGTCAAAAGGTTGGGGGCATCTTGGCCAAAAGATGTGAAGAGACTAACAAAAACGTATCTGCTTGTCTTATAATGGATTTGCTAAGAATTTTACAGGTCCGTTAAATGTGGAATTACACCCATGCCATCCACACAGATTGTTTGCGGTGTTTTTTACCAGATGCAAAATCAAAACAGGCCTGTAATTCTTTCAGCCAATAAAACCTAGCAGGCATACCCCTTTTTCTGGTGGTTAAAATGGTTAAACAGCTCTTTAACACTCTCCTTCTCAACCTTGGGTTACCGTTAGCACCCTCATTTGACCTTTTGACTCTCCGCTCAGGGGTTCTTAAGGTGAGGATCTTAAGTAACGGCCATGACCCGCTTGTACTCCCTCAGAAAAAATTCTTAAATCCAATTTTGAAGAAACTCCAACAGGGTAATGGCTAAAAGCCTTACCAAACAGCGCACCAAAATAGCTTCAAATCCTGTGACTTTATTTATTTTGAAAACGTTGAAAACAGGACTGTAATAGCTAACGATGAAGAATGATAGGATAACCGAAATAAAAATAGCTATCAGTCAGCGCCTCCATTCCCGACTGCTCAAAAAGGCGATTTATTCCTTCTTCAAAATATCCTTTAAATCAATAACAAAGAAACTGTTGTCGCTCTTGTCATAAAGCGTTTCACCAATCAAAAAAGCGTCTGAAGTTACTTCCACCTCAGCCACACTTTTCCCTTCGTTATCAACGATTAAGGTGTGCTTATCCTTTTCAATAAATTTGAAATCCTTTGTGCGTAAATAGTAGATGCTCAGATCCTCATAGTCTATGGTATCGGAAACGTTAAGCTCATGGTCGAGGGCTAAGGTTTTGCCTTGTGTTGTATAAACAAACAATTTGGTGGTATCCGATTGATTAAGATTAACCAAATCACCCGTGGGGTTGGTAATAAAAGCCTGATCACCCACAAAATATCTAAAGTCTCCAAAGTCCTGATCGGGAAACGCTTTCTCCCGAATCCTGTCTCCTGTTGCCTGTGAATACTGGGCAATTTTATTTTTGAATACTAAAAAGAGTTGCTGGTTTATTAGCTTAAACCCCAGGATGGGGCCTCCTGTCTCATCAATAAATGAGAAGTATACCTGTTGGCCCGATAGTTTATCAAATGCGGCAATAAATGGCTTGCCAAAATCCAGGGTTCTGTTACCCATGAAGGCGTACCCTTTATTGATCATAAAAAGGGCACTATCGTTCATAAAGATGGCTGACTTACTGGGGACATCCTTAGGGAAGGGATATTTCCAGAGCAGCTCTCCATTTTGTTTATCAATTTTTGCCAATTGTTCCTTCGATGAGAAATAGAGAAATGCACTATCCACCAAAACATTCGACACAACCTCTCTTACCAAATCATGTCCGGTAGAGGTAACAAAAGTTCCCGTGAGCAAACCCAGTGCCACCCCTGCTGCATTTGCCGCCACCGTTGTGGTATAATCCTTCTTCCCGGTTATGGTATTATAGTCCCATCCCTGTCCGCTAAAAATATTTAGGGCATGTAAGCCTGCTGCCACAACCATCAAGGTGGAATCGTTGGTGTAGAATACCTGATTCCAGCCATACTCCCTGTTTAACTCCTTCTCCCAAAGTACATTCCCTGTTGATAAATCAATGCCTTCCAGCTGGTTCGTATACCCCGTGGCGGTTTTAAAGCGGTAACCTATTCCAATATTATCCATGGGGTCGACGTGATAGATGTTATTTTTCACCTCCCACAGCTCCTCCCCCGTTCTTATGTCCAGGCAGTAACTCTTGTTGGCCCGGGTAAAAATCATGGTATTACTAAATTGTTGCAGGCTACTGACCTGATACATAATTTTTTTACTCCATAAGAGGGTGTTGTTCAGCAAGTCGTATTGTAATATATTGCCCTTATTGTTTAGCCACTTCTCCTTTCGCAGGCCCCGCAATTGAACCGTCAGCAAACCGGAGGTGGTATCCAGAAAGGTTTTATGAATTCTTTCGGGGAAATCGTACCGAATACCTTTTATGTCGGAGCCGGTTAATAGGTTTTTCCCCAAACTCTCCTCTGCACTACTCACCCGAAATTCATCCTTTTGTCCAAATACCCCAACGGAAATCAAAAGGAAGAGACCCATTAATATTTTTTTCATTACCAATGTTTTATGAGTTATCAGAATCTATTGTGTTTACGCTACCCGAATACCTTTTTCCGAATTCATCCGTTTTGCATTATGGAAGTTTACACTACCGTTGGCTGAATGTGGCAACCTAAGCTTTCCACCCGTTGTGGGTTTGTCAGCCTGAAGGAGCCTCGGGGAAAAGCCAAAGTTACCATATTCTGTGATGCCCAGGCCTCCCTACTACCGTTATGCCAGGGTTATTTTTTCTTGTACTAATTTCTCAAATTTATCTGTTCGAACAAAAATTTGTTTCTTTTTATTTGCTTGTATTATTTCAATAAAATCCTTCTCTACAAAAAGACTGTTTAAATTATGTCCTTTAATAGGGTTATAAACTCAACCCTTCCGGGTTATCTGGATGCAAAAGGCTGAAGGACCTGAATATGATATGGCATCGCTACCAACACGATTCCACACATTTTAAGCCAGCGAACAACTAACCCATCCTGATAAACACCCCCCGGATTAAAAACAGACCCGACAAAGGCACGCTCATTTAATGCAAGGGGCTGATGGAAAGGAGTATTCTCCCATTTTTCGTTGATAAAATACGCCAATTCGTT
>JBFHFS010000034.1:0-59094 GCA_041583495.1 Marinilabiliaceae bacterium | reverse complement strand
TGTGAAATGTTTGGTTCGTAAAAAAGAGATAAAACTAACACCCGAAGAAGCAGTTCGACAATTATATATACAACTTTTAATTGATGATTATGAGTACCCGATAGAAAGAATGGAACTAGAATATGCAGTTTCATTTGGTAGGGAGAAGAAACGTGCTGATATTGTTATTTTTGATAAACAGCAAACTATTTCTCCGTACATTATGGTAGAATTGAAAATGCCAAAATTAAAAGATGGTAAGGAGCAATTAAAATCGTATTGTAACGCAACAGGAGCTCCAATTGGAATATGGAGTAATGGTGAATCTGTTTCATTTTATCACCGAAAAGACCCAAATTATTTTGAAGATATTCCGTCAATTCCTAAGGCAAGTGAAAAGCTGTCCGACATATTATCCGAACGCTGGACTATTGAAAACCTTATTGAAAAAGATAAACTTCGTACCGAAAGAAAATCATTAAAAGATTTGGTGCTTGAAATGGAAGACGAAGTTTTGGCTAATGCCGGGGTGGATGTTTTCGAGGAACTTTTCAAATTGATTTTCACCAAACTTTATGACGAGATGGAAGCAGGGCGAAATAAAACCCGACATCTTGAATTTAGAAATTACGGTGATACTGAAACAGAATTAAAAGAGAAAATTCAAAAGCTCTTTAACCAGGCAAAATCAAAATGGGAAGGTGTTTTTTCAGAAGATTCAAGAATTGAGCTCACCGCTTCCCATTTATCGGTTTGTGTTTCGTCTTTGCAGGATGTAAAACTGTTCAACTCCAATTTAGATGTTGTTGACGATGCTTTTGAGTATCTTATCAATAAAAGCAGTAAAGGTGAGAAAGGACAGTATTTCACCCCACGCTATGTAATTGATATGTGCGTTAAAATGCTCAATCCACAGGAGCATGAAACCATGATTGATTCCGCAGCGGGTAGTTGTGGCTTTCCTGTGCATACAATTTTTCATGTGTGGGAGCAAATCATGAAAGATGAAGGTTTAGACAAAAGCCATTTGTTTACACTGGAACAAAAACCTGCAAGATGTACCGACTACGTAAACGATAAGGTTTTTGCAATTGACTTTGACGAAAAATCGGTTCGTGTTGCACGTACTTTAAACCTTATTGCAGGTGACGGACAAACAAATGTATTGCACTTAAATACACTAGACTGGGAACGCTGGGACGAAAAAACAAATGATGAGGATTGGCAGGATACCTATTTTGAAGGTTGGCGAAAGTTTAAAAAATTACGCACCAATAAGAACAATCAGGACTTTTCTTTTGACATTCTTATGGCAAATCCGCCTTTTGCTGGAGATATAAAAGAAAGTAGGATTTTAGCAAAGTTTGAGTTAGGCAAAAAGCCAAACGGTAAATATCAAACAAAAGTCGGTCGGGATATTCTGTTTATTGAAAGAAACCTTGATTTTTTAAAGCCAGGCGGACGAATGGCAATTGTTTTGCCCCAAGGTCGGTTTAATAATTCATCGGACAAAAATATTCGTGATTTTATTGCAGAGCGTTGCCGCATTCTTGCAGTAGTTGGTTTACATGGCAATGTTTTTAAACCGCATACCGGAACTAAAACAAGCGTGCTGTTTGTACAAAAATGGGATAATAAACTTTGCCCCAAGGTGGAAGATTATCCGATTTTCTTTGCAACGATGCAGGAGCCAAGTAAAGACAACAGTGGTGATAAAATTTATCTTAAGAAAAAAGATTTTCCAGACAAATTTAAAGTGAAATCTGAGGTTGCAGAACCTATACAAGGTGAAATAGAATTGAAAGACAGCGTAGTACATTATGTAGCCACTCCCAAAGAACTTGACGAGTATGTTTTAGACAGCCACGATCACTTGATTGTAAAGCATGACCTGTTTAATCACGATGGCAAAACACAAGATGGTATTGCCGAAGCCTTTTTAGAATTTGCGAAAAAAGAAAATCTCTCATTTGTGGGAAAGCCCTAAGCCCTTTCGATGAAGCCAGATACAAGGCTTTGTTGGAAGGGCTGGAAATTAGCGAAGTTAACTTTAGTGAATTAGAAAGAACAACTCGCATAGATTCAGAGTTTTACAAAACAGTAAATTTGAATTTTATCAATACTATTATTGAGAAAAATCCAAAATCATTAACTGAATTCGTAAATGTTTCAGATGGTAACCATTTATCAATAAGTGACCACTTTTGTGAAGAAGGAGTACCTTATTATCGAGGTGGTGATATTTATAACTTTTATATTGAGCAAACCTCTAATCCTTTAAAAATACCTGTGGAAGTATATAATATTGGAAATATGAGGCGTTCTCACCTAAAAAAAGGTGATGTTCTTATTTCTATCGTTGGTGCTATTATCGGTAATTTATCTTTGGTTAGAACTGATTCAAAAGCAACTTGCAGTTGCAAACTTGCAATACTTCGTCCCAAATCAATTAAACCTGAACTGCTTGCAATTTATTTGAAATCTAAATTTGGACAAAATCAAGTACAAAAGTTTAGGAGAGGAACAGGACAAACGGGTCTTATTCTTGAAGATTTTGACCAATTATTAATCCCTGAGTTCTCAGAAGACTTTACTACCCTCATTGAAAATTTAATATCAAAATCATACGAAAATCTTGGAAACTCACAAAATACATATCGTGAAGCTGAAAATCTACTTCTAGAAACTCTCGGACTTAAAGATTTTCACCCAAGCAAGGAATTTGTAACTATCAAAAACTTTTCAGAATCATTTGGTAATTCAGGGCGTTTGGATGCAGAGTATTATCAAGTGAAGTATGAACAAGTTGTAAATCGCATTAAATCTACCGATTATGACCAGCTTGTAAATATTGTCAAAATTAAAAAATCAATAGAACCCGGTTCTTCGGTTTACGCTGATAAAGGTTTACCATTTGTAAGAGTTTCAGACTATAGTAAATTTGGTCTTTCAACACCCAATAAATATTTAACAGATGATTTTTGCAAAGAAAATGCAGAGCAAATCAAAAAGCTCAAACCGAAAAAGGAAACTATACTTTTTTCAAAAGACGGTAGTGTAGGTACTGCATACATGCTTAGAGAAGATGCTGATTTTATAACTTCAGGAGCAATTCTTCACCTAAAAGTTAAAGATAAAAACAAAATTATCCCTGAATACCTGACACTTGCATTAAACTCAAAATTGGTTCAAATGCAAGCAGAACGGGATGCAGGCGGTTCAATCATTTTACATTGGAGAGTAAGCGAAATAGGAAAAGTTGTCGTACCTATTATTAATTTTGATAAGCAAAGAAAAATTGCCGATTTGGTTGAAGAAAGCTTCCAATTAAAAAAGAAATTCGAACACCTTTTGGAAGTAGCCAAAACCGCAGTAGAGATGGCGATTGAACAAGATGAAGAAACGGCAATTGCCTTTATAAACGATTATATGAATTGATATGCCAGGTACTTATACAGAGAACGCAGATAAATGGAAGTCGTTAGCAGATATTGACTACTTCACCCACTTTGTAAAAGCTTGGATTCCATTCAATGCTTGGTACAAAACGTACTATCCAAGGTTAAGGACGGATAGAGAAGCAATAAATGAAATCAAGTCTAATGCAAACGCTGCAAGAAACCGGTTTTTGAGCTTACTTAATGGAGCAAATGATGAAAGCGAACAATTTCGTTCAAACTTGGCTCATCTGCATTATTGCTTGAATAACATAGTAGTTGAAAATAACGAGCAACGAATCTATTTTGAAAGTTTCGTGGTTGAAATGGATAGGACTTGCATTACTCAGACCGATACTTACAATGGAATCAATTATTACGTGCAACTTACATTGACAGGTGCAGGTATTACTAGAACAGTTGCAACAGTTGTAAATTCAGCAAGACGGAATCTATTGAACTACAATCACACCGAGTATGATTTACAACATTTAAGGGCTGACAGAAATTTTGGCAGGCTTTCAAAAATTCAGAGACAATTTTTAGAACAAAAGTTTAATGCCGCAAATCCTTTCAAGCCGTTAAACCTACTTTCAGTAGACCCTAATAACTGTATTAGAGTTGGACAGTATAATTTAATAAACGAACCAACGACAATTTTTAAAGGCGTACTTGAAATGCTCTATAACCTGAGAAATGTGCTCTTCCACGGACAGATAATTCCGAACAGAGACACGAACACGGTTTACGAACCTGCATATAAAGTATTGAAAATGATTGTTGAAGGATTATAAGGGATGAATAGTCAACGCTTTCCAGCCACACACATTGCCAAGTCGCTTAAAAAACTATCCGCACAACCAAATCTTGTCAATAAGGGTGTCTGTCCCAACGCACGGCAGACAGAAAAGTAGTAGAAAATTGAAAGAAAAATGACAGGAGAAATAGACCACCAGGCGGTAACATCGTGCATCGTGCATTTGGTGTATGGTGCTAATTTCAAGTGTGTTCCATTTAATACACTGTGTAGCGGTTTGACTGGTTCGTGCTTTGAATCGCCAAACGACACCATACACATAACCGTTGGCATTCATTGTGAATCACTGAAAAACGACATATAATTGATGTAAAAACGAAATTACAATATAATAATGAGAAATTTAGTTGCCAAAACGAAGACAATTCACATCTTATTTTTTATTGTCGGGGTACTCTTGTTGGGTTCTTGTAAAAATGACAGAAAAAGTACAACTAGCAACGAAGCAAATTCAAAAATAGAGGGATCCATAGTTGAAAAAGAGTTTCTTGTCGGGTCTTGGAAAGATACTTCTAAATCGGCATTACATTTTACCCTTTTAAAAAATGGTACTGCTCGTTCCGATAATATGAAAACTCTTCTCTATAAAAATTGGAAGGTAAAAGGGAATCAAATTACATTCACTATTGAGAGTATTGGAAATGGCACATCGTCTACGGAGACTGTAACTTACCTTATTGAAAAATTAACTAGAGACGAGTTGATACTCAGAAAGGGAAATTATCTGTTTGAATACACGAAAAAATAAAAAACGAAATGCCAACAATGTATATTCATAATAGCCGGTGTAGTAGTAAATTCAAGTCAACTGTTTTTTCTTTGATTATGTAGACTTACCCCTCATTTCACAACGAAAAAGACGAAGTAGCTACTAAGCCAAGCACTTTGCTAGTTTGCTATCAAAGTATTTCTCACATCCCAAACTTGTCAATGAGCATGCCTGTCGAAAATGCCCAACGGGGGCTACTTAAAACTTTATGAGGTTGGAATGCGAAATTTTATACCATCATTTCTCCAAACTCTTAAACAAATAATAAAATGCCGCCTTATGCCACTTGGTTAGACCTCTCTTGTCATTAAGAAGACGGCTCATATTCTCCTTTCGGATATCTAGCAATCGGGCCAGATCGGTGTCAGTAAATCCAAGTTCGTCTTTCTTTTGCTTGATAAAATCCAGATCAACAACATCCAGAAACTTATAGGGAACCGCAACTACTTTTAAGATCCATTCTTCCGGAATAATTTCCTCAAAGACCTCTTTCGCTCTTTCAGAGAGTTCTTTTGATCTAAGGTACTTTTCACCGGGGTTGGGTAATTGGAATACCTTTATATCAATTACGGGGTCTTTTGTATCGATTACTTCAAAATAGATCCGGGCATGTTGCTTGTACATTTGAGCCGAACGCTTTAATAATGCTTTTTGGCTGTCGGTTAGCCAGGTTAATTTTTCGAGCCCTTTCATATATGTTTTTTTTAAGGAGGAGCCTTGGGCCCCTCCGTTGTGTTTTACAATCTGATTTCTCTAAGGTTTGTCAGGTCAAAGATTGAAATCTGTTTGTTTTTCCTGCCAAACTCAATCGCCTCTTTTAGTTGGGTGACCGGGAAGATTTTAACCGAATCAAAGTAAAATTTCCCGTTGTCCTCATTTAGCCAACCTCCAAGGTAACCATCATGTTTTAAAGCATGACTTAAACACCGTTTTAGGCCTTCGGTCTCGAAACTATTTTGAGTTTCGAGATATGCAACCACAATTCCCTCGGTTACATGTTTGAGGGTTTCAACCTCAATCGTGAAGCCTGCTTGGTTGGCTTTGGCGACTTTCAAAATTTCAAAGACTTTCATAGCCTATCTATCCGTTTTTATCCTGGTGGCCCCCAGTTTTAAAGATTTAAGAATTTGCTATCGTTGTTCCGTTGAACAACACTTCAAATATAATAAAAGTTATCCAATGGACAACAAAAATAAAGGTTAAAATTTAATGATTGTACAATTTTTTTATTGTCAATAATCACAAGTCGTTGTGCTTTGCCTTCCATTATGCTTAAAATATCTTTCAGTCATTAATCTAAAGCGCAAAGATTTTTAAACAAAGCACAGTGCAATGAAAGAAAAAATTCTTCAAATCCTGAGGACCAAATTTCAAGGGACTCATGCTATTGTTCTTGACAGGGTGGCGGATCATTTGAGTCAAACTGTAAAAGAGGAATCTGAAATCGAAACCGTAATAGCCGGGGTCGAACCGCTTGTAAAATCATTCTCCGAAATTTTGCAATCCGAGACAGATAGAAGGGCAACCGAAGCTCAAAAAACAGCCCTGGAAAACTTCCGGAAAAAGCATGGACTGGACGAAGATGGCAAGCCAATTCAACAGCCTTCCTCACCTAAAGGGGGAGATGACAAGACAAAAAAGGAACTGGATGAAATGAAAGCGCGCCTGGAAGCTTTCGAAAAGAAAGAAAAGGCGGGGGAGCTTATGAATTCTTTGAAGTCAAAACTCAAGGAAAAGAAAATCCCTGAATCGTTCATCAAGGGCCGGACCATCGAAAGTGAAGATCAGATTGATTCTGTTCTCACCGAAATTGAAACCGATTACAACGGGGTCAAACAGCACCTTATCAATGAGGGTGTAATGAGTGAAACGCCCAAAGATCCTATCGGTGGTGCCGATAATGCGGATCAGGAGATTGAGGCTTGGGCAAAATCAAATTCTTAAATTTTTAGTTATGGCAATCGGATTTATCAAAGTTTATTCAACTGATGGCATCCCGGCTTTCCAGAAAGTTCTGGAAACTGCCCAGGGAGGTTTCACCCTTGATATGACGGATCTGGCCGCCGGGGTGGAAGTACCCAAGGGGGCATTGATTATTTATGACGAGTCAACCAGAAAAGCAAAATTCGTTCGTACGGCCAAAGTTTATGAGGCCGGAACTGGTATTTCAGCAGTAAAGGTAGCCAAAGGTCATTCTATGGTTGTGGGTGCCAAAATTGATGGTGTAAATGTGGACAGCATTGACACTTCAAATGCTGATTATGACGTATTGAACCTGGCATCAACTGTGGATGTGGCCAAAGATGCTGTTTTAGCAACTGAGGACACCACAGGAAAAACTACCGGGTTATTGATGGAAGGTTTAACCGCCCAGGAAAATGCGTCTCTTTCGGTAGTTATTAGGGGAACCGCCTACGCTCGCAGGATTCCACCTGTGGATAAGGCTCAGTTGCCTTGTACCCTCATTTTGTCGAACTCTAACTAATTGGAAAAATGGCAGAGAAATTAAATTCAATATTTGGGAAATATTCTGGCAAGATGCAGGTCATGATCGACAAAGCCCAGGATAAGTTCGCCCCGGTGTGGTTTAAGAACTACTTTGATTGGGGAACCCCGAAAACGACCCTCACTTTTGAGACCGCCATTGGCCGGTCAAGAATTGAGGCGGCTGCATCTGTTGTGGACCGGAACTCTTCTGCTCCCCTGAGGGGACGCCAGGGCATTGAGAAGCTTCGTGGAGAAGTGCCGGCCATCAAGGAGAAATTCAAGATGACCGAACAGGATTACCGGGATTGGGAAATGCTGAAAGCTATGAATGTGGCTGATAGTGCCAAGCTGACAACCATGCTGGATCTGATGTTTGGCGACATCAAGAAAGTCGGAAATGCTTCTATGAAGCGGCTTGATTTCATGGTTTTGCAAGGTATTTCCACCGGAGAAATTGATCTTACTACGACCAATAACCCGGATGGTATTGTGACCGGTAAAATTGACCTTTTGATGCCCTCGACCAATAAGCGGAAAGTGGCTGCCGTGTGGTCAAATCCTGAGACGGCTACGCCAATAACTGACATCAAAGATGCAGTGGAGGCCGCCACAGATAGAGGCATCTCATTTGAAAAAATTCTGATGACCCGGAATTCATTCTGGAACCTTCAAAAGTGCGATGAAACCATTAAGATGCTTAATGGCTTTTACCGGCTGCCAACCAACACCAAGAGGATTGGAACTCTCAAAGAAATTAATGAGATGTTGGAATCTAACCTCTTTCCTGTGATCGAGATTGTGAACGAGGTAATCGGGATTGAGAAGGATGGGAAGATTTCTACCTATAAACCCTTTAAGGATTCAAGTGTGGTGTTTATTCCTTCCGGGAAATTGGGGGTTGTCCACAACGCAATAGCCATCGAGGAGATGCACCCTGTAGAAGGGGTTTCTTATGCCAAGTATGAGAAATCTTTGATTTCTAAGTGGTCGCAAAACGATCCTTTTGGGGAATTTACGGCCGTTGAATTGAATGCGTTCCCTGGATTTGAGGCGATCGACTCAATCTTTATCCTGGATTCTGCAACCGCCAAGTAAGCAATAAGGCCCCGAAAATTGACCGGGGCCTTTAAATGAATCTCAATGACCAATCTGGAAGCTCTGAAAGGAAAGATTGCCGGGTATCCGCTGGATGACAATACCTATCTGACTGCCCTGCTTGATCGAGGCCTAGATCCCCAATCTGATTATGAGGGGAAAGGTAAGGAATTCGATCTGGCAATGGCTGATGTTTATGTGGTCCTGGCAACCGGGGTGAATGTGACTGAAGGGGGTTATCAATTGTCCTTGACAGACAAAACCAACTTCTTGAAAGTTGCAAACATGCTTTACGAAAAGCACGGAGAGAAAGGGCCTCTTTCAGATAATGAACCAGAAGTAACCGGAATTTCACCATGGTAGTTAAGCAGTATCCACATAACATTATCATTAAAGCGGTTCGTGAACCGGCAAAAGATGAGAGTGGAAACTTCATACCTGGCGGATTGGTCCCGATTCATGATGGTGAATGCAGAGCAGAACCAAATGGGAAAGGGGAGGTGCTAAGGGGAGAAGATGGAAGCGAATTGAATTTTGCTTTCAATGTATTCCTTCCGAAGATGAGTTTTGAAGTTCCGGTAAATGCAGAGGTGGAGATCGCCATTGAAAACAAGCTTGTGACAGGCCATGTGAAACGTCACCATAATGGCCAGTTAAACTCAAGGCTATGGGTATAAAAGCTAAATTCTCTTATTCAGATATTGAGAAGGCTCTAAACAAAAATCTCATTCAAATTGAAACGGGAGTGCTTCGAATCCTTAAAAGAGTAGGAGAGGAGTTTGTGAGTGATGCCCGGGAAGGGATGAATATTTCTTCAGCTGCATTTCCAAAGGGAGACTACCAGGATCAGACGGCCAACCTTCGAAGTTCAATTGGATATTTCATTCTCCGGGACAACGAGCAGGTGGATGGATCAACTGGAACTTCAAAGGGGCAAATGGCAGCAAGAAGGGTTTTGAATGAGCTTCCCCCAAAGTCGGGTTATCGATTGATTGGAGTGGCCGGAATGGAGTACGCCTCATTTTTGGAATCAAAAGGATACAATGTGATTTCTTCCCAGCAGGCTGTTTTGTTCGTCAATTTAGGCGAACGGTTGAGGAAGTTCACTAAGCAACTTGGGAAACGTGGAATTGACTTCAATACGAATTACTGATGACCACATTTGACGCGGTAAATAGGGTTTATGGTCTCCTGGATGGTTTGGAATTGCCGGTTTTCAAATATGCAAAGCCTGGAGGAAACGAAAATGAATACATCGTTATCAACTCCCTTCCAATTTCCGGGGACGTGCTGCAAAAATGCTATGTCAATGTGAATATTCATGTGAAGGATATTGTGTTCCCTGATTCAACAACTGCTCCAAATACGCTTCGATTAGAACAGCTTGCGGCTTCTTATTCGGCCCTTCTGGCAAAGAATATTGAAGGAAACACACATCTCTACTCCGATAAGCAAGGAGTGGAGCGCGAAGATGCTTTGAAAGAGCATTATGTAAACATTCGATTATTGTGCAATTTAATAAACTAAAATCATGGCAAAATATTCAATCGGACTGAAATCAGTCAAGTTTGGAACTCCCACTGGTGGCGCTACCATGCCTGAAACCATGGAAGCTTTTGCAACTACGGTAAAAGGGTCAATGACATTATCGGAATCTGAACCTAGTATCCAGGACTTCAATGTTGAGGAACAGGATTCGCCTATTGAGCAGGCAATTACCGAAAGCTCTAAGCTGGAAGCCAAATGGAAGGCCTATGACCTTTCGCCCAATATTCTCCAGAAAGTAAAAGGGGGCAATGTTTCCTCTGAAGCTGGTGTTTCTGAGACCTGGGAGGCACCCTCAAAATCTTCTCTTATCAAATTAGCTCTTGAAATAGAGAGTGACACCGGGGCCAAGTACAGGGTTCCTAACGCCAATGTTATTGCCCGCATTGATGGGTCTGTGGGGCGTGACGATATGCTTCAATTGGATCTGTCGGCCACTGCCCTGGATCCAGGAGATGGAGGAGCTCCCTTTTCTATCGAATTTCCAACTGTTTAATTAACCGGATCGGTTGACCGATCCTAAATCCTAATCATATGAAAAAGCTGATTCTTTTAATGGTATTTGGGCTCATCTCTTTCGGGACCTTTGCCCAGGATGGTGGTTCTTTTGAGCCTGACTCATTGTTCACCACCTTCGTTACTCTTGTAGCCGGGATTCCTTTTATCGTAGAGGCGGTAAAAGGGGTTTTTAATCCCAAGGACAGGTTGCTAACGCAACTAATTTCATGGGGGACCGGAATAGCAGTAACGATGTTTGGATGGTGGTTTGGTATCGGGTTTTTACATGGTCTGTTGTGGTGGAACGCCTTAATAATCGGGGTTTTTGCATCCTTGGCGGCCAATGGAGTTTATGATACCAATTTTTATACATGGTTGCTTAAAACGTTAGGCATCTTAAAGAAATGACGGGCATAATGGAACACCTTAGATTCCTGTTTAGGTTATTTGATTTTTCAGAGTTTAAAGTCAAGATCTCATCCTTCTATGGAGGTGTTATTGGAGGGATGTTCTCGCTGGTATCAGGTTTTTCGGAAAGGTTTGTTGGTATCAGCGGGGCCCTCTTTATCCTTTTATTCTTTGTGATGGTTACGGACTATGTTACGGGCCTTAAGGCATCACGAAAAGAGGGAAAGAAGTGGATCTCAAAGAAAGGATTGGGATGGGTCTTTAAATTCGGAAGTTACATGGTGTTCCTTGCCGTTTCCTTATTTCTAAGAAAGGAGCTTATCTATCTGGGGTTGGACTGGATGAAAGCTCCTTTTAAAATCATTCATTTTTATGTGCTTGTCCACATTTTTCTGTGGGAGCTGAGATCTATTGATGAGAATTTTGAGAGGTTAGGGTATTCTTTCAAGATATTAAAGTTGGCAGATGAGATCTTTCTGACGGTTCGTTCCATGGTAAAGAAAAATATCAATGATAATGGGAAAGTTTGATATATGTATTCCGGTTATTTTAAGGCATGAGGGAGGTTATGTGAATAATCCGAATGACCCAGGAGGAGAGACCAAATATGGAATTTCAAAGCGGGCTTTTCCGCAGGTGGATATCAAAGCCTTGACGGTTGAAAGGGCAAAAGAAATTTATAGGAGGCATTATTGGGAAAGGATGAATCTTGAGGGGATAGAGGATCTTGAATTGGCCCTGCATGTATTCGACCATGGAGTAAATGCAGGGCCTAAAACGGCCATAAGGATTCTTCAACGGATTGCCAGGGTGAAAGTTGATGGTCTTATTGGACCTTGCACTCTTAGGGCGGTTAACCTCAGCCATTTGAAAGATGGGTATGAGAAGGCCCGGATTGAGTATTATATCAAGATAGCGGTGAAAAGACCAAGACTTAAAATATTTCTTAAAGGATGGATAAACAGGGTAGGAACAACTCACATATAGAGGGCAGGGCAGCTGATGTCATACTGAACAAGGGTGCAACGTTTGGTGTGAGATGGATGGGCCGGGAGTGGAACCTATCTGTCAAACCCCTTTATTTGGGTACTGTTATCAGGATATCGAAATATGCGGGAGCTCTTAAACAACTGGATATTGAAAACGAGCCTATCGCTGCAACCCTTAAGCATCCAGGGAATATTGTAGTTCTTTCAAAGGTGGTGGCTTGTGGTATCCTGAATTCCCGTTTTCTGAATCGGTTTTCTGGCCTGTTTGCCTGGTGGTTAAGGTTCAAGTTGACAGCCAAAGAACTGAATACCCTTTCGACTCTTGTTGTCCGTCAAATGTCAGTTGAGGATTTTTTTTTCACTACTCAGTTGATAGGCGGGGTAAATCTTCTGATAGCAAGCAAAGAGGAGGAAAAACCATCTGGGGGAGCATCGCCGGAGCCACAAAAACCTTCGGATACAGTTACCAAGAAATACTCTGGCGGGTCAGTTGGATAAACCTTCAAATGATGCTGGCTGATCTGCCCTGGTATGATTACGAAAGTGACAAAAAAGATGAATCGGTGAAAATCAATTCACTTGAACAGGAGAGGGCCCTGTTCGCAAAATACTCTTGAAATGGCGAACCTATATTTTGAAGCGCAGTTGGATGCTGATCAACTTAAACGAGAGTTGAGGGAGATAAATAAGCGTATGACCAATTTTACAAAGGATGTTCAGACGCAAGGCACTCAAATTGACAGCACCTTCAAGAGAATAGGGGCAGCCATGGCCGGTTATTTCTCCATTACGGCCGCAGAGGGTTTCCTGGATCAGGTTATCCAGGTCAGAGGTGAATTTCAACAGCTGGATATTGCCCTTCAAACGATGCTTGGAAGTAAGAGTGAGGCCGATAAGCTGATGGCCGAGGTGGTGAGTTTAGCGGCCAAAACGCCTTTTTCTCTCACAGAACTAGGGCAGGGAGCCAAAAGACTTCTTGCATTTAAAGAACCCACTGACCAGGTTGGGGAGAGTCTCCGGAGGTTGGGAGATCTTGCAGCCGGGGCCTCGGTTCCGATAACTGATTTGATTCAGGCCTATGGAAAAGTTTCGGCCAAAGGGAAGATGCAGGCCGAAGAGTTAAACCAATTTGCCGAAAGAGGGATCCCGATTATCTCGGAGCTGGCCGAAGTGGTTGGAGCCACAGACAAAGAGATATACAAGATGGCCGAACAGGGAAAGATCGGGTTTGAGGAACTCCAACAGGCCATTAAGAATATGACCGATGAAGGGGGACAGTTCTATAATCTGATGGAAAAACAGTCCGGATCCCTGACGGGTCAGATTTCCAACCTGGGGGATGCCTGGGATAGAATGCTGAATGAGATAGGACAAAAGAATGAAGGCATCATTTATAGCGGAATTGGAACTCTTAATTCGCTGGTCGAGAATTATGAGACGGTAATCGATGTTTTAAAGGTGGTGATCGCTTCCTATGGTGCATACAAGGCCGCAGTTGTGGCTGCATGGATGGCCCAAAAAGCCATGGCTCTTGGTCAGACTATCCGGTCACTTCAATTAATGACCAAGGGAATTAATTCCGCTACCCGGGCGCAGATTGCATTCAATACAGCTGCAAAGGCGAATCCTTGGGGCTTATTGGCGGCCGGAATTGCGGCAGTGGTAACGATTTTGCCAATGTTCAACAAGGAGCAAAAAGAAGCCGTTGATGTTACCAAAGATATAACAGAGCAATTTGGCAAAGAGAAGCAATCCGCTGAGGCTTTATTTACCCAACTCAAGAATACTAATGCCGGAACAAGGGAACGATCAACACTGATTGAAAAATTGAATTCCAAATACGGCACTAACCTCAAGAATTTACAGGATGAAAAGGAGTTCTTAAGTCAGATTGATGTTGAGCGAGGAAAGGTCATCGAAAAGCTAAAAGAAGAGATGATCTTAAAGTCCGAACAGGCCAGGATCACAGAGAATCTCTCGCAACAACAGGTTTTAAAGGGACTGATTCAGCAAACTGAGGCTGAAATAAAAAGGCTTGAAATCCTCAATTCCCCTCAGGCAGTTGAAGCAGCTCAAAAAAGATTACAGGGTCAGATCGATTCTCTCGATGAATTAAAGAAACAATTATCCCAGATATCGAAAGAGGCAGCCGAACAACTGGAAGACTTATTTGGGAAGGATGATGGCGGAAGCGAAGGAGGAGCAGAATCCGTCTTTGATGTGAGCGCATATGAGAAGACACTCTCTGATCAGAAGAAAGCCTATGAGGCCTATAATGATGCTCTAAGATCGGCCAGAGAAGAGGATAAGGGAGCTGTTGAGGAGTATTATAAAGACCTTATAAGGCAAGGGAAGGACTATGAGGAATATTTGATTAATCAGCTTGAATCCTTTAAGAACAACATCCAGGCAAAGGTTGCCATTTACCAGGCAGCGACTAACAGCGGAATAATTTTAAGCAAAGACCAAACCCCTGGCAAATTAAACGGGAAGGGAGTAACTGCTGCCAATAGTATTACACCCGATAGTTTACAACTGGCCAGTATGGACGCCGCCAAAAAGAGGTGGGAAGATATTGGTAAGGCAACACGATCAGCCATGAATGTTGAGAATCTAACCGGGTTCAGCAATAAACTGATTGATACAGCCTATCAAATGCAGGAATTGGCCAGGACAGTGGGTGAGTTTGACAGTGAGATGGGGGATCTGATGAATGGGGTGGCTGATGCGGTTGGCCAGGTTGGGAATATTGCCAAGATGTCTGCTGAAGGGGATACCCTTGGGGTTATTACGGCCGGCCTTAATGGTGCTCTTCAGGTTACCGGGATGCTCATTAATTCAGCAAAAGAGAGAAAGGCAGTCGAAGAAGCATTCTATTATTCAATAAGACAGCAACAGCATGAATACAATCTTGCTCTTAATGAACAGCTGAGACTTCAGGCAGAGTTGAATGAGAATGTGTTCATGAAAGACCAGGAGGGACGTTTGACAAGCGGGATTAATGCCCTTCGGGATGCTAATAAAGGATATTTAGAAAACTTGGCGCAACTGGATGAGGGAGAGGCAAAGATCGGTAAGCGAGATGCTGTTGATTGGGGAAGTATAGGGGCTGGACTTGGGGGAGGGGCCGCTGCCGGTGCTGCAATCGGTTCTGTGGTCCCTGTGGTAGGAACAGCCATTGGGGCGGTTGTTGGGGGTATTGCCGGGGCTATTGGAGGCCTGTTTGGAGGGAAAAAGAAAAAGGATGTCTATGGGGATCTTTTGGCCGAATATCCTGAATTGATTCAGAAGGCCGAAGATGGACAAAAGCAGTTAAATGTTGAACTAGCTCAGACCTTAATTGATCAGGATCTTATTAGCAAATCGACCAAAGAAACGCTTCAAAATGCTATTGACTGGTCGGAAAGTGTAAAGGAAGCCCAAGAGCAAATAAAGAGTGTCATAGGAGATCTGGCAGGAGGAATGGGGGATGATTTACGGAATGCTCTTGTTTCCGCTTTTGAGGATGGAACCGATGCGGCAAAAGAGTTTGGGGAAAGTGTAGAAAACACTCTTGAAGACATCTTGTCTCAAATGATATTTCAGCAGGTTTATGGCAGTATTTTCGATCAGTTACAGGAGGAAATGGAATCTTCCTATGATCTCGGAGGAGATCGCTCATGGATTGATGATTTTTCAAGGATGTTTGAGAGGACCAGCAATGCCACAGACGATTTCAATAAGGCATTGGATGAAGCTAGGAAGCAAGGAGAGCAAGCTGGGTTTCATTTGTGGGGCGGTGGAGAGGATGCTTCATTGACCGGGGCCGTGAAAGGGGTTTCGGAGGAAACCGCTAGTCTTATTGGTGGACAAATGAACGCTATCAGAATTAACCAGGCCGAGTCTCTTAGGATCATGAACGAATCCATCAGGTATCAGTCTGAAATCGCTGCAAATACAAGATATAATAGGTATTTGGAAAGCATTGATAGTAAGCTTAATGTTATAAAGGGAAGCGGTTCGGATCCCTTAAAAGCGAAAGGATTATGAGATATTTCTTAAACGGCACCAATTTCAGGGACTTTGGCGTGTATGTGTCAAGAAGTAAGGGGTTAATTGATGGTTTAAAAATCAAGGAACCAAAGGAGATGGATTGGGACGGGTATCATGGTAAGGTGGTGGACTTATCCTCACCCCGATATGAAAGCCGGGAAATAACCCTTGAGTGCTTTATTACAGGGATTGATAAAGTGGATACGATCCAGAAAGCAAATTCATTTTTCCGGGAGTTGGCAAAAGCAGGTACTCAAAGATTAATGATTGACACGGGTGAGGGTAAGATGCTGGTTTATGAAGTTTATCAAAGCGGGAAAGTGGAAATTAATAACCGTTGGGCCAGTGGAACGAACGTTTGGGAGTTCACTTTAAAGTTAATCGAGCCGGAGCCGGTGAAAAGGGTGTTGAAATTCGTTGTTTCCGACCCGCTTGCTGAGCAGCCTTCAATTACACTAACCTCTGAAAAGCTGATTACGATTTTCTGGGGAGACGGGACGAAGGAGACAGCAAGCGGAATGGTAACGCGGACACATACCTACTCAGATGCCGGCACATATCATTTAGTACTGGCAGGAGTTATTGAAGAGATTACAGGTTTTTCGACTAATTGTGAAGTGGTATGGAACAACTTATAATAACACGGGCAGACAATTCTACATATATGCTTCCGGGGACAGATCCTCGGTCTAAAATAGTTGCTGCCGAGCAAAGACGGGTGCTGATGGGGGAGGATGTGGTGGCCATGGAGGTCGAATCAGTTGGATATATTAACTTTCTGATAGGTGATTGGATTGAGGTTTTTGGGGAGAAATACACCCTTAACACCCTTGGGGAACCTGAACGGATTGGAGAGAATCTTTTTAAATACAACTTAACTTTTGAGGGGGTTAAGTATGAGCTCACAAAAGTAATTTACCGAAGTGCAGACTGGACCGGTTTTAACCCTACTTCGGAATTTCCATTAACGGGCGCAGCTGAAGATTTTCTTACTGTAATGCAGTACAACCTTGAACGTGCATTCGGTCAAGGGCTTTGGACTATTGGGACGGTGCCGGAAACGGAGGCCAAAACGCTTTCCTTCAATTCTGAAAACTGCCTGGCTGTTCTCAATCGTTTATGTGAGGAATTTGAGACTGAATACGTGATTACTAAGTCAGGAAACACTTATGTGATCAATTTACAAGAAGCCGGATCCGTTCTTTCCATGCAACTTGAATATGGGAGGGGTAAAGGACTTTATTCCCTTTCTCGTAGCAATGTTGATTCAAAGAATGTGATAACCCGTCTCTATGCCGAAGGTTCGGACAAAAACATTAAGATCGGTTACCGGGCCAATGCAACACGGCTCCAATTGCCTGGGGATCCTTTCCTGGATAGTGATAATCATTCCAGTTATGGGATTATTGAAGGTTCCAGGATCTTTGATGATATTTTCCCACACCGTATCGGAGAGGTTTCTTCTTTAGGTGCAGATGAAAAGACTTTTGTTGATTCTGAAATGTTCGATCTGAACGAAAAGGACACTGAAGGTAATACGAAGTGGTTAATTGCTGGCCAAAGCGCAAAAGTCCATTTTAATACCGGTAACCTGGCTGGGTATGAATTTGAAATTGCATCATACGATCATTCAACACATACTTTTAAGATTAAATCTTTTGAAGATGAGAGGGGTCTTGTTTTTCCTAATCCCGATTCGGCAGCCTTTCAAATCCAGGCAGGAGATAAGTATGTGATCTTAGATATTATCATGCCTGATAGCTACGTTACAGCAGCTGAAAACGAGTTGCAGACCCGGGCTCAGGAATATCTTAATCAAAACAAACAGCCAAGGGTTGAGTATTCTTTGAAAATAGATAGGTTTTATCTGAAAGATACTTTTGAGGTTGACGGCACCTTGCCAAATATATTACAGACAGGGGACTATATTCATGTTGTTGATACGAAAATAGGTGTTGACAAAAATGTGCGGGTAAAAGAGTTTACCAGGTTGGTGGATGATCCTTACGAATATCAGGTAACCCTCTCTGACGTTATTGAGCCAACGCGAATAGAAAGACTGATTTCTGATAGTGTGGAGGCGAAAAAAGCCTTACGACAAAATAAGATGTTCGATCCAGCCCGCACCCGCAGGAACTGGCGTGATATTGTCGAGGTTACCGCCATGCTGGAAACTCTTCAGGCAGAAATTGCTTTGATAGGTTCACCAGCTGGTCAATTTCAGCTTACCTCTTTTTTAGAACCCAATAAAGGAGGAGATAAAAACCGTTTTGGAGCCACCGGCGGCCAGCTTATTCATGATTCTTATGATAGTCCTGGCACCTGGAATATGTCTTCTTTTGATGTTACATTGACCGAATCATCGGCTTATTACTTGTATGCGAAATGCTCCAAAGTCACGCCTGCCGGATTGTTTATTTTGTCTCTGACAAAAATTGAAGTTGAGGAAGATCCGGATTATTATCATTTCCCGGTTGGGGTTCTGAGTTCTGTCAACAACGATGCAAGGACACTTACAACAACCTACGGGTATACCTTAATTTCTGGGAATAATATTTCCACAGGCATCATTCAAAATGATGCTTCCGGGATAATGATCAATCTTGAAACCGGGGAGATTCGTGGGGCTTTTACCTTTACTAATGGCAGGTTAATAGAGGATGTTGTAAATGAGAAATCGGCCCGGTATTTTGGCGGAACAGATCCCTCTGTAGCATGGACTACTATTGCGGAAAAGCGTAATCATATTGATGATGTTTGGGCAAAAACCACCGATGCAGGGATAGAAGAGTATTTCTGGGCTGAAACCGTTACGGATAATTTTCAGTGGGTTTTGAATGAAACCATTGTTGGTCCTGGCAGAATAAAGACAGGGGCTGTTAGTGCCGAGATGATTGACGTGACCGGGCTTTTTGCCAAGGAAATTAATGCCTCAAACTTTCATTTAGGAAAAGGAACCGTTGGAGACTTTGAGGTTGATTCTGTCTTAAAAAGCGAAAATGAGTTTGGCCAAGGCATTTTTATTGACCCCAAAGAACGGCTTATTGCAATAGAAGACAAAGCTGAGGGAGCGGGCATCTCAGCAGTTCGGATGAGAGGGGGCTCTTTAACCCCCCAGGCCGAAATTGATGGTGCGGCTTCAGGGACTTTTGAGACCAGTGTGGTATCAAGCCCTTACGATATTTTTCAAAACAGCAATGAGCTTCGGGCCGGTTATTTAGAGACTATTTATTTTGGGAAAGCAAGTTCTTCAACAGGGATTGTTAAAGCTTATCCAAATGAGCCCACCGGGACCGAAAGATATGATCTTGTTTCTGGGAAAAACTATGCCGCGGATTTCCGGTTTTTGTTTTCAATCGTTCATAGTGGAGATTCCCGTAATGGCAAGCTTCATAAATTGCAGGGAAATTTAACTGTCAAGGTCACCTCTCGGCTTATTGGTGTAATGTCGGAAGGGACAAAAGTGACCCTTGTCCCATCTCAGATCCAAACGCTGAATATTGAACGCAGTGATCAATTGCAAATAACCAATCACCCCATTACTCGGAAAACAAGCTTTTCAAATGATAATTGTGTTGAATGTTTTTGGGAGGTTGAGATATTCCTGAACGGGGATCTTTCATATCAGCAATGGACCTCTGAGCTCTTTGGTCACTATTGGATGACTTCTGAAAGTATGGGTATTAATTTTGAGGTAGCAGTAAATAAGGCCCACAGCTTATATCCATCTCTAGGGGTCACAGAACTGACTACTTCAGGCTTCCAGACTATTTGGGCCCAGAACAGATATTTTCGGATTGATGGAGAAGCCAGTGGTGTGGATGATATTTTTATTCATTCTGCCGGGAGATGGGTGCATGACGGTATCTTTCAATTGAATGGCTTTGAGATAGTGACCATTGGTAACATTAGTTCTGCAATTGAGAGCGATTTATCAGCGTATGCAACGAAGCAATACGTACAGGAAGGGTTTATCTCAGCGTCAGATCCTAATGTTGCAAAACTAAACCAGGCAAATGTATTTCAGGCGGATGTCACCTTTGAGGGTAATATAATTCAAAACGGCGCCGCATATGAAACCCATGCTGAAAAGATTCTTACCACCAATGACTTTATTGTCATGCGTGATGGCGCAGTCTCCGGACTAGGATCTGGTGTTTCCGGTCTAAAAGTTAAAAGAGCGGATGGGATTAATGATTTAGTCCTTGGGGCCGGATCAGATGCCATTGCCCGGGTTGGATGGGATGGTGATTCACTTCAAGCTATTGCTACCCGGGAAGACAGTCCATTAAACGGCGGTCATGCTTATTGGGATGCCACAACAAGCATGTTTAAAACTCGTGCAAAGGCTTTTTGTTCTGACGATTCAGATAAGTTAGGTGGTTGTAGTTCAGGGGATTATTTGAGGCGAAATGTAAATGAAGTCATTACCTCACAATTTTCATTTAGGTCAACTCTTGGAAGTCGTGGAATATACCTTCAGGATTATAACGGAACAAAGGTTGGAGAATTAAGTTGGAACCCTTCTCAATTTTTTATTAGAAATGCAGCTGATGAAAAGTATTTCAATATTGATTGGGTTGGAGGGAAAATTGGAATAGGGGTTTCGGTGCCATCTGAAATGCTTGATATTGCCGGAAATATCAAAGCGCAACAAGGCAAATTTTCTTCTGATCTTATCGACACAAATTGGGGGGGAGTTGATGGTTTTTCAGGTAGTGGGTGGAAATTAGATTCCACAGAGAACCATTTGATGCTTGACCGGCTAACGGTCCGGGGAAGGATGGATGTTTACGAAATGGTTATTAACCAAATCAGGGCGACAAATGGGAGTTTGTGGATTAGTGATTCCATGAAGGTAACAACAGGCTATCGGTTTGACGAGTGGGATATTGAAAACATTCAGCTAAATTTTGATAACGAAGGCGGAAATTTGGTTTGCCCATTTAAACTTTATGACATTGTTCAAGCTCAAAAATTTGATGGTAGGAATATTATTAAAGTTGTTGGCCGGGTTTGGGAAGTGGGAACCACATTTTTCAGGATTAAGACAAACGGGTATTGTGAGGATGTAATCGATTTGTCTGTTCTCACCGGGCTTGAATTTG
Source organism: Marinilabiliaceae bacterium (assembly GCA_041583495.1). Lineage (GTDB taxonomy): Bacteria > Bacteroidota > Bacteroidia > Bacteroidales > Marinilabiliaceae > JBFHFS01. The sequence continues at coordinate 37,930 of JBFHFS010000034.1, read as the reverse complement.
TACGAATTGGCAATACCTCTGACTCCGATAGACAAGGGGCCTTGTATCTAACCTCAAGCGATGCTGATTCGCCCTATATTGAGGTGATAGACGGGGTTTCCGATGCGAAATTTACTATTCCTCGAAACATTCGTTATATACGCGATTGGTCGAATGGTTCAACCCTGAACGGAGGGAACTATTGGGTTGAGATTAAAGCCTTTGACGAGGACGGAAACAATCTTGCTGCCGGGAAACCGGTGTATGATATTAACGGAACAAAATACACCGGCTCCAGGGTGACCGATGAAGTTGTAAGCCCTTCATATTTATTCGGTAGTCAGTTTGGAACTCATACCTATATTATCGTCGATTTAGAAGAAATTAAAGCCGTGGAAAAAGTACAGATATGGCATAACTACGCGACGACCTATATTGTTCACAACAGCAAAACAGAAGTGTCGGCCGATGGTGTTACTTGGTATACTGTTTTTGATTCAGCTATTGAGGGCGAATATGAAGAAACGTCCGCCGGGAAGGAACACATCCTCGGGGCCAAGAGGACAAAATTAAGGATAGGGAAACTATCCGGAATTTCAGGTCAATCGGGTTACGGGATTTGTGGCCTGAAAAATGGTCAGGAGGCATTTGTAATAAGCCAGGATTACGCCCGAATTGCCGGAGTTAACTTTGACAATGAGAAGTTATATACAGACAATTGGTCACTTAAAAAAGATGGATCATTTAGTTTTGGGGGTGGGAAAATAACTGGTGATCCATCTGGTAACATGCAAATTGATGGAGAACTAGTTTCAAATATTATCAAATCAAGTAATTGGGATGGTGCAAATGGGTTAATGATTGATTTGGATAATGGACTTGTTCATCTTGGAAATACAATTGTTTTAGATTCATATCTTAATCAAGTTCAAGTTAAGGATTCCGGTTCAGAAACGGTTGGAGTTAAAATAAGCAATTCAGATTTAGCCCCGGCAAGTGCCGGAGCAGGAGCTTTTGTAATTTCTGATATCCCCAAAATATCTCCAACGCCTTTGAATATAGGAGATTATGAATTTTTGATAAAGTCAATTGAAAGATGGGTGAACTCTGATGGTACGCTTTCATCCAGCTCTGTTAATATTTCCAATAGTCTTTCTGTAGGAACATATTATAATCTTTCATTTGATGTTAAGTTGTCACGTTATAAAAAACTTCTACGTGAAACTACAAATGTTTCAAAAGGTGGTACCAGTTCTTTTATTCCTAATAGCAATGGAGATTATGTTGGAGGTAAGGTTACTGTGTATAATGGCAGTGAAATTATTTATTCCTCTAATATATCCTTTTCAAATGGTACTACTTTAGATGTAATGAAAACAATAAACTTTGGTTTTAATGCATCAAGTAGTTCATTGATCGTAAAATTTGAAATATTCGACAGAGATCATGCATCATATATTGAATATGTAGCAAATGAAATAATTGGGTATGATAAAAATGAATATTCAATAGGAGTGTATTTGAATCTTGGTACAGGAACTTTAGGTAGAATAGAGCTTTCTTCAGATTCATCATTAGTTGAACTTTCGTCTAAAGGAATTCAAGTTTTATACAATGAAACAAAATACTTAAGATGCGATAATTCTTCCTTAGGAAAAATAATTGATTCCAAGGGAGATGTGGAAATAATGTCCTCTGATGGTCGGCAGGGGATTCGGATAACAAATGCAGAAATTAAAAAGTGTGTTAATGGAGTATGGACAGATTTGTAAAAAAAGAAGACATGAGAAACAAAGACTTATTTGCTTTAAAAGAGGTGATTAAAAGGGTAAAAGAGAAGGGGACAAATAAATTCAAGTTACCCTTAATACTAAATGAAAAAGTGATTGATAACCGTATTGAAGCTATAAATAAGCTTCGGGAACAATCAGAGAGATTAAAAGAATTTGAAGGCAAACGCCGGGGGCTTATTGCCAAGCATGCTGAAAAGGATGATGCCGGGAATCCAATTGTGTATTCAGAGCCAAATGGGAAAGGAGTAAAACAGATTTCCGGGTATGGGTACCCCAATATCATTGAGAAAAAGGAAGAGTATGAAAAGGCATTAAAGGATCTTCAAGAGGAATATAAAGAAGAAATTGAAAGGGAATTATCAAAAGAAAAGGAATTCAGTGAAACTCTTTCTCAACCCGTGGAGCCAGACCTGAAGCTTGAAAAGATTCCTTTTGAAAATGTTCCTGAATTGGGGTATGAGGATTTAAAGATTTTAATACCCATGATCGAATGAGATTATCCCTTTTCATATTATTAGTGTTTTTTCTGTTATCCTGTGGAAGCAAAAAGAATCTTATTGAAACTTACCATGAAGATACAACTATTCGCAATGAGTCGATGTCAAGGATTGACATTGACTCATCAAAGGTTGTAAGGGTAGAAGACAATAAGGAGGTCTTTACAGAAATCATTATTACCGAGTTTGATCCAGTAATGATCCAGGATACAATTATCGCTTTGCCGGTAAAGAAAATTGTAAAAAAGACCAGTATAGGGAGTACTCAGATGAAGACGGATAAGTGGAGTGGTCTTTCCAGTATTGAAAGTAAACAACAGGAAAATGTTGATACGGTTATTGATAGTCAGATTGAAGTCGAAAAAGAACCATATGATCCAAGATGGGTGAGATATTTATTCTGGATTTTGTTTTTAATGGCTATCATTGCCGGAGTTATTTGGTTAAAGAGGTTTTCGAATTTTTTTTAAATTTATGGCACGATGTAATGAGAAAAGATAGCTGTGTTTTACGATAGTTGTACGTGATTTGTTTTGTGGTTTTCTATTGGATTGAAAAACAAAGACATATATGAGCTTAAGCTATTTTTTCGTAAACAACAGGTCAGGGGTTCGAATCCCCTCCTCGGCTCACAAAAACTCAAGGAATGAAAGGCTCTGATTGATTTCAGGGCCTTTTGTGTATTAATAGGTTGAGCAGAATTCATAAAAAAGGCCCCGGAGGGTTCCGGAGCCTTGGTTGAATAAGCCTGTTGTTTTTTATTTCCAGAGCCTGGCTGGATATTTGCCTTCTTCGATGAGTTTGTTGATGCTGTTTTGCACCATTGGTTTGTCCTCCTGGTAGGTCACGCCAAACCAATTGGAATCGGTATCGATAACCAAAGTGCTGGCTTTTTTGGCCCGGATGAGCTCATCGGTGGTGATGTTAAAGAAAAACTCCGACTTCATCTCATGTCCTTTTTTCTTAAGAAATTCCCTAAAGCTGGTTTCCATGTGACCGAAAAAGGAGGGTTTAAAGACCCAGAAGTTCATGGAGACGGGGTCGTTGCCATTTAGTTTGGTTTTTTCATCCCCTTCATAAAAGAATATTTCTTTCCCTTCCCAGCCGATTTTTGTTCGCTCAACAATGGTTTGGAGGTAGCCTTTATCGCTGGTGTTGCAAACCCCTCGCGATACCGTTCCAAACTCCGAAAGGGTGTTGCGCAAAGGATAGCCTATCATGGCATATTCATCATCGGCAGGATGTTCATTGATAAACTTAATAGCGAGTTCATAGGCTTCCTGACCATAAAAATCATCGGCATTGACCACGGCAAAGGGTTCTTTGATAACGTCTTTGGCCATGAGCATGGCATGTCCGGTTCCCCATGGTTTTTCCCGTCCTTCAGGCACTGAGAAGCCTTCGGGCAGATCCTCAAGATTCTGGAAGACATATTCGGTTTCTATTTTCCCCTTCAGGGAAGGTTCAAAACGCTCTTTAAAAGCATCGGCAAAGGATTCACGAATCACAAATACCACTTTGCCAAAGCCGGCACGGATGGCATCGAATACTGAATAGTCGATAATGGCTTCTCCATTGGGTCCTAATTCGTCCATTTGTTTGAGGCCCCCGTAGCGGGAGCCCATGCCGGCGGCAAGAATGAGTAACGTAGGTTTCATATTGTTTTAATTATGGTTTTTTTTGGTGGTTTTGAAAATCCTCGATGATTCCTTCACACAACCAGTTGGCCAAGGCCTGGCGGTTGTTCTCAAGCACAAAACGCTGCTGATCCCGGAAGTTTCGGATGTTGCCCAGCTCTACAAAAACAGTGACCGGGTTGGTCTTTCTTAGCATATAGAGGTTTCGGTTGTTCACCGTGCCCGAGAATCCCCTGTTGGGTTGGTGTTTTAAATAGTTCTTTTCGAAGGTGTTGCGCATGGTGTTGGCCATGGTTTCGCCTGTTTTGCTTTTGTCGTAGTGGTAAAAGAAAACATCCAGTTGGTTTTTCTGGCTGCGGCTGTCAAGATGAATGACTATACAGCGTTGATAGGGGTTCTTGTCCTCCCGGGCAAGGTTGTTCACCGCCGTGGCTCTCTGTATTAACCGGTCCATTTGATTGAGTGGAATAGGTTGGTCCAGGCAGGTTTCATCCTTGTCGGGCAGCAGAAGACTGGTGGTTCGTATCCCATTGTTGGGATCTCTGATAATCATGTTTACCGTTGCCCCTTGTTCTATCAGGGTGCGGGCCAGCCGAAGGGTGATGTCATAAGCGTATTCGTCTTCGAAGAGGTCGTTGCTGCCATAGTGGCCTATGGCTCCCGGGTCGGGACCTCCATGTCCGGGAACCAGAAAAAGGGTAGCTCCCTGCAACGATTTGCCGGAGACTTCAACTTTCTCAAATTCTTTTCCAAAAAGAGGCTCTGAAACTGTATGGGTAAGACGGGGAAGAAGATACGATTTATGGGCTAAAAGGCCGCCATCTTTTCCAAACTTCCCTTCGTTGAGTTCCATAAACTCTTGCATGTGATCGGTGGGGTTTACCTGATAGCGCAGCAAAAAACCCCATATTCCTTCTCCTTTGGCAGGTTTCGCTGAGAGAGGAATCTCGGCCGGTGCCTGGGCGGGAAGCGCCAGGGGCAAGTACATAAGGCACATGAAAAGTAATAATCTCATCTTCCTAACAGGTGATTGGATTCCTCAAAAATAACTATTTTGTTCTTCTTGTGGAAGCATTTGGCCTAAAGTTCGGCCCAAATGCGGGCGGTGGAGAAACCGGGGGCATCCATTTGGAAATTCAAAAAGTAGCCGAAAGGGGTTTGTGCCACCTCAAATCCTCCATTCTCAAGCCGGGCCTGGGTGGCCTTAAAAATGGCAGAAGTAAACTCCAGACTGGCCTTGGAGTTGGAGAGATGGGCAAAGGAGTGCAGCAATACACTTTGGGTATTGTTTTTTCGGGCCACCCACTTTAAATGGTTGACCAGTTTTTTTTCGCGGCTGATTAAACTGTATTGCTCATCATCTTCTTCTACTTGAATAAAGGCTGTCAGGCAATCTTTATGGGTATTTTCGTGGGTGATGGTTGTGGGTTCCGGGTAACAGGCAGTCAACTCCTGGTCCGACAAATTTTGTGTGGCCGTTGTATAGGAGAAGCTGTGGGTATAAAAAACCAATACTTTCATCTCATTATAATTTAAAATTTTCAACGGTATTCGATGGAACTCCCCTATAATGATCCTCCTGTGTGAAAAACTTTTTACATGCTCGTTTCATCTGTTATATTTTCTGTGATTTGCTATTAACCTGTCCCGATTCTTCTATCGGGATCCTGTTTCGAATTTTGTCGGGGGGCTGTTTCAGGATTGTATTTTTTCTTGAACCAGTTTCAAAATTTCTTTTTCTGCCTCCAGGGCTTTTGCTTCGATGCTCATTCCCCGTTTAACCATTTCGGAGGCATATTCGCGGTTTTTTAAGCCGGCTGCATTGATGCGAACGTTGAGCATGGCTCCCGAGATGGCTGCTCTGGCACACAGTGCCCCCACCCCTACATCAGAACTGGAGTTGGGATTACCCTCCTGGGCCATTTTCAACAATATATCAAAACATCTGAAGGCTGTCTCCATAACTTTCAGGGGTACTTCAGTAGCTCGTTGGGTAGCTTCCTGAATGGCATTTGCGCGTTTTTCCCTCTCCTTTTCATTGTTTTTGGAAAGCCCAAAGGCCGTCATTATCCCGTTAAAGGCTGCTGTGTCTTCGTCTACCAGGCTAATGAGCTCTTGTTGAATGGCCATTCCCTTTTCGGCCACCCTGGAAAACTCTTCCCATCGTTGATCCCATCCTCTTTTGTGTGCCGACAGATTGGCCACCATGGTGGCCAGCGAGGCGCCCAGAGCGCCGGCATAAGCCGCAATAGAGCCTCCTCCCGGGGCCGGTGATTCCGAGGCGGTTTCGTTGGCAAAGCCTATGAGACTCATGTTTACCAGCTTCTCCTCCTGTTTGTCGCGGAGGATGTATTCGATGATCTTTTTGTTGGGGTCGAAAGGGTACAATTCATCCAGCCCCATCGATTTAACCGCTATGCGAATGATCTCCTCCTGTGCGATTCCGGCAGATCGTTTTTGTTTCTTCAAAAAATAACGACCCGCTTCGAGCATTGCCTGGAGGGGAACCACCCCCACCAACTCGGAACCCGTTACTCTTAACCCGCGGGCTTCGGCTCTTTGCGCCGTGACATCAAAAGCCTTGTGCAAGGGGGTAATGCTGATGTCGGTGAGGTTCATGGAGATTTGGGCAATGCCATACTCCTCGATGAACCAGCCGATGCCCTTCACCGATTTGAGCAGTCCGGGTTCATTTATCTTGTTGCCATGGGCATCGGTTACGATCCTGCCGGTGATGGGATCGCCCTCCCGTTTTACCCTTCCCCGTTCCCGCACGTCGAAGGCTACTGAATTGGCCCGTCGCACAGAGGTGGTGTTGAGGTTTACATTGTAGGCAATCAAGAAGTTACGGGCCCCCACGGCGGTGGCCCCCGAACGGGCGATGTCGTCCGACCAAAGGGCGGGACCGTAGTCGGGTTTCCATTCGCTGCCGGAAAGTCGCTGGGGTAATCCCTCATATTCACCCTGGCGACAATTGGCCAGGTTGCGTCTTTTTTCTTCCCGGGCGGCAAACTCATAGCAATAAACGGGAATCCCGAGTTCTTCGCCAATGCGACGGGCCAGCTTTCGGGCGTGTTCGGCCACCTCTTCCATGGAGATGTCCGCCACGGGCACCAGCGGACACACATCCGTGGCCCCAAAGCGGGGATGGGCCCCTTTGTGCTGTCGCATGTCGATGCATTCGCGTGCCTTTTTGGTGGCTAAAAATGCGGCTTCGCAAACGGCCTTCGGCGGCCCCACAAAAGTGACCACCGTACGGTTGGTGGCCTGGCCTGCATCTACATCGATTAGTTTTACGCCTTCAACGCGCTCAATCTCATTGGTAATCTCCTTAATAACCGAAAGGTCTCTGCCTTCGCTGAAGTTGGGAACACATTCTATGAGAGGTCGCATGGTATTGGTTTTATGGGTGAAGATATTTTAATGGATTCGTGCATTTGTCCGGGGAAAGGGGTTTTGTTGAGGCCCCTTTTTTTGCTGTAGGGAAGCGGTGTTGCTTATGAATGGGTTAACCATTGATGATCGTTCCATTTAAAATTATTTTTTCCACTTTATTTTCCCCGTAAGCATAGGGCAAATACTCTATGGAGGGGATCGGTTTGGTAAGAATCAGGTTGGCGATCTTGCCGGGGGTGATGGTTCCCAGCTCCTGTTCGAGCCCCATGGCATAAGCCCCGTTGATGGTGATGGCATTTATTACCTCCTGTGGAAGCATTCGGTAGAGGATGCTGCCCATGGAGAGGATCAATTGCATGTTGCCCGAGGGCGACGAGCCCGGGTTGTAGTCGGTAGCCAGAGCCAGGGGCAGTCCGGCGTCCATCATCTCCCGTGCCGGTGCATAGCGCATATTTAGAAAAAAGGCGGCTCCGGGTAGAAGTGTCGGCATGGTTTCTGACGCCAGCAGGGCTTCAATCTGGCTGGGTCCGGTGAACTCGAGATGGTCGACCGAGAGAGCCTGGTGACGGATTCCTGCCTCGATACCGCCCGAAAAGCCCAGCTCGTTGGCATGAATCTTTGGGCGGAGACCGTAGCGGGCAGCTGCGTTTAGGAGGCGGTCGGTTTGGCGGACGGAAAAAAAGCCCCGGTCGCAGAACACATCCATAAAATCGGCCAGCTTTTCTTCTGCCACCTGAGGCAACATCTCATTAATTAATAGATCCACATAGTTGTCGGGGTTTTCCTTATACTTCCCGGGGATGGCATGAGCGCCCAAAAAAGTGGCTTTGATGGTGAGTGGACTCTCTTCCTTTAGTCTTTTAATCACCCTGAGCATCTTAAGTTCGCTTTGAGTGGTCAGTCCATAGCCGCTCTTTATCTCAACTGCTCCGGTTCCCCATTGGGCCATCTCCTTCAGTCGGTTCATGGCCGATTGGAAAAGGGCTTCTTCGGAGGCTTGTTTCATCTTTTCTGCCGAGTTGAGAATCCCGCCTCCCCGTCGGGCAATCTCCTCATAGCTAAGGCCTTTAATTTTATGGGTGTACTCCATCTCTCTGGAGTCGGCATAAACCATGTGGGTATGCGAGTCGCACCAGGCGGGCAGGACCATTCGTTGATGAGCCTCCAGTATTGGAAGGTCTGCGTGGGGAGTGGGCATTTTATGCATGGGGCCAAATGCTTTTATGCGGCCCTCCTCGACCCATAAGTAGGCCTCCTCGATCACGGGTAGCTTTTGCATTTCTCTTCCCGCGACCAATTTTCCCGGAGAGGGTGTGGCCAGGATGAGCTTTTTGATGTTGGTGATTAAAAGGCCTCCCATTTCCTATTGTGGTTTGAAGATGAATGATTTCTCTTATAAAGATATAAAAAAGAGAACTAATGGGGCCTCTTCAGGGAGGTGAGATTACTCAGGAATTAAAAGGGAAAGATAGAGGCATAAAAAAACCCGGAATAGGATCCGGGTTTTTTCCACCAATCATTTAGGGTGGTATGAGTCGTTTGTCTCGGGTTATTTCCGAATAATGGTTTGTTCCCGGTCGGGGCCAACCGATACAATTTTGATGGGCACCTGTAATTCATCTTCGAGGAATTTGATGTAATTGCTGAGAGGCTCAGGAAATTCATCTTCCCTTTTGAGGCCGGTCAGGTCACAATTCCACCCCGGGAGATCTTTGTAAACCGGTTCCAGGTTTTCCGGTAACTCATAGGGGAATTCTTCTGTGATCGTCTCGCCAATTTTGTAGGCGGTGGCTACTTTGATGGTTTTAAAAGTGCTCAACACATCCCCTTTCATCATGATGAGCTGTGTCACCCCATTGATCATGACACTGTATTTCAGAGCCACAAGGTCGAGCCATCCGCAGCGGCGGGGGCGTCCGGTAGTCGCGCCGAATTCGCGTCCCTGACTGCGCATCTGCTCTCCATCCTCATCAAAAAGTTCGGTGGGGAAGGGGCCTGCACCCACCCGGGTACAATAGGCTTTAAAAATTCCGAATACCTCGCCAATTTTGCCCGGGGCCACGCCCATTCCTGTGCAGGCGCCGGCACAAATGGTATTCGAAGAAGTAACAAAGGGATAGGACCCAAAATCGATATCCAGCATGGTGCCCTGAGCGCCTTCTGCCAATATGGATTTTCCCTCATTCAAATAGCGGTTCAGTTCATGCTCGCTGTCGATATGCGGGAATTGGTTGAGGGTTTCAATCCCCTCTTTCAGCCCTGCCTCAAAGTCGGAAAGGTTGTATTCGAAATTATAATTGGCGATCAGCCTCTGGTGTTTCTCTTTAAGGTGTGCATATTTCTCATCGAAACCGGGGCCGATATCCCCAACGCGCAAACCGTTTCTACCGGTTTTATCCATGTAAGTAGGACCAATTCCCTTGAGGGTAGACCCAATCTTGGTGGCTCCTTTTGAGGCTTCTGAAGCCGCATCCAGGATGCGATGGGTAGGTAATATCAGATGCGCTTTCCTGGAGATGAAGAGTTTGCCCCGAAGGTCAACGCCCCTGGCCTTGAGTTGGTCAATCTCCTGTTTAAAGATGATGGGATCGAGAACCACACCATTACTGATGATATTGATCTTGTCGGGATGAAAAACACCCGAAGGGATGTTGTGCAGAACAAACTTTTGGTTGTCGAACTCAAGTGTGTGTCCGGCATTGGGACCACCCTGGAATCTGGTAATCACATTGTATTTTGGGGTAAGCACATCAACAATTTTGCCTTTGCCCTCGTCGCCCCATTGTAAACCTAATAATACATCAACTTTCATTACGCGATAAATTTGTTAAATAGTCCAGATCTTTTGGGATAAGATAACGCCAATATTTGGGTTGTTTTCAATTTAAGGTATTTCATTTACGAAAAATGAATGCGTCAGATGAAGTTTTCCTGGTATCCCTTTAATAGAGCGGGGAAAGGCGGAAGAAATCCTTCCAACATCAATACAATAAAAATCGGAAAACCCTCCCCTGTTAGGGCGGCCTTCCGATGTGTAAAAATAGGGAATATAAATGGTTTTAAACTAATTCCACGGGTGTAAATTTTAAGAAAACACATTTTTATGCTGGGCAGGAGGTGTTTTATTGGTCTCCTTTTCGGCACACTCTTTACAGATACCGTAGATATATAGGGAGTGATGAGCGACCTTAAATTTAAGGTGTTCGGAGGCATTGTTTAATACCACCTGTATCCCCGGGTCGCAAAATTCGGTCACTTTTCCACAATTGGTACAGATGAGATGGTCGTGTTGTTTGGTTTGAAAAGCCTTCTCGAATTGAGCGATATTCTTTCCAAATTGATGCTTTATAACCAGTTTACTGTCCAGCAAAAGATCAATGGTGTTGTAAAGCGTTGCCCTGCTCACCCGGTAATTCTTGTTTTTCATGAAGATATAAAGCGATTCAATGTCGAAGTGACCATCGCGGGAATAGATCTCATCCAGGATAGCGAATCGCTCCGGCGTTTTGCGATGCCCGTTCTTTTGGAGGTATTCGGTAAATATTTGTTTGACGACGTCTTTGTTGATTGGCCTATCCATAACTAATCTGATTAAAAATAGCGGCCTAAAGTTAGTTATTTGTCGATGAATTTAAAACTTTATTTAGAATAAAACCAAATTTGATTGAACGGCATCGGCCGGGAAGGAGACGGAAAGGGTTAATCCAGGGTCAAAGGAGGAGAGGAAAGAAGGGGGCTGGGATTTTAACCAGGCTCCTGTATGCGTTCGCGGCGGGTTACCGTATGCACTCCTTTTATGGTCATTATATTGAATATGAGGTTGTTGAGGTCTTCGGTGTTGTGGATGTAAAGATAGATGGTCCCTTCAAAAATACCGTCGTGGCTTTCCACGTGTATGGAACGCATATTAACGGTCTGGTCTTCGGAAATCACTTTGGTAATCTTACTCACGATTCCTATCTGATCGATACCTGATAGATTGATGATGGCCAGGAAGGAGAGAATCTTGTGCGATTCCCATTGGGCCGATACGATATTTTGGCCCTGACTGGACATGAGCCGGATAGCCACCGGGCATTTGCGGCTGTGGAGAATCAGTTTTCCCGTGCGGTCGAGGTATCCCACCACATCGTCGCCGGGGATCGGGTTACAGCAGGAAGCGATGGAGTATTGTTCGGCGGACATGTCGTCGGATACCACCATTTGTGTTTTTTTGTTCTCCTGTGGGGGGGCACTGGTCGGGGTGGGGGTGTCATTGCTGTTGCTGAACGAGAGTCGCCAATAGCGAATCCATTTATTGGAGGTTTTATTGCTTAATATATTGTTGAGGTTTCCCAGCTGGATGCTTCCTTTGCCCACCCGGAATAAGAGTTCTTCCTTCCGGGGTACATTGTAGAAATCCTTGAGTTTTTTCAGTATCTTGGAGTTGGTGGTGAGCTTTTTCTCATTGAGGGCCTCCTCAACAATCTTTTCTCCCAGGGCAACATAAGCTTTTCTCTCTTTCTTAAAGGCTTCTTTAATACGGGTTTTGGCTTTGGCCGTTGTGACATAATTGAGCCACTCCAATTTAGGGGTTTGTTTTTCGGAGGTGAGTAACTCCACCTGGTCACCGCTTTTAAGGACATGGCTTAGGGGGACCAGCTTATAATTCACTTTGGCCCCTATGCATTTATACCCAATGTCGGAATGGATCTCAAATGCCAGGTCCAGAGCGGTGGCATTCACAGGCATAATTTTTTCATCACCCTTGGGGGTAAAGATTACGATTTCGGAACTGAATAGGTTCAGTTTAAAGTCATCCAGAAACTCCAGTGAATCGGAGTCGGGATTATCGAGCACCTCGCGGATGCGTTTCAGCCAGTTGTCGAGTTCCGATTCCCGCTCCTGGAGTTCTTTATATTTATAGTGTGCCGCAAAGCCTCTTTCGGCAATCTCATCCATTCTTTCGGTACGAATCTGGATCTCCACCCAATGACCGCCGGGTCCCATCACTGTAGCATGAAGCGCCTCGTAGCCGTTGGCTTTGGGTGTACTTACCCAGTCGCGCAACCTATCGGGCTTTGGCCGGTAAATGTCGGTGATCAGCGCGTAGATGGCCCAGCACTGAACCTTCTCCGGGGTTCCCGGCTTGGGCTTAAACACAATACGAATGGCCAGCAGGTCGTAGATCTCATCGAAGGTGATGTTCTTTTTTTGAATCTTACTCCAGATGGAGTAGATGGATTTAGGCCGTCCTTTAATGTCGAATTCATAACCTTCGGTAGAGAGTTTCTCAATTATGGGCAGCGAGAACCGGTTGATGAGATGTTGCGTCTTGTTCTGGTGATCCTTCAGTTTGCCAGAGATCTCTTCATAAACATTGGGATGTTCATATTTCAGGGAGAGGTCTTCGAGCTCTGTTTTGATGGTGTAAAGGCCCAGCCTGTGCGCTAAAGGGGCGTAAATAAAGAGGGTTTCGCCTGCTATTTTTAACCGTTTGTGTTCGGGCATAGAGCCCAGGGTACGCATGTTATGAAGCCTGTCGGCCAACTTGATGAGGATGACGCGGATATCTTCCACCATGGTGAGCAGAAGCTTCCTGAAATTTTCTGCTTGTTTCGAGTGGGTTTGGTCAAAAACCCCTTCCAGCTTGGTGAGTCCTGCCACAATACTGGCCACTTTTTCATCGAAGATGGATTCGATGTCTTCGATGGTGTAATCGGTGTCCTCCACAACGTCGTGCAACAGGGCTGCAGCAACGCCTTTAGGACCCAGCCCAATCTCGTGGGCTACAATGCGGGCTACTGCCAGGGGATGCAGGATGTAAGGTTCCCCTGACTTTCTGCGAACGCCTTTGTGGGCGTTGCGTGCCAGATCAAAGGCTTTCTGAATCAGCTTGTAACCCTCCGGCGTTTGACAACGTGGACAAAGCTCAAGCAGTTCATCGAACTGTTGTCTGATTAATTGATCCTCTGATATGTTGGAAAGGTTATCCATTATCCTGTTTTCTGGCAAAGCCACTAATTTAGATATTTATGAGCAAAAAGCATCTTTTAAACGGAAGAGGAATGAAATTTTTATGCTCAAAATGTTACATTCCTGCTACCACCACCCAAAAATCGTCAGGATTAAGATACTTTTTTGCCAGTTCCTGCAGTTGAATTGGCGTGACTTGTTTCAAAAATTCAATCATTTTTTTGTAAAACCCAAAATTAAGATCAAATTCCTGCAGGTTTCGGTATATGTCGGCCGTGGAGAAGGGTCCGTCAAAGTTACGAAGAAGTTCGCCCATCATGTAATTTTTCACCATTTCCAGTTCCTCCTCCGGCACAGGTTTCCGGCAGAGATTCCCAAATTCTTCAAAAATGGCCTCAACGGCTTTCTTTCGGTTTTTACAGGCCACCTCACTGCTTATCACCCATATGCCTCCGTGCTTAAGGGGCATTATATAAGAACCAATGCCGTAGGTCAATCCTTTGTCTTCGCGCACCGAGGTCATCAAGCGCGATCCGAAATAGCCGCCCAGAATGGTGTTGAGCAGCTGAAGGGGAATAAAATCGGGATGATGATTGTTGAACAGGGGGCGTCCGATTTTTACGGCCGATTGGAGGGCGGAGTTTTTTTCGACCAAAATGAATTTTTCCTCCGACGGGTTTCCCGGGGGCATGGTTTCAGGGGGCTGGTGTGAGGACGCCCACTGAGGGCTTCCAAAGTGTTTGTTTAATTGAGGGATAAGATCTTTTCCCGGACGGCCCGCCACAAAGATGCGACAGTTGGCCGGTGAGTAAAAGTCTCTGTGGAAACGGATTACCTGGTCGAGGGTGATTTGATCGAAATGTTCAGGTTTTAACTGTCGGCCATAGGGATGATGGTCCCCAAAAAGGGTTTCCCCGAATTTGCGGCTGGCCATGGTATTCACTTTCTCGTTTTCGAGCAAAAACTCTTCTCTTTTTTTCTCCAGAAAAATATCGAACTCTTTTTCGGGAAACGAGGGGGATTTAATAATCTCCTCCACGAGTTCAAGCAATACGGGCAAATGCCGGGTGAGGCATAAGAGGGTGATGACGGTTTGATGATGATAGGTTTGAGTGTTTAGATAGGCCCCGTAATAGTCTATCGTTTCGGATATTTCCATGGAGTTTCTCGAGGCTGTTCCCTCCAGCATTAAATTGGCTGTCGTTGAGGCCAGCAAGGGAACTTTGGCTTGTATCGAACCTGCGGGGAATTGGAAGTCAATTTTGGTAACCTCCTGGCTTCCTGCTTCTAGGGCTGAGACCCGGATCTGGTTATCCAGCGTAGAGCCGGAAACCGGCAGGAAATCAATTTTGTCGATGGTTTTGGATTCGGGCCCAATTAATCTATTTGTAATTGCCGTCATTCAGCGTTTGGTTTTTTGGTTTTTGGGAAGATAATGGAGCGTAGAGCAGTTCTCCGGGGCAAAAAGTTTACCCGAAAGTTCTTTTAAATGAGAGCTGGTGACGGCACGGTAATGCCCGGCCTCCCGATTAATCTCCTCGATATCGCCCAAAAGTTCAAATTGGGCCAGGTTCATCGCCTTGTTAAGAAAGCTAATCTCCGAAAATACCAGGTTCGATTCTGCTTTATTCTTCACCTTTTGAAGCTCATACTCTCCGGGGCCTTCAGTAATCAGTCGGCTCAATTCGTGCCTGATTCGTTCTTCTGCCAGTTTAATGGATACCCCCGGCATCACTCTTCCGGTAATGGTGAAGATGCCCGGATCCCGGTCGCCGGCAATGTAGGCATTTACATCGGAGAAGAGCCGCTGTTCCTTTATCAATGACTGTGTGAGCCTGGAGGATGGGCCATTTGAAAGGATATCGGAAAGCAGATCATTGACGTAAAAATCCGGGTCTGTACGCCGTCCGTTGTGAAACACCATGTGAATGGCCGGGGCCGGAACGTCGCGGTGCACCTCCAGAAATCTGGGGGCATCCTGTTTGGGTTCCTGGGGGAGGTCTCGCAGGGGAATGTCCCGCAAAGGCAACTCTCCAAACCATTTTTCTGCCAGGCGGAATACCTCGTCGGGCCTGACATTGCCCGCCACCGAAAGGACCGCATTGTTGGGGGCGTAATGCTTAAAAAAGAAGTTTTTCACATCCGGCAGGGTGGCATTTTCTATGTGGGTGATGTCCTGGCCTATGGTTGGCCACCGATAGGGATGCACCTTGTAGGCTAAGGGCCTTAACAAGAGGGGGATATCCCCGTAAGGTTGGTTCAGGTAATTTTGTTTGAACTCCTCAATCACCACCTTGCGTTGAACGTCGAGACTTTTCTCTGAAAAGTCGAGCTCCAACATCCGATCCGACTCAAGCCAAAAAGCCGTTTCCAGATTGGCTGCCGGAAGGGTGAGATAATAGTTGGTGAAGTCGGTGCTGGTCCAGGCATTGTTTTCGCCACCTACCTGTTGTACGGCTCCATCGTATGAGGGAATGTTTTTGCTACCCCCAAACATCAGATGTTCAAAAAGGTGGGCAAAGCCCGTGCGATGGGGGGCTTCGTCGCGCGACCCTATGTCGTAAAGCACATTAACCGCCACCAGTGGGGTGGTTTTATCCGGGTGGGCAATGACCCGCAATCCGTTTTTAAGAGTGTGTTTGTAGTATTTGATCATGCGGGATGGTTCTCCTGATTTTGACAAAGATGCATTTTGACCTGTTGATACTCTTCCTTAAGGGATGTAAAGATGTTGGCAACGCTTTGAACCTGATCGATGAGCGCCGCTACCTGGCCAATTTCCAGTTCGCCTTCGTCCAGATCGCCCTCGAACATTCCTTTTTTAGCCCGACCACGACCCAGGAGTTGTTTTAATTCATCGGCAGAGGCGCCCCGTTCCTGTGCTTGTTGAACCAATTGAAAAAAGTGGTTTTTTAACAGGCGGACCGGAGCCAATTGTTTGAGTGTAAGCATGGTGTCGCCCTCTTTCGAGGCGATGGAATAGTCTTTGAAACGCTGGTGGGCCGACGACTCCATGGAGAGAGCAAAGCGGGAGCCTATTTGCACCCCATCAGCCCCCAGGGCTTGAGCCGCTAAAATATGTTGTCCACTTCCAACCCCTCCGGCAGCTATAAGTGGCAGGCTGGTGGCTTTGCGCACCAGTGGTATTAGCGTGAAGGTGGTGGTCTCTTCACGTCCTTCGTGCCCGCCGGCTTCGAAACCCTCGGCAACAATGGCATCAACGCCGGCAGCTTCACATTTGGCCGCCAGCCGGGAATTGGCAATCACATGCGCCACGAGTATGCCTTTTTCTTTAAGAAATCCGGTCCATTTGGCCGGACTTCCTGCGGAGGTAAAAACAATCTTAACCCCTTCCTCCACAATCACTTTCATGAGTTGGTCAATGTCGGGGTAGAGCAGAGGGACATTCACCCCCCAGGGTCGGGAGGTTGCTTTTTTCATTTTTTGGATGTGTTCACGCAAAACCTCGGGATACATACTGCCTGCTCCCAACAAGCCAAGGCCCCCCTGGTTGCTGACGGCCGAAGCCAGCTTCCATCCACTGCACCAGACCATCCCACCCTGAACGATCGGGTAGGTGATGTTGAAAAGCCTGGTGATTCTATTGTTTGTGTTCATAGAAATATCTTTGACCCATTAAGAGGTCAAAGATAGTGGGAATTTGCGGGCAGACCAAAGGTGGCGGGGGCCCATTCCTTTTGGGTTCTTTCCAGAGTTCTTTCAATGCAGGCCCAACACCTCGGGGCCCTGCTCAAACACAATGTCAACGGGAATGCCTGAAGCATTGATCCGCTCCAGATCTTCCTGAAGCTGAGGCTTAATAACCCCATAGGTGTCGAGTAGGTCTTTGGCTTGTTGATAGTCGCCATCACCCTGAAGAACCAGTAGTTCGTGCGAAAGCCGGGTCATGGCGTCTTTCATTTTTTCAAAATTGACCTTGTAGCGTCCGGTTTGAGGGTCGCGGGTAAAGGCTTCCTGTTCCTGGAAGTAATTGAATCTTATCATGTTGGCCTTGCCGTGGGCACTGGCGGCCCCAAACCTAACGGAACGGAATATGCCCGCCATGAAGGTCACGTAATTGTTCATCAGTTCTTTCTCCCCCAGTTCACCCATTTCGCTGAGACGCGACACAATATAAAGGCCCAGAATGTCGGCCTTCCCCTCTTCAATGGCCGAGGTGTTCTCCTTTAGGGCTTCCCGTACGCTTCCCTTTCCATTGATGGTGTTTTTAATCCCCAGCCCGTGTGCTACTTCATGAAACATAGTGTTTTCGAAGAAGGCATCAAAGTCGATGTTTTTTTGCTGGGCGGAATCTATCAGAAGTTCACTGATGGGAACCAGAATATTTTCGAACTTGGCCTGCATGCTGTTTTTCAGTTGAAGCTTGCGGCTGCCCTTCTTAAGCTGCACCTGTGGGTCGTTGGGGAGGTTTATGGCGATGGTTTTGCTCCCGGCGTTACAGTCGCCGGCGTAGTAAATCGCATCGTATACCCCCAGGTCGGAGTCGCTGCCCGGCTTTTCAGATTTGTATTCCTCACCAACCGGAAGGGTGGCCTGGAGGCCCGGAAGAAGGAGGGAGAAACGAGCCAGGCGGGCCGACCATTCCCGGTCTTTTATCAGCAGGTACGATTCAAAGGAGGCCTTACTGCCCAGGAGGGCGTCCTCATAGGTCTCGATGGGGCCCGTTACAAAATCTATTGGATTGTCTTTCATCTCCATCCAGTCCATATCACTTTCGAAGTAGTGGCCGGTGGTGATGGCTTTAGCTCTGGACCTCAGGTATTTGCTAAAGCTTGCATTGTCGGCAAGCGCGGCTGCTTCAGTCAGTAGTGCTGAGGCTTTTCCCAGTTCCGCCGACCAGAATTCATGGTAGGGAATCACTTTAAGGGTTCCCTCATCATCTCTTCGCAACACCGTGTACTGATCGTTTTTTCGATCGTCTTTAAGTGCTTCAAATTCGGCCATGGTCATATCTTCGGGATAAAACCCGGCTCCTTTGGGTTTGGGGCCTATGCCTTGAATAAAGGGCTCGTTGTTGTTCAGGCGATCCCAGGGTCCGTAATTGATTAAGGCGTATTGACGTAAAGGGGCGCTTTCAATCCGGCTCAAAAGACTTTCCTTGTCGCCCCAGGCCTGTTGCCAATAGAGATCGTCCATGATTTGGCCCACCTCGAAAAGCAGGGAAAGCATCTTTTTCTGATTGGGAGAGAGATTGCTGAGGTCGGTTTTAAGAGTAAAGGATTTGTAAGCTTCCACTTTCTGCGGTATGTTTTGAACAGAGGGCTGGTAGGCGGGTTGTTCGGTTTGACAAGCAAAAAAAAGTAACAACAGGGATGCGGCAAGAAACAATTGTCTCATAGTCAATGCTTTTGTGTTTTAAGGTTGATGCCCTAAAGGTACAAAAAAAGTTACTTCTCAACCGATGAGGTTTGTTTCAGCAGTTGTTCGATCCGCTCGATTTGCTGTTGTTTGTTGACTTCCCGTAAGGTTTGGGCGGTTTTGGTAAAGTACTGATGTTTGCCGATAAAGGAGAGCTGCATTTGGTTCCAGTCGTTTAGGGAATTGACCATTTGTCTCTCTTTAAGTTCCTGAAACAAATTGTTGGAGACAGGAATAAAGTCGGTGCGTCCCAGGTAGTCAAGGTCCGAATCGCATATGATCTCTTCCAGCAGATCGGAGGGGTTGGGAGGTAACTTGGTGGCCATGATGAGCCGGCAAATCGTTTCGATCTGTTTCTCAGAGAATTTATACCGGCTGAGGGCTTCCCGGGCTAAAAGAGTGCTCTGATGCTCATGATCCTTATAATCATGGATATGTCCGGTATCGTGAAACAGGGCTGCCAATTTGAGCAGAAGGATCTGTTCCTCATTAAGTTTCTCTGCCCAGCCAATCAGCTCAACTTCCGTAACCACATCCACGGTATGTTTTACATTGTGGTAATAGAGGTTTTTGGGGAGCTTTTTTTCCAGGAGGTTAAGAACTTCTTCCTCCAAATCCATAAACTGGATGTGCCCGTAACGGACCGAGAAAACCTCGTTTACCTCAAAGGGATTTCCTGGAATATGTAACTCATCCAATAGCCCATTCACCAGGAACATCCGCAGTTGACCTTTGTACTTGACCGGCATTTTGCCCAGGGGGCTGATCTTAAAGAACTCCTTTACCAGCTCGTAGGACATTTCGGACATGGTGATCCTTCCCGGGGGACAGGCTTCCCCCAGTCGGCAGGCGATATTGATGGTTTCGCCCGACATGGAAAAAGGAGAGGGTTTGTTGTCAGAGGTGGAGGCCAGAACCGGGCCCGTGTGAATGCCCATCTTTAATTGCCAGAACTCAGTCTTGGTTTGCTCGCTTCCAATTTCCCCAACTGTTGTCTGCATCTTGCTGGCTGCCAGTGTTATATCTATGGGGTTGGTGCGGTTCTCAATAGCCAGGCCGCCGGCGTAAATTATGTTGTCCCCAAAGCTCTTGATCTTGGTTACCCCGTATTCGGCGGCTATCTGGTCTATTGAAAAGAACAGTTCGTCCAGTTGGTCTATCAGTTCTGAGGGATTGTCAGCCTCATGCAATTTCTCGAAGCCGGAGATTGAAACATAAAGCAGAGAAACCATTCGAAGCTTTTTAAAGGCTTTTTTGGGTTTCCCCGGTTTGGTTTCTTTTTCCTCTATTTCTCGAGGGGACGAAAACTGATTGAGAAGATCAGTATATTTTTCGTCCTGCGTTTGGATTAGTAAATAGCGATCAATTAGTTGCTGCAGTTTTTCGCGCAGTGAATGGTCGCGGTTAGCAAGTTGCGTGAGGCGGGATATATATTCGGATAAATGGTCCATGCATTCGTTTTAGAGCCGGTTAGATTTACCAAACTTACTGATTTGCGCGGAAAGATGAAAACTCTTTGGGGTCAAAATCATTCATCCATTTCAGAATGGTCTCTACATTCCGGTCTGCAGGTTGGGCTGCATCTACCCAGCAGATGCGGTGTCCCTTGCGCTCCATTCCTCTGAACCAGGTCATCTGTCGCTTGGCAAATTGATGAATGGCGATGTTCAGTTTTTCAAACATCTCATCGTAGGGAATCTGGCCGGTTACATAAAGCGTTAGATATTTGTATTCCAGTCCGTAGTAGACCAAATCTTCGGGCGTCAACCCGGATGCGAGGAGTTGCTCTACCTCCGCGACCATTCCGTGTTTCAGGCGCTCTCTCAGCCTTCGGGTGATTTTCTCGCGCCTCAGATCGCGGTCTATTTTCACCCCAACAATGAGTGGGGTTATGGAGGGGAGATCCACTTCAATTTCGGGGTGAGACAGATAATAGGTTTCAATTTCGATGCTCCGGATGGCCCGGGGGATGGTATCTGTATCGGTGTTGTTGTGTAATTGTTTGAAGGCGGATAATAGGGTTTTTAATTCCATCAGGGATTTTGTGCCCAGAGATTTACGTAACTCCGGATTGGGAGGTACATGCACCATTTTATATTGATCCAAAACGGCCTGGATATACAAACCCGTTCCCCCGCACATGATCGGATATTTTCCCCTTTGGCGAATGTCTTCAAATGCCTTGAAGAAGTCGGTTTGATATTCGTAAACATTGTATTTATAGCCGGGCTCACGGATGTCGATAAGGTGATAAGGGATTTTTTGGTTATTCACCAGGTAGTCGTCGTAGTCTTTGCCCGTACCCAGATCCATGCGGCGATAAATCTGACGAGAGTCGGCGCTGATGATCTCTCCGTTGATACGGGCTGCCAGCAGAGCTGCCAGATGGGTTTTTCCGCTGGCGGTGGGGCCGGTAATCACGGTGAGGTTACAGGGGGGGATGGCGGTCATAGGGTTCCTTTTTTTCCAACTTCTGTTTAAATCAGGGGAAATATACCACAAAGTTAACTTTGTTTTTTGGGATTATGGTTACCCGGAGGGCCCGATCTGTTCATCGGGGGCGTGTATTTCAACGGCGGGAAGCCTCTCTGAATGGCAAGTTTAACAGAGAAATTTAATTCAACGGTGGGTTCAATTATTGCGACAAATGGACTTCATCCGGAGGATTGAGAAAGGGGTAGATTGGACAGAGGGTTCATTTTCCCCGTTAATTTTGTTACTTTTGCCTTGTAATTTTAGGCTAATTTATGGCATTAAAACAACCATCCGGTACCCGAGACCTTTACCGCAACCTTGCATTACGGTTACGTAACCTGATTGTGAAACCAAACGAAGAGTGGCAAATTGTTAATGGTGAACTAACCACGCTCAACGATATGTTGTCGGGGTTCTCACTTCCACTGATAGGGCTGGCTACACTGGTTACTTTTATTAGTTTTCTGGTTAATCAACAGGTGTTAATTTTCGAGTTGGCCCTAAAGCAGGCCCTTCTTATTTTTACGGCCTTGTTTGGCGGGCTTTTGTTGTCCTTTTATCTGACCTCCAGGTTTCTGAAGGTCTTTCGATTCCCGGATTTTAAAGAGACAGCCGCCAAATTGGTTGTTTATTCATCCGCACCCTTATATGTGGTTTTGATAATTGCCACCCTGGTTCCTGAAATATTTTTTATTCACATATTTTCGGTCTACAGCTTTTATTTGTGCTGGGTGGGCATACCATATCTGACCAGCTTAAAAGGGGATAAGAAAATCATCTTTTCACTTTTGTTGGGCAGCTCGGTGTTGCTTATACCCTTTCTTATTCGCTTGTTGTTATTGAATCTTTTATCTATTTGATGATGTCGGTAGCCAGACTTAACATTCGCAATAAAAGAGCTTATTTCGATTACGAAATTCTCGACAAGTATGTGGCCGGGATTATGCTTTCAGGTACCGAGATAAAGTCTATCCGCATGGGAAGGGCCGCCCTGGTCGATTCCTATTGCTATTTTGTGAAGGGCGAGCTTTGGGTGAAGGGGATGAATATCTCAGAATATTTTTACGGTACCTTCAACAATCATGTTCCTACCCGTGAGCGCAAGCTTCTACTGCAAAAAAAGGAGTTGTATAAACTGGAGCGAAAAACCAAAGAGTCGGGCCTTACCATTGTGCCTCTTCGCATGTTTATCAACGACCGTGGGTTTGCCAAACTGGAGATTGGCCTGGCCAAGGGAAAGAAACATCACGATAAGCGTGAGACGCTCAAACTCAAGGACTCTAACCGGGAATTGGACCGGATTAAGAAAAATTTCTGATTTCTCCGCCTTCACACGCAACTCTTACCTCCTTTTATCATCTACCCTATAAGGTTCCCCTCATCCTGTGGACGCCTGGACAGACTGCACGGCTGTTTCCGGTAATCAATGAAGGGTTTTACCCTTGAATCATTGATTGTTAAGTCAGAGAAGTGTAATTTTATTGGGAACTCATTGGCCAAAAGACCTGTGTTGGAATTAGATGAAATTATAAAAGCTTGTCAGGAAGGGGATCGGAGTGCTCAAAAGGCACTTTATGAACGCTTTGCGCCCAGAATGCTGGGGGTTTGCAGGCGGTATGCCCGGAATAACACAGAGGCCGAAGATTTTTTGCAGGATGGATTCATAAAAGCCTTTCAAAAGGTGAAGCAGTTCCGGTTTCAAGGATCCTTTGAAGGTTGGTTACGCCGGTTAATGGTCAACCTCATTATTGAGACCCTTAGAAAAAAACGACCATTGATTGAATTGCACCCCGAATTTGAATCGGATGCGGGTTGGGAGGAGGAGAATGATGAGGAGAATCAGACGAAATACAGTCTGGATGTATTATTGGAGCTAATTTCGCAATTGCCCGAGAGATACAGGATGGTGTTTAACCTGTTTGTTTTTGAAGAAGAAGCACACGAGCAGATCGCCTATCGTTTGGGTATCTCGGAGGGGACCAGCAAGTCGAACCTGTTTAGAGCACGTAAGTGGTTGCAGAAGCGACTCTCTGAAATTTCCGAAAAAGAGAAGACAAAATTATTGTGATGCAGGAAAAAGATATAGACCAACTATTTAAGCAGCAGCTCTCCTCGCTGGAGATGCCTCCCTCCGACCGGGTTTGGGCAGGTATAGAGGGAGGGCTTAATGCTTCTGGCAAAAGGCGGGGCGTTGTTTGGTTCATTCGTTGGGGGGCCGCAGCTGCAGTGATCCTTTTGGCGGGCCTCTTTTTACTGGGGCCGGGATCGGACCCATCCCCGGATTCCCGACTGGCCGTTCAACCTGTTTCTGAAGGGCAGGATAGTTCTACGGTTTTTGAAGATAACCATCCGACTGAGAATTCTTTGGCGGCCGGCACTCACGTTGGACAAGGGGCAGAAGGTCAAAAAGGTAGTGGGGTGGATAAATTGGACATGGCGGATGGATCAGGGGGTGGCCAAGGGTTGACCGCCTCTGCAGCAATGAAAGGTCTGGGAAAAGAGCTTTCCGGGAGGGCATCCGCCGAAACTGGTTCGTCGCGGTCGGAAGATGGGACTTTAGCAGAAGGCCTTAAAAGCCTTTTGGCCCGGGATAGGGCGTCCATGGTCGATGTGGACATTGAGGCGCCAGGACTGGTTGAGGTTTCTCATCGGGCAGAACCTGCTCCTGGTTTGGAGAGGTTTGGCGTTTCCCAGGCCGGAGAGGGAGCATTGGCCAGAGCTTTTCGCCCCAGGGTAACAGTGGGAGGGGAGTATTCACCCACCTATGCTTTCAGGGAGGTTTCGGGTGGCAGTGCA
This sequence comes from Marinilabiliaceae bacterium, assembly GCA_041583495.1. Classification (GTDB taxonomy): domain Bacteria; phylum Bacteroidota; class Bacteroidia; order Bacteroidales; family Marinilabiliaceae; genus JBFHFS01. The sequence goes on along the minus strand of JBFHFS010000034.1, from coordinate 14,023 downwards.
GCCAGCGGAGTGGGGGCTTACGCCGAAAATGGCTTGATGACCTCCAGCGGTGGACTTAAAGTGAGTGTTCAGATGCATCGTCGATGGAGCCTTGAGACAGGTGTGAGATATGCGATGCTGGGTCAGGTGGTGACAGCATCTTCCAGTGAATCAAAACTCTACAGCATGAATTCTGCTGCCGGAGAGGGGCTCTCGTTTCAAAATATAGATTTGGGAAATTCTATGGGAAACATTCGTACGCCTGATGTGCCAAAATCCTCCTCCATTTTAGCTTTCGATCAGAGTCTCCAGCGAAATGAGGTGGTTGAATTTTTTGCCGGGTCCCCAACCAATACACAAGCCGATATAGAGCAGTCGCTGGGCTATGTGGAGGTGCCCTTGACCATGAGATATAAACTTTTTGAGCGGGGTTTCTCGCTTTCGGTTTCCGGCGGGTTAAGCTCGAACTGGCTGGTCGATAATAGGGTGTCTCTTTCTTCTTCCGGCCAAAAAAGGGATCTTGGGAAAACCCAGGGTCTGTCCAACCTGAGTTTCAGTACCCATGCCGGGGTGGCCGTTTCTTTGCCTCTTTATCATGCTTTCACCCTTCAGATGGAGCCGCGCATTTCCTATTTTCTCTCCGATATAAATAAGGATTATCCCACTTCGTTTAAGCCCTATTCCTTTGGTGTGTTTACCGGTATTTACTTTTCTTTTGGGGAATAGGCCCGGGTGGCTTCTTCCTCCAACACCAATGATTCGGTTTGAGAGGAAGGATTTTTTGGTGGTGGCAAGCTAGAAGAATCCGGCCTTCGAGAGGGATTCTACCATCCTGTAAAAATGGCCTTCGTGCTGCATTAATTCCTTGTAGGGCCCCTCTTCTACAATCTTTTGGCCATCCAGCACCATGATGCGATCGGCCATTCGGATGGTGGAAAGGCGATGGCTGATGATCAGGGCCGTGCGGTTCTGTGTAATCCCTTTTATGTATTTCAGCAGTTTGGCTTCAGAGAAGGCATCCAGTGCGCTGGTCGGTTCATCCAAAACCACCAGTTGCGCCTTGTTGAAAAATGATCGGGCAAGCGCCAGTCGTTGCCATTGGCCGGGACTAAGCTGTTCGCTTTCGTCGAAGAGGGTTCCCAGGGTGGTGTCGTAACCCTTCTCAAACGCTTCAATCACCGTATGGATGCCTGCTTGTTGGGCAGCATCTGTAATGGTTTTGTCATCTGCCTCTTTGCGTACGTTTCCAAACCAGATGTTTTCACGGGCGCTAACGTTGTAGAGCATATAGTCCTGGAAGATGGCGCTGATGTGGGCGGTCTTGTCTGCCCAGCGAATCTCCTTTAATGGGATGTCGTCGATGGTGATGGTGCCTTCCGCGGGTTGGTAGAGACTGCAGATCAGTTTTACGAGGGTAGACTTACCCGCCCCGTTCACCCCCACCAGAGCAACCGTTTCACCGGCTTCGATGGAAAAAGTGAGCCCCCTGAGGATCCAACGGTCATTGGAAGGGTAATGAAATCCCACGTTGTTAAACTCAATGCCTTTCTTCATGGGTGAGGGGAAGGGCTTTAGGGTTTGGGCTGTAAGGGCTTTGTCGGGTCCTTTTAACTCAAGGAATTCAAACAGGTTGTCCAGAAACAGAGAATCTTCGTACAGGCCGGAAAGACGCCCGAGGAATTCCTGAAGATAGGTATATCCCCGCTGAAGTGCCAGAAAGTAAAGCACTACATCCCCGATGGTGATGCTTCCCAGAAATGCCCGATAGGCGATGAGACCGTACAGGGAAAATACCGCGATGGCCGCCAGAATTTGAACCCCGACTTCCTGGATGGTTTTTCGTTTGAGCATCTTATAGCGGGTGTCGCGCCAGTCTTCTTTCAGCTCGTGGTAGCGCGTTCTGAATAAATTGCCCAGATTGAAGGTGCGGACCTCCTTGGCGAATTCGCGTGAGGTGAGCAGCCGATTGTAGTAGTTTACCCGGCGTTCCTGGTTGGTGTGTGTCCGGGTGAAGCGGAACAGGGCACGCGCATGTTTGAGCCGGATGAAGGATACCGGCAGGGTAACCATCAGCAGTACAATCGATACCGACCAGTGTACCAACAATAGGATGCCGCCCATGACCGCCAGCGTGATGAGGTTTTGTATTATCCCCACTATGCCGTAGAATATGCGGGAGGGTCGGAAGGAAGCCTCGTTCAGGGCTCTGAAAAAGACATTTTGGTATTGGGGATGTTCAAAAAAACCGTAATCTATCCGGGTGGTTTTGTCGTGGATGAGGTTGTCGAAGAAGTCGGAGATCACAAACGATTGTTTCTCTCTCACCAGGGTGCCCAGTGAGGCTGATAGGGCATTGGCCAGGAACACCACAGCTGCTACGATGAGAAGAACGATAAGCCGATGAAGAAGAAGTTCATCTCCAGCCGAAGCAGCCACAACCTGAATTTCATCAACCAGTAGTTTGACCAGATAGATCAGCAATAGTGGCAACAACCCCCTTGTCAGTACCAGAAAGGCATTGAGGAGCGTCCATCCGGGTGAACTTTTCCAGATGTATCGAAGAATGGTTTTAATTTGTTGCCAATGCTGCATAAATTTCTGAATCGATCGTAAGCGTATTTATTTGACTCTCCACTCGTTCATCCCTTACTTCTCTTTGGTGCTGACGGGTCCCTGATTTCGGTTTAGTGTTCTCACAATCTTTCCGGTTATCCTGGCCAGAAGAAAAAAAAGCCTGCCCAGAACCGGCCCGGCCCAAACCATAAAATGGTCGATGGGGGTGTTTATACTCCAGGCCAGTGGTGAACGCGATTTTATGACCTTGGTTAGAACCCCTTTAGTGGTCTCTATGGTTACCGGGGTATCGGTGTAAGGCAAGCCGTCTCCCTTGGTGAACAGCTGTCCCGTGGCGGCATCCTTGCTGGTCAGGCGGTGGGCAATCCATTGACCATTGATCTCAAACACCAGTACTTGCCCAATTTTAAGGGCCTCCAGGGAGCATTTCTGTATTTGAACCTTGTCGCGTGGCAACAGAATCGGGAACATGCTCATCCCATAAACAGGTACCTGAACCGTTTTCCCTTCATTCAAAAGCTGGTCGATCCATTGATGGTATAATTGGGCTGAGGTATCCAAGGCTATTTTTCTGCTAATTTGAGAAAATAATTCCTTTTTTTCATAATGTTGTGCTTTAATTCCTTTTTCTCTTTCATCTCACATCGCACATTGCAAATTGTTTTTTTCCCTTCCATGAATCTACTCCGTTGAATGAATTACCCCTAAATCCCCTGAAGGGGACTTAAAAGAGTGCATTGATTTGTCCTGTTAGAGATAGAAGAATAAAAGTTGAAGATAAATGAACTCTGACTTTTTGGATTGGTCTCTTTTTTTAAAATCGCATATCGCAAGTTGCAAATCTCACATTGCACATTGTTTTTTCTCCTTCCATGAATCTACTCCGGTGAAAGAATTACCCCTAAATCCCCTGAAGGGGACTTAAAAGAGTTTGTTGATTTGTAACGAGTTGCTCCTTTGGGAACAGGAGCAGAAATGTTGAAAATAAATGAACACTGGCTTTCTGAGTTGGTTTCTTTTTTTTCAATCTCAAATCGTCAATCTCCGATAGCCAATCCTTGTTCCTCCCAATGCGGTAAACGAAGGGGAGGGTTCCAATTGGACGATAATTAATCTTTCATTAACAGGGTAGTCGAAAAATGAGATGGGAGTAAAAAAACGGATAAATGAAAGCAGCAACCTACTGTATGATTTGATTTTGTTGGTGTTTAATGATTAAAACATTTTGTTCGAAAAAAGCTTTGCTCCTTTCTTTATGTGGCTTTGTCAAATCAATTATGCCCTTTGTGTAAGAAGCGCAACCTATATCTGTGCAACGTGTAAAAGCGCACAAGGATAAATTTGTTTTTCCTCAACAATTTACAGAGTTATTACTATAGGTTATGCAAAGAGGGTTTACCACTATCAGATATTCTAATTCATTGGAAAATGGAGAGAAAAAAATTTCTCAGGAAATGAGTTTTGCTTCATTTGATAATTTTTATCGGCAAACTAAACCGAACATCAACAAGTGTTTGTTGTTGCTCGGATTAATTGTTTTAGGCACAATTGGCTCCTTTGGGCAAACGGTGCTTTTATCCGAAGATTTTGACGGGGCGATGCCCTCGGGCTGGACCAACAATGTCATTGCCGGGCCTTCGGGCTTCCCGGGATGGGAATGGACCGATACAGGCGGAGATTATGGAGGAAAACTTAGTTCAACCACAGCGGCCAATGGTTATTTGATATTGGATTCGGATGGAGAAGGGAGTTCGGGGACTGATGAAGATGCTGAATTGATATCTCCTTCCATAGATTGTAGTGACAAGGATGTAATTGAATTTTCGGTTGAGCATTATGCCAAATCCTATGGAAATGCCGAAATCACCATATTAATTAGTGCCGATAATTTCGCTTCAGAAACCGAGTTGTATAATTGGTCAGGGAGTAGCAATGAAACCAATGGAAGTAATCCGGTTGTTTCAGAATTTGACATATCCGCCTATGCGGCAGGTGAGAGTAATGTAAAGCTAAAATTCAAATGGAAAGGGTCCTGGGATTATTGGTGGCTGATTGATGATGTGGAAGTAACGGGTTCAAAAACCCAGGTTGGCTATGGCGGCGATATGGTATATTGGCTCCGGGGTGATGCGGGTGTTACGGGTTCATCTCCCATAACTCTATGGGCCGATCAGTCGGGAAACGGAAATGATGCTTCGCCCGATCCTGATGGGCCGGACCAGATTGTTTCTTCCACCATGAACAGCAAACAGGTCCTGTCTTTTGATGGGTCGAGTGAACTGAATATTGCAGATAACGAAAGAATAAATACAGGAGGCTCATACAATGGTAATGAAAGAACCATGTGCATGGCTTTTAAAACCGGAAATGATGTGTCCACTACGCAATATATTAACGAACAGGGTGGAGGTTCGAATGGCATAGGGATATTTATTAAGAACAATAATGTCTACGTCACGCTTTATAATAATAGTGGATCTGAGCAGATCACGGTTTATGAATCGGTTAGCGCCAATACGGCTTATGTTCTTTCATTCAACTGGGATAATGGCCTGTTAAATGCCAGGTTAAATAACACCCCTATCTCAAATAAAACCTCCAATGGCACTCTTACTTCTTTGAAAAGTCATTCGGGAGACATTTCTATAGGGTTTACCGATGGCACGACTCGTGATGAAACAGGTGCGACCCAAAATGGAGGTGCTAATTTTTCCGGAGAAATAGCTGAGATTCTTTACTATGACTCTTCGCTGTCGTCAGAAGAAGAAGTAACTATCAATACCGAATTGGCTGTGAGGTATGGTATTGTACTTGAAGAAAATACACATTACTACTCTTATAAATCGGGTAACTGGAGCGATCCCACCACCTGGACTTCCGATCCCGGGGGTACTACTCAGGTGGGTAACAGTGTTCCAGAGAGTGGTGATCAGGTTTACATTTTGTCGGGTCGTAGAGTGGTGCTCACTTCCGATGTGGTCGATAACAGCCTTGATGTCACCATCAGGGAGGGGGGAACCCTCGACTTAGCCACTTCGGAGTTTACATCCGGTCTCGGTGCCTTAAGAGGAGTGGGAACCTTAAAGATCGCTTCGGCGGTATTCCCTGGTGTTACCGAAAATCCTTTTGTGCAGAGCGGCGGAGGAACTACAGAGTATTACAATAGCTCAAGTTTTACTTTTCCCGCTTCGCAAGGGATATACAATAACCTGGTAATTAATATTTCAGGTCTTGTGGCCACCCAGATGAGTGACATTCAGCTCAATGGGGATCTGACGGTGAAAGCCGGAACCTTTCGTGTCAACGACAACAATTCTACAGCAAAGCGGTCCCTCACTGTAAATGGAGCGGTAACCGTTAATGCCGGAGCTTCAATGACCGTGGGAACAGGAAAAACCAATACCACCAATACTCCCACCGGGATTACAGGTGGAACAGCGCCCTTTCTTAATTATTACACTCAGTTTCATACGATCATACTCAAGGGTGATTTCACCAATAATGGGACGGTTCGCCTAACCAATCTGGATTACCCTGTTTATGACGCTTTTCCTTCCGCCTCGGGTAAGACGGGGGCTGCCACGGTCTTTTTTCAGGGAGCTAAGAACAGCACCTTATCCTGTAATGGCACCACCGATTTTTATAACCTGGTGCTCGACAAAGGACTCGACCAGACCTACAAGTTAACGGTCAACTCCACTGCTTATTCTAACTTCAGGTTATTTGGTGCCAACACTTCAGGTGGGGATACCAATGGGGCCACCAATGAAAACCCGAACCTCAAGAAGGCCCTCTGGATTAGAACCGGGACACTGGAATTGACGGGTCTTACCATTATTCCTTCCCTCACCGAGGGGTCAAATGATGGCAGCACCCCCAACAGTAATTATTGTATTCCCGAAAATGGGGCATTACTGCTAAACGGGCCCGATGTGATTGTGTTGTCTACGGCCGATGATTATCGGGAGATCAATGCCGCTTATGGGGTCTCAGGCGGTACTGGAAGTGTAAATGGGGTTAATACCACTAATAACCCCACTTCTTTATCGGTTTACGGGAATTTTAGAGTGAACGATGGCTATTTTTCTACCCGTGAATCTGCCGGGATACTGACCTGGGATTATGCTTCGGGCCAGATAGAGATTGCCGGTGGTTTTGTGGATGCCAAGCAGATACGTGCAGGCGACAGTGCCTCGGGATTGGCTTCCTACTCTCAAACAGGGGGTACTTTGGCTCTGCGGGGCCGCTTTCAGCGAACCCCTGCCTCCTATGGGTCGCCTGAAGATTTGAGAGCCATGGATACCGCTACCCTCAATACGGTTCGTAACAGCAATGGACTGGATGGCTCACAAGGGACCTTCAGCATAAAAGCTGAAGCCAATGCCTTCTCAATGAATGGGGGTAAAATTCAGATTTATGATGTTTGTGGCAGCAACGGTTACGCTGTAGATATTTTTTCGGCGACCAATAACATTAATGTGACGGGTGGTTCCTTCGAATTGTATCCTACCACGGGCAGCGATCATTTTAAGATCCGGTCATCCGCCTCTTTTGGCAACCTGGTGGTGAACCGTGCAGATGCAAGTACCTCTGAAGTTCGTTTGGACGGCGGTTATGCGCTCAACGTCCGGGAAGATTTGCAACTGATTCAGGGAGTATTTAATGCCAATAGCCTGGGTGTAACAGTGGGGGGTGATTTTACGGTTGATGCTAATGGCACCTATAATTCAGGAGCCAACACCACGGCTTTCAATGGCTCTGATGATCAGCTGTTTTCAATAGATGGCACCATAAACAATGGAGCTGCGGGGTTAAACAATCTTTCGGTAACAAAATCGGCAGGAACATTGACGCTTGATGGCACGCAACCCAGCCTGACGGTTCAGGGGACTTTTGATCTCACCAAAGGCACATTCGATGATGGTGGCAAAACCCTTTTTGTGGCCGGCAATATGACCAACTCGGGAACGCATCTTGGGGATGGCTCTATTCAGTTGAACGGCACCTCCACACAGACTATTGGTGGTGATGGAAAGGGGTTTTTTGAGAATCTGACCCTCAATAACACCAACAGCGCCTCTGCACCCATCTCTTTAACAGCCAATACTTCTGTTAATGGAGCTTTAACATTTTTGAAGGCGAAACACCTTTTTATAGATACTTATAATCTGACCCTGGGCGAGGATGCCTCCATTGCTGGGGCTGGTGAAGACCGGTTTATTCAAATGGCAGGAAATGCAGGCGATGGCGGGCTCTCATGGGCTTATAGCACAAACTCTGCCAAAACCTTTCCGGTGGGAGTTGAGAATTATACCCCCGCCACGTTTGGGTTTAGTTCTTCTCCATCTGCTTATGGTACAATCACTGTGGTTCCGGTAAATTATGAACACCCCACGGTTACAACCAATAACCAGTCATTAGCCTACTTTTGGAGAGTAAAATCCAGTGGTTTCTCCGATTATGAGGGAAAGGTAACGCACAACTTTGTTTACAACCAGAGCGATGTGGTGGGAACTGAGTCTGGTTACCTCCCCGCGGTGTATTTTGTATCCGATTACACCTGGAGTAGAGGTTCAACATCTAACGTAGATGCGGCCAGCAATGTTATCTCCGACTGGAGCAGCCCCTCCATAAGTGCTGATATCTTAGATGGTGATTATACGGCAGGGTCCAGTTCGGCCTTTGGAACACCTGAGAAATTTTACAGTCGTCAAAACGGATCCTGGAGCAATAGGAATACCTGGTCCAATACGAGCCACACCGGGAGCCGGGCTTCCGGCACCCCGGGTGCAGGAGATATTGTGATTGTTGGTGACGGCCATACCGTAACGCTAAGTGCAAGTGGCTATTGTGCCAGTTTGCAGATTGCAGAGAATGGCGTTTTGAACGTTAGCACTTATTCAAATAGTGATTTCGGAATGGTTTCTAATCATCCAACGGATAAGAATGGTCTGTTAAGAGTTGCTGCTGCAAATGCCTCAGGTAGTACCTTCCTGTTTCCTGACGGGGACTTTACTGATTTCAATACGAACCTTGGGACTACTGAGCTGTACACAACTAATTCTACCTCCGGCACAACCTATTGGTTACCCAACGATGTAAGCTCCTATGGGAACCTGATTATTTCACCCGTAGGCGGATCTAATATTATATTTGGAAATACCGATGTTACCATCTATGGTGACTTAACCACTCAGGGGCAGAGCTCGGAGTCCTGGTTCTGTCCTACCTGGAATAGTAATTATCCTTCCAGTCCTACCGGCCGAAAAGCCAAAACCATTACGATAAAAGGTAACTTCAACCTGGAGGGTGGTGCCTTGGTCTATTATGGGAACAATAGTTATGCTCAGGATTTTGTGATTCATGGCAACCTGGTGGTTAATGAGTATGCCGGAATACAGGTATACGGCAATGCCACCAATCAAACCATCGAAATTGGCGGTGATCTTATCAATAACGCCTCCTTTGGAAATGGGTCTAATGCCTATGCTGGTTGCGACTTTACAGATATCCCCATCACCTTTTTTGGTGACACAGCCGCATCGGTCACCAATACAGCCGGAACACCTTCTACTACATTTGAAACCGTAACCGTCAATAAGGGGACCTCCCAGGCAACTACCCTCACCATCAATATTGAAGGGGATTTGAATACGCCAGCTGACAATTGGTTGACTCTGGAGAACGGAACCCTTGAATACAAACGGGTGAATCCCAATTCTAATTTTACCATTACGACTACCAGTTCCTTTACCATTCCCTCATCGGCAGGTCTTTTGGTTGATTATGAGAATGATAACAACAGGGATGTGCTGATTGCCAACGCAAATTCCAATAACAACGACCTCTATTTAAATGGTAAACTCACCGTTAATAATGGGAATGTATATGTTGGGTCTAAAAATGAGCCGGCTTACAACAACGACATTGAGTATTCCGGTGGAGGTGCCTCCGCCATTGAAGTCACAGGTGGCAGCCTGATGGTAAATGGTCAGATTCGACGCAACCCGTCCACTACCAGTGGTATCTTAAGTTACATTCAAAGCGTGGGAGCGGTAACCATCAATGGGCGGAATGCCAATACCACAAATGCTAAGCTGGAAGTGCTCAACAGTGGGAGTAAGTTCAATATGTCGGGTGGTTCACTGACCATTGTGCGCGGTGGAGGTGGTAATACCTACGGGGACTTGTATCTGCGGCCAGGCTCTTCTGTAGTGACTGGCGGAGACATAATTTTTGCTCATGACTTATCTGGTGATTCACAGGAGTATCTGCTGGATGCAACGATCTCTCTGAATAACCTCACCATCACCGGCCGGACCAATAATACGGCTGCTGATGCTACCGTTAAGCTGCTGCTAAGTCCGCTGACCCTAAAAGGGGATCTGACCCTCACCAATGCCAACAGCCTTTTTGATGCCAACAGTGAATTTAATATCGATTTGACCATCAAGGGTGATCTCATTAACAACGGGACTTATAACCATTACAGTAACCTCACTACTTTTAGCGGGGGAGAGCAGACCATAGGGGGTTCTACAGCTACCGATTTTTATGATCTGAAGATCAGTCCCGTGACTTCCGTTGAGTTGACCCGCTCGATGAATGTATTCAACGATATGGAGCTCGCCTCAGGTCGTTTGATTACCGGAACCAATTATGTGTCTCTAAAAGGAGATTTAACCAATAATGCCACCTATGAGAGTGATGCTGACCTGGGCGGAGTTGTCCTCGAAAATGGGGAGACGCAACATACCCTTTCCGGTACCGGAACCTACGGCCGTCTGGAGTTGAACGACTCCAATGGGGCCAGCCTGCGGGATAATATTACCTTGCAGAGCAACCTGATAATGACTACCGGGGTTTTCGATATTAACGATAACCTGCTCACCTTAGGCGTAAACTCAAATATTGAGGGGAGCGGGTTTAATGTGAGTAAGATGATTTCCTCCGATGGTGTTTATAGTAACATCGGGATTCGAAAATATCTGCCGGTGATTAGTGCCTCTACTGTCTTTACCTTTCCTATGGGGCTGGCAGGTAAATATACACCGGCGGTGCTCAATATTAGCCAAAACGGCCAGGTTGGGTATGTTCGCGTGAATACCATTAACGAAAAACACCCGTCCGCCGAATCACCGTATCGGGTACTTGATTATTATTGGGAAGTTGAGAGCTCTGCCATCAGTGGTTTTACCGGGAGTTTCAATATGTATTACGACGAGGAGGATGTGATGCAGACGACTTCGGATGAGAGCAGTTATGTGGCAGCCCGCTTATTGGTGCCGGGAACCAGTTGGAGTAAGGCCTCTTATGGGGCCGACAATGTGGACGAAAGCAATAATATCATATCTTATACCTTTTCGGGTGTGGATAACCTGAGTGGCGAATATACTGCCGGTCTGGACGACGATATTCCCGATGAAGTGCCTACTTATGAGGCTAATATTGCGGGGGATTGGACTAACAATAGTATCTGGACCCCTGTGGGTTCTGCTCCGGCCTGCCCTGTGGGGGGGCCCAACGGTGCCGTGGTTATCATTAATGCCGAAGTGACCGCTAATGGTGACAACTGTTTTGCCTATCGAACCACCATCAATGACAAGTTGATGATTGTGAGCCCTTATATAGGACATAACCTGGGTGCCATTGATGGCGAGGGAATTCTTTACGTGGAAAGCTCGGTGATGCCTGCGGGACGCTACAGTACGTTCCTGGATTGTTCCAACTCATCGACACTGGAGTTTGGCGGCTCTGGAGATTACAACATAGTGGCCGACCTGTTCACCTCTATTCCTAACCTTAAAATTTCAGGAACAGGATCAAGGATACTGCCTAATCTGGATCTTACTGTTTGCCAGAGTCTCATCATCGACGAGGCTACACTCGACAACAGCGTGAACAATAGGAGTCTGATCATTCAAGGATCGATGGAGCGATACAATGGGGGAGTGTTCTCTGCCGGGAGTGGATCGGATGCGACCGTGGTATTTGAAGGAGATGCAGCTCAAACCATTGGGGGCGCTACAGGCGACTTTACCGGGGTCAATGCCTTTAACAATCTGGAAATAGGTAACAGTGATGGATTGACTGTGTTGGGCGGCACCGAAGTGTCGGGCGATCTTATCCTTACCAATGGATTGATCCATACCACAAGCGCTAATCCTTTTGTTATAACCAATACTTCGTCCGATGCGGTGTCTCCCTCGGGAGGTTCTTCATCCTCTTATGTGGAGGGTCCTTTGACCAAGCGAATCAATCAGAGTGATTCATTTGTTTTTCCGGTGGGGAAAGAGGATGCATTGGGAAACAAAATAGAGTTGTCCTCAACGCGAACCGGAACCATCGACTGGACTGTGGAATATTTTGCGCCCAATACAACTTATGCCGATTTTGGCGATCCGTTAACCTACGTGAATTCTAAAGAGTATTGGACTGTTAGTGCTACGGCAGGAAGTGAAGCAATTGTGAAACTGAGGTGGGATGCAGCCAGTGATGTAACCCCACTGATTACCGTTAATGGCTTAACCGACTTACGGGTCGCCACCTTCAATGAGTCTTCATTGGAGTGGAATGAGATTACATCCGCGGCAGCCGGAAGCAACAGCAGTGGGTGGGTGAGTACTTCCTCCAGGGTGTCGGTTCCTGCTTCAGGGAATATCGATTTTACCACTGCTACGGTAAATACAGTGAAGCCTAAGGCCAAATTAACCCCAACGGGTGCTATCTGTGGTCTTTTAGAAGGCATTCCGGTAACCTTTACCACTTCCGAGCCCATTGCTTTTAACTATGTGTTGAGTTACTCTATCAATGGTGTCCTTCAAACTCCGGTAACGGTTTCGGCTCTACCTTTCGTGTTGCCAACGCCTTCTGTTGGAGAGTATGAATTAATCAGCTTTACCTATAACAATGGAGCTGGTACCGGAGTGGTGGATGAGAGTATCATTACGGTGAATGCCACGCCAACCGATGCCGATGCCGGTGACGATCAGTCGCTGTGTGGTGCCACCCAAACGATTTTGGAAGCCAATACACCAACCATTGGTGAGGGGGTCTGGTCCATTGTCTCGGGAAGTGGGGGTACGGTGGTGAATCCAACGATGCCTAACAGTCAGTTTAAGGGTACCAACGGTTCGGGCTATAGGCTTCGCTGGACCATCAGCAACGGGGAATGCCTCTCTGTCGATGAGGTGTTGGTAACGTTTCCTGTATTGGCAGCTCAACCGGGTGATTTTTCAGATTTTGATACAGAAGTATGCCAGGGAACATCCGATGTTGTTTATTCGGTTCCTTTGGATGAGACCGTGACTTATCAGTGGACCTATTCCGGTGAGGGGGTAACCATTGACGAAAGTGGGCACTCCGTTCTCCTTTCTTTCTCTGCCTCTGCCACCGGAGGAACCCTTTCGGTGACGGCCACCAACGATTGTAATACCAGTGCGGCCAGAACAATAGATGTTACAGTGAAAGAATCTGCTCCTGTGACCCTGGGCGCCAATATGGACGTTTCCTCTCTTTGTCCCTCTAATGATGTGACCTTTACGGCCGATCCGGGGGCTGCCTCCTTCGCTAATTATGAGTTTTTTGTGGATGGGGTTTCGGTCCAGAGCGGTAGTTCTGATTTTTATCCGGCTCATAATTTGGCCGATGGTCAGGTTATTGGCCTTACAGCCACAGCCACCAATGGCTGTGTATCCTTGAGCAACGAAATCTCAGTTACGGTCAATGCGATAGATGGATTGTGGATGGGTTCGATGGATTCTGACTGGAATAATGGGGCTAACTGGTGTAATGGAACCTATCCAACCGGGAACAATATTGAGATTTCAGAGAATAGTATTAACGATCCCATTATCGAAGAAGAACTCTCTTTTGCTGGTTTTACCATTGGTTCAAATGTGACAGTAACCCTGGAACCGGGGGCTTCACTCGATGTGTCGACCTCTTTCGTTAACAATGGTGAGATCATACTTAAGTCGACGCCCGATTCCGTTTCGGCCTTAAACGTTCCGGAAGGCAATACCGATTCCGGTCAGGGCCGCCTTGAACTGCCGCTGAAGGCCAACCAATGGTACCGTTTGGGGCAACCCATCCAAAACCCAACGGGAGCCATCTATGATGTGACGGACCTGGAGGATAGCTGGATTTATAGAAGTAAAAATAGTTGGGAGCGCATAACGGACGATGATACCCCCCTTGATCCCATGCAGGGAACCATGACCCTTTATAAAACCGATCATCAACTCTCCTATACCGGAACACTTAATACCGGGGAAATATCCTTTAATATTCCATATGGAAAGGGGTATTATCTGATGGCTAATCCCTATCCTGGAAGTATGAAGTGGGATACCGGTCTTTTATCTGAAGGAATCAGCCTGAGCGATAATGTGTCTCACACCATTTATTACCGGGTGTATGCAGGCTCGCAGGTGGGTGACTTTATGATCACTTACAATGGGTTCTCAGG
>JBFHFS010000033.1:0-60570 GCA_041583495.1 Marinilabiliaceae bacterium | reverse complement strand
TGAAGAAAATTTCGATCAAAAAACACGGACGTAAAGCAAAAAGTATATTTAAATATGGACTTTCTACGATTGCTAACATTTTGTCAAACCCTGGAAATCAATTCAATATAAATGTCTATGAATTTTTGTCATGTACTTAGCAATTAAAACCTTTTATCATGAAAAATCTATTCAAAGCTTTGTTTGCTGCTGTACTGTTTTTTGGGGTAACCCAGGCCCATGCACAAATCAGTGTAGGCCCCGGTGTTGTTTATGGAACCGAAATCAACAATATTGGATTCAGTGCCAATGGCATTTACGAGTTTAATGAACAATGGAGCGCAGCCCCTTCCTTTACTTATTTTTTAAAAAAGGACTATGTAAATTGGTCGGTTTTGGACCTGGATGTCAACTATAAATTGACCGAACTTGAAAACATGGGAAGTTTATACGCCATAGGTGGATTAAATATGACCTTTTTCAAAATTAAATACGACGATATCGATTATGGCGATTACGGGGATTATGGGGATTATGGGGATGAATATGGTGAAGATTATGGAGACTTTGACTTCGGTGACTTATATGGTGGTTCAGACAATTCGATTTCAGGCTCTGACACCGGTCTTAATCTTGGGCTTGGAATGAAAGTGGCGGCCGGCGACAAGATGAATATTTGCCCCGAAGTAAGATACACCCTTGGTGGAGCTAACTTCCTTCGCATTGGCGTTAAAGTGATGTTTGGATTATAACAGAGGGCTTGTCCTGTTAACGGGAAGGGAAAGCAGAGATGCTTTTCCCTTCCCGTTTTTTATGTGCCTGATAATTCGGAGACAACCGAAAGAAACCTTTCTTCCCGGATTATTGTAGTTAATATCCCCTAATTGCCGGGGTTAAACAGGATTTTCGAAAAAAAATTACATTTCTGCGAATGATTTTTGAATAGACCGGGTCTAAAGGATAAAACCAATAAATAAAAACAACATGAAAACTCTATCTTTTATTGCAGCAGCCCTTCTATTTATGGGAATAAGCACCACGACCCAGGGGCAAGAAACGGTCAAGACCAGTAGCACCGTACAAGAAAAAAACCAGGTTGCCCAAACCGCGGCCTCCAATGCACAGCGACCTTATTATGTGGATAAGGACAACAATGGCGTTTGCGATAACTTTGAAGCCGGCAATGGCCGTCAGGGTCGCCGATTTGGCCAAGGACAAGGTTTTGGAAGATGCCAGGGACAAGGAAAAGGCCTGGGAAGAGGAAGAGGCCAGGGCAGGGGTGGAAATGGAAACTTTGTAGACGCCAACAATGATGGCATTTGCGATAATCAACAAAACGGAACCGCCCAACAAAGACTCCGTGATGGTAGTGGGAATACCAATAACCCCACAAAATAAAACCATTCAATTAAAAAGTGATTGTCAAAACAAAGGTGATTGAATAATTCTTATCTTTAATCACCTTTGTTTTAAACTGATTGAGGCGACAGAGCTTTCCTCTCCCCTCCAAAATAATGCAGAATCCGTCAAATGGCTCCGTCTCCCTCGGATATACAATTAATTGAACGGGTAAACAGTGGCGAAAAAGAAGCCTTTACCCTGTTGATCGAAAGATACCAGCAAAAGGTATTTCAAACCTGTATGGGATTTATGCACAACCAAACAGACGCTGAAGATCTTGCACAGGAGGTATTTATAAAGGTTTATAAATCACTTAAATCGTTTCAGGGTAATTCCTCCTTTGGCACATGGATATACCGAATAACCGTTAACAAAGCCATTAATCAGCTGCGAAGAAACAAACTCAGGACACTGGTTGGCCTCGACGCCCGCGCGATGGAGACTCCCGCCGATCATAACAAGGCCGACGGCCCCCTTCTCCAAAGAGAACAGAAAGAACAAATAAAAAGAGCCTTAAACCAACTCAACAGCCAACAGAAAGCCGCCTTTGTCCTCTTTTATTATCAGGAATTAAGTATGGTGGAGGTGGCAGGGGTATTACAAAAGTCCCAAAAAGCCACCGAAAGTTTGGTCTTCAGAGCCCGTCAGAACCTTCAAAAGATGCTAAGAAACGATAAGATATAGGCCACAAAAAGCACCCTAATATGAATTGTAACGATTTTTCAAACCAACTGGCCGCCTTCAGGGATCCACGGGAAATACCCGAAACGATGAAGAAACACATGGCCTCCTGCTCACATTGTACCCGCGACTATGACAACGCTCTCAGGGTGATGCATTTCTTGGAAGATGAAACCCTTCTGAAGGTATCCCCCTTTCTTAAAACGCGCGTGATGGCCATGCTGGAGCCAATAGAAAACAACAGCTGGTACACTAAACCGGCATTGATGACCGTTATTTCGTTGATTGTATTTATTTTTGGACTGGTGTCCGCTGGCCTGTTAGAAGGATCAGAAAAGATTAACGCAGCAGAGATTGTGGCCTCTGACTACTATTTCCAGGATTACCCGGGTACCCAACTCGAAGAAATTTGGTTTAATTCAGACTATTATGAAGAATAAGGAACTCATCAGAGCAATAGTAATAATAGTGCTGGCCTTCGGGGCAGGAGCAGGAATCTATTGTCTCCTTTCACCTTCCTCCAACCCCATCGAAACTACTGATAACCAAAATTCTTATCACTCTCAAAACCGGGGGCAAGGCATGGGGTTTGGACTCATTGTGAAACAGCTGAACTTCACCCAAGAACAGATAAGCGCCTTTTCAACAATAGAGAGCCAATACAGAACCGCCACTAATTTATTGGTCGCCAAAATGGATAGTCTGGATAAGGCCATAATAAAGGAACTAACGCAAAACAATCCCGACCGGGCCCTTTTAACTCAAATGGCCGTGGCCTCAGGCAAAAGCCAAAGGGAAATTAAACAAAATACCATAGAACATTTTATGGCCTTAAGAGAAATATGCACCCCCAACCAACTTCAGAAATACCAGCAGATATTTGAACAAATTACTCAATACCAAGGGTCCCAGGGCCGTGGACAGGGTAGGGGCCAGCGATACAGAGGGGGAAGACCCTAGGAAAGGCTAGCTAACCGAACTTCCCTGAGCAATGGCATCCACATGAATGGTCACCTCAATATTATAGGCTTTCTTTACCCTTATTTCATACTCCGTGGCGATTTGATGGGCTTCATGAAGACTCAGGTTCCCGGGCAGGCTTATGTGGAAAATCAACTCAGAATGATTCCCATAATGGTGGATTTTGAACTGATGCGGATCCAAAAAAAGGTTGCCATTTAAATGATGGCCCATCCCCATAATTCCCTTCCTCATTTCAGGATCAATATTTTCGCCCAACATTACACTCATGGTATCCTTGAGAATCCCATAAGTGGTATAAAAGATCATCAAAGAGACCAAAATTCCCAATACCCCGTCGATCCACCAAAGGGTATTGCTTATGAGGATCCCCACCAGGATCACCACACTGGAGATGGCATCCGATCGATGGTGCCACCCATCCGCCAGCATAGAATTCGACTTCAACGATTTTCCAATGATCAGGGTATAGCGTGCCATCAACTCCTTAACCACCACCGAAATCACCGTGACCCATATGGCCACAGGCCCATAGTTAAAGGTGGCGCGGTTCTGCAACCGAACAATAGATTCACTCAGAAAATTGAGACCTATCACCACCAGCATAATACCCACGAACAATGAGGCAATCAGCTCGGCACGACCGTGTCCGAAAGGATGCCGGCTATCAGGAGGTTTGTTGGATACTTTTAAGCCCAGCAGTACGGCCAATGAGGAGATGGAGTCGGATAGCGTATGCCAGGCATCGGCGATGAGTGCTACCGAATGAGATAAAACACCTGCCCAATACTTAATCACAAACAACAGAATATTTAGAAGTATGGAGAGCCAGGTGGCCCATATCCCCTTTTTCATACTCATGGGTACAATTTTCATAATTCCTCTATTCAAATGAACTAATAGTGCTCATTAAACCCCTCCAGTGAAGTGGAATCCACCGGAAAGCCCTCCCTGAGCCAGCCCTCAAAACCATTCTTTAAATGACGGGTATTCTTAAACCCCTGCTGTTTCAATATTTTCAAAACGGCTTTCGACCGTTCTCCGTATTCACAATAAACCAGGATGAGAGTGGTATCCGAAAGATTGGTCAACTTTTCCAGCAGAACTTTTTTCTCTCCCCCATAAAGGGCGTCAGGGATTCGGCTTTCCATGAATTCCGCCCATGGCCTCACGTCGAAAACGACCACACCCGGCTGCTCCTCACACAACTGATAAAAATCACTGCTTGAGATTTCTCCTGGTCCCTGAATTAAAAGAGATCCCATCAAAAAAAACAACCCAAAAATATGCATCTCATACCCCCCTTAAGTACTACAAAAAATTTTATCTCAAACTAAAAATAAATCCTCAATAATTCCATCCACCACAAACCACCCCTTTGGGGTGCAAATTAAAGTTTCTTTTTCTTCTGCCAGGTGACCACTTTCTATCCATTTTGTCACCAAAGGGCCAATGGCCTGCCAGTTTTCGGGAAATTCATGAGCCATCCCATCTCTGTTAATGCCCCATTTGGTGCGTAATCCCAGCATTATTTGTTCATTAAAACGATCATTTACAGAAAGTTCCTCATATTTTTGATCTGCCTGATGGTCGTGCTTCAGGTAAGCTCTTAGCTGAGGAGGATTCCATAACCGCCGGTGGCCATCAAATGAATGAGCCCCGGGGCCCAAACCCAAATAGGCCTGCCCATTCCAATAGCTCATATTATGTCGGGAATAAGCACCATCTCTACAAAAATTAGAGATCTCGTAATGCTCAAACCCGTTTTCCACGGCCAGGTTATCCACTTTCCAAAATTGCGATTCGCTCTCCAAATCACTCACCTCACTGAGCCTTTTGAGCCGCTTCTCTTTGCCAAATTGAGTTCCCGGCTCAATGGTCAAATGGTAGGCCGAAAGATGTTTAACCGGAAACGAAGCCAGGGTTTTCACATTTTTCTCAATCTTTTGTTCATCCCCCCAGGGCAAACCATAAATTATGTCGGCTCCCACATTGTCGAACCCGGCTTCAAAGGCCCATTCAAGTGCTTTAATGGCCTGACCGGCATCGTGGCGGCGACCCATTTTTTTTAAATCATCGTCGAAAAAACTTTGTATTCCTATGCTGAGCCGGTTAATACCCGCCGCCTTAATGGCTTGTAAATACGACAATGACAAATCATCGGGATTCACCTCCATAGTCCATTCGCCACCGGGTTTCATCTTAAATTGCTGCCAAAGGCCTTTCAACAACTTATTAAGTGCGGCAGGCGAAAGCAAACTGGGCGTTCCTCCCCCCAGGTAAAGTGTATCCACAGGGCTTTCCCCAAAAAACAGGGCACGATGTTCTATCTCTTTCAACAACTTATCAACAAATAAATCGATCCACTGTTTATCGGTTGTTTTATAAAAATCGCAATAAAAACATCTCGATTCACAAAAAGGAACATGAACATAAATACCCGCCATCGGTTTAGAATTATAACGTAAATTTAAATAATTGTGTCACGGTAAACTACGCACATTAGCTCTTTTTTATATCTTGCCACCATTTATCAACCGATAATTGAATATGATTACCATCATAAAACTGCTAAACACCTATAAGCTTACCATTATTACCATGCTGATAATAATGGTATTAAGTCTTATTCGTACGGATGGGATAAAGACACCTCCAATGCTGGCATTCGAAGGGGCCGACAAGGTAATACACGTGTTGATGTATGCCGGCCTCACTCTGGTTTACCTGGTGGAGCACAGCCATTTACTCTCCAGGGAGAGAGATTATCAACGGGTAAAAATCTACTCCATTACCTGGATAATGGCTATGGGAGGCCTTTTGGAATTGGCTCAACCCATTTTTGGAGGCCGGGATAAAGACTGGAAAGATTTTCTGGCCAACTGTACCGGGGTTATTCTGGTCTATCTTACCTATCGATTCGTGTTAAAACTAATATTAAAGAAACAGGCCTGGTAGCCTCCAGGGGTTCAATCCTGTTGGTTTATCAGGTGGGCCAGGCTAGAGTTTTAATAAAACATCTTCGCTGTGTTCCATACGCTCCAATATGGACCCAATACTTTCGCTGCTAAAATATTCCACCACCTCTTTTCTAACCTTGCTGTAGCGCTCGTGAACCGGACACTGTTCTTTAACTTTCCCTGAGCTCTTGCACGGATGGCGGCCAATCAGGCAGGTTTCGAAGTAATCTTCACCATCCACTATCTTCACGATCTCCAACAAAAAAATCTCATCGGCCGGTTTTTTTAAATAAAAACCTCCGGTAGGTCCTTTCACGCTGTTTAACAACCCCTTACGCACAAACACCTGAAGTATCTTACTTAAAAACTGCATGGGTATTTCCAACTCTTCAGCTATATGCCTTACATTTACACGGTTTTGTTCGCTTCCCTTCGAGCCAATATAGATAATGGCCCTGACGGCGTATTTACAGGTTGTTGATAACATATTATTCTATGATTTTTTAGCTTTATTTCGTTTTTTCCACTGCCTGCTGAACGACTCATTGGCAAAGGGAGGGAATTTTCGGCTTTTGCCAATCAACTTGCCAGCTCCGGTCAATTTAGTAAAAAGGTTTTTACTTTTTCCGTCCGCCAAATCCATAAGTATTCTGGATTCAAGTCCTGTCTCCACCACTTTGGTAATAATAGATTCATAACCCGGTCTAAATCCCTTATAAATGGCATCCCTCCGGTTTTTCAAAAGAAGATCGGGCAACGGAATTTTAACCGGACACACCTCCGCGCACTTACCACATAAACTACTTGCAAAACTTAAATGGTGGTACTCTTTAAAATCTTTTAGATGGGGGGTAATGACGGCGCCGATGGGTCCGCTATAAACTGAGTTATAGGTATATCCCCCCACGTTTTTATAGATTGGACAAGCGTTTAAACAGGCTCCACAACGAATGCAGGCCAGTGCTTCCGATTGGTCGGGGGCTTCAAAAAGGTTGGTTCTGCCATTATCGAGCAATATAACCACCATACGATCAGGGCCATCCAGTTCGTTATTACGGCGGGGCCCAAAGACCACCGAATTGTATACCGTTACCTTTTGTCCGGTACCATGAGCAGCCAACAGTGGCCACATCAAATCCAGGTCCTTAATCGAAGGCAACACCTTTTCAATACCTGCTAAAACTATATGGACCTTTGGAAAGGAAAAGGTTAAAAAGCCATTTCCTTCATTCTCGGTAAGGGCAATGCCACCCTCTCGCGCCAGCAGAAAATTGGCCCCCGTAATTCCTACCGTTGAAGATTTGAATGCTTCTCTGAGCTTTTTTCGAACGTAAAGAGTCATCTCCTCCGGTGTTGAGGAAAGAGAGGTATTAAATTTTTCGTGGAAGAGCGCCGCAATATCCCGTTTGGATTTATGCATCGCGGGGGTGACAATATGATAAGGCTTTTCTCCGGCCACCTGTACGATGAATTCACCCAAATCCGTTTCTATGGAATCGACCCCCATTTCAGCCAGATGATGATTGATATCGACCTCTTCGGTGGTCATTGATTTACTCTTCACCAATCGGGTAGCCCCGGATTCGGCGACAATTTTCTTGATTAACGCAACGGCCTCCTGGTCATTCCCCGCCCATAAAACCTCACAACCATTGGCGATAGCCGCTTTTTCGAAGGTTTCGAGATAATCCGGCAGTTTTTTTAAGACATTACGCTTTAAAATAGCCGCCTTTTCACGTGCCAATTGCAAATTGGCATAACGCTTATCTCCTTTTTTTACCGCTTTATCGTATTTAGATATATTGAAACGAATGGTAGCCCGATGTTTATAATCAAAGGCTACCCTCATCGAATCTTCTAAAAACTTTTTTGCTACTGTACCTGCCATTTTTTTATCCTTTGCAAGGAATTTTGTCTATACGTCGCAGATGCCTGCCCCCCTCAAAACCGGTGGTTAAAAAGGTTTCCACTATTTCGAGTGCCTCCCGTTGTTTCACAAACCTACTGGGAAGGGCACATATATTGGCATCATTATGCCACCGGGCCAAATAGGAGATTTCGGCATTCCAACACAGAGCCGATCGAATGCCCTGATGTTTGTTGACGGTCATATTAATACCATTACCACTTCCGCAAATAGAAATGCCTACCTCACACTCTCTCTTTTCAACGGCCTCGGCCAGGGGATGAGCATAATCCGGATAATCGGAACTCTCATCCGAGGAGGCCCCAAAATCCACTACTTTCAACCCCTTTTTCAACAATTCACCCTTTAAAAACGTTTTTAAAGTGTAACCCGCATGATCACATGCAATACCTATCGTTTTAAACAGCATTTTTTTTTCAAATATAGCAATTATATCAGAGTCAACACTCCTTAATTCCTCTTTTTAAAACTTGTTGAAAACCGGTGGATTATTAACTCATTTCTTTTTAAAAGAAGGTTTGATAGTCTGCCATAAATTTTTAAAAGAACGCTTTAATCAGATTTTTCAAATTTAGTTAGCATTAATTTTAATGTAGTTTTTCACAATTATGAGAGAAGAAATCAACGACTGCTCCTAATTATTTTTTAAATTTGTCCACTCTTAACAGCTGTTGAAAAGCTACAGCTAAGCTCTAATAATTATGGCATTGACCTTATCACAACCCGTTGATAACTCCCAGCCAAAATTTAAGAAGTAACATTTCCTATAAGTTTTTCGAAATGTTTTAAACACTATTAACAGGTTACAAATAACATTACATTTTAATCTATTATATATGAATATTAATAGTAGATGGTTGATAAAAGGTTTTGTGGATGAAAAAGTTCCTGCAGGACTTGATTTAGTAGAAGCTATTAAATCGTTGAAAAAAGAGAAGAATGCCTTGGTTATGGCACACTATTACCAGGAAAATGCAATACAGGATATTGCTGATTTTGTGGGCGATAGCCTGGCTCTTGCCTGGGAAGCCACCCAAACGGATGCAGATGTTATCCTCCTGGCCGGTGTCCTTTTTATGGGCGAAACGGCTAAAATCCTGTCCCCCGGGAAAACCGTCTTAGTACCCGATTTGAATGCAGGATGTTCACTTGCTGACAGCTGTCCCGAGGATGCTTTTGAGGCTTTTATTAAGCAGCATCCCGGCCATCTGGTGGTGACCTATGTAAACACCACCGCTAAGGTTAAAGCTCTTTCCGATATTGTGGTCACCTCCACCAATGCCGTTTCCATTATTAACAGCTTGCCGGCTGATCAAAAGATTATTTTCGGGCCGGACAGAAATCTTGGAAATTATCTGCAAAGTGTTTCCGGTCGTCAGATGGTGATATGGGATGGTGCTTGTCATGTACATGAAAAATTTTCGGTGGAAAAGATTTTGGAGATTAAAAAGCTGCATCCCGAGGCTGAAGTATTGGCCCATCCTGAATGTAAAAAGCCTGTGTTAATGGTAGCTGATTTTATTGGAAGTACGGCAGCCTTATTAAAATATTCGACTAATTCTCCCGGGAAAAAGTTTATTGTGGCTACCGAATCGGGCATCCTGCATCAGATGCAAAAAGCTTCGAAGGATAAGTTATTTATTCCGGCTCCACCCAACGATTCTACCTGTGCTTGTAACGATTGTGAATTCATGAAGCTGAACAGCTTACAAAAAGTTTATCTGACTTTGAAATATGGATTTCCTGAGGTTATTGTTGAGGAAGAGGTGCGCTTGAAGGCTCTCAAACCCATCGAGAGGATGTTTGAATTGTCGAAGGAGTTGTTGTCAAAATAGTATTTTTTTAGAATTCATGGCATGGCCCGCCATTCAATGGCGGGCTTTTTTTATGTAGGTTTCTTTCTTCCACCTTAAATAATTTTAAACGTTCATTTTTTTTTGTTTTGCTCTTTTCTCAAGTATAGTGCCCACCTGAGGGTTGTAAATATTTATTTTGATTCGTTTACCTTTATGGGCATCCAATTTTTTATATCTTTAAAAAATATATGGTCACGTTTTTTTTAAAAGCCTGTATTTGTAAAATATTGATTCAAAATTTGTTGATGGTGTATTACAGGGTATTTTTTAACCGGGATCTGGCGTTTGCAGAATGCTTAAATAGGGTGAAGAAGCCTGTAATTTCAGGTCATATAAGCCAGGTTTTTAACCATTCCTGAGGTATTTTTACATTGTACAATTTGATGAATATTTAGAGAATTACCAGGTTCGGTTATTGACCCAATTTTGTTTAATTTGAAAGCTGGAATCACTTTTTTATGACAAATATTTCCATTCTTTTGGTAGAAGATAATGAGTTGAATCAGAAACTTATTTTTTTGAGTTTGAAAAAATACAGATGTAACATTGATACGGCTAATAATGGATTGGAGGCTCTGGAGTATTTTAAAAAAGGTAAGTATGATGTTATTTTGATGGATTTGATGATGCCTGTGATGGATGGTTATGAAGCTACCAGGCAAATTCGCCTGTTGGAAGAGGGGAAAGCCGATAAAGCCTTTATTGTGGGGCTTACAGCCAGTGTTTACGATACTGAAAGGGAAAAATGTCTGGGACTGGGTATGAATGATTTTTTAACTAAACCGTTTGATGCAGATCGGTTTTTGGATATTATTAATGAGCGGGGAATTTTAAATTCACCTGCTTAATGCTTATTGGTGATGGATTTTGACATTAGAAGTGCTGGTGGTGAGGATACGGTCAGGGAAGAGGATATTGAGCAAAAGCTAAGACCTCTCTCCTTTGTCGACTTTAAAGGTCAGGTTAAAGTGGTCGATAACCTGAGGATATTTGTTCAGGCTGCTCTTATGCGGCAGGAAGCGTTGGATCATGTGTTATTGCATGGACCTCCGGGACTTGGAAAAACTACTTTATCGAATATCATTTCACAGGAGTTGGGTGTGGGTTTTAAATTGACCAGCGGTCCGGTGTTGGACAAACCCGGGGATTTAGCTGGTATTCTGACTTCTCTGGAACCTAATGATGTTCTCTTTATAGACGAAATTCACAGGCTTAGCTCCGTTGTTGAAGAGTATTTGTATTCGGCAATGGAGGATTACCGTATCGACATTTTAATTGATAAAGGGCCCGGGGCAAAGAGTATTCAAATAGAATTGAATCCTTTTACTCTCATCGGGGCTACTACTCGTAGTGGGTTGTTAACAAGTCCTTTAAGAGCCCGATTTGGCATTAATTGTCATCTTGAGTATTATGATGTGGAGGTATTAAAGGGCATTGTGGAACGGTCGGCGCGTATCTTAAAAGTGGCTATCCTGCCGGATGCCGCTCAGGAAATATCCCGGAGGAGCCGTGGAACCCCCCGTATTGCCAATGCTTTGTTGCGCAGGGTACGCGACTTTGCCCTGGTTAAAGGCAATGGCGAAATTGATATGGATATTACCAGGGTGGCTCTGAAAGCATTAAACATCGACCAGTATGGTTTGGATCAAATGGACCATAAAATTTTATTAACCATCTTGGATAAGTTCGAAGGGGGCCCGGTAGGTTTAACTACTATCGCTACTGCTATTGGCGAAGATTCGGGAACCATAGAAGAGGTATATGAACCTTTTTTGATTATGGAGGGCTTTCTTAAAAGAACCCCCAGGGGTCGGGTGGTAACCCCTTTGGCTTTCCGGTATTTTGGACGGGAAGCAAATACTTCGCAACGTTCGTTATTCGATTGATTCTTTGATAAATGGCTCAAACTTTAAAGAAACTCGCCGGAGAAACCGTTATTTATGGCGCTTCTACCATGGTGGGACGGTTACTCAACTGGTTATTAATGCCCTTTTATATTCGTACTCTCACCACCTACGAATTCGGCGTAGTGATCAATTTTTATGCTATCCTTTCGGTATTGCTGGTGGTGTTGACTTATGGATTGGAAACCGGTTTTTTTAGGTTCTCGGGAAAAACAAAGGATCAAGATTCAGTTTATAAAACGCTGTTATTCACTCTTTTTATCACCAGTGGTTCATTTTTGCTGTTGGGAATGGCATCGTACATTCCACTGAGTAATTTTTTCTATAGCGGCAATCATTCCCTTTCCATTTTACTTTTGTTTGTCATAGTAAGTTTTGATGCCTTTTTAGCCCTTCCATTTGCCCGTTTACGACTCGATAACAGGCCCATTCGTTTTGGTGTCATTAAGTTGGCCAATATTGGTTTTAATATCTTTTTCAATGTTATTTTTTTGCTTTTAATCCCTTATGGTATTAAAAATCATTGGCTTTCGAGTGGCATAATAGAAATGTATAATCGTTTTGACGGCGTTTTTTATGTGTTTTTGAGCAACGGCCTCAGCAGTGTTCTTACCTTTTTCTTTTTTGTGGCTGATTTTTTTAGGTTAAAAGGCCATTTGAGTCGTTCGATTATTAAACCTGTTTTGCTCTATTCCTTTCCGGTTTTGTTGGTTGGAATCACAGGTATGGTCACCCAGAACATTGATAAGATTATTTTGCCCGTTTTGCTCGATTCAAATGGATTTGAGAAGTTGGCTGTTTATGGAGCCAATTTTAAAATAGGGGTGTTGATGAGTTTGTTCACTCAGTCCTTCCGGTTCGCTTTCGAACCCTTTTTCTTTAAATCGCAGGATAAAGGCAAGAATACTTATGTTCGAATCATGGATTATTTTGTGTTTTTCGGACTGATAATCTTTCTGGGTGTCACCCTGTTTATCGATGCGATTAATGTTGTGTTGACAGCCGAATATCTTGAGGGTAATAGTATTATACCCTTGATTTTGCTGGGTCAGTTTTTCTATGGTATCTATTTTAATTTGTCGTTGTGGTATAAACTTACCGATAAAACCTGGTTTGGAGCCTTGTTTGGATTTATAGGAACGGGCATAACCGTTGGACTTAATTTTATTCTTATTCCAATAATGGGCATTAACGGGGCAGCGGTTTCGCTTGTGTCCGGCTATTTTGTTATGATGGTTTTATCGTGGTGGTTTGGACAAAAATTTTATCCCGTTTCTTACCGGGTGGGTCGTTCTTTCATCTTCTTTTTGTTGGCATTAGTCGTCTATTTTGTGG
Organism: Marinilabiliaceae bacterium; assembly: GCA_041583495.1. Lineage (GTDB taxonomy): Bacteria > Bacteroidota > Bacteroidia > Bacteroidales > Marinilabiliaceae > JBFHFS01. Next base: position 47,546 of record JBFHFS010000033.1, on the reverse strand, counting down.
ATAAATCGGTAGTGATTGATAATCTTTTCTTTTCCACTATTTTTAAAGGTTTTATATTTGCTGTCTTTATTGGTTCGTTTTTTGTTTTAAATCGTTTGAATAAGAGTTTTGATGATTAAAATTAAGCTGGTTAATAAAAGTTCTAATGCTAATCCTGCCTTTGCCACTATTGGTTCGGCGGGTGTTGATTTGCGGGCTTCTCTATCGGAAACCATAACTATGAAGCCACTGGAGCGGGTTTTAGTGCCTACGGGCCTGTTTATTGAGTTACCGCATGGTTATGAAGCCCAAATCAGACCGCGGAGCGGGTTGGCTATAAAAAGTGGGATCACCGTGTTGAATTCACCTGGTACCATCGATTCGGATTATCGTGGTGAGATAAAAGTCATTCTTGTAAACCTTTCCAGTGAACCATTTGAAATTAACAATGGGGATCGGATTTGTCAGATGGTGGTTCACCAGCACGAAATTTTCGAGTGGGAAGGTGTAGAAGATCTGAAAGTTACGGCAAGAGGGGCAGGCGGATTTGGTCACACCGGTATTTAATAATCTGAGGATTAAAATGTGTTTATGAAGTATTCATTTGAGTGGTCGCTTCTGTTCTTTAGTTTGCTTTTTGTTTCGTGTGGTGTTGTAAAGGGCAATTTGAAGAATAAGGTGGTGTTAGATAACCAGGAAGAATCGAAATGTCAGGGAGTTAAGTTGTCGGAGGATGATCAGCGTAAGTTTGATTATTTTTTCTACGAAGGTAATCGGTATAAGGCTATTGGTGATCCTCAAAAAAGCTTCATGTATTATTCTGAGGCCCTGGCTATTGATACCTGTTGTGCCGTGTGTAACTATGAGCTTTCCCGCTTTTTGCTTTCTTCGGGCAAATATGAAGATGCAGAAAAACTTCTGGAGAGGGCGGTGGAATTGTCTCCCTATAACAGTTTCTACATTGAGATGCTGGCACGGGTTTATCAGAACAATAAAAATGGCGATAAAGCGGTTGAGGTGGCCTCCAAACTATTGAATAAACCTGCTGCCGGGCCTGAAGAAATCTATTTTGTGACCCAGTTACAGATCGAAAATGGTTATTATGATGAGGCTATCGAAAATCTGAAGCGGCTCGAAAGTATCATGGGATTCAACGAGGGTCTTGTACTGGAGATGTATCAGGTTTATTTGAAAAGTGAAGATTTTAAAGCAGCCGAAAAAGTGCTTAGCAACCTGGTTAAGAAATATCCCGGCAATAGCGACTATCACCTTTATATCGGAGACTTTTATCTGGAAAGAGGTAATCTTGAAAAAGCCTTTAACGAGTATGAGGAAGTTCAAAAGGTGGATCCGGAAAACGGTCGTGTCTTCTTTTCCCTGGCTAATTATTATCTTCAGAAAAAGGATAAAGAGCAATTTAAACAAATGATTTTTAAGGCGTTCGGGTCGGGAAATATTGAATTTGATGATAAATTCCAACGATTTGTTCCATTTTTAATGGGCATGAACGACGCGAATAATCCTTTGGATAGTGCCGCGTTAGATAAGAGTTTTTCAGTATTAATAGCCACACATCCTTTTGAGCCAAAGGGTTATGTTGGCTATGGTAATTTTTTGGTTGCCCAAAATGATAAAGCGCGGGCAGCCGATTATTTTGCCAAAGCATTGGAGTTGGATGCTCAACAGAGTGAGGTATGGCAAGACTATCTTTTTCTTTTGTCGGGTGTGGTGGATAGTGTGGAGATGCTCGAGAAAAGCCGTGAGGCGTTAACTTTTTTCCCTGAAAATCCTATCTTTCATCTATTCGAAGGGGTTTCACTTTATCAGCAACAAAAGTTGGAGGAAGCTTTATCAGCTTTTAATAACGGGCTTGAATTTGTTGGAGATAATAATGGACTTGCCGTACAGTTTCATGCCTATATCGGGGATATATATCATTCTTTTGGGGATACGGAAAACAGTTTCTCCCATTATGAACAGGCATTGGCTATCGATGAAAATAACCTTATTGTGTTGAATAATTACAGTTATTATTTGTCATTAAGGGGAGAGCGGCTGGAGGAGGCCGAACGGATGAGTGCTAAAACTGTTGAGCTCGATCCGGGCAATCCAACCTATTTGGATACCTATGCCTGGGTTCTTTTTAAAAGAGGGAGGTATCTGGAGGCTAAGTTTATTATTGAAAGGGCCATTGATGAAGAAGGAGAAGTAAGCGGTGTGATTTTGGAACATTATGGAGACATTTTGTTTATGACCGGCGACGTGAATGAGGCCCTTAAAGTGTGGGGAAAAGCGCTCGAAAAAGAGGATCACTCGGATGTATTGCTCAAAAAAATAGAGGAAAAAAGGTTCATAGATGGGGAGAAGTAGGATTGTTTGGGTAATTGGGGTTGTGTTGGTTTTTTTTTCAAGCTGTAGAACCAAAGAAAAGGTTTCTACTGTGGCTATTTTGCCGCGTCTTACCGGTAAAGAGATCATTCGGAATTTAGAAGATACTGATTTTGATTTTGCCAGTGTTTTTTTTAAAAGAGTGGTCATTAATATTGAAGATGATAATCAGAATCTCTCCTTTAAAGCCAATGTTTTTCTTATTAAGGATAGTTCTGTTGTTGTGAGTATTTTACCGGCCATGGGTATCGAGTTGTATAGAGTTTTACTCGAACCTGGTGGTTTTAAAGTTCTGGACCGGTTAAATAAGGAGGTGACTTTATCAGGTTATGAAACGCTTAACAGTAGATTTTTAGTTCAACTGGATTTTGACCTCATTCAGAATATTTTAACCAACCGTTTGTTTAATTACCCTGCAGAATCTGACAAAGCCATTCACAATTATGATGTGGGAGTGGACCATTCATCCTATCTTCTTTCTTCGGTGAATCACCGTAAGTTGCAGCGCATCTACAACCATGGTACGCATGAACTGGTTTTACACCAGATTTCTATCGATCCCGGTATTTTTAGGATCAATGGAAATAAGATTTCTGATATCGGGGCCGGGTTAAATGTAAATATTGATTATTCCGGTTTTGAGGAATATGGGAATAAAAAAGCTGTTTTCCCACAAAAAATTGCCGTAACCGGTAGCAAAAACGATAAGAGTTTTAAAGTTTCTATTAAATTTGGTGAGGTCGATTTCGATGGGGATAGTCGAATTTCATTTAAAGTTCCCGATAAATATGAGACTGTATACAGGTAGTTGGTTTCTTTTTCTGTTTTTTTCTGTTTTACCTTGTTTATCTGCCCAGTCTGTAGAGAGCCTGCAAGGTAAACGGGAATCCCTTTTGGAGGAAATTGCCAATACAACCAAGCTTATTCAGGAAAAGAAAGCCTCTAAAGAAGATAATTTACGGCAACTTCAATTGATGAAGCGGGAAATCTCGGCCCGGGAGGGATTGTTGAGCAGTTATCAGACTGAAATAGATCAGCTCGACAACCAAATTGAAGTGAATCAGATGCTGGTTAACGATCTGGAAAAGGATATTGAGCGCATTAAAAAGGAATACAGCAGGCTTATTCAGGATTCTTACCGGCGAAAAGGTGAACTCAATGAATTGATGTTTCTCTTCAGTGCCGATCATTTCAGGGAAGCATACTTAAGGTACAGGCTTTTTAAAGAATACAGTCGTTACCGGCAAAAGCAGGGGGAGATTCTTATCGAATCCCAAAATAAAGTTAGAGGCCTGGTCAGTCAAATTAAACTTCAAAAAAACGAAAAACAAGCCGTTCTCGACAATATCGAGAAGGAAATAGCGACCCTTCAAAATAGCCGTTCACGAAAAAATAATGTGGTAACCAAACTTCAAAAAGAAGAGCAGTGGCTTCAACGCACATTGAAAGAAAAGGAAGCTATCGCGCGTGAACTGGACCAAAAAATTATGGATCTCATCGCGGCCGATAAAAACAAAAGTGTAGACGCTGTGGAATCTGCTGATTTTGCCGAGCGGATGGGTCAACTTATATGGCCTATTCAAAAAGGGGTGGTTATTAATTCATTTGGAAAGCATGCGCATCCTGTTTTGAGCAAGGTCACCATAAATAATAATGGGGTCGATATCCAGGCCTCTAACCGGGTAGATGTTTTTTGCGTTCATAGTGGAGTTGTATCCACCATAGTTGGCATTCCGGGGCTTAATAAGGCCGTTATCGTGCGTCATGGCAAGTTCCTTACCGTTTATGCCAATCTGGTCTCTGTATCGGTCTCTAAAGGCGATTTGATAGATGCCGGACAGGTTGTGGGACGTATTTCACAGGAATCGGGGGATATGCAGAATGTTCTGCATTTCGAAATTTGGGAAGAGAACCGTAAGTTGGATCCTGAGCAGTGGATGAAACATTAATTCAAAAAAATGTGACATTTTAGAAACCATTTCTTTTTTAGGCAGTATAAATAAGAGATTTAGTTTAATCCTGCTTTATAAAAATGAGGATAGTGAATAAAATGGTTCTAAAATCTGAGGTAAAAAATATTAATCTGATCGAACGATTAATTGACGATATTTCTGCGCAATATCAGCTGCACTCAGATATCTACGGGAAGTTGTTGCTGGCCGTTGTTGAAGGAGTTAACAATGCCATTGTTCATGGTAATAAGCTTGAAAAAGATAAAGATGTTATTGTAGAATATTACATCACCAATGAAATAATTGAATTTGCTATTTCCGATCTTGGGCCGGGGTTCGACTACCATAATCTTCCCGATCCCACCAAACCGGAAAACCTTGAAAAAACGCATGGACGCGGGATTTTTCTCATGAACCACCTGGCCGACAAGGTAGAGTTTAACGAGACCGGGAACCAGGTTAAATTGCAATTTAACTTAAAAAATTAGAGTGCCCGTTATTTTTTCTTCACAGGATACTTCCTTTTTACCTGCCCATCAAAGCAATATCCGTTTGTGGTTGACCCATGTGGTTCAAAGTCAAGGGTTTAAGGTAGGTGATATTCATTTTATCTTCTGTTCCGACGATTATATTTTAAAAGTAAATGCTCAGTATTTAGATCATCACTATTTTACCGATGTTATTACTTTTAATTATTGTACCTCTCGTCTTATTGCCGGCGACATATTGATCAGTATCGACACGGTACGCTCCAACGCTGAAGATTATGGGGTTTCTTTCGAAAATGAATTGCTAAGAGTTTTGGTCCACGGGGTATTACATCTTCTTAAGTATGATGATACCAATGAAAAGGAGCAGGAGCTTATGACCAAGGCTGAAAATTCGATGCTGGCCATTTATGAAACAAAATTCAGATAATCCTGTTATTTTTGCAGGATATTAAGCTGTGTACAATGTGGTCGTTTTTCATCTCATTAAAATGGTTTGTTTTCCAGGGACGAAAATGTAACCCGTTCCGATTTGTCGGAACTCGTTCCATCTGTCTGTAATATGTTTTTCAATGGTCACCCCAAATCCGGTTTGAGGGGACTCGGCACCTTAATGATTTTCTTTCCGATTATACAGGATAAGTTGTTTGAGAATCCCGAATCATCTGGATCGTTGCCGGTACTGGTTTTCGCGGGGGGCGCGTTCCACCTGATTATTTCCAGATCTTTTTTTTAGGGCGTTTGGGGTTGAAACAAGTTGCAAACAGACGGTGGGCCCGGGTTATAGTTTAACGGCAACTGAGATACCTTTTTTGCCTGTATTTTGCCTGGGAGGAAACAAAATCCGGTACGAAACAGGTAGTTTTTTTAAAGGACTTTTCGTGTGGTTTAGTTCTAACAATTAATATTTCGCTTTCAATTATTGAAGGGTATTATGGTTTTTGATTTTGATGTTATCGTAATAGGTGGGGGACATGCTGGTTGTGAAGCAAGTGCTGCAGCGGCTAATTTGGGGGCTAAAACTCTTTTAATTAGTATGGATTTGAATAAACTGGCTCAAATGAGCTGTAATCCGGCAGTGGGTGGTATAGCTAAAGGGCAGATTGTCAGAGAGATAGATGCTTTGGGCGGGTATATGGGCCGGGTTACCGACGCGGCTTCCATTCAGTTTAGAATGCTTAACCGATCCAAGGGGCCTGCCATGTGGAGCCCCAGGTCGCAATGTGACCGAATGGTTTTTTCCGGTCATTGGAGAAAATTGCTGGAGCAGACTGATAACCTTTATTTTTGGCAAGGCACCGTTTTAGATATTGATTTTTCTACCCCTGGCGACTTTAAAGTGAAGACGGCCCAGCAGGTTGTATTTTCTGCCAAACGTGTTATTCTAACTGCAGGGACCTTTTTGAACGGGTTAATGCATATCGGGAAAGTGCAAATGGAGGGGGGGCGTATTTCCGAATCCTCCTCCAAAGGATTGACGCAGAAATTTTTTGATGCCGGTTTCCGTACCGACAGGATGAAAACCGGTACCCCCGTTCGAATTGATGGCCGAACCATAGATTTTTCCCGTCTGTCGGAACAGGCCGGTGATACCGGGTATTATAAGTTTTCCTTTTTACCCGGGACAAATCAGAAATTGAAGCAACGGAGTTGTTTTATTACCTATACCAATCTTTCTGTTCACAACACCATTATTGGAAGTCTCGAAGAGAGTCCTATGTACGATGGTACCATCCAAAGTATCGGTCCTCGTTACTGTCCAAGTATCGAAACCAAGGTGGTGACTTTTCATACGAAAGACAGTCATCAGTTATATTTGGAACCCGAGGGGGAGGATACCATCGAATACTATTTAAATGGTTTCAGCAGTTCATTGCCTATCGATACCCAGTTGGCTGCCTTGCGTCAGGTTCCCGGATTGGAAGAGGCTTTTATTTTCAGGCCGGGTTATGCCATCGAGTACGATTTTTTCGATCCAACCCAGCTGTATCATACCCTCGAAACCAAACTTGTACCGGGTCTTTATTTTGCCGGTCAGATAAACGGAACCACCGGTTATGAGGAAGCCGCCGCCCAGGGACTGATGGCCGGGATTAATTCCGCGCTCAGTTTGGATTCCAAGGGCACTTTTGTCCTCAATCGGGATGAGGCCTATATTGGTGTATTGATCGATGATTTGGTGATTAAGGGTGTGGACGAACCCTACCGGATGTTCACCTCCAGGGCCGAGTATCGGATTTTGTTGCGGCAGGATGATGCCGATATTCGGTTAACCCCAAAAGGTAAAGCCGTAGGACTGGTCGATGATTTTAGAATGGGTTTGTTGGAAGAGAAGTTGAAATGGCGGGATATTATTATGAGTTTTTTGCAGAATAATAGTATCTCTCCGGAGGAGATTAACAAATGGTTGGAATCTCAAAACAGCGCGCCACTTAAACAAAAAGTGAGATTACGCGATTTGGTCACCCGGCCTCAGGTCAGCTTGATGGAGTTGTTCAACCAAAGTCAGGCTCTTCAGGAGTTGTTTGATTCCATTCCTCCTGAAAGAAGGGAGGAGATTGTGGAGGGGGTAGAGATCTCCATTAAATATGAAGGATATATTAATCGCGAACGGTTGTTGGCCGAAAAGGTGAATCGTCTGGAGCATTTATATATTAAAGATAAGTTTGATTATTCTACGCTCACAAATATTTCCACGGAGGGTCGTCAGAAGTTAACCCAGATCAATCCTGAAACCATCGGACAGGCTTCCAGGATCAGTGGGGTTTCGCCAAGTGATGTGAATGTTCTTTTGGTTTTGATGGGACGTTAATGTTCCACGTGGAACAATTTTTTTAAACGCTATGGAAAAATTAGAAGGCAATATCGTCGACGTTTTTAATGAGGTTATTTTTCCGGGTGAGATCTGGATCGAGGATTCCAAAATCGTTCGGATCGAAAAAAACGACAGGAGCTACGACCATTTTATTTTGCCCGGATTTATCGATGCGCATGTGCATATCGAAAGTTCCATGCTCACGCCCGCTCAATTTGCCAGGCTGATTGTTCCACGTGGAACAATTGGGGTGGTGACCGATCCCCATGAGATTGCCAATGTATTGGGAGTCGAAGGGGTGGATTATATGATAGAGAGTGCGGGAAGGGTGCCGGTCAAATGTTTTTTTGGAGCCCCTTCATGTGTGCCTGCCACCGCCTTTGAGTCCTCGGGGGCTCATCTTGGGGTGAAGGAAGTGGAGCAGCTTCTGGACAAAACCGGGGTTCTTTTTTTAAGTGAGATGATGAATTTTCCCGGGGTGATTCATGGAGACAAGGAGGTTATGGGCAAAATTGAGGCGGCCCTTCTGCGTGGATTGCCTGTGGATGGGCATGCCCCCGGATTGATGGGTGAGGGACTTAAAGCTTATGCCGGGGCAGGGATCTCTACCGATCATGAATGTTTTTCAATGCCCGAAGCCCTCGATAAAATTGGGTGTGGCATGAAGATCCAAATAAGGGAAGGAAGTGCTGCGCGGAATTTCGATGCTTTGATTCCTCTGTTTAATTCACATCCGGAATCGCTGATGCTTTGCACGGATGATATTCATCCCGATGAACTGTTGAAGGAGGGACACATCGACCGGCTTGTCCGAAAAGGAATAGGGAAGGGGGTTGATCTCTTTAAATTATTGCGTTCGGCCTCGGTTAATCCGGTTTTGCATTATGACCTTCCGGTGGGGTTGCTCCGTGAAGGGGATGCTGCCGATTGTATCGTTGTCTCCGATTTGAAAACATTTGAAGTTCAAAAAACCTTCATCAACGGGAAACAGGTTTACGGGAAGGAGGAGGGTGTGCTCTTCGAATCGGGCCAGGATCGGGTAATTAATCGCTTTGAAAAGCGCACCTTGTATCCCGAAGATTTGCAGGTTAATCTGCCTGTGGATAAAACCAGGGTGAGGGGTATTCAATGTTTTGACGGGGATTTGGTGACCGAAGCGCTCCTCTTTGAGCCCTCCTTTTCTCATGGGCGTTTGGTGGAGGCGGATCCGAAAAGAGACCTTCTCAAAATTGTGGTCGTCGATCGGTACGGGAACAGACCTCCCTCGGTGGGGTATATTCGTGGATTTGGTTTGACAAATGGCGCGTTGGCAACCTCGGTGGCACACGATAGTCACAATGTGGTCGCCGTGGGCACCTCGGATGAATTCATCGCCCGGGCCGTGAATCGCATTATGGAAAGTGGCGGCGGCATGGTGGCCCTTAATTCTGAAAAGCATCAAATGTTGTCTTTGCCCGTGGCCGGATTGATGAGTCCTTTGTCGGGAGAGGAAGTGGCAGGGGCTTATGCACGGGTGGAAAATCTGGCCCGTGAAATGGGCACAAAACTATCGGCACCCTTTATGACCCTCTCTTTTATGTCGCTTTTGGTGATCCCTAAACTTAAAATTGGCGATCAGGGTCTTTTCGATGTAGATCGTTTCTCGTTTGTTTCGCTGTTTGAGTAAGTGCTATGATCTCCAAAAAGAATAGTCGGCTGGCAGAATTAAAGGAGCTCATTCAGGTTCTCCCAGAAGGCCCGGGCGTGTATCAGTACCTGGACGAATCGGAGAAGATCATCTATGTTGGCAAAGCCAAGAATCTTAAAAGAAGAGTCTCTTCCTATTTTACCAAGGAGCCCGAGAATGCCAAAACCCGTATCCTGGTCCGCAAAATTTATGATATCCGCCATATCGTGGTCAGCACCGAAGAGGATGCTCTGCTGCTGGAGAATAATCTCATCAAGAAATATCAGCCCCGATACAATGTGTTGTTGAAGGACGATAAGACCTTTCCATGGATTGTGGTTAAGAATGAACCTTTTCCCAGAGTCTTTTCTACACGGCAAATTATCAAAGACGGTAGCGAATATTTTGGACCCTATACCAGTGTGGTGATGGTGAGAACCCTTATCGAACTGTTTCGGCAACTCTATCTTTTACGCACCTGTCATCTTTCGCTCACCGCCGACAATATTTCCCAGGGAAAATTTAAGGTTTGTCTGGAGTACCATATCGGCAATTGTAAAGGCCCCTGTGTGGGTCTGCAACCCGAAGACGAATACGCCGAATACATCAATGAGATAAAGAGTATTCTCAAAGGTAATGTCTCCTCGGTAATGAAATATATGCGCGATAATATGCAATCGATGGCCTCTCAATACCGGTTCGAGGAAGCCGAACACATCCGGAAGAAGATAGCGATACTGGAAGGATTTAAGAGTAAATCGACCATTGTGAACGCCAAAATTAACAATGTGGATGTCTTTTCGATTGTGGATGATGAGAAATATGCTTTTGTAAATTTTTTAAAGGTGGCCAATGGTTCCATCATTCAGGCCCATACCATCGAGTACCGTAAGAAACTTAATGAGCCCGTCGACGTGTTATTGCCCATGGCTATCGCCGACATCCGGGAGCGGTTTCACAGCACTTCTCCGGAAATAATTGTGCCCTTTAACCCCGATATTGAGTTTAAGGGGGTTCAGTTTTTGGTTCCCAAAATAGGGGATAAAAAAAAATTGTTGGAGCTTTCTGAACGAAATGTGAAGTATTTCAGGCTCGAAAAGCTGAAACAATTGGCGAACCAAACCAAACTGCCCCGTGAAGTCAGAATCATGGAGGTGATGAAAAAAGATCTTAGACTGGGAAAGATGCCCGTGCATATTGAGTGTTTCGATAACTCCAACATACAGGGAGCACATGCCGTTGCCGCGTGTGTGGTCTTTAAAAATGGCAAACCCTCCAAGAAAGATTACCGGCACTATAACATTAAAACAGTAGAGGGCCCCGATGATTATGCCTCCATGGAGGAGATTGTTTTTCGCCGTTACCACCGTTTGGTGGAGGAAGGCAGTCCTCTGCCGCAACTGATCGTGATCGATGGGGGTAAAGGACAGTTGGGTTCTGCTATGAAAGTGTTGAGAGAATTGGATCTTCAGGACAGGATAGCGGTTATCGGGATCGCTAAACGACTGGAAGAAATATTTTATCCCGGCGACCCTGTGCCTCTCTATCTCGATAAAAATTCGCCCTCTTTAAAAGTCATTCAGCATTTGCGTAATGAGGCGCACCGCTTTGGCATCACCTTTCATCGCGATAAACGGAGCAAGGCCTTTATTCATTCTCAGCTCGAAGATATTCCCGGAATTGGGGCCAATAGTGTGGAGAAATTGTTAACCACTTTGGGCACCGTGGACAGTGTAAAAAAGGCTTCATTCGAACAACTTAGTGAAGTGGTGGGTGCCGGCAGGGCCCGTCGGATTATGGATTTTTTCGCCTCGGTGAAGGCTAAAAAAGAAGATTCATAATTTCTTCCACCGTGGGATGTTCATTCTTTTCTTCCTTTAATGCTGCTAACAGCTTTCCCTTCAGTTGCTCTTTTTTATGCGCGCAGCCGGTAATTATTCCTTCCAGAAATCTCAGGTAATTCTTGTTTGGAGTGTCGGACGAAAGGGTTATGGAAACAACAATTCCTTTTTCAACTCTTAATTTAGATGCGTAGGGTTGACCAGCCGACATGTGGCGTTTAGAAAATTCGTAGGTGGGGCTGTAACCATAATTCCATTCCCAGGTTTGGTATTTATTGGTTTGAAGTTGCCCGATGGCGGTAAGATCTGCCGGGGTGAAAAGGTAGGGGTGGGTATGGAATTGAAGTGCGAGGCTTTTACCCAGGCTTTGCATAAAGTCCAGGGTAGGTATTTTTTCAGAAGTCACCTCCGAGATGTTGACCACTTCGCTGCGGACTGATTTTACCGATTTGTCCTTAAATTTTAGCGGGTCTGCTTTTAAACTCTGGGTCAGCATCTTCAGGTTGGAGTTGTGAAGAAGGGTGCCATGGTGCATCACCCGCGTTTTGAATACATGGCAGGCATTTCCGGATATCTTTTTATAACCCACCAGTAAATCATTTCGTTTGCCATGCCTGGCCATCACACCTTGTTCTTTTAAGGCTTCTACAATGGGCGTGGTTGCTTTTTTAAAGTCGACCAGTTTGCCGGGTGTTCCCGATTCAATGGTACAGAAATTTATGTTGCCTTCATCATGGTAAACGGTGCCTCCACCAGACAAACGACGGAAGAGGGGTATGTTGTTTTTTTCCAAAAAGGGAAGATTTATTTCAGAAAGGGCGTTTTGATGTTTTCCAATGATGACCGAAGGGGTGTTTATGTAAAGAAAAATTATGTTCTCACTGAAGTGGCGCAACAAATGTTCCTCAGCTGCCAGATTAAAGGAGGGGTCTTGATTTTGGCTAATGATGAGTAAAATATTTCCGGTCATAGGGCAGTGTTGAAAAAATTAAACGATTCTGAGGGCGTTAAACATTCTATTTAAACTTTAAGTAAACTGTTATAAACGACAAAAAAACAGGGATATAAAACATTAATAAACGATAGTTCTCATTAAAATAGAAAAGACCTCTTTTAGACAAAAACGGATCAAAATTGTTCAATGAGGCTCTTTTTTGTCCGCGTCGATGCAATCTGCAACGGAGAAATTATTTTGTTAAGGGAGAGTGGTCCCTTTTTTTTTGACAAAAGATTTCCCATTTTTAGCCTTCATACAAAACTAATTCTTTTTTTTGGGGTTGACGGCCATCCTGCTTCAATCCGGAAATTTTAGACATTTCGAAATGAAAGTTGTAATACAACGTGTGCGGCAAGCCGCCGTCACTATCGAAAATTCAGATCGACGATCCATCGACAAGGGTATGGTGGTGTTGCTGGGAATTGAAGAGGCCGATGGGGAAGAGGATGTAGAGTGGCTGGTTAATAAAATCGTCAATCTTAGAATTTTTGATGATCAGGCCGGTGTGATGAACCGGTCTCTGGTGGATATTCAGGGAGAAGCCCTGGTGGTTAGTCAGTTTACCTTGCATGCAAGGGTAAAAAAAGGGAATAGGCCATCCTATGTGGATGCTGCCAGACCGGAGGTCGCGATTCCTTTATATCGGTCGTTTATTCGTTTATTTGGCCTACTTTTGGGTAGGCCGTTGGCTACCGGTGAATTTGGCGCCGATATGGCTGTAGAATTGATCAACGATGGGCCGGTGACCTTTATCATCGATTCCAGAAACAGGCGGTAGAATGCCCTTCTAATGGCGTTTTTGGGCGATTGTTTAAGCCCATTGGATAGAGGCGTGCGTTAGGGGCCTGTTTTGCCCGGAGACTCTACCGGGAAGTTTTTAATTTAAATCCATTACAGCGATGACCCTGGAGGAAGCGCAACAGAAGGTAGATGCCTGGATCAAACAATATGGGGTCCGGTATTTTAGTGAGTTAACCAATATGGTGTTGCTCACCGAAGAGGTGGGTGAATTGGCACGTATTATTGCCCGGCAATATGGGGACCAATCGTTCAAAAAAACCGAAGAAAACCTTGATCTGGGTGAGGAGATGGCCGATGTACTCTGGGTGCTTATTTGCCTGGCCAATCAAACCGGCGTGGATCTCACCCGGGAGCTGAAACGATCGATGGAGAAAAAGAGCGCCCGCGATGGGCAACGACATAAAGACAATCCCAAACTGAAAGAAACATAATCATGGAACAGTTTTTTGAAGAATTCGAAAACGAGTTTAACCTATTAAAACCCTATCAGACCCCTGTTTGGGATCCTTCGGAGGGTAAGGAAGAAGCTCTGAAGCAGCTATTTTCCTTTATCGATTTAACCACCCTGAACACCACCGATAGTACGGTGGTGGTGGAGACCTTTTGCAATAAGGTGGCTGCTTTTCCTGCGGCCTTTCCCGGAATTCCCAATGTTGCCGCGGTTTGTGTTTATCCCGTGTTCGCTTCTGTACTTAAAGCCCGCTTAAGAGATTTACCCGTTAAAAGGGCGGTGGTGTCGGCTGGTTTTCCGTCTTCTCAAACCTTTCTCGATCTGAAGGTTCGTGAAACCCGAAAAGCCCTGGAAATGGGGGCAAACGAGATCGATATCGTGATCTCTGCAGGCGAATTTCTGGAGGGAAATCACGAGTTTGTTTTGGAGGAGATAAAAGCTATAAAAGCGGTGATGGGCAGCCATTCTCTGAAGGTTATTCTGGAGACCGGTGTGCTGAAAACCGACGAAAATATATGGAAGGCCAGTTTGCTGGCCATGGAAGGTGGGGCCGATTTTATCAAAACCTCTACCGGAAAATTGTCCCCGGCCGCTACTCCCGAGGCGGTATGGGTCATGGCTCAGGCCATTGGGGCGTTTCAACGAATCAGGAACCGAAAGGTGGGGATTAAGGCTGCAGGCGGCATCGTCACCTCTTCTGAAGCTCTGGTTTATTATCAAATTGTAAAAGAACTTCTTGGGGATGAATGGATTACACCACAGCGGTTTCGAATTGGTGCCAGTCGGCTGGCCAATAACCTTTTAACAGATATCTTAGATACCGTGGAAGCGGTTAAGCATTTTTAGGAGGAAGGCTGCAACCCTGCCATCATTTATTATATACAATATTGTTCGCCGTGAAACAATGCCACCCCAGCTTATGAAATAGGCAGGGGTGGCATTGTGGTTCTGTGGAAGGATTCGGTTGGTTTAAATATAAGCGCTTCCTCAATACTCAACACTCAGATAGGAATGACTCAAGTGGGTTGGAGGCGCAGCTTGTTTAAAACGGGAAATCTTCGGTATCGTCGATAATCTGTTTTTCGCCTTTTTCGGGTGTTTTCGCTATTTGTTGGACGGGGTTTCCATTCACAAAGATGGCTTTATAGGGGGCTTCAACCGGGCATGGATGTTCGCAGGCTCCACAACCAATGCAGATGTCCTGATCCACCTCTGGAATCACCAGACCGTCTTTATAAGGCACCATGTGCACAGCCTTGGTGGGGCAGTGTTCCGAGCAGGCTCCACAGTCTGTTTCATCGGTAAAAACCACGCAGTTTTGTCTCACAAAGACTGCCTTTCCCATTTGGGTGACATGTTTCTCTTCTGTGGTTAGCGGCAAAATAGCTCCTGTAGGGCATACCTGCCCGCATTTGTTGCAATCGAAGTTGCAGAAGCTGGTGAGATAGTCCATGTGTGGCTGCATGAACCCTGACAGCCCGTATTGGGTGAGGGCAGGTTGGAGCACATGTGTTGGACAGGCCGCGATACAGAGAGAACAGGCCGTACAAATATTGTTAAACCGTTCCAGACTCCCCGAACCGGGGGGGCAAACGGGATGTTCTTTGTTGTTGATCAAGAGCTCTTTCCCATTTGAAGTAGTCTTGGTTTTGGGGCTGGCCATCAGTTTGCTTCCTGCCAGCAAGGCCAGTGAAGTAAAGAGAAACTGGCGACGGTTGTTGTCGCTAACCTGGGGCTTTTTTGCGGTGGGCTTCATTTTGAGTGAGCGTGATTTTGATGCGGTCATCGAAAGTGCCGATTCCGGACAGATGGACAGACAATTAAAGCAGGTAACGCAGCGGGAGGAATCAACGCTGTAATTTTTTATATCGATACATTCGCTTTTGCAAACCCCGGCGCACTTGCCACAGCGGGTGCAGGTTTCGGGGTTGAACCGGATCTTTAACAGGGAGAATCTGGAAAAGAGGCCCAAAAGGGTTCCTACCGGGCAGATGGTATTGCAGAAAAGGCGGCCACGTTTCCAGGCAAAGTACCCGATAGCGCCCATCACTACAATGGTAATCAGAACTGGCAGCAACGAAGGCATGAGCAGGTTTTGATATTGCAGGCCGTACCAATCCATCTTATTGAGCAGTTGGGCACTTACATTATTAATTCCGATGACCGCTGGTTTGAGCAGATAGGAAAAAAAGCGGCCCGCCAGGCTGTACGGATCCAACCAGGATACCAGCCAGCCAGCGCCCATCAGCAGTGCCAGAACCATGGTGGTTAGGAAGGTATATCGCCAAACCGGCAGGCTCTTTTTAAATTTAAAAAACCGGCGTTTGTTTGAGCGCCACCGGGCCACCCGATTTACCAGGTCCTGAAAGATTCCCAGCGGACAAAGCGTAGAACAGTAGAGCCTTCCGGTGAGAAGCGTTAACAGCAGTACCACAATAAAGCCCCCCGCGGCCACCAGGGTGAAGGTGGTAAAAAAACGGAGAACCGAGGGCACAAACTGAAGGTACAGCAGGGTGTCGAAAGTGGCTGTGGGAATCCATTCGTAGAGATCCACAAACAGGGCCAGGGTGAGGAGCACCACCACTGATGCCAGGGCAATGCGGCTTTTCCTCAGATTGTTATAGAACGGCATGGCGCGGTTTAGGTTATATTTTTATTCTGCTGATCGATAATTGATCCAATTGCATGTTGCCAAGGCCCATTTCGTGAGCGATCTTAATGTGATTGATGGCTTCGGGCTTGTCACCAAACATCAGGGTGGCGGCCGCATCCACTGCCACGATATCCCTTCCGGCAATCAGGGCCTTTAGGTCGGCCACATCCGATGTGGATACCCCACGGGGACCGTTGCGGGTCATCATCTTGTAACCGTCTATAATGTTGAGGTCGGGTTTGCGGTAGGTAAGGAAATCCGCAATACACTGGCTGAGGTCGTTTCCGTGATAGTATCCCCGATCCCAAACCACTCCCATCAGGTTTTTCATGGCCAGCGAAACCTTGGTAGAGCTGTGGTGTTTTAAAACGGGCACATTGATGAAGACGTCGGCATCCAGTACCATTTGATGGATCTTGGTCGATTTGAGCCGTTTTCCTCCCGGAATGGCCACCTCCTTATAGAAGGATTCGTTGTTTCCGGGACCAAGATTGGCTCCGGCCTCCTTGGCATACCGTTCTATTTCACTGTTGCGATAGCAGCGTTCCCATTGGTCGCAAGTGTGATCGAAAATCATCACTTCCGAAGCCCCCTCTTCAAAGCATTTCTTTGCGATGTGGCCGATAAGTTGTGGGTTGGTGTTGGCCGCCCGTTCGGGAGGGGCATCCCAGCCAATATTGGGTTTGATCAGTACTTTCTGGCCCGGTTTCACAAACCGTTTCATTCCGCCTAAAGCTTCAATGGCCTTGTCGAACATCTCGGGGGCTTCTCCCCCTCGCACGGCTGCCAGGTCGTATTCGCCCTCCGGGGCTGTA
Source organism: Marinilabiliaceae bacterium (assembly GCA_041583495.1). GTDB lineage: Bacteria > Bacteroidota > Bacteroidia > Bacteroidales > Marinilabiliaceae > JBFHFS01. The sequence goes on along the minus strand of JBFHFS010000033.1, from coordinate 30,700 downwards.
ACACCCACTGCATTTAGTCCCCCAAACATAGGGACAAGGCTCCCCGCAAGGCCAATGCCTGCACTTTTTACAATAAATTCTCTTCTCCTCATAACAGCTTGTTTTTTACCCATAAATAGGAAATGGGAAAATATAGATAACGGGCTCAATATGCAAGCAATTTGGCCAGTTTTGCTATTCTAAGCCTTTAATTTATAGTCTGTTTAAATAGGGATGACAACCAAATCCGACCGATTTGGTTATTAGGTAGGAGGGCCGGGAAAGAGTGAGGTTACCTCAAAATTTATTAAATTGCCTTCTGTTCAACATTTTTTGGGGTGGAGGAGGGCTTTGAACCCATCGCGTGGGAGTAGTTAAGTTAGCCGACCAGACTGATGAGATTTCCCGGTGAATCCCACAGAAAGTTGGAACGGGAAACAATATGAATCGGTTGCCATAAGCGATTCCGGTACATACAATCAAATGAAAAAAAGATGCAAGAGCAGCTGATAGAATATTTAAAGAAAACGCCACGGTTTTATTTGCTCTTCTCGGGGGGCTTCGATAGCAGTGCCCTGCTGGGATGTGCTGTGGCAGCAGGGGTAGAGGTGATGCCCGTGTGGATCGACAATGGATTTAACCGTGCCCGGGAGGCTCAGATACGTCAACAGGCGGCCAATTTGGGATGTGACCGGTTGGAGGTGATGAAGATGGTCCCGGACGGGGTGGTGGCCGGTAATCCTGTGGACAGATGCTACCATTGCAAGGGACAGATTGTTCGGCCCATCGTGGGCCGGAAAGATGCGCCGGTATTTGATGGGACCAATTCCTCGGATCAGGGAAATTACCGCCCCGGGCTGAAGGCTATCCGGGAGGCTAATGTGCGTTCTCCCCTGGCCGACCTGGGCATCACCGCCGATCAGACCCGCCAAATAGCTTTGAAGCTGGGCGCGGATGAAGCCATTGCCCGGATGGAGAGTTGTCTGGCTACCCGGTTTAAATACAACCTGACCATTTCCAATGAAAAAATTGAAGTGATCCGGGAAATGGAGCAGCAAATTATGGCCGTCACCGGCGACGATCATGTGCGTTGTCGCCTGGATGATGAGGATCATTTGCGTATTGAGTGCCGGACCCAATCGACTTTTCTGCAATTGGTAGATCCCTTATTTAGGGCAAAGGTGGTAGAAATAGGAAAAAAAATAGCCACATTTGTTACCCTCGATCTTGAGGGAGCCCGTAAAAATGCCTACGATAAACTTTTGGGATTATGACTTTTGATGAGCTTTTTGATAAGATAGCCGGTGGAGAGATCTCCCGGGATGATGCCCGGCGCCACTTCTCACTGGATTGGATGGAGACCGCACGCAACTATATCGCCGATGTAAACCGTGGGGTGCGCAACAATATTCCCGAGATCATCTACGGGGAGTATAAAAACGTGCAACAATCGTTGGAGATAGCAGGTGTTATGTTGCAGAAGCATGGGCGGGTATTGATTTCCCGAAGTCCCCATAATGATGCCATCATTGGGCAGTTTGCGGCCGATTATGAGGTCAGGAATACCCCTTTACTGGTGGCTATTGGTGACCTGCCACAGCCACAGGGGCATGTACTGGTGATCAGTGCGGGGGCCGCCGATCATGCGGTCACCCAGGAGTGTGCCTTGGCCCTCGAGGCACTGGGCGTTACTCCGGTGGTCTACGAAGACCGGGGCATTGCCCATCCCACAAGAGTGTTGGATGCGGTGATGGCCGGAATAGAGAAAAAAGTGTCGGCGGTGGTTGTTATCGCCGGGATGGAAGGGGCACTGGCCCCTTTTGTCGCTTCCCTGGTGCCTTTGCCGGTTATCGGGGTGCCCACATCGGTGGGCTATGGGTTCCGGGCCAAAGAGGCGGCTCTTACCTCCATGTTGGCTTCCTGTGCGCCTAATCTGGCCGTTGTCAATATCGATGGAGGCATCCGGGCAGCCGTGGTCTCGGGGTTGATTGCCAAAGGGAGTTCTCAATCTATAAAACCTTAAGAAGGGGGCTATGGGGAGGCCTAATCCCGATAGTCTTTTTGACGGATTAGACTCTTTTTGTGTGAATAGTGTTAACATGATACTGGTTAATTAATGGCTTATGAAACTTTATATTGACCCTCGTGGAGGGATGGCCGGCGACATGTTTGCCGCTGCATTAATCGATGCGGGAGCCAATGCGGAACGGGTGACTGGTGCCATGACAGGCGCCGCAAAAATGTTGGGGGAGGCCTCTGTTAAACATGTAATAACCAGGGATAACAGCAGCCGGCTGTTGATAGAGGTGGAGCATCACCATGGGCATTTATCCTCGTCCAGGGCACTGCATCTGCTCGATCATCTCTTTAGCGACTATCATATACAAGAACAGTATCGCGCTTTTGGGGTAATGATGCTTCGGAGTTTAATTAAAGCGGAGAAGATCGCTCATCAAACCTTCGATTTTGAAATGGAGACCCATCACCACCATCCTGCACATGGTGGGGAAGGGCATCATCACCATAGCCATGAAGCCCATGAGGCCCCTGAGGCCTGGTTACACGAAGCTCAGGACATCCTCATTGATGTGATGGGGGCCGTTATGGGGCTGCAGGAGTTGGGCGCACCGGTCACGGCTTGTCTTACGGCACCGGTTAGTGTGGGGGGTGGAACAGTGACTTTTTCACATGGAACCCTTCAGGTACCGGCGCCGGCTACCCGGGTAATGATCGAAGCCAATGGGATTCCGGTAAAGGCCGGACCTCTTGATGTTGAGTTGTTCACACCCACCGGGGCAGCCGTTATCTCGGCTTTATCGGCACTGGAAATTGAGGAATTGCCCAAAGGTGATGTGGTGGCTACCGGGTTTTCACGTGGAACAAAAGATCTGGACATCCCCCCCTTAAAGATCGTTCTGGTTTAACTGAATGGAGAGGGGCGTGGCGTTGGTAAAGGAGAAATAAAGGTTATTTTTTCCTTTCCACAGCGAATGCAACCATTTGCTGTAAGGCTTCTTTGGAAGGAGAATCATCGAAGGTATCCAGTATTTCGAGGGCTTTTTTGCCGTAGTCGTTCATTTTCTCCCGGGTGTATTCCAGTCCCCCGTTTGTTTTTACCAGGTTGATAATGGGAACCAGTTTCTTTTCGTTTTTGTGATGACGTTTGATGGTGCTGAGGATGCGCCTTTTCTCTTTCAAGGAAACATTGGACAGAACATAGATGAGGGGAAGGGTGAGTTTTTTCTCCTTCAAATCGTTGCCTGTGGGTTTTCCCAGAATGTTGGATCGTTCGTAATCCAATAAATCATCTCTAATCTGAAAAGCCATCCCCAGGTTGGTTCCAAAATCTTTCATTTTGGCCATCGTGTCTTCATCGGCATCTGCCGAATAAGCCCCTGCCATGGTACAGGAGGCAATTAAGGTGGCTGTTTTTTTTCGGATTATTTCGTAATAATCGGATTCGGTAATGTTAAGTTTTCGGGATTTTTCGAGTTGAAGAAGCTCCCCTTCACTCATCTCCTTTACCGCCTCCGAAACAATTTTCAGAACCCCTGTTTGATTGCTTTCCAATGACTTAATGAGGCCAATTGCCAGAAAGTAGTCGCCCACCAATACCGCTATCTTGGACCGCCAGAGGGCATTGATCGAGAAAAATCCCCTCCGCTGATAAGTCTCATCCACCACATCATCGTGAACCAGGGTCGCCGTATGCAGCAGTTCGATGAGGCCCGCCGCGGTGTAGGTCCTTTCCGTTACGCCCCCGTTAAGTTTCGCCGATAAAAAAACCAGGGAAGGCCGCATTTGCTTGCCTTTGCGCCGCAGAAGGTAGTGCGTCACCGTATTTAAAAGAGGAATGCCTGAATTGAAATGATCCCTGAAATAGGGCTCAAATCGCTTCATTTCCTCTTCAATAGGACCTTTTTTTATGGACGAGATATTCATTAAATAAATTGATATTCTGAGGGACTCGTGAGTCCTGCTTTCTTTTACTTATGCCAAAAATAGCAATTTGATTTCTAAATGTGCGGAAACTTAAGGTTATTATTCATTCCATCTAAATATTTATATAATTAGAACACCAACATATGTGTTAATTTCATTATCTTCATTATATTTGTTGGGTGTTCAATTACAGGCTTTCTTTTGTTTGCCTATCAGGGTGAAAATATCCCATTAAACTTAGGGCAAACGTTTTTTCAACCCCTGAAAAAAGGAATTTTCAAGTAAGGAAAACAAGTTATATTTTAAATATCGATAGTGAAATTTAAACAGATGAAAATTAAAGATTTAGATTCACAGCAACTGGATCGTGCTGCCGGGATGCTCAAGGCGATAGCTCATCCCATGCGGATTGCCATTTTGAGTTACCTCGAAGACGGCAAAAAACTCACCGTAACCCAAATTCACACCCTGCTTAATATTGAGCAGTCCACCACTTCTCATCATCTGGGAATTTTAAAGGACAAGGGCGTTCTTTCTTCTCTTCGGGAGGGAAAAAATACATTCTACTATTTAAAGCACGAGAGTCTTAAAAATATTGTGGAGTGTGTGAGCCGTTGTTCGGTTGACTAAGGCGTTTTTGAATGTTGTTTGAAAAATTTTGTGATGGCAAGAATCAGACTTACCAAGGAGTTTCGTTTTGAGATGGCTCATGCCCTGTGGAATTACGATGGCTTGTGTAAAAATATCCACGGGCACTCTTACATCCTGCAGGTAACCGTTATCGGGGAGCCCAACAACGACAAAGAGGATCCTAAATTCGGGATGGTGATGGACTTTGGTGATTTAAAGAAAATTGTCAAGGAAGAAGTGGTTTCCCCTATGGATCACTCCATTGTGGTGAGCTCCAATGCCCCTTCCGGGCAACTTCTGCAGTTGCCCCAAATGAGCGACCGCTATCACATCACCGACTATCAGCCTACCTGTGAAAACATGTTGATTGACTTTGCCGGTCGAATTGGGAAGCGACTGCCCGGGAGTGTGCAGCTTTTCAGCCTGAAACTCCACGAAACAGGGAATTCTTTTGCAGAGTGGTATGCCAGTGACAATGCCCAAAAATTTGTCTAGCTAAAATTCATCTCCTCGTGCGGCCCACCGATTATTGACATCTTACCTCAACAAAAATATTTTTCATGAGTAACGATCAACCTAAAAGCCTCTTTCTTTTAGATGCTTATGCACTAATCTATCGGGCCTATTACGCATTTATCCGCAATCCCCGCATCAACTCAACCGGGCTGAATACGTCGGCTGTTTTTGGTTTCACCAACTCGCTTCTCGAGGTGCTCAATAAGGAAAAACCTTCTCATATCGCCGTGGTGTTCGACCCTTCAGGGCCCACTTTTCGAAATGAGATGTTTGAGCCTTATAAAGCCAATAGGGAATCAACACCTGAGGATATCAGAAAGGCCATTCCATATATTAAACAAATTCTTGAGGCGCTTAATATTAAGATGCTAGAGGTAAAAGGATTTGAGGCGGACGATGTTATTGGCACACTGGTTAAAAAAGCAGCTGCACAAGGGTTTAAAACGCACATGGTTACTCCCGATAAGGACTATGCTCAGCTGGTGGACGAGAACACCCTTATGTACAAACCTAAATCGCGTGGAAACGACATAGAAGTATTAGGAATTCCTGAAGTTTGCGAATGGTTTTCGGTGGACAATCCCGGTCAGGTTATCGATATCCTGGCTTTGTGGGGGGATAGTGCCGATAATATCCCCGGCTGCCCGGGAATCGGCGAAAAACGGGCCAAAGAGATCATTGGCAAGTACGGTTCGGTGGAAAATGTTTATCAGCATATCGACGAGTTTTCGGGTAAGCAAAAGGAGAACCTCATAGCTTTTAAGGAGCAGGTGGAACTTTCGCGTAAACTGGTGACGATATCAACCGAGGTCCCTATCGATTTTGGGGAAAAGGATTTTATTTATTCGCCACCTAATCTGCAAAAATTACAGCCGGTTTTCGAAACGCTTGAGTTCAAGACGTTGTGGGAGAAACTGGCTGGCCCGGCTGAAGCAGCTCCTGTTGAATCAGGCCCCCGACAGGGCTCTTTGTTCGGCGACGACCCTTCGGTCTCTGCAGGTGTTCCGCTGCGTACCAGCAATAAGACCATCAAAGAGGTGCCTCATGCCTATCATCTGGTCGATTCGGAGCAAGCCCTGGCTTCGCTGACCGCTGACCTGAGTGTGCAGAAGACCATTTGTCTGGATACCGAAACAACGGGGCTTGACGTTTTGCGGGATGAACTGGTGGGATTGTCTTTTAGTTTTGCTAAAGGTGAAGCTTATTATGTGCCTGTTCCAAAGGAAAAAGAGAAAGCTGTTGAGCTGGTAAGCCGGTTTCGAAGGGTGCTCACCGACCGGCATATTGTTAAGGTGGGTCAAAATCTCAAATTCGATTATTTGATTCTCAAGCGCAATGGCCTTGAGTTACAAGGGCCCTTTTTCGACACCATGGTGGCCCATCATCTGGTACAACCCGGGTTGAAGCATAACATGGACTTTTTGGCCGAGACGTATCTCAATTATACCCCTGTGCCCATCGAGGATCTGATTGGACCCAAGGGTAAAGGGCAGGGAAATATGCGGGATGTGGATGTTCAAACGGTGACTGAATACGCGGCTGAGGATGCCGATGTTACACTGCAGCTTAAAGAGCCCCTGGAAAAGGAGCTGGCAGAGGGCGGCGTGGAATCGCTGTTCAACACCGTGGAGATGCCCCTTTTAAAGGTCCTGGCCGACATGGAGTACGAAGGGGTGGCATTGGATACGGCGGCTCTTAAAAAGTTCGCCAAAGACCTTAATGCGCGCATTTTAATTCTGGAGGGTCAGATACTCGAAATGGCCGGGGAGTCGTTTAATGTGTCCAGTCCCAAACAGGTGGGCGAAATTCTCTTTGAAAAATTGAAGATCGACGAAAAGGCGAAAAAGACCAAGTCGGGTCAATACAGTACCAATGAAGAGATTCTTCAGAAGTTGCGCGATCGCCATCCCATCATTGATGCCATTCTCGAATATAGGGGCTTTAAAAAATTGGTCTCCACTTATGTGGAGGCTTTACCTAAACTGATAAATAAAGATACTGGCCGGTTGCATACCAGTTTTAATCAGGCCGTTGTCGTAACCGGAAGACTCAGCAGTTCCAATCCCAATCTGCAAAATATTCCTATCCGGGAAGAGGAGGGACGGGAAATGCGCAGGGCCTTTGTGGTGAGTGATGCGGACAAGCGCTTTTTAAGTGCAGACTACTCGCAGGTGGAGCTTCGTTTAATGGCGCATCTGAGTGAAGATCCCCACCTGGTGGAAGCCTTTAAAAATGGGGAAGATATTCATGCCGCCACCGCCGCGCGTATTTTTGGGGTGCCTCTGGGAGAGGTCACCGGCGATATGAGGCGTAAGGCAAAAACGGCTAATTTTGGTATTATTTATGGAATCTCTGCCTTTGGTCTCTCCGAACGGCTCAATATTCCGCGGTCGGAATCCAAAGCCATTATTGACGGCTATTTCGAAAACTTTCCGGGGGTAAAGAAATACATGGAGGCTGTGGTGCGCCAGGCGCGCGAAAAAGGATATGTGGAGACCATGTTTGGCCGTAGACGTTATCTGCCCGATATTAACTCCCGAAACGGGGTGGTGCGGGGGCTTGCCGAACGCAACGCCATTAATGCCCCCATACAGGGAGCGGCGGCCGACATTATTAAGATGGCCATGGTGGGGGTGGTTAGCGCCTTCGAAAAACAAGGCTTAAAAGCCAAAATGGTGCTTCAGGTACATGACGAATTGAATTTCGAGGTGCCTAAAGAAGAACTGGAAAGCGTTAAAGCCATTGTAAAAAAAGAGATGGAGGGAGCCGCCAGCCTGAAGGTCCCCCTCGTGGTGGACATGGGCGAGGGAAGCAACTGGCTGGAGGCCCATTGACAAACCAAGGTCTATCTCTTCCTTTTGTCTCCTGCATGGCTCAGGACTGTTCCATTGAGCAGTCCATGATATTTTTGCCCGTCGTTAATGGTTTCCTGGGCTATCTTTAACACCTCGTCGTCCTGAAGGTTAAATTGGATGGCGCCTGCCTGGAAATAATAACGTTTTACCAGTTCGGTTCCCAAAAGCACTTCTACCTCGTCTCTGAAGTTATCCAGATCGCGGGCAACATCCAGTTCCAGGGTCTTCTTAAGCTGGGTGAAAACATCGCCGGCGGTATCGAAATAGCCCTCTTCCTTGGCAGCCTCTTCCAGCTTTTCGAATTGCTCCATCGATTCGGATTGGTATTTAAAACCCTCCAGGGCTGTTACGTAATTCTTAAAATCGGAATAGAAGGCATCGGTAATGGTAAATTGGCCGGGTTCCGGAATGTTGGAGTGTCCAATCACAAACTGCGTTGCATAATCAAAGATGGTTTGTTGAGCCACCAGGGCAAAGGTCATGTTGCTGTAAGTATGGTAAGGAACCACAATGTCGGGGGAGATTCCGCCACCATCATAAACGGTTCGTCCTTTGGACGTCTGAAATTCAGAGATCAGTGAGTCGGGAACTGTTCCTACGCTGCCATCTTCGTTTCGGTGTGAATAGTCGAGGGCCTGGATACATCTTCCGCTGGGGATGTAGTATTTGGCCGTTGTGACCTTGAGTTTTGCATTGTAGGGCAGATTGCGGGTGGTTTGCACCAGTCCTTTTCCAAATGAGCGGTTGCCGATGATGATTCCCCGGTCGTGATCCTGGATGGCTCCGGCAACAATTTCGGAGGCCGAGGCGGAACCCCGGTTAATCAGAACGGCCAGGGGGATGATGGTGTCGACAGGTGTTTTCGGGGCACGGTAATCCTTATCCCATTGTTTAATCTTTCCGCGTGTGTTAACCACTTCGCTACCACGGGGAAGAAACAGGTTAGCCACCTTCACCGCTTCGTCGAGAAGGCCCCCGGGATTACCACGTAAATCGAGTATTAAATTTTTGGCATTTTGGTTTTTCTTTAAATCCTCAAGTGCTTTTTCTACTTCCACGGAACAATCCTGGGTGAAGCTGGAAAGCATGATGAAGCCGGTTTCCGAATCGACCATTCCATAATAGGGTACCGGGTTGATTTGGATGTTTTTTCGAATGATATCGATGTTGAGGGTTTTGTCTGTCCCCGGACGTTCAATTTTCAACTCCAGCTTGGTGTTGGCGGGTCCTTTCAACATGTTGCTCACTTCCTGTGTGCTCTTTCCTTTCATTTCCTGGCCGTTGATAGACAATATTTTGTCCCCCGCCTTTAGCCCTGAAACTTCGGCAGGAAACCCTTTGTAAGGTTCGGATATTACCACATACTCGTCACGTTTGGTTATGATCGCACCAATTCCGGCATATTCGCCTGTGGTCATGAAATTAAAATCAGCCATGTCCGACTCCGGAATATAGGTTGTGTACGGGTCGAGTGAGTTGAGCATGGATTCAATACCCGTTTCGATAAGCTTCTCCGGATTGGTTTCATCAACATAGTAGCTGTTGAGTTCTCGAAAAAGGGAGTAAAAAATATCCAGGTTTTTTACAATACCGAAATTTTTCTCTTCGTTTCCTGCTGTTACAAAGCTCAATGACACGATGAGTCCGACAGCCAGTATGGTACCCAGTCCAATCCACTTAAATCCTCTTCTTTGCTTCATTATCTGATAATTAATAATTGTAAATGGCCATAAATATAGTAACCTAAAAACTTATAACGGTTACGCACAGACAAATTTAGTAATAATCTGCGGTAACAAAGGGTTTAGCGAGACAACAAAAAACGGACCGTTTATTTTCAGGGTCAGCCGGAGGGGCCGGATTTTCGCCGAGGGCTTGCTAACTGAGGAAGGCAGCTCACGGGGAGGGGTCCTGGCTTTTTCCGGGGGTAAAGTCCGGGACCTTAAAGTTTCGGGTCAGACGGTTGCCTTTGTTGTCTACGATGGTCAAAAGATGCGTTCCGGAGGAGGGTAAAACCTCCATTTCGTGGGGGCCTGATGTTTGGCCCAGGTAGCGGTCGTCGAGGTGCCAGAACAAGGTGGCTTGTGTGTCGCGATGAACGGCGCTGAATACTACTCTTTGTCTTTTCCCGTTGAGGTCGACCGGAACGAGGATGGTGGTGTATGGGTTGCCGGGATAGATAAAGTCCATGGGGATATCGGTCTGTTCTAGGCACCCCGGTTTGGCGGGCGGCAAAGGCAGGTAATGGGGGTTTCTTTGTCGGTAGTACCACTCCATGAGAGGCGGCAATACAAACCAGGGGCAGGTCAGCAGGTTGCCTGAGGGTTCGCACTCCATCCGGGTTTGAAATTGTCGGTCGGGGGTTAGATGCACCAGTCGGTGAAAGGGACATACGCCTGAAGGTTTAATGGTATGTGGGATTAACCTGGATTCAGGATGGGGGCAGTTAGGGCCGGCTCTGTATCCTGATGGGGTGCATATCTGAACTTTCTCCATGTCGTCGAGGGGGCTTTCGAACCAGGGGAACCTGGGTAAGAGGTCGAAGAGTTCAAACATCAGGGGGCCGGCGGAGGTTCCCCCCAGCAATCCGGGCCGGCCTTCCCCGGAGGCGTTACCCACCCAAACAGCGACCACGTAATCACGGCTGAACCCTACGCTCCAGGCGTCCTTAAAACCGAAGCTTGTGCCCGTTTTCCAGGCTATCCGGCGGCTGGAGGTAAAGTGTTCCCATCCGGTTTCTTCCGGGGGCCTTACCACCCCCGATAAGGCTTCGAAGGTACTCCAGATGGATCCGGCGGAGTAAACAGGCGGATGGCTGGTGCCTTCTTCTGCTTCTTCAGGTTGGGGGAGGATGTTCAGGGGGCGGAAATCGCGCTTAAAATATTGGCTTTTTTGGCGGGTGTAGTGGTTAAGAACCCTTGCCAGGGCGGCATAATTGCCGGCCAGTTCCATGAGCGACACTTCACCACCTCCCAGAATAAGGCTGAGGCCGTAATGCTGATAGTAATTAGGGAAGGAGGTGAATCCTGTCTTTTGCAATAACTCTAAAAAGCGTTCCCCACCGTAACTCTGAAGCAACCGCACAAAGGGGATGTTAAGCGATCGGGAGAGCGCCTCATTGGCCGGAACCGCACCATCGTAGCGGCGATTAAAGTTTTGAGGGGCGTAGTTGTGGTAGCGGGTGGGCACATCGGCAAGCAGAGATGCCGGAAGAATAAGCCCATCCTGGAGGGCTGCAGCATATAGAAAGGGTTTTAGTATGCTGCCCGAACTTCTGGGCGCCCGGATCATATCAATGGCATGGCCCGCTTTGGTGGCCTGGGGGGCGCTGTTGCCCACATAGGCCAGTACTTCTCCGGTTTCAATGCTGGCAATCAGGGCCGCTGCATGGTTTATATGGTTTGCCGATAACCTGTTAGAGTGGCGTTGAACTACCTGGTTGGTTTGTGATTGAAGGGTGGCATCCAGGGTGGTTTGGGAAGAGGAGCCCGGGCGTATTTTCAGAAAATGATCCAGCAAGTGAGGAGCTACCCCGGGTAAGGGGCCAGGGCCCGCCGGGAGTGGTTCGGAAAGAGCCATCTCCAGATCGAGGGGCGTCATCTTCCCTTTTTGTTCGAGTTTCTGTAAGAGGCGGTCTCTTTTATGCTTTAATCCGATGGGATTTTTGCCCGGATGTAACAGGCCGGGGGCGTTGGGTAAAACCGCCAAAAGGGCCGATTCGGCCCAGGTAAGGTACTGAGGCGGACGGCCAAAATAACGCCATGAAGCGGTTTCCAGGCCAACGATATTACCCCCGAAAGGGGCATTGGCGGCATACAGTTCCAGGATCTCCTCTTTGGAAGAGGAGACCTCAAGACGTAAGGCCAGCAACATTTCATAGAGTTTGTGAGGGAGTGTACGAGGGGCCCCGGTGGCCATCCTGGCCACTTGCATATCGATGGTGCTGCCGCCACTTTCAATGTGTCCCGCCCGGATATTCTGGATCGTGGCTCTTAACAACGACCAGGGATTTACCCCCGGGTGGAAATAGAAATATTCGTCCTCGAAGGTGATGAGGGCCTGGGTGTATTTTTGGGGAAGGGCTACCGTTGGGCGAAAATGCCACTGGCCGTCATTGGCCACGTGTGCTCCCAGCAAGGACCCATCTGAGGCGGTAATTACCGTTGAGAAGGGCCGGTCGAACCGTGGGGGCGGGATACACAAAAATGCCGCCCCCAGCAGTATCACTCCTCCGAAAAGAACTGCCCGCTTTTGGGTGACAAAGAATTTGAAATTCAGGCGTTTATGATAATTGCGTTTCATGCTTGCCTGTTTATGACCTTCGTTTAAAAGATGGCCAGGATTTGCGTGGCAATAATGAGCAACACCATGGCCAGGGGATAAACCGTTGCATAAGCAATGGCCGGGGCGTTGGTGTCGGTCATGGGATCAACCGCAGCCAGACCGGGGGTACTGGTCATGGAACCCGTCAGAGCGCCCAGAAGAGAGAGGATGTTCATCTTCTTCATAAATCGGGCGGCTATCACTGCCAATACCATGGGAATCAAAGTAATGATTCCCCCTATAACAAACAATTGAATGCCGTAAGAGGAGTAGGTTTCAACCAATTTGGCTCCTGCGCCGGTTCCCACTTCCACCAGAAAAAACATGAGCCCAATTTGGCGCAATAGCTGGGTGGCTGCCCCCGACATGCTCCACAGGATGGGGCCGGTACGTGCCAGCCGGCTCAGGACCATCGCCACGGTCAGAACCCCTCCGGTTAATCCCAGGTTAAAGGTAAGGTTATCGCCAAAGGAGAGTGATAAATGACCAATCAGAATGCCCAATACAATTCCTGTGGCAATGGGGAAGAAGTCGGTGTCGGAAAGCTTTTTGTCGTTGTTGCCAAAAATGCGCACGACCTGCTTCATGTTTTCGTGACTGGAAGCCACGCTGAGTTTGTCGCCCATTTGCAACTTAAAGGAGGGTGAGGGAGCAATGTCGATGCCACTCCGGCGAATCCTGGTCACCGTGGCACGGTAGTTCCGCCACAGGTTGAATCCTCCCAAAGCCTTGTTCACTGCTTCTTTATTGGTAACCAGAATCGACTGTACTTCATAGGATTTGTGCAACGGAATCTCCTCATGGGTTTCCGGACCTGTCAACAGCTGGAATTTTTTCAACGCATCTTCGGTTCCCACCGCCTTTACCAAATCGCCTTTGGATAGGATGGCCTCGGGAGAGGGGGCGATGGACTCCCCCTCGTGCATGATGCGGGAGATGACGGCCTGGGTCATGGATCGAATCCTCAGGTCGGAGATGGATTTGCCCAATACGTTGGCATTTTCAACACGGAAGGTCTTGCTGATGATCTCGGGAAATCCGGTCTCGTTCATTTTCTCATACTCTTGTTCGGCTTTCTTGATGTCAGAGCGTGTGAGCTTGGGGTAGAGGCGGACAAAAAGAATCACCCCTATCACCCCAAAGGGGTAGGCAATTCCATATCCGATGGAGACCAGCGGTGAGCCTGTGGCATCAATGGCGGCCGCCAGCCCGGGCGTGCTGGTGAGGGCTCCGGTGAGCAATCCGATGGCCACCGACATGTCTATGCCACTCCACCAATAGGCCGCAAACGTCAGGACCGAGGCCGATCCTACGATGATCAAAGCCAGGATAAACAGGTCGCGTCCCTGCTTTTGGAAAGACTCGAAGAATCCAGGACCCGCCTGCATCCCTATGGTATAGATGAACAATATCAGCCCGAGCTTGCCAATAATGGGTGGCATCACCACGCCGTAATGCCCAAAAATCAGGGCCACAAAAATGATGGCCGAAATATCGAGAGAGATGCCTTTTATTTTTATGCTTCCCAGAATGAATCCCAGGCAGATGATAACAAAAAGGGCAAAATATTGAGTCGAGAAGAGTTCCATGAATGTGTGGGGATAATAATTTTAAAACGTTTTAAAGGTAGCTTTAGGACGGAGCTTTCGGGAATTAATAGGGTAACACTTTTTGGGTATCCTTACAGGTGTGTCATCAAAACAGAGGACAAAGAGGCGATGCCATAACAGGGGATGCCGGATGGGTTGCGCGAACGACACTGAACCCTTTGGGGGAATGGGTATTTTATGAGATTCACCTGAAGAAGAAATTTTTATTGAGTGCAAGTACCCATAGATTATAATTTATTTATAATCTATGGGTTGCTTTATGGTACTTAAACCAGTTTCTTAAGGAGTGATTTCATACTTACCTTTTCAGCAATAATGCTGTAGAGGTCCCCAATTTTTACGCGCTCCTGTTCCATGGTATCACGGTAACGGATGGTAACGGTATCGTTTTCCATGGTTTCGTGATCGATGGTGATGCAGTAGGGCGTTCCAATGGCGTCCTGACGGCGGTAACGTTTTCCGATGGAGTCTTTTTCGTCGTAGCGGCAGTTGAAATCGAATTTAAACTGATCTACAATCTCAAGGGCTTTTTCGGGCAGTCCGTCTTTTTTTACCAACGGCAATACGGCCAGTTTGATGGGCGCCAGGGCCGATGGGAGTTTCAGCAGGACTCTGGTCTCACCGGGTTTGCCATCTTTCCCGGGCAATTCTTCTTCGGTATAGGCACCCGCCAGGATACTTAAGAACATCCGGTCCACCCCAATGGAGGTTTCAATCACATAGGGCACATAATTCTCGTTAATTTCCGGGTCGAAATACTGCATCTTCTTCCCCGAGAACTCCTGATGCTGCGACAGGTCAAAATCGGTGCGCGAGTGAATCCCCTCCACCTCCTTGAAGCCAAAAGGCATCTCAAATTCCACGTCGGTGGCGGCATTGGCATAGTGGGCCAGTTTGTCGTGGTCGTGGAAACGGTATTTTTCCTTGCCCATGTCGAGGGTCTGATGCCATTTCATTCGGATCGCTTTCCAGTACTCGAACCATTTCATCTCTTCACCCGGCCGGACAAAGAATTGCATCTCCATCTGTTCGAACTCCCGCATGCGGAAGATAAACTGGCGGGCTACAATCTCATTCCTGAAGGCTTTGCCTATCTGGGCAATCCCGAAAGGGATTTTCATACGGCCGGTCTTTTGAACATTCAGAAAGTTCACAAAGATGCCCTGGGCGGTTTCGGGACGCAGGTATATTTTGGAAGCGCCTTCGGCGGTAGAGCCCATTTCGGTGGCAAACATCAGGTTAAACTGCCGCACGTCGGTCCAGTTTTTGGATCCGGAGATAGGACAGACCACCTCATAATCGACAATGATTTGCTTGAGTTCCTGCAGGTCGTTGTCGTTCAGTGCTTTGACGAACCGGTTGTGAATCTCATCCCTTTTGGCCTGATTGGCCTGAACCCTGGGGTTGGTTTCGCGGAATTGGGCTTCGTCGAAGGAGTCGCCAAATCGTTTTTTGGCTTTCTCTACCTCTTTGCTGATCTTGGCTTCAAACTTGGCCATCAGCTCTTCAATAAGAACATCCGCCCGGTAGCGTTTTTTGCTTTCCTTATTGTCTATCAACGGATCATTAAAGGCATCAACGTGTCCGGAAGCTTTCCAAATGGTGGGATGCATAAAGATGGCCGAGTCGAGTCCTACCACATTTTCGTGTAGCAACACCATGGAATCCCACCAATATTTTTTGATATTGTTTTTCAGTTCTACCCCATTCTGTCCATAGTCGTAAACAGCGCCAAGGCCATCATAAATCTCACTGGATTGGAATACGAATCCGTACTCCTTGCAGTGGGCAACCAGTTTTTTAAACACGTCTTCTTGTGCCATAAGTTGAATTATTAACGTAAAGTGATCGTAAAGCTTATCAGACTGTCAATATTTTGGGCACAAAAATAAGCCAAAAAAACACCATTTGCGAATAAAGTTAGCGAATCCATTGTAACTTTGCCTCACTTATAATTCTATTACAATGAGAAAAGCAGATACCTCCGGAAGAAAAAAAGTAGATTTTTTGGTGATTGGTTCAGGCATTGCAGGTTTGAGTTTTGCCTTAAAAGTGGCCGATAAGGGAAAGGTTTGTGTCATTAGCAAAACCAGCCTGATTGAAACCAATACCTCCTATGCACAGGGAGGCATCTCGTCGGTGACTTATGAACCCGATAATTTTGACAAGCATATCAGCGATACTTTAATCGCCGGGGCAGGGTTATGCGATAAGGAGGTGGTGAAGAAGGTGGTTACCGAGGCGCCCGGTCAAATAGAGCAGCTGGTGAAATGGGGCACCCAATTTGATAAGGACGCCGAGGGAAAGTTCGACCTGCACCGCGAAGGGGGTCATTGCGAACATCGTATCCTTCATCATAAAGACAACACGGGTATGGAGGTGCAACGGGCTTTGGCCCAGGAGGTCCTGGCCCATCCCAATATAGAGGTTCTGGAAAACCATTTTGCCGTAGAGATCATCACCCAGCATCATCTGGGCGAGGTGGTGCATCGGTGGCGCAAGGACATTGAATGTTATGGTGCTTATGTGCTCAACAGTTTAAACAATACCGTTGAAGTTATTCTCTCCAAAGTAACCATGATTGCCACCGGTGGTATCGGCAGTGTTTATCAAACCACAACCAATCCGGTAATTGCAACGGGCGATGGCATGGCTATGGTCTATCGCGCCAAGGGTGTTCTGGATAACATGGAGTTTATACAGTTTCATCCGACCTCACTTTATAATCCTAATGAACGACCCTCCTTCCTGATTACTGAGGCCCTGAGAGGCTTTGGGGGCATCTTGTTGCGCCGTGATGGGCAGAAATTTATGCACAAGTACGATGAACGCGAAAGTCTGGCCCCCCGTGATATCGTGGCACGGGCTATCGATAACGAGCTTAAAACCACCGGAGACGACTTTGTGTATCTGGATATCACCCATAAGCCGGCCGAGGAAACCAAAAAACATTTTCCCAATATTTATCAGAAGTGTCTTTCGCTGGGCATCGACATCACTAAGGACTATATCCCGGTGGTCCCTGCTGCTCATTATGCCTGCGGAGGGATTAAGGTGGATCTTAACGCCCGCACCTCCATTAACCGGTTATATGCAGCCGGCGAGTGCAGTTGCACCGGGCTTCATGGCGCCAACCGGTTGGCTTCCAATTCTTTGATTGAAGCCATCGTTTATGCCGATTCGGCTGCTAAGGATGCCGCCAACCAGCTCCACGAGTTATCCTATTGCAGAAATGTTCCCGAATGGAACGACGAAGGGACTTCCAGTCCCGAGGAGATGGTATTGATTACCCAAAGTCAGAAAGAGGTAGAGCAGATTATGAATTACTATGTGGGTATCGTGCGTACCAACCTGCGTCTGAAAAGAGCCCTGGACCGATTGGAGATTATCTACCACGAAACGGAAGAACTTTATCAGGGTTCTACCGTGTCGCAGCGCTTGTGCGAACTGAGAAACATCATTCAGGTGGGTTATCTCATTATTAAGATGGCCCGTCAGCGAAAGGAAAGCCGGGGCCTGCACTACAATGTGGATTATCCCAAGATGCTCAATATTGGGCAGTAGGGGGGGGAAAGTGGAAAAGTGAAAAAGTGGAAAAGGTGAAAAGGGTGAAAGAGGTGGTTAGGTAAAAAGGGTGAAAGGTGAAGGTTTAAAGGAGCTCAAAGCTGGTGGCTGCTTTAGTTCTGGGCCTGTCGAAGGGAAGGCAAGAAAAAAGGGGCATCCCGGGTCCCTGCCTGGGACCAATAGAGAAAATAAAGAAATAAGGATGAGAGAGGCGGTTTAAAGGAGCTTAAAGCTGGTAGCTGCTAAAGTTCTGAGCCTGTCGAAGGAAAAGCAAGAAAAAAGGGGCATCCCGGGTCCCTGAAGGGGGCCAATGTGAATAACCCCCGGGGTGAAATGCGTAGCATGAAAGCTGCCGGGGGCCATTAAAGGACTGCTTTCCGGGTCCCTGCCGGGGACCAATAGAGAAAAAAAGAAATAAGGATGAGAGAGGCGGTTTAAAGGAGCTTAAAGCTGGTAGGTGCTAAAGTTCTGGGCCTGTCGAAGGGAAAGCAGGAGAAAAGGTGCAGATCGGGTTACTGAAGAGGTTAAATTAGTGAAGAGTGGTTTCCTATTTTTCAGTTACCGGGTTTGGATTTTTCGAAAAGCATTTGAAGTGGGGGCTCTTTTTTTTTGTAACTTTCACTTTAGGGTCTTCGTCCTAGTTTAGATAAGCTACTGTTACCGGATGACTGTTGAGGAATATAACCGCTGCGTAAAGTTACATGCCGACCATGTTTATCGTTTTATCCTTAAGAATATTCACGACGAGGATAAAGCGGCCGACATTGTGCAGGATGCCTATGAGAAAATGTGGCGGCACCATGAGTCGGTCGATCCCCAAAAAGGCAAAAGTTACCTTTTTTCAACCGCTTACCATGTGTTGATCGACACGGTTCGCCGGGAGAAGCATTCGGCCCGTCTGGAAGAGGCCGATTTGTCTGCATTCGGCCATACACATCAATATTCCGATTTACAGGAGCTCTTGCACCGGGGCGTAGAGCGGTTGCCCAACGACCAGAAGATGGTGGTTATGTTACGTGATTACGAGGGTTATACCTACCAGGAAATAGAAGAGATTACCGGGCTTTCCATCAGCCAGGTGAAGGTTTATATATACCGCGCACGGGTTTTTTTGCGTGAGTATATTGGTAAAATGGAAACCGTGGTTTAAGGAATGAAGCGATGATTAGCAGGGAAAATTACGAAATATGGTTCATGAATTATCTCGACGGGCAGTTAAACCCCGAGGAGACAGAGGCGCTGAATGCCTTTCTGGACCAAAATGCCGACCTGAAAAAGGAGCTGGAGGGGATCGGCACCATTCATTTGAAGCCCGGGGAGGTGTCGTTTTCTGGAAAAGAAGTGTTGCTGAGAGGGGAAGCCGAACAAATGGGAATCGATCAGGGCGATTATTTGTTGGTGAAACAGTTGGAAGATGGACTTACCTTAGTGGAGGAGGAACGGTTAGCCGCTCTGGTGAGCGAGGATCCGGCTCTCTTAAAAAGGGCAGAGACCTATCAGAGTACCCGGCTTGAGGCGCCTGAAGTTGTTTTTCCACGGAGGAAGGCGCTGTTGCAAAGAAGGATAGCCCTTATTGGCTGGCTTCGTCCTGTGGCTGCCGCCGCCGCACTATTGCTGCTTCTTTTTACCGGCTGGCAATGGTTTGCTGGCCGCACTTCTGTTTCGCAGGAGATACTCACCGAAATACCCTCCAACCCCAAGCCTATATTGCTTAAGGGGATGGAAAGCAATGCGCTTGCCGAGCTCTCCGGAAATTTGGTGGTGACAACCAAGCGTCCGCTCCCGGAGGCCCCGCTTCACCAAAGAGGCCAGAGGGGTAGTTCATCCCTTCTGGAAACCTCTACAAATGCTGAAGAAATGAATAACCCCTTGTTGGCCTTAACCCCAAGAACAGTGGAACAAAAGGCTTTTTTGGTGGCCGCACCCAATGCTTATGAGCTGGGCCTCAACCGTATGATGCCTTTGTTTCTGGAGCTTAACAACGAAAATGTACGGTTTTGGGCCGATGCCATGGAGCCCGCCTCCGGTAAGGCGGGGCGCAATCTGCTGAACCGCGGGCTGGAAATAGTTGATAAAATAGCCGGCGATCTGGTTCAGTTTAATAAGGTCTACGACGAGGAGGGAAACTATGTGGCTTATAACCTTCAAACGCCGGTTTTTGAGATGGAGAATTCCAGATCGAAAGAGAGACGAAGAGGAGAATAACAGCCTCTTAAAGGGTGCTTTTCAGCTGACTCTTCCGGAAAATAAGGGGTTCGGTTATGATCAAAAATAAAAAGGGTGGGATTGCCTGCAACGCGATCCCACCCTTTCCATGTCGGTTTCCCGGAGCTATTTCGTCAACTCTTTTTCCCGGTTCATCTCTGTAATATCCACCCCAGGGTCGGGATTATCCAACAGGTATTTGCTGAAATAATCGGCCATGCGCCAGAAAAAGTATTCGGTCATGTCGCCGTAGCCATGTCGTTGACCGGGCAGCATTACGAGGTCGAATCGCTTGTTGGCTCTAATCAGGGCGTTGGCCATCCGGATGGTATTGCCCGGGTGCACGTTGTTGTCAATTTCGCCCATGGTGAGCATCAGATGCCCCTTCAGGTTATGAGCCAGTGAGGAGTTCACGTCTATCGCGTACTTGAACGACACATTACCGGCCGTGTCGGTAACCTCCTCCACGCCATGGTGTTTCTCGCTCCACCAGCGGTTATAGATGTTGTTTTCGTGGTTGCCGGCATTGGAAACGGCTACCTTGAAAAAGTCGGGATAGACCAGCATGGCGGCTGTGGACATAAAGCCACCCCCCGAATGGCCATGAATCCCTACCCGGTTGATGTCGATAAAGGGGTGGCGATCGGCGAGTTGTTCCACGGCGTGTTTTTTGTCGGCCAGCCCATAGTTGCGCAGGTTGCCATACCCATAGGTGTGGTACCATTTCGAGCGGGCCGGGTGACCGCCCCGGTTGCCTACGGTGATCACCACGAACCCCAGTTGAGCCAGGCGGTCGAGGCGATCCATGCGGGCCGAGAAGGTCTTGTTCACCGCCTCGGTTTGCGGTCCGGGGTAGACGTATAAAATGATGGGATATTGTTTGGTGGAGTCAAAATCGAAGGGCTTGTACAGTACCCCATACAAATCGTTGAGGCCATCATCGGCCTTCACCTTAAAGGTTTCCGGGAAATGATAACCTGCCGCAAAAAGGAGTGAGAGATCAGCGGTTTCCAGATCCATCAGTTTCTCACCCCGGGCGTTGAGCAGCTGGGCCTGTGGCGTGGTGTTGACGCGCGAAAAGGTGTTGACGATGTAGCGTTGGTTGTCGTTCATCGATGGCGAGTGATCGTAATTCCCGGGGGTGAGCAGTTTCATTTCGGAGCCGTCGAAATTGATCCGGTAAAGGTGTTTGTAGTAGGGATCCTCTCCCGCCTCTTTCCCGTTGGCGGTGAAATAGAGCACCCTGTTTTTCTCGTCAATACCTTTAATCTCTTCGCAATGAAAAGGGCCCGAAGTGATCTGATTTTTCAGTTTTCCCTCTCCGTCATAGAGATAAAAATGGCCCCATCCGTCGCGCTCCGACCAGAAAATCAGCTCCTGACCGTTGTTCACAATGCCCAGTGGGGCGAGATCGATGTAGGTGTTCAGTCGCTCTTCAATTAATACTTTTACTTCACCTGTGTAAGGATTTACCTCACAGATATCTACCCGTTTCAAGTCGCGTGACGTCCGGGAAAAATAGAATTTATCCGGCCGGCCCGATTTCCATTGCGTGGCTACATAATCGTCGTCGCTCTCGCTGGCCAGGTTCTCTCTTCGCATGATCGAGAGACTTTGATCTTTAAAGGCCTCTGCGTTTATCCTGAAGGTGGTATCCGCTTTGAGGTTTACCACCATCAGTTCTTCGATGGGGGCCTCTTTTTCGCCGGGCATTTGGTATTTGTAAGTTTCAAGGGTGGGTCTGGGGGAAGAAAGGGTTTTAACCACCCACAAATCTTTTACCTGGCGATCATCACTGCGGGTGAGGGCAAAGAGTTCCGAATTGGGCGACCAATAAATGCCGGTTGGCTGGCGGTCGTCTTTTTCTTTTTCCAGCTCTACGTTGTCTTTGCCATAGGTCCGGGCGAAGTCATAGTCCTTCTCGCCATCGGTGGTTATCTGATGCTCCACGATGGTGCTGTCTTTTTCGTCTTTCAGGGCCTTTTCGTAGTTGGCCTTGTCCATCCAATAGAGATTATGATGGCGCACAAACACTACTTTTTCACCATCGGGTGAGATATTGGCCCATTTGGGACGATCCTTTGGCTTCTCATAATCGTCGAGCAAGAGCAATTGCCGTGTTTGCAGATTGTATTCAAAAAACCAGGTCTTCTTTTTGGTTCCGTTGGCTTTTCCGTTTTCCTTTTTATGGTTTTCTTTCTTCTCGGTCATGTCGGTCTCCTCTTCCTCTTTGTCTTCATCTACCAGCTTACTGGTGATTTCGAATCGGATGAGGTTTTCGTCTTCAGTGAATTTCAAATCTTTTACCGACAGGTTTTTGGCATCAAAGGGATCTCTGGTGAGGCTGGATATGCAGGCTGCCAGCATGGCATTGTCGAACAGCAACTGTTTGGTGTTTTTGGCCGGGTCGACCAGGAAATAGCTTTTCCCCTCGGATGTGGTGAAGGGGTACCAAAAACGATCGCTCTTTTTCAGCCAGTGGGGATCCACCTGGGAGGAAAAGACCATCTTTTTGAGTTGGATAGGCGAAAAACGAGCTGCCTGCCGGTAGTTAGCTGTGGATTCAGGCCCCTGAGCCTCTAGGTTTGCCATCATCGTCAAGGCGATAATGGGTAGGATGAATATTTTTTTCGTCATGGGTTAAATAGGTGTGTTTGGTTTGTAAAGGGTTTCTTAATCCCGAAATACCTGTCGGGGATTAAAAGCCTGGCTTAATCATTGGTTTATATTTGGTTGGTGTGTGAATCGTTGCTTTGGAAATAATTACGGGTGGGACTGTTTCAGTGGCTTATGGGGCCCCTCTAAGGCGGCCTCCCAATTTAAGAGGGCTTCTTTTCGGCTGGTTCCCCAGCGATAGCCCCCGGTTTTTCCCGAGGCCTTCACAACCCGATGGCAGGGAATTAACAGGGCAACCGGGTTATTGCCAATGGCGGTGCCCACGGCACGGGCGGCTTTGGGGTGGCCTATTTGTTGGGCAATGGCGCCATAGGTGGAGCGTTCGCCCTGCGGAATGTGAAGCAGCTGACTCCACACTTGTATCTGAAAATCGGTGCCTTTAACATGAAGAATCATTGTCCCGGTTGGCCCCGGATGAGATAAAAAATAGTGGAGTGCCTGCTGGTGTGTCGGGGTGGCTTCTAAGTGGAGCCTGGCGCCAGGAAAAAGTTGTTTTAACCCACTAAGGCCCTCCTCCTGAGAGTCGATAAATGCCAGATGGCAGATACCCTTGTTGGTGGAGGCGATGATAAGGCGGCCAAACGGACTATCGGCAAAGCTAAACAGGATGGAGAGACCCCTATCCGTGTTTTTGAGTTTCTGCAAAATCAATGGACCTGCCGAAGAGCTAAAATCTATTTGGGGAGGGTTGTTGTCTTGCATGGAATTGTTCCGGTTGAGGGCTCTGTTTGCCGTTGTTCGAAGGTGGCAACCCCGAAAAAGAGGGCTTTGGTTCAGCAGGATGGTTATTCAGGGAGATTTTATGGAGGAATGGAGGCTTACAATGGGGTAATTTAACTTTATGCTGTCGGCAAAAGCTGTGAGAACCGGATTTTAGCAGCCTAAAAAAACCGCCTGCCAATCAAAAATCAGCAGGCGGTTATTTGTTTTCCATCTTCGTTATACGGTAAGGATGTCTTTCTCCTTGACCACCATCATGTCGTCAACTTTTTTTACAAAACTGTCGGTTAGTTTTTGGATGTTGTCTTCAGCAATTTTCTCTCTATCCTCGGGCAACCCGTCTTTCTTTAATTTCTTGAGCTCGGTATGGGCATCCTTGCGGACGCTTCGGATGCTGATTTTGGCTTCTTCGCCCTCCTTTTTCACTTGCTTCACCAGGAGATGGCGTCTTTCTTCGGTCAGGGGTGGCACATTAATGCGTACCATTTCACCTTTGTTGTCGGGATTGAGGCCCAGGTTGGCCGTCATAATGGCTTTTTCAATCACCGGAATAAGTCCTCTTTCCCAGGGTTGTACGGCAATGGTTCGGTGATCGGGTGTGTTGATACTCGCCACTTGCGATAAGGGCGTTTGGGAACCGTAGTAATCGACCATAATGCCATCCAGCATCTTGGGATTGGCTTTTCCGGCACGTACCTTGGTTAGTTCACGGTCGAGGTGCTCGATGGCTTTATTCATACTTTCTTCGGCACTTTCAAGCAGGATTTGTAATTCGTCTTCCATGGGATTCGTGATATTTATGAACTTTATTTTTTTTTGCGGGCAGCTCCTAACGGAAGGAGCTGGTTGTAAAGGTTAGCTCATTATGGGAGCTTACCAACAAAAATATAAAACTTTAACGAAATAAGAAAGAGAGGAGGCATGGGTCCCCCCTTTTAGAAGTTCGAATGTTGGATGGCCGATTCATAATAATTGCACGAATTGTTGAAATACTTTTGAATTAAAGTATGTAATTCGGTTTTGTTAATCGGCTTTGGGATATAATCGTTGCACCCTGCTGCAATCGTCTTTTCCCTGTCATTGTTTAATCCATTGGCGGTTTGGGCGATTATAATCACCTCGCTATTAAATTGCCGGATTTGCCGGGTGGCTTCATACCCGTTCATTTCAGGCATTTGCATATCCATCAATATCAGGTCAATATCGGGATTGTTGCGACAGGCTTCAATCGCTTCTAATCCTGTCCCTGCCTTTAAAATTTCTCTTCCAATCTTATTGACCGTCAGGTCAATCAACATTTTCGATATTTTATCGTCTTCAACGATCAATATTTTCAGCTTTTTAAAAAGGTTTTCATTGATTTCAGGGGGCAAATCCTTTTGAATTGTTTTGTTCGTTTGGTTGGTGTTATAAGGGAGCGTGAAATAGAATGTTGAGCCAATGCCTTCTTTGCTTTCAACCTCTATTTGGCCGCCCAGCATTTCCACGTAGGCTTTGGTGATGGACAAGCCTAAACCTGCGCCCTGATGAGCCATTTTATTGTCCATATCAGATTGAATAAAACGTTTAAATATGGCTTCAAACCGGTCTTTTGGAATCCCGATGCCGGTATCTTTCACATAAAATTGCAATTCCTTCAGTTGAGTGGGGGTGTCTTTTAAGATATATCCAAATTCGATGGAGCCCGCCTGAGTATATTTGATGGCATTTTTGACCAGGTTGGTAAGGATGGCGAATAATTTTTCGCGGTCGGTGTTTATGAAGGCCTCTTGGGTGGGTAGGCTGTTTTTTAACGAGAATTTAAGTCCTTTTTCTTCCACCTCCGGTTTAAAGAAGGTATAGATGTAATCGCACTGCTCGTTGATATTCGATTCGATGATTTCAAGTTTCATGTGTCCCGCTTCAATTCTTGAAATATCAATAATATCGTTGAGGATGTTGAGCATACGCACCCCACTCTGCTCAATGATTTGGATGTACTCTTGTTGCTGGTCTCCGGTTAATTGCTGACTTTTCAGCAGATCGGCAAAGCCAAGGATACCATTCATGGGGGTTCTGATTTCGTGACTCATATTGGCCAGGAAAGCTGATTTTAGCCTGTCGCTTTCTTCTGCCTGTTTGAGTTTGGTAAGGTCCATGTCTATGCAGAAAAGTTCTGGCCCCTGGCCGGGAATATTAACGATGGCATGGCTTGAAAATACGGATACACGTGAGCCATCTTTTCGAACCAGTGACAATTCAGATGCCGGAATGGGTTGGCCCGTTAAGGCCATCTCCTGAATCGATTCTTTAACCAATTCTTTCATCTCCAAAGGGATGATCAAATCCACCAAATTCTGGCCAATGGCTTCCCGGGCACTGTATCCATATAATTTCTCAGAGGCTCTGTTCCAATACTGTGTGGTGCCATCAAGGCAATAGCCCTGAACGGAGATATTTTCAATGTCCTGAAATAGATGCCGAAATCGTGCCTCACTTTGCCTTAAATCTGCTTCTATCAGATGGCGTTCCTGTAGGTCTTTTTCGTATAAAGCCTTTAAGACCCTATTCTCGTGCCTCAATTCCTGTAACTCTTTTATGAGTTCTTCATTGCTTTTATCCATTTCAATCATACTATCTGCAAATAAATAGGGCGGTTATTTATTGAATTGTGCTGTGTCAGGTGTTAAAAGCATAGGCAACGCAAAGAGTAAATCTTGTTATTATGTTGATCATATTTATTATAAAGATATAGTTATTCCTCGAAATATGGAACTTCCATTGGAGTCTAAAAGAGTTGTCAGGGGAAAAAGAAAGCCATCGGCAAAAATAACCCCTCTTGGAGCGATTCTAACAGCTGACTGAATTTGATATCCAACAGTGCCCCAAAACAATGCGGGCCGGGGCTTTCACGCCCGTTTAAGAACGTGGTGATGCCCCGGCGGGGGTATTACAGCTTCGTTAGGCCCTGGCTTTTATATTTTAATGCCATCTGTATTCTGTATTGGAAAGAGGGTCAATATTTTTTAATTCATCAAAGTTCTCTGCCAATCAAATATTTACTATCTATTGCCACTGCACGAATGGACTCAATTGTCCATAAAATATACATCTCTAAAGCACACTCAGGCATCCAAAGAGATGATTCGAATTAGGCGTTTTGCCTGGCGGCAGACTACTTCAGCTAGGAATGGTTTGTCTTAATTCATACAATTAATCCAGGTTAAGTTTATATCTAAATAGAAAAGAAAATACCACTCATATTTCTGAATTACTCAGGTAAACGTTCGAATTTATCTATTTCCTCCAGGGACTCATCCCAACTAGCTCTGTTTGATATAAAAATATGTGCTTCAGGTCGTTTTTCTAATTTTGTATCTAAACAGCCTGCCGGAACCACCAAAAGCTTACCTTCCATTTGTAAATTGGGCAAAGCTGAACCACAATTTGTACAAAAGGCCTTCACATGATTGCTGTTGGGTGGTTGAAAAGTTTTAAGTCTGGTTTCAGTTTTTAGCCATTCTATTTTTGCTGTTGTGGAAAATAAATTTGCAGCATGCGCAGACCCTGTATCTTTTCTGCAATATCTGCAATGACATAAGTAGAAACGCTCAAAATCACCTGTAACTTTAAACTTTATTCCTTTGCACAAACAAGAGCCCAAGTATTCCATACGATAAAAACTATCTGATTTTTGTTGGGGATTTGGCGAGGAGCAAGGGAAAGATGCCTACGCTCCCCGAACTACCCACTATTCTTTTAAGATCTGAAACCTTATTCTTACTTCACTCGACCGGTGTAGGCTTCGGCGCTGGAGTTGTCGATTGCGTATTTGAAGAACTTTTCAGCCGCCTCCGCGCGAGCCGTGTCCCAGGGACGTGGATTGCCGCAGAGCTGCACAGCCCAAAGCTTGAGTTCCTTGTGGTGCCAGTTGACCATACAGTTTGTACCCCACGCACCGCCATGTCCGAACCAGGCGTCTTCCGTGTCTTCTTCCGGAGCGGAAAGCCCGAGAGAATAACCGCCAAGGCCTTTGGGACGGGTCGACTTGGCAAGGATTTCTTTAACGGTCTCTTCCTTGAGTATCCGCACTCCGTTTTCACCCAAGCCGAGATTCATGAGCATCTTGTAGAACCTGAGCTGATCGTTCGCTGTGGTCCAGAGCCCCGCCCCTGCCGATGCAAAGACGTGATCGTCGTTGTAGGGACGTTGCTGCATTTCATTCTGCAAGCGGTATTTGGCGGGTGCATCCTCTACGCAGTCGTACATCTCTACCTGAGTCTTGAGCTGCCTGTCAGTGGGCCAGAACCAGGTGTTCTCCATGCCGAGTGGATCGAGAACTCGCTCCTTGAGAAATTCCTCCCATGGCATGCCGGTCACCACCTCAACGACGGCCGCGCTGATGTCGATGCCGGTGTTGGAATATTGCGCCTTGGTGCCGGGCTCAAAGAGCAATGGAGACGCCGCCGCGATCGCCGCAGTCTGCCGGAGAGGAGCGCCGCCCGACCAGCCACCTCCCTTGAGGTTGCCCTGCTTGGCACAAATTTCGAAGGGAAATCCGCCGGTGTGGTTCATGACCATGCGGACGGTGAGCTCGTTTTTCGCCTTGACGAGTTTCTTTACGCTGTCCTCGGTGGATTCGTGGATCCAGAGCGTTTTGAATTCCGGCAGATACTTCGAAACAGGATCGTCGAGCGAAATCCTGTCTTCCTCAACGAGCATCGCGATGGTCACGCCGCAGAAACCCTTGGTCTGCGAGCACTGCATGTAGACGTCGTCCATGGTGATCGGACGCTTAGCCGCCACATCGGCGTAACCCACACAGGTGGTTTCCTGCAGACCGTCCTTGTAAAAAACGCTGATCGCACCCGGAAGCTCTCCTTTTTCGACATAAGAGGCAAGCGCATCCTTTGCGAAAGTGGTTCCTGAATCCTTTGGCCCGTTGTAAACCGTGCTGCATCCCGAAATAATCGCCGCGCTAACGACGAGCATCAATAATTTTTTCATCTTTTTTTCCTTGTTTATAAGACTGTCATTCATTGGTTGTGTTCGTTCTTTCTTTCACATTTTTGACTAATCGTGCAGCTCGTCCCGCCGCAGTCCTGGCCCAGGGGGAAGTTCTACCACGAATTTGAAGTTCGATGTTCAACGCTCCTGCAAGACTATGAATATACAAATTATCAGGTCGAAAAGAAGAATTTCAGCAAGGGGATTTTCTTAGAGGCATCTCGGGCGGCAAGCCTTGCGCTTGCGCCGTAGCTTTCTCCGGCGGCCGTAGCCTCTGGTGAAAGACTCAGCGTAGGAGCTTGGCGATCGAGGGTGCAATGTCTGTTCCGCCTTTGGGGTATCGCTTATACACTGGGGTAACGCTTAGAAGTATTGGTCCCGAAGGCTCGGGAGCCAGGTGGTTGGGGTATCGGTTTGTTTGCTGATTCTTATTATGAATCTTGTCGGTTCGACATAGAAAGAGCGCCGGAAAAAAAGCAACTCTTTTGCACACTTTGGGGTGTACAGCTGGCTTTGTAAGCACTTTGGTTTGAGCATGGCTGGTGCGACTTACCAATGTGCTTACCATTGCGTTGGCAATCACCCATACCATTAAAATCAACAGGATTAATGAGTAAACAGGGTTGGGAATTGGAAATTAATGATAGTAAGTAATCTCATTTTTTATTTCGGAGATAATGTAAGCGATATTATCTCGCTCTTTGTGCCAATTCTAAATGGAGGGCCAAATGTACCAACCCCTTCTGAAACATACACTTTTGTTCCTTTAAAATCGTGTAAACCACGGTTGTACTCAAACATCATATTAGAAAAAAAGTTAAATGGAAATATCTGCCCGGCATGGGTATGTCCGGCAAGGTACAAATCAATACCATGCTGGTTTGCATGTTTAATTCCATTGGGAGCATGATGCAGAAGCACGCTGGCCTTTTCTTTGTTAATATTTAATGTGGGCAGAGTTTCTTCAATGGTTGGATTGTGCCCTGAAGCATGCATATCAAGTGAATTTCGGTCGGCAAGCATGTGGTTCAGTCCAACTATTTGCAATCCATTTAAGTGAGTAACTTCATTTTCCAAAACCTTAACGCCAACACTTCGCATTAAGGCTACAATGCTATCGTTATTCGTAGCATGGTCGTGATTTCCATCTACAAAATATATAGGAGCATTAAATTGTTTTAGCGGCTCAAAATATTTTTTGTTTAAAGCGTATTTACTATCCAAATAATCACCTGTTAGAAATATTACATCAGGATTTTGAGCATTGGTCTTATTTATAAGATTTTGCAAAAAACCATTGGTTCTGAAATGTCCAATATGAATATCGGTAAGGTGTACCGCTTTAACTTCTTGATTTAATCCTTGCATTGGAATATTCACGGGAGTAACTCGAATATGTGATGCATTCCAATAGCCCAATACAGAAATAAGAGAGGCCAACCCAAATCCAATAAAACCATAGATAGAAGGGCTTAGTTTTATGAACAAATTAATACCGTCAGCAATTAGAAACGAGAACACAAGAAAAAGATAAGCACCCATTGTAAGGGCTGCAATTCTATAGAGTGTATGCCCTAATTCTCCAGTAGCATTCATAAATAAGCCAAACCCAAATAAAAAAATAATAGTAAACAAACTAAACCCAAGATGTACAAGACGTGTATTTTCAATACCAAATACAAAAATGGTTTTCGCTGATACATAGATAACTGATAACAGAAGAAGTGCCAGTATGGTTGATAATATTACATAAGGTAGAAATTTCATATTGATGAGATTATTTGTTTACTACTTTTTTAAAAAATCCGTTTTTTCGATACAACAGATTTAAACATATTGGAGAAAGTGAATGAATTAATTCAAGCCTGCACTTTCAATATATTCTTTCGGGCTCATCCCAACTTTCTTCTTAAACAGACGGGAGAAATATTGGGGATATTCAAATCCTAATTTATAAGCTGTTTCAGATATTGAAGCATTGGGTGCAAGCAATAAGTTTTTGGCCTCTTCCACCAAATACAAATTAATCTGGTCAACGGCTGTTTTTCCTGTTTCTGCTTTAATGGTGTCGCTCATATATCTATGACTGACACCTAGTTGGTTTGCCAACCATTCTACTGTAGGAATGCCATTTTCTTCAAATCGATTGGTTTCGAAATAAACATTAAGGATATTTTGAAAACGGGTATATAATGACTTATTTATTTCTTCGCGGTTCAGAAACTGGCGTTTATAAAAACGGTCGGCATATTTCAACAAAGCTTCAAGGTGTGATATAATTATATCTTTACTAAATTCATCCTGATTGTTATTATATTCTGCTTCAATCCCTTTAAAAATAAGTTTGATGATTTTCTCTTCCTTCGGAGAAAGGTGCAATGCTTCGTTTACGTTGTAATTGAAGAAATTGTAATTTTTGATCCGCTTACGAATTTCGAGTCCATGAATAAAATCCTCGTGAAAAGCAATGAACCACGATTCCGAACTAATTACAATGTCTTTTACTGTATATGTCTGGTTCGGGGCAGAAAACAGCAAGGTTCCGGTGCTACAATCGTACTTAGTTCGGCCATAAATTATCTCGCCCGAAACAATGTTTTTAAGACTGATAATATAAAACTGGTTGGTATAGCTAACTTCTTCGTTTGAAGAGATGCAATTAGCAATTTCGCCAGCATTTAATTCTTTATGCCC
>JBFHFS010000032.1:0-63001 GCA_041583495.1 Marinilabiliaceae bacterium | reverse complement strand
GAAAACATGGCTCCTAAACGCCCGTTACCCAGCGGCAAGGCCTCCTGCATGTATCCCAGTGAGTTGGGACTCTTTCGTTGCTCCACAGAAAATTTACTGGCGGGCTCCTCGTAGTGCAAAACAAATTGTGCTTTTGCCTGTGCAAAAGAAACCGTTATATAAAGAATCAGTAAGATGTGTCTCATGTTGTCTCCTTATGGCATCATCTGTTCAGCGTAATAATTTCTACCCAAGGCGTATTTCCCGGCGTATAGATGACCTTATATTTATTCCCTTTTTCAAGATGAAATCCCTGAACCTGTTGAATGTTACCATGATCATTAATCCGGTATTCTATTTGTTCATTCAGTTTAAATGATGTGGATTTGCTTCCGCTCACCAGGGTGAAATCTATGCCATTTGTCTCTGTCAATACCCCATTCATTTCCTGGCGATTTTGGTGGCGAATCACCGGAGGCTGCCAGGTTGGTCCTTCCTG
Source organism: Marinilabiliaceae bacterium (assembly GCA_041583495.1). GTDB lineage: Bacteria > Bacteroidota > Bacteroidia > Bacteroidales > Marinilabiliaceae > JBFHFS01. The sequence goes on along the minus strand of JBFHFS010000032.1, from coordinate 62,523 downwards.
CATATCTACATCCAATTGGCCTTCCAATTCTAAAACCACCACAGGAACTGGTTTATCAAAGGCCTTATCCGGGATGGTTAGTGTCAAGGTTGTCTGGTTAGTATCCTGGGAAAAAGATGTAACATCTTTTCCGGCAAGCAGATAGGCTTTTTTTACTTTAGATTTAATCCCCTCAACATGAATCACTCTTTTTTGTTGGCCAAAGAGGTGTAAATAAACCTTGTTTCCTTTGGTGGAAATGGAGCCCCATTCAAATTCGCCTTTAAAGGGAGATCCCTGGGTTTCATAAATGGCTTCTCCGTTTGTTTTTGTCCATTTTCCAACATTTTCCAGGCGAATTATATCTTCCGGCGTAAAACGACCATCAGGTTGGGGACCCACATTCAGCAAGAAATTTGAATGGCGGCATGCACACTTCGACAGCATAGAAATGACTTCCTCCGAAGATTTCCAATTGGCATCGTTTTTATCATAGCCCCAGTTTAACCTCAAAGTCATGATTGATTCTACATAGCCCTCTATTCCCGGAGGGGCCAATTGGCGATCGCCCAAATTGCGGTAATCGCCCAAATTATTACCAATACGGCTGCTAATAATACAACGGGGTTGATATTTGCGGACCATATCGTAACACATCTGGTTTAGGTCCTTGTGCTGTTTTATCCCCATATCGAACCAAATCACATCTACTTGTCCGTAATTGGTAAGTAATTCTTTCAGGTGAGTGGCCACTAGTGTTTTGTATGTAGCGGTAATTTCCGAGGTATCTCTGCCGACTTTTTTTCGTTGATACCAATCCTTTTCATGAGAATAATAGAAGCCCACGCGCATCCCCTGTTTATGGCACTCTTCAATAAATTCTTTTACCAGGTCTTTTTGATAAACCGAAGACTCCATTATGCTCCAGTCAGATGCTTTGGTATCGAACAAGGCAAAACCATCGTGATGCTTTGCGGTCAGCACCATATATTTCATTCCGGCATTTTTGGCCATTCTTACCCATTCTGCAGGATCATAGTTGACCGGGTTAAAATGATGCGCCGCTTTTTGATAGGCTTCTTTGGGAATATCAGCCATCAGATAGATCCATTCGGCACTGGCCCCACCCATTTCTTTTCCGTAGTCATTGCCATTCCACTCTCCACCAAAGGTTGAATAAACGCCCCAATGAATAAACATGCCAAACCGGCTGTCCTCCCACCATTTCATCCTCTCATCCAGATCGGAAACCTCTTTACCAGCGACATGACCTGGTTGGCAAAAGGAACCCTGCAACAGGACCATTAAAAAAAATATGAAAAGGGAACAGCGTTTATTCTTCATTAATTAGTTGATTAAATTCCTGCATGAATTTTGATTTTAATGAGCCGGCCTGATCCACATACAATGTCCGCCTCCGGGGGCTATGGAAAACGAAAGCTCATCTCCTTTTTTAGCCTTTATTTGCTTCACCTGATACAATTCTCTCCGGGTTTTGTGAGGTTTCATTTCCTGGTTGTTTGCTTTGGCAATTTGTTTGTTTTCCGGTCCGAAAAATTCATAGTGGGCATCGGCAGTATCCTCATACAGGGTAATATCGTAGGTAACGCCCTTTTCCAGGAAATCCAGATAAACCGATGAATGCTTTCCCTTTTCATTGGCCAGGGTTCCCACAAACCATTGGTCGCCCGAACGACGTGCCATGGTAATGTATTGCCCGATTTCTGCATCGAGGACTTTTGTTTCATCCCAGTTCATCGGCAGTTGTGCGATAAACTCAAAGAGATCCGCTTTGCGTTTGTATGCATCCGGGTGATCAGGCAAAGTAAGTAGGCCGCTGGGAAATAACAGGCACTGCGCAGTTTGCGAAACAACGGTTGATGGAATTTGACGATGACATTTTTCGCGGCTGATAAAGTCATCCAAATCAAACATCCCGCAACTACGATCCACCGGTCCCGCAAGTGCATGCACAAACAACCCGTTAATTAAGCGGCTTGGTGTTGCCGAAGGTCGGCTCGGACCATCCAACATGCTGTTCACATATTCGTAAGCAAGTATATTCGGATAAGTTCTGCGATAGCCGGTAGGTTTATGCGGTTCGTGAAGAACATATTGAATTTGATACTCGGCGCACTTTTTCACAATTGAATGTGCGCGCTCAATATGGTTTCGTGTTGCACCGTTCAAAAATCCTTGTTTAATCCCAACAACGCCCCATTCCTGGTACTGTTTAAACGTTTCGTCTATGTCGAATTGCTCAAGCCCAATGGTGTTAACATAGAGCCAAATACCCACACCCTTGTTTTTTGCGTGTGCACAGATTTGTTCAATATCTATTTGGGGCAGAAAGGTTTTGGGATCAGCCTTTGGGTCGCGTTCCGGCCCGTACCATTCTGCATCAACCATCACATAGTCGACACCATTTACTGCGGCAAAGTCGATATAACGGATGTAACTCTCAGTGGTCATGCCGTACTCAAATCCGTCGTCGGCATGCGCCCCATGATTACGCCAGTCCCACATGGTTTTACCCGGCTTAATCCATTCTGTATCTTTTATTTCAGAAGGTTCGTTCAGGTTCACAATCAATGAAGATTCAATTAACCCGCCCGGACGTTCTGCAATGGTAATGGTTCTCCAGGGGGAAAAGGAACCACCGGCCGTTTTATTATTACTGCTGAAAGTAAGCGTGTGTCCTGTAAGTTTAAGACCGGCATCATCCGAATGAACTACTGCGGCTTCATGAACAGAAATAAAGGCTTTTTCCGACAGTTTCAAGGTAAACGGAGTTTTTATAACCGAAGGTTTAAAACTGTAACGGGTATTTTTATTCACCTCTTTCTGTCCTTCCGGTGCAGACTCCCATGAATTTACATCCACGCCATCAGAAACAAGTGTGGATGAAAGAGGAAACCAGGCAGTAGGTTGATCGGATAAAAATGAAACCTCACTGGTCTCGTTTTGATAAGCATCCTCATTAATTTTTCTTTTTTCCGGAACCAGGTAACGAAAAGCCACGCCATCATTGTATGCCCTTAACACAATTGTTTGGGCACAGTCGCCTCTAAACTTCAGTGAAATTTCATTATACGTGTTATGGTTTATTTTTTGGGGTCCCCAAACGGATTCCCAGGTTTCGTCTACCGAAGACCGGATGACCTCAACGATATCGAGCCTATCTGCCGAATCCGATCTCAGTCCAAGATTTGATGAGCCAATAATGTCCTGCCCGTTTAAACTTACCGAATAGGAAACATTCCCCTGGTCACTGCATAATTTTATTTCAATTTTCTTATCCGGGGAAGTGAGGATGAGAGAATTTAATGGTTTGTTACACGAAGAGAGGCTAAAAATTAACAAAGCAATTACCAGAAGCTTTTGGTACATAATAGTCAGTTTTGATCCGGTTATTAAATTATATTTTTTCGTCGTCAAAATCGGCATGCACGCTTTGACTGATTTTGAAAGAGGCATAGAATGACCGATGCAGGTTCCGGATTTTCACGAATCCGGAACAACTTCGGTTTCACCATATTATTCAGTTACCCGTAAAAAAGCGGCTCGTTCTTTTACGGGTTTTCGATTGCCGGCTTCCGGTTATTTATTTGCCCTGATCGTCAGGCCAGGTCAATCTGAAGCCGTGAATAAACGGCAGAAATCCTTTTTTACCTTGTATTTCCACGCCCCACTCAATGTGTCGGGCTTTTCCATCATCGGCAAAATTGTTGGGCCGGTATGCCCCTCCGGCTACCGGACCGTCAATGACTGAATGTGTTTTGGTAAAGTGAATACCATCTTCGGAATATAGCACTGAGCGCACCAATTCCGGCGGTCCGGTGGTTCCAATCATAGCAGCTACGCCACTGCCCACGGGCCACACCAACACTTCATGGTTTCCATTAATAATCGGGTTTCCTTCATACCTTACATAAGGACCTTCGGGTCTGTCGGCAATGGCCACTCCCATTTTTGTCTTCCCCGGACCTTTTCCCATCTGACGTCCTTTGTAGTAAAACCAGTACTTCCCATCCCGAACAATCAAGCAGGCATCATCCACCAGGTGGCTGTCAAAGTCCTCCGGGTTATCGCTGTTAGCCAATGCCGGGTTCGAAGGCAGACGTTCCCAGGGGCCATCGGGCGAATCGGACACGGCAATTCCAATTTTCGAGTCCGGGTTGTAGGGCTGTGTAAACTTTCTGGAAACCCCTGTATAAAACAACCAGTACTTGCCCTCTGCCACCATAATATTCGGTGTGAAAACGCTTTCGCCTTCCCACGTTCCGGGCTTTCCTTTGGCAAGCGCCATCCCCTTCTCGGTCCAGTTTTGTCCATCGGGCGAGGTGGCATACCAAACGGTAGCATCGTAACCCGGAGAAATCTTACCCTTGGAATACCAGACATAATACAGGTCGTCTACTTTTATAATATCACTGGGATCTCTCCGCATGACCCCCTGTTCGGCACCTATCCCTTGCAAATCATAATAGCTCACGGTGAGCGTCTTTAAATCCTCCTGTCCGAATACGGCCAGCGACAGCAGTAAAAATCCAACTACAAATTGCTTTCTTAAGATGTTCATGTGATCGTAATGTATATGGTTATAACTATAAATTGAAATCTTCGTTAGGTTCCGGCATTTCGGCATCCACCTTCTCTTGCCATTGTTTCAACTTACTCAACAGCTCATCTCTTTTCTCCGGGAATTCCCCGGCGAGGTTATTCTCTTCCGCCAGATCGTCCTTCAAATTAAAAAGGTACAGTTTTTTGGTTTCAAATTCGTCGATCAGTTTCCAGTGGCCTTCCCGGATAGCTGCCCCCATCGAAAGCCCTTCTTTTCGGTGGTGCGGGAAATGCCAGTAAATAGCTCTCCCGGGAAGATCTGCTTTTTCGAATAGGACCGGGAGCAGGCTTTCGCCTTCCAACTGTGCGTAATCGGATGGATTACCCCCCGCCAACTCCAATAAGGTGGGAAAAAAATCAACTGTAGTTACCAGGGCGTCACATCTAGTACCCGGCGTTATTTTTTCCGGCCAGCTAACAATAAGCGGAACTCTAATCCCACCTTCATTCAGGGTCCCTTTAATTCCTTTTAAAGGTGGATTTCCCCATAAGCCCCCGTTGTCGGAATAAAAAATCACCACGGTATTTTTCAACAAATCCAATTCTCCCAGCTTATCCATTACCTTTCCAACGTTTTGATCCAACTTTTCGATCATGGCGAAATAGGTATTGCCGTTGTATTTTTCAACATTCTCCTGCGGAGCTCTTAAAGGTGTATGGACCGTATAGGTTGCCAGGTTCAGGAAAAAGGGATTTTCTTTGTTGTTCTCAATAAACTTCACGGCTTCGTCGCCCAGCCTGTCGGTTAAATATTCTCCTTCTTTACGGTCTTTGATGGTCCCATTTCTGTAAGGATCGAAGTAACTGGCTGGCTGCCCATAGGCACAACCCCCAATGTTAACCTCGAATCCCTGTTTGTCGGGGTGGTAGGCGGCGTTCACAATTCCATCTTTTGTGTAGATAGAGCCTTCGCCGCCCAGGTGCCATTTCCCCAAATACCCCGTTGCATAGCCCTGCTCTTTCAATACTTCGGCAATGGTCACCTCTTCAGGGGGTAGATGATCCCGGAACCAGGCTTCTTTAAGTTTCTTGCCCTCACTGAGTTTGGCCAGATATTTCTCCATGCCCATGCCCGGTATGTGACAGGTGAGCTTTAGTGTGGCAGGATATTTCCCGGTCATCAGGCTTGCACGGGTTGGCGAACAAACCGGGCAGGCGGCATAAGCATCCGAAAAAACCATTCCGCTACTTGCCAACTGATCGATGTGGGGCGTTTGAATTTCCGGTTTTTGGTGCATATATCCTACATCCGAATAGCCCAAATCATCCACAATAATTAAAACAATATTGGGTTTGGTGGTTGTCGACTTAGATTTAGACACACACCCCTGCGCGGAAAACAGGAGGCCTGCCATTAATAAGAGAAATAGAGTCCGGATGTAAGTCATAATTATCTGCTATTTTTAGACTGGTCCAAACGGACCCATGGGCAACTGTTCGCTTTTGTACAAAGAAAAAGGCGGATTGGGATATGGTTGACGACGCCCGTCGGAGTCGAATGGTTTTATTCTCCATTTTTTCTATAGCCAAATGATGGCGTCGGCTTCAAAACTCCAAAAATACAAGGTATTGGTTCATCAGCAAAGTATCTATTTCAATTATTTTAATTTACTATTGTCCGGAAACGTTGTTGCTAAATCAAAAAAGCCAATATTTTCAAAAGACCAAAAACCTGGTTTTAATCAGGGCCTCTTCTGCAAAAGGAAATTAGCTCTCAATTAAACCGGGTTGATTTCTTTATCCAAACAGTAACCCTACAAACTTCTAAAATTATCGTTAAACATCTTTGTTGATATCGGTCAAATTATGGTTCTAATTAATCAGGATGTTGCAGTGTTCGATTTTTGGCCTTTGTCCTCTCTGGATGTGTAACCATTGGATCCCCACCTAGTGAATGGTGTACAGTGCTCCATTTTTCTTTTGATTGAAATGCCTGCCTCCAACATTTAAGTTCTGAGGATTCGTTTAACCCACCCAACCGATGAGAAGTGCCCCGGATTCATAAAATACCCTATATAACTGGCATGATGAGAATTCTTCTTGTTAATAAAACATTGGTGTCCGGGCAAAATTTAGGATTATCCTGTAAGTAGCATCAATACAGTGCCATAAATCCCTCCATGTACCTAACGGACTACTATTTGTTAAAAGGTATTCCCAGCAGCCCCTTTACCGAAGCCATGGCCGATCTGATAACCTGCCGAAGTATGGCAGGACTGTGGGTGAGTCCGGCCTACAGCATCGAAGACCAGCAATCAAATGCGTTATCTACATTTTGGTTTGTATGTGAGATGGGGGCTGAAGCACTTCATGAGAACAGGGTGTGGCATTTAGTGTATGACCATCCTGATGCCACAGTGGAAGAACTCAAAGAGGTCACCCTTAGTTTTGCCAAGGAAATATGGAATGAATATTTTGCCGATACCTTTGGCCAAAAAGATGTCCAACTCTTTGCTATTTATAATCATTTTATCAGTGAAGCCCTATATTTGCAAAGCTATCCTTTTGGGAATATTGTCTTAATGCAACTTGAGGGAAATTTTCAAGGACGTGACTGCCCCACTGAGATGGTGCGCATGAGTGCTATCGGTAAGTTCACCCCCGATTTGTGGATGATGCAGGCAACAGTAAAACCCCTTAGCTCAGAACCTCTGCTTAATGCATTAAGAACGGCACTGAAAAATTATTAACACCAGGGACACCTATTCCCCCAAAACCCTGGATAACCTTAGGGGGTGTTGAATAACCGAAACGCCTTCCGCCCCGGATGGGACGGAACAGCCGGTGGCAATTTAATCGTCCACCCAACCTCAAGCTCTGCCGTGACTTTGTCAACCGCTGCAGATCTGTTGGATCGTTTGATAAGATACCGAAGCGTTTTTTTCTGTTAAACGAACCTTTTTGGTTGCAGTGATGGTTACTTCACCGGCCTGGTTCCGATAAAGGTTTGTACGCTGATCTTCAAACTCTCTGGATTATGGCACGAGGAAAAGGTTCCTTTGCAGGGACCGCAAGGCATTGGTTGACCGGCCAGGGCGTTGCATTTGTTTCCCGGCAGGAAATGATCACAGCAAAATAGGGCGTTTTTTCGCGCCTCAGGGCTGGAAAGATCAAATACTCCGGCCTCGGGATGATGGACCTGGTTATTCTTCCTGGATGGGTTTGAAGGGGCTTTCCCCTGAGGCTCGTGGGCAGCCCTCTCCTGGGCATAGCTCATCACCTCGCGTTGGTGCCATTGGGGGGTGGCTTCCGGTTCAAACTTTTGGGGGCAGCATTCGAAAGAGGTCGAGAAAAGGGAAATCCTTTTCTTGTCCCAGGCTACCAGCCGGTTACCTCCGATGGGCGTAAATTTTTCAAAATAGTGTAAGGCGTCTTCTTCCCCCAGACAATCTTCACGGGCAAAACTCCATATGCGTCCCCTATAACTGTCCATGGTCAGGAAGTAGTCTTCACCCGAGAGAAAATAGATGCTTTTTGCCGTTGGGTAGGAGCCTCTGGAACTTGGAGATATCCATCTTTTCACGGTTTGACCTTCCAGATCCAGTTGTTCGATGGATTTTATGGATGAGATCAGGATGAAATGACCGGAAGGATGAAAAACATAGGCGCAGCTCTTGGTTTCCACCTGGGCTAAATCCACCTCCTTTTTGAAAAGTATCCGGCCTGTATTTAAATCCAATAGGCCCACCGAGGGATCGCCAAAGGAGTGGACCCGACAGATGGCCAGGGGGGCGGTAGAGGAAAATGCCAACGGCGATTCATTCTCAATTTCTACCTCCAGGGGCAGATCCTGAAGTTGGGCCTTTCGGTGAAGATCCCATATCTTAAGGCTGCCTGAAGAATTGTTTATCAAGGCAAAAAAACGGTTGTCGGGCGTAAAAAAGGGGATTGCCCGCTCGAGGGAGACCTCCTGGTCCATGGCAAATACCAGTTGATCCTCTCCCTTACGGTTTCGGATCACCAAACGATCACTTTTCATTTCGGCAACCAGCTCCAGATCGCTGGTTTTATAAGGACTGATGGCTTTACGAAGGCAGGAAGTATTATTGGATTTCAACTCGGTAACTTCAGCCTGATCGAGGGGCCACAAAAATTCCTCACTGAAATTATTTTTCAGATATGTCACGGGGAGGTCGCTAAAGTGAATCCCGCCCAGATCCTGGCTGTAGGCCACATCATAAATTTCACTGTCATGGTTATACTCTTTTAACGGGCGGAAGGAGTGGACTTTTTCATAGCAATGGAGTCCCTGTTGATCGATGGTTCTGTAGTATTGGTGGTCGCAGCCCACCATAAACGAAAAATGAGTGTCGTCTAAAGAACCCAGGCGGTTGCCTTCCCTATCGAACAGGCAGATATCGTAATCATCTTTTATAGAAATGGTTGAGCCGCAAACATACAGGTCCACCGGACTCACACAGGTGGTGACTTTTTCAAGATGTTTTTCAGGCCTTCCCTCCTGGGCATCATAAAAGATAAGCTCCCCTTTGGCGTTAAGCAGGAGCAGGGATTGAGTCTTCTCCAGGTATGATAGGGCACTTCCATCGGGGGCAGCCACCACCGCATGTTCAAACGTGGTTTGGCCGTTGAGGAGATCATAGCCAATCATTTTTCCCATCTCCTCTTTTTTAGTCTGGCCAACGAGCAGGAAAAGGACATCGTTTTTTGGGTCCACTTGTATCGAACACAACTCATAGGCGCCCAGTGGTTCCTTCTCACAATGCAATTGATACCCAATAGAACCCAACCTGAAATGGGCATTCTCTTCAACGAGAGAGAAACAGTGCAGGCCCCCTTTTTCATCCAACGTTATCAGGGAATCTTCTTTGTATCCATGGATGCCCACCAGACGGGTTCCACCCTGACACTTCTGCACCAATGAACTGCCCAAGCTGATGTCCACTGTAACAACCTGGTCATCTTCCAAAAAACTCAGGTGACGACCACTTTCGGAGAGCGAAAATATTTGGGTGCTGAAAAGGATGTCAAAAGGATTTGGGCAGCAGTATTTTTCCTGCAGTTCCTTGTCCTGAATCTCATAAACCGAGATGATTTCGCTGTCGATAACGGCTACATGCTTGCGGCTGGAGGAGGGAATGAGTCTGTATTGGGTCGGCCTCCTTAGGTTCCGGTAGGTTTTCCATGAATCCAGATGAGAGATATCCCTGCTAAAGGGGATGGTGTTTATAGCATTAATTTTCATATCCTTTTTGTATGGGGGCCACACACGGGGTTGCTTAACCCTGAGCGCCGGTTAAGTGTTTGAACTATCGCTTTTTTGACCTTCAGCGTTTTTTCCCAATGTGCAGGGTGGGGTTGCAAAAAAGGGTAAGACCATTCATGACCCGGGGTCTATCGGTTATAGTCCATCAGTTCCTGCAGTCGTTCTATGTTGCCTTGAATAAAGGGGATCGATTCACTCTCTATTTTATTGGTGATGTGTTGCACAAGGGCCCTGGTTTCTTCCAGGTGGTTGATCTGAAAGGCATGAAAAGTCTCCTGGGGCAGACCATTATTGTATAAATTCTCTACTTGCATCTGATAGGCTTGCATGCGCTCGCCAATCTCAATACTAAAATTTCGAAGAAAGTGAACCATTGTATTCAATTGTTCTTCCTGGATGTGGAAAACTTGGGTATTACTCATGATCGTGCGTTTTAAGATGTTCTTTTTTATTGTTAAAGCGATTTTCTGTTGGTTTAAAAAAAGTCGGATCCCTGTGGGGCGTTTCGGCACATTGTGGTTTTTGGGATTTGGATAAAACCCGGATGCGGAAGGCCAGGGGCAGCGCCATCATTCTACTTTGGAGGCGGCCAGCCGAAAGCCATTGCCATAATAGCGTTCATGGGGATCGGCCATATTTCGGATGGAAGAGAAGGCATGTTTGGGCTCGCTATTCCAGCATCCTCCTCTTAGAATACAGAATTTGCCCTTCAACGGACCTTTGGGATCTTTTTCCCCGGACTGCCTTTCATAATCGGCATGGTAGTCCTGGCACCACTCCCATACATTTCCTGCCAGGTCGTATAATCCCAGTTCGTTGGGGGCCTTTTGTCCTATGGGATGGGGGGTATGGTCTGCATTACCTTCCAGCCAGGCTACCTCTTGCCAGCGATCACTTCCCACGAAGGAGGTTCTCTTACTGTGCCGACCGCCTTTTGCGGCATATTCCCATTCCGCCTCGGTGGGTAACCGGAATTGAATCCCTTTTTGGGTGCCGGAAAAATGATTCTGCGCATTTAACCGTTGAATAAACGCCTGGGCATCGTGCCAGCTGACATTCTCAACCGGAAGATCATCCCCCTCGAAATAGCCGGGGTTAAATCCCATCACTTTGTTCCAATCCCCCTGGGAAACCAGGTATTGACTCAGGTAGAAGTCCGACAGGGTTACCTCATGAGGGGTGGCTTTTACCGGTGAGTCTTCATCGCCTCCCATCGTAAATTGTCCTCCTTCGACCAACTTGAGGTGATCCAAACAGGAGGCCAGAAGTTCTTCGGGAAAATAGGAAAAAACGGGGGTATTCATGTTTTTTAACTCCAATGAAGAATAGGCTTTAACACTGTATTTCCAAAGGAAGTAGAGGTAAAGTAAGGTCAATCCCAACAACAGGGGGGCAAGCACATAAAAGAAGGGAAGATGGAAAGCCAGGGAAAGTGAAAATAGGATTAAACCGGCAAATCCAATCCCTGTCAGCCATTTCTTGTGTTTGTGCTTCTTGTTGATTATCAAGACTTTAACATCGGTCATAAATTCTTTATTGCCCCTTTTCAGGGCGCTCATCTCCCGATTCAAACCGGCCAGGGTTTGGGTCTTTGCATTTACCTCCTGAAGGGCCTGGTCATGTTGGAATTGGCGGTTCAGGTTTTGTTGTGCCTTTAATTTCGCCAGGTTTTCCTGGTCCTCCTTTTGGGATGCTTTTAATTTTTCAAGTGCTTTTTCCTGATTGGCCAGGGCCTCTTCTTTTAATTCGAACTCTTGTTGAGTCTGATCCTGTGCTTGTTGTAGTTCGTTGATTATAACATTTGTTTGCTCTACCTCCCGGTTCACTTTCTGGTATTGAGTGTTCAGCTCCTCATAACTTTGTTTGGTTTCGGCAAATTCCTTTTCCACAGCAGTCCGAGTCTCCATTATGATGGGCTCCTGATCGGTCAAAGTCTTTATTTTATCTTGCAGGGCCGTTTTTCTTTCCTTGTTTTTCTGATCTTTTAGTTTTTCCTGTTCCAGTTGGTCTTCGAGCGTGGTAATCTTCTTTTTGGTGAGCTCTTCATCCTTTTTAAGAAAGGATTCCAATTGAGTGAGGTATTGGGAATATTCAGGCATTTGCATAGCTGGGATTTAAATAGAAAATTGAGGATGTCATTAACAAGAGGCGGCCACCAGGCGTATGCCTCCCGAATATGAAGTGATGGAGGCATCATTGGTCACCTGGAGGGTGCAATATTTTTCGGGATCAATAGATCTTCCCCCTTTCGACACCCGGTCGTTTCCAATGGAGGGGCCCATTGGATTTAATAGGGTTTGGCTGTGCCAGGGCGTTTTTAAGGGATACCGGTCGCTGCACCACTCCCCGACATTTCCGCTCATATCGTAGAGTCCTAATTCATTGGGTTTCTTTTGGCCCACCGGTTGTCGATCCCGATAGCGACCGGTATTTATATTATACCAGGCCACCTCTTCAACCTGGTTACTTCCGGCGTATGCAAAGCCTTTACTTTTTAATCCACCGCGCGCGGCAAATTCCCATTCGGCCTCGGTGGGAAGCCGGTAACTCTTTCCCGTTAATTCATTGAGCTTGGCGATAAATAACTGAACATGGGTCCAATCTTTTGAGGTGGCACTGTTTGGGGGTAAGGGACGATTTGTCTTGGTATGGGTCCCCATAACCCGGTTATAGATTTCATCCGGGATACAATACCGGTTCATGTAAAAACTATTCACGGTGAGCGGTTTAGAGGGTTTCCGGGAAAAGATATCTCCCTGGGGGACAAAGGTTCCCCCCTGAACCAGGACCATATTTTTGCTGATACCAAAATCATTAGAAGAAATTCTTTCTCCTTTTCGGGCCTTTTGGCAAAGCGCCTTCACACTGCCTGGTTTTCGGAAGAATAGAAAAAGCACCAATTGCAACCCGACAAACAGGGCACATAGGATGGCCATCAAGGCCCATCCCATAGCCAGGCAAAGAAGAGCCAAAGCCGAGGAGCCACCGGCTAAAAACATAAACCACCGCTGTACCTGGTGAGCTTCCATCTCTTCCAGTTTGGCCGCCTTTGCCAAAACCGTTCTTTGGGTTCTTTTTAGAGCCGATAGCTCCTTTTTTACCTGGGAAATGCGATTTTCCTGGTCCTGTAACTCTTTCTCTAACCCTTTAATTATGAGGTCCTGGGCTTTTTGAGGTTGCTTATTTTGGGTCCCCGATGGGTTTGTGGATGCCGTATCCTTTGGCTGATCGTTTCCCGGGATTTCCTCATGCATATTTTGGGAGGTGGTTTCCACCTCATCCAGGCTTTGATTAAGCTCCAGATTTTTGGTTTGAAGAGCCTCTACCTGAGATTTTTTTTCTTTTAAGTCTGCCAGCAAGCCGATATGCTTTTTCTTTAAAGCGGAAAAATCCGCCTGGGGTCGGGCCAGGGTACTTTTTAAATCGTCAAGCTCGGCGTTTTTTGTATCAATTTCGTTTCTGAGGGCTTCCTCCCGGGAAGTCAATTGCTCCAATTCAGCAGATATCTGATCATTATTCTTTCGGCGAAATTTCAAGGAATGGTTGCAATCACTCTCCTTTTCGATAAAGAGATCCTGGCGATGTCTCGTTTGGGTCGATTCCAGGGCGTTCAAAAAATCATAATAGGATGGCATGCAGGGAAGATTCTAGAGGTTATAGATTTTCAGGATTTCATTTTCTTGGCTAAAGGGCGAGCTTATCAGGGAAGTTCCTGCTTTGTCTATCCCGGCCGACAGATTCATTGATAATATTCTATGCGATTCCCCGCCCTTGAGGGCTATCCGGGTATCGAAATCATGGATCGACTTCATGGTGTCGAGCGTATTGTTAAGGCTTTGGTAGCTGTAGGCATAGACCATGGTGTGAATGTTAACCCCCGGGCCATCGGCCAAAATCTCGTTGAGTTTGGTGGTCAGGGGAGAGGGCATCATGCCTTTCTTGCGCAATGAGCGAATATTGTTAATATCGAAGAATCCAAGGATAATGCGGGTTTGAGACTCTTTTCCATCGATGCGTTCCATCATCTCGCCATGGATTTGCTCAATATGTTGCTCAATTTTTTTGTCCATGGGTTCTACCTGCAAATGTTCCATTTCCTCCACCATGGGATAAAATTCGCTGTCGACATTTAATTTATTAAACAGGAAAAACTGACTCTCCTGAGGACTTTGCCGGTAGACCTGTGCAAAGGCGTGTTTAAATATGGAGACGGCACTCTCAATATCCTGGCCAACAATCAGAACGTTGGATTCGTTTTGTTTTCGGAATTTAAAATAGATATGCTCCTCCTGGAGGGCGAGTGATTCCCCGATAAATATACTGGCTACATTTTTATTGACCGTATCATTTAAGTATTTTGGATTGGATAAACACTGGGGCCGCAGGGATCCATCATAGATAAATTGCTTAAAGGGTGATTTGCCCTGGGTTTCATCCGAATGCGTTCGCAGCCGGCGGGTCAGCTGATCTATATCCTTATCCTCAATATAAGCCACCTGCATGGGCTGGTTTCCTTCCACCAACCCGCTGCGTGAGTTGTAGATGGCCTGGCCTTTGCGGGTAAAACCAAAGGGCTCATGATTGTTAAAGCCCAATAGCTGGTCACAGTCGCGTTGTGTGTTCAGCTTAAGGGCGATCCGCAATCCCATATGACTCAATATCTGGTTGATGTTGATGCCGGCCAGCGACTGGGTGGAGAGAATCAGGTTCACCCCAAAGGAACGTCCTCTGCGTCCCAGGTCATCGAGGGCTTTGGTCGCCTGGTTGGCCATCTGCGGGGTGCCATCAAAGAGTTTCTGAAACTCATCGATGATCAGTACCAACCGGGGTAATTTTTCCTGGGCAAGTTCATTGTACCGGCCGATATTGGACACGGTCTTCTCCTTAAACAATTCACCCCGGCGTTCCATCTCATTATTCAGATATTCCAGCACGCTAATACCAAACTCCCGCTCACTGCGAATGGAGAGAACCTTCACATGAGGCAGGGTTTCATAGATTTTGAATTCGGTCCCCTCTTTATAATCGAGCAGAAGGAATTGTACCTGTTGGGGCGAGTAAAGCCAGGCGGTATTGCAAATGATATTATGCAGCAACACGGTCTTTCCGCTTCCCGTGCCCCCTCCAATCAGACAGTGATGAGGAGTGTCTATGGACCCGTCCTCGATGGAGAGTTTTAAGTTCTGGGTCTTCACCACATCGTACTTCCCAATGGGCGTTTCAATTCCAGAGGCCGCATCTTTTGACCAGAGGTTTTCTTCATTAAATTGATCCAGGAAGGAAATCTTTACGTCTTTAACATTTTGAGCAGCATGGTTCACTTTCTCAATGATCTCTTCCAGGTTATGTGGCAGTTTGGTCCTCAGGCGGAATTTTAATTTCTGATTAAAGTACCGGTCGTACTCAAACCCCTTGCTGCAGAAATCTTGTCCTTTCTGGTAGATGCAGGCTATTTCGTTGATGATTCCCAGTGGATCAATATCCCCTCTTTTTTCCGGAACAAAGCCGGTGTCGAGGCTTAAGAAAGTATAGATGCCCGCCCGGCGGCCCTCCTTTAGCATGGTCTTTAACAGCTCATTGGTTTCGGGAGTGAAGGTGTGGGGGTAATCGGTGATGACCAGGAACTGATAGGGTTTGGCCAGTTCTCCAGCCTCCTCATTGTAATCGACCAGGGTTTTATCCTGATATTTAGGGCCCAACACTTTTTGAAAAATATCGGGGATGGTATCCACCAGCGGCTTTAACAGATTCTTGAGCTGATCGGCTTCCGATAATATCTTTTCCCCTTTGATTTTGGAACTAAGTTGTGATAATGAAATCAGGTTGTTGCCCAAGCCTGTGGTATCGAACATTTTTACCCGGGCCATCCCTCCAGGGAGGTTTTGCAAGATGCTAAGCACCGTATTTTGAAGGGCATTATGCATGCCCTCCCTGTTTTTTTGCGTGGTTAAAAAACACAATCCATTGGTCAGATGGGGATAGTATAAAGCCTCCATTTTTTCATCCAGCAGAATGGGATTCAGCTGGCCCAACAAAACCGGCTTTTTTAAAGACAAATCATTGTTTTGGTCATCGCTATTGTTGCTTTCATTTGGTTGGCTTTTTTTGGGGGCTGCATGGCGGAAGTCGGTCATCCTCTGATTTTTTGATTTTAGGTTTACACAATATCTCTGGCAATCAGATGGTTTCAGAGTATTGTAAAAAGTAACTTTTTGTGATCCACCTCCTGCAATGGAACCAGGCAGGATAAGGTGAATTTCGAATGACTGCTAAAATAGAAAAAAAATTGCGAATGCCAGAGAATCATTTGGAGAGAGTGGCTTTCTAAGCCTTCTCCGGAAAAGAATTAAGTTAAAAGCTGAAGAGATATGAAAAGCAGTGGTTGGGGATACATAACAAACAATCCTTAAAATGCTGGCTTATTGGAAATTTACCTATTTCATTATGTGAAGAATTACACTTCTGCGCTACAGAAAATAGGGAGTCTATGTAATTTTGGCCGGAGAGCCATGTGTTAGAGTTTTTGCCTTGTGTACAGTAAAGACGAACTAATCCAGCAAATAAATCTGCAAACTGTACTGTTGGATATTTATCTGATTGTCCAAACAGACATGCAACTTGACAGAAGTACATATGAGGTCTTACAGATATTGAGTATTTCATTGACCGATAAAACTCATCTTCGGGGGCTCTTTGAAAAAACTAAATTTCAAAATGACAAAGAATGTTTTAGGCTTAATGAGCCAAATTTGTTTATTTATGTAATAACGTCCCAATTTTAATGGGACTCTAGTGACAATAATTATGAAACGAATGAACCTCATAGGTGTTTTAGTGGTCTTAAAAGGAGCATTTGCTCTGTTTCATATTGGTTATCGCTTAGGTGTATTTTGGCAATAGGTCCTTTTTCAGCGTGGTTGTAGCAATGAGATCAGGTAAACCCTGTAAAAAAGGTATTTGGAAATAGCTACAAATAAATGATCTTTCCTTCTGCTACCACGAAGGGTCGTTGATCTTCATCATCGAGCCTGTAAAGCCCGTTGGAAGGAATGTTGTCAAATTTCAAAAAATATTCGGGCGAATTGGCTCCGGGTTTAATTTTTTTATCTTTCGAGTGATGATTTGCCGTTTTAGTCGTTTCAGTTTCCTTTAAATGGGGTATAGCCTTGCCAATGATTCTCCACTCTTTGTCCCATATGAGAAGATTATAGCTTTTTAATTTGGTTAAGTTTATTATCTCTCTCATCCGATTGTATTTCCAGGCAACCAAGCCGTCTATGGATATGAGCCGCGAAGAATCGGGCTCACAAAAGACATGGGTTCCATCGTGTTTTATCCATATCGGCTCGCCAAGGTTCTTGTATTTGCCCTCTCTAAAAACCTGAGGGAGATAGACCAGATCAGAGGCCATTTCGTGAAAAATCACATGGTTGTTTTCAGAAAGGCCATACCATACGGGTTGCCAGGCATTTCTGTTCCAAACGGCAAGGAGTGGCAGTTCATCATCTTTAAAATCGTACCCTTGGAGTCTGACATCAACCGCAGATACGTATTGATTTGTTACATCTGTGAAAAGAGGTGACAACAAAAAAGCAGGAATGTTTTTACCCCTTTTTACTTCATCAACAATTTCTGAGTTCAGGGAGAAGGTACTTCTGAAAACTTTCGGGGGCTGATAGCACAGCAAAAACTCTTTACGGTATTCCCCGAAATTAAAAGGCTTCCATTGCTGGGTTTCAAGCAATACGGCATTCCATATGTGACCACCACTGGTGTTTCCCCAGAGCCTGGCATAATCCTTGGTTGAGGGAATGCCCATAGCCCTAAGGCCCATTAATAAAAAGTCAGCACAATGATTACATAAGCCACCTTCATAAAGCATGGCCTCTGTATAGTTCATCTCCGGTTGAAAATAGGCGTACCGTGCATAGTACTTAAACCAGGTCCTCATCGCCGAATCAACAATGGCTGTGGCTCTGGAGATGTCTGTTAATTTCTTCTGGTCAAATAAGGGTTTAAGTCTGGCATGTAAGGGTGTCCACCAATCTTCAATCTTTTCGTTCGCAACCCGGTAGGGTAAAACGAACTCTTGGAGGATTCTTTGAGCGAACTCTGCATCATCGAATGCGCTTAGGGTGTGGTAACTGTGCTCTATCCTGGAAACCAAATAATCGCATGGAAGTTTTTCAATGTCTTTTTTAACCCCTTTTATTCGATAGACCACCCCGAGAGAATCCATCGCATCTCTTACCTTCTGCTTACTTATATAGTTTATTGGAATAAATGTTTCTACGCTGCCATCCTTATGATCACTCCACAGAATGGTGTAATGGTGAGGCATATTTTTCACAAGGAATTTCGCAGAATTGAATTTAATGGTGTCATCGGGTATTTTATAATAGTTCAACAGGCTTTTTATCTCATCGCGATTTTCGCCGGCAAGGGAAAGGGGGTCTTTGTTTGGAGAGGCACATCCTAGAAGGCCTATTATAATTAAACCTGCTAAAACTCTGCTTTGTTTTATAAAATGGCCCCGCATTACTATTTGTTTTTAAGGTTATATGAATGGCTGTTAGATTTTCTTGACCCAATTGTTCATTCGGAAACTGTATCCCAGGTTCCACCTGTCTCATATAAATGCAGAATATGGTTTTTTAAAAGGCTTTGAAACTTTAATAGAATAAGTGCATTTTCTATCTCGTTGTACTGTCTTTTATAGGTCAAGACCATAAAAATATTGTCTTTCCCATTGACATATAGCCTTGTACGGTTCTTTAGAATGGATTGAATACTATTAAATTCCTGCTCCGACAAGGTAAATTGATTAACCGTGGATCTTGCATCCAGAAACTGTTTTTTTAGACTGGATAATAGGTTATTCAATTCAGAATCAATGATGTTTTGTTGTTTTTGGATGTTGTTTTTCATTATAGCTATGTCGGTTTTATAGCTTCTACGGTTGAAGACAGGTATGACAAGTTTAAACTCAATTAAACCGCCAAAGGTGTCTTCAAGATTTTTACGGAGGCTAATATGGCCGGTTTCCATAAAATTTTGTGAGTAGGTGCTCGAGAGCGAATAATTAATTCCAAGAGAGGGGCGGTTTTGACTTTTCGAAATCAGGTGATTCATCTCGATGGATTCTTTCTGAATAAAAAGAAGTTCCAGAAATGGGTTGTTTTCTATCGCCACTTTTTCATACTCAGCGTAATCATTGAAAATTAAAACTTTTTCCGGTTCCTTTTGTTGATAATAATCAAAATCAATATCCATTTCCCCGTTCATCTGCAATACATTTTTAAGAGAAACTAAGGCCTGATCGTAAACTGCTTTAGCAACAACAACATTGTTTTCCTCTTTTAGATACTGCAACCTTGATTCTTCTACATCGTTGTATATAATTTTTCCTGACTCAAATAGCGTTTTGGTATAGTTTAGGATACTATCAGTAATTGACAATTGACGCTTATTCGCGATAAACTGTTCATGCCTGAACAAAAGATTGTAAAAGGCTTCGACCACTGAGAGACCGATCAAAAATTCTTCCTGTTGTAAACCCACATTCTGTAGGTTTAAAGAGGTATTGGCTAACTCAATCGTTTTCCAGGTGTTAAACCAATCAAAGAGTGGCATACTGCCGCCCATGTGTGCATTGCCGCTGTATTGCCCCCAAAGGGGATTGTCTTTTGCAGTGTAGTTTAAATTATGAGAAATCCCTGCATTTAAAGTAGGAAGAAACCCTTGTTTTGCGCTACTAAGTTCATGCCCTGAGTTTTGAATCTCTAACCGGGCATTTTTTATTTCGCTCCTGTTGGCCCGTGCAATTTCAAAACAATCAGCCAGTCTTAACTTCTTTTGCGCTATAGAGAGCTGGTTACTCAAGAGCAAAAATAGGATCATAATTGAGAGATTGGGAAATGTTTGCCTCATGTTATTTTATGTCAGTTTTTTGGAGGGTTTTCCACAATAATTTTTCATTTACAGCACACCTTTTATAGTCGTTTGCCTTGTCCGGTTCATTTATTTGTTCGTACAAAAAGGCTAATTTTCTGCAAGTTGCGGGTATGTTAAGGGTTGTTGTGGTCATTCCTAGTAACTTGAGAGGCAATACATCGTTGGGCATGGTTCGTGTATAATAATATTTCAGAGTTTTCCGATAATGAGGAGAGACCAGGTTTTTATAGTTGATAAGACTACGTCGGTAATAATAAATGGCATCGCGGTAGTTTTTATTGCGGGTGTGCCAGTTAGCCATTGTCAGGGTTGGCAAAAAATCGGTTTTGTCGAGTAGTAACGAGCGTTGAATGGCAGTTTTAAAGCCAATAGTATCACCATTGGATAACGCAATTCTAGCGAGGTAAAACCAGGGTCGGTTAAGATTGGGTAAATGATTTGTAACTTCATGCAACTTTTTCTTTGCAGTAATGGTATCTCCAAGATATAGTAGAATTTTAGCATTACGCCCCTGGGTGATTGGATTTTTGATTTTGCTGTTTATTGGTGTTTTGATTATTAATGGAAGGATGGAATCATTGACCATCTTCTTGATTATGGAACCATCAAGTATCTGGGGCGACAGTGTTATCGATTCTTCCAGGTATTTCAAACCGGCTTTTCCTTCTCCAATACGAATTAGAAATGCGCCATAAGAACAATTAAATAATGTTTCGTAGGGTTCTAATTCAAGTGCCTTGATAAATTCTTTTTCTGAATTTTGTATATCCCCAATGGCCCAGTATAGTATCGCCAAATTATGGTGAAACATGGCGTCGGTCGGGCTTAATTCAATGGCCTTTTGTAAGTCCTTGATAGGCATGCTGAGAGTGGTATATTCATTTCCCGGCAAGGGATATTGTGGAAAATTATAATTTGTCAAGATAGTATCTGATAAAAGAGCACGATTAAAATAGAGTAGAGCATTTTCGGGTTGTTGCTCTATGGCGTTATTGATAGCCATTAGGGCTTCATCGTTATTAGTTGCCTCAAATAATTCCAGAAAACGGGCATTGTATTTTGTTGATTGTTGAGCCTTCTGGACATTGTGAACATGTACCGTGGATAAACAGATAAAAAGAAGAATCAATAAAGAACTGGTATTCCTGTTTATAAGCACCTTCTCAGGGACACAAATATTTGAAACTAAAGCTGCAACAATGGCAAGACCTAGCTGAAGACCCGGATTCTCGAAAAACGACGAAAATGTCATTTCCCTTAGCCCTAGGGCTAGTATGCCGGAAAGAAAAACAGCACACAACATTCTGTCCTTTCTCTTTCGAAGATCTGCATAAGCACATCTGATAAGGAATATTATCAGGATGGTGATGAGGACTCCCCAGATAATGACACCAATTATCCCCTGCTCGGCAAGTAATTGTAAAAAAGAATTTGAAATCCTTCCGCTATAAAAGGAGTCGGGTTGTTTGTGCAGGTATTGATTGCTTTTCATTACGAAATTTCCCGGTCCTACTCCTGATATGGAATTTTCCAAAAACATATCAACAGCTCCTTCCCAAAGAACAATTCTGCCGGAGATGCTTCGAATCTGTGATGTGTTCGAGGTCATAGCCATGGTTGTGAAAATCCCCTTCTGAAAAGAGAGTGATGCAAAGGCTATAATGAACAAAACGAGGCCTACCGACAGTAATGCTTTTCGGCTTTTTTGTGTCGACAATAAAATTATCAACGCGCCAAAAAACAGAAGTATTGAGAGATACGCTCCACGTGAAAACGAAACAATTAAGCAAAGTACCAATAGAATGCTGGTAATACCACTCGATATTTTAAGATACTTATTCGACGAAATCAATAATGACCCGGTTGAGAAAGTAAGAAACAGCAACAAAAAACTTACCCAGTCGTTTGAAAGCATGCCTAAAGGATGGTATAGATTTCGAAAATTTATTACATCATTGAACCCCTCGTATTTAATGTTAAATCTAAAAAACAAAAAGCTAAGAATTGTAATGAGAGCCAGGATTCCTCCCCAACCCATTAAAGCATGGAGGAACAAATTTCTCCTTTTTGTTCCTCGCACGCCATAGAAACGAAGGGTGAAGTAAAATGCCGACATTAACAAAGCCGAAGTAAAGTAGATGAGACTATTGGGTTGGTAAGAAGAACCTAACCACGAAATTGTTTGTTGGATCAATATACCAATAATGGCTATATCGGTAAAGTTCAGCCTCACAATTCGGTGTCTTTTAATGATTTTATAAAGAGCCACACAGCCCAATATGGGAATTGCGTAAATGAAGCCATTCAATTTCCACATAGAGAATGCGAAAAAAATAAGCATAAAAATCGGAGGAGAATAGACTTTTAAGTACCGTTTTACAAGATATGGCATGTGGGTTATTGTTGAATGGATGAACTTTCAATTTGTAGTTCTTTATACATCTGACTGTAAAAATTATCGGTTCCTACCAGGCTACTCCGGCTGCCCGAAATCCGGATAGCTCCATTCTGAAGTATATGAATGGTGTCGGCCATATTGGCAATCTTCAATTGATGGGTCACCAAAACGATTCCACATGAAGCCTTGATGTTTTGCAACAATCTCAATATAAAGTTTTCGGTATCCCTGTCCATTGCTGATGTAGGTTCATCTAACAACAAAAGTGTGGGCTGTTTTAACAAAGCGCGACACATACCAATCAGTTGTTTTTGTCCTCCGGATATGTTTATCCCTTCTTCCCCCAGAATTGTGGCGTAGCTTTGAGGAAATGCGCTGAAATATTTATCAAATCCCGTTTGCCGACAATATGCTATGCATTGTTTTATCTTTTCTTCATTGCCTCCCAATAGAAGGTTATCCAGAAGTGTTCCGTTAAAAACAGCCACCTCCTGGGGTACGACCCCGATTGATTTTCTCAACCGGTGCAAATCAAACTCTGCAAAATTTTTTCCGTTCAAAGAAAGATGACCCGCTTCTGGTGTATAAAATCCCTGCATAATATTCAAAAGTGTTGATTTACCACCCCCGCTCTCTCCCAGAATGGCAATTATTTCCCCTTTTAATAGAGAAATATCCACGTTGGAAAGAATCTGTTTTCGACCAGGAAAGCGAAATGACAATTTTTCAACTACCAACTTTTCAAAACAGAATGGTGTATCCTGCTCTTCTTCTCTTTCAGAGGCATATTCCGGTTTAATGGATGTAAACTCATACATACGGTCGAATGCCACTTTAGCGCCCTGCAAAGTTATATTGGCAAAGGCCAGGGAGGTAATTCCCGGAAAAACGGAACCAGAAATCCCCAGAATGGCCATCAGAGCACCCGTGGATATTTGCTGATCGATTACCATCCACGACCCAATCCCAAGGATGGTGATAATTATGACCACCCCTAAAATGTCAGCAGACATCTGCAGGCTTATTCCCACTTTTCCAAGAGCAAATATTTTATCCTGAAAATGGCCGTAAATCATTTTATTAACGTTGGCAAAAACATCTTCCCGGTTGTAGGCTTTTATCGAATCAATCCCCTGCATGGTGTTCACGTAATTGCTCGATTTATGGGCATTGGCTGCCATAACGCCCTGTTGAGCCTCCACAATAGGCTTATGATAACGATAGGAAATCATTGCAAACAAGGGGATGCTTAGCAGAACGATAAAACCAATGATTTTGGAATAGAAAAAAAGCACAACCAATCCCACTAAAACTAATAATAAATTCTTTATCAACTCGCCAACTACCTGTGTTATGGTGGATTGAATACGTGAGGTGTCGTTCATGCGGGCGATGAGTTCCCCAATCCTGCGATTATCGAAAAAAGATTTTGGCAGATACAGCAGCCTGCCAAAAAAACGATTGATCAGCCGGTTGTTGTAATCTTTACCTTGTTGCAGTCCGAAAAAACCGGCCAGATAAGAAATTCCACCACGGGCCGACAGAAGGATCAACAATAAAAATGTACCCAACACTACTTTCTCAACTTCTTTGGATGGTAAAATCTCATCTATCAGTTTCTGAGAATAGATGGCCATAGTCAACCCAAGAATGGATATGATCAGGCTCAGAACAAAAATGACACACAGCAGACTCATGTCCTCGTGGAGTAAATGTTTAAACCACTTTTGTTTGGCGCGGCTTACCTCCTTCGCTTTTTCAAAATGTTCTTCTGGTGTGAGTTCAAGCAGGGCCTTTGATTGCCAGACTTCATTTAATGCTTCTTCTGTATATGTCATTATCCCTTTAGCCGGATCACCAATGATGAATTGTTCATCTTCAAAGCCATAGCAAACAAAATAATGTTGCAATCGTTTATCGATGATTACATGCAATACAGCCGGATTTTCGATAGTTTTTAGCCATTCGGTAGTTGCCTCAAGGCCTTCGGTGAGCAATCCGCACTTTTGAGCAGCCTGGTAAAGGCCCAGCAGGGTGGTTCCTTGTTTGGATGTGCCACTTAGCTCACGCAGTTGTTCGAGGCTTTTTGTGCCCCCATGGTACTTCACCACAGACAAAAGGCAAGCCACACCACAATCGGATTGGTCATGCTGGCGATGAAAGCTTTTCTTTGCTTTAATAGTGATTGTACTCATCTTTTGTATTTCCTTTTTCCAGTGTCTCCAACAAGACATCAATGTTTCTGAGACCTATAAATTTTTTAACTAATTTCATGTTTTTATCATAAACAAAGCTGGTAGGTGCCGACAACTTTCCAAACCAATTAACAAGGTTTTGATAATTACCCCTTCCCATGAATATGTTCTCACATTCTGCAAAATTGTATTCAGAGATGAATTGACGAACCGAATCGGGATGTTCTGCAGAAAAAAGGACCACGTTGGTATCTATTAAAAGGTCTCTTGCATTATTGAGTATTTCTAACTCGTAGCCACAATAGTCGCAGTGGCTGTTGAAGAAAACCAGAAGGGTATATTTGTCTGAAAGGATGTTTCCATGGTTTATGGGAAAATTGCTAAAGATGTCGGTCAGTTCAAATTTTGGCAAAACCTGAATGGCACTTTCTGCCTGTTTATTTTGTCCGATTTTTTGGTAACTAAAATAGCTCAAAATGCCTACAACACTTACGAATGCTACGGTAAGAAGTCTTTTAGTGATAGAAAAGTTGTTCGATTTCATTAGGAAAAGCACTGAATTTATTTTGCTTCGACCAAAAGATATTTGGAAACAGTAATATTCTTAGGGGTTCAGAAAATAGAGCTGAACGAAAACAAACATCACGATCCACAATAAGAGCCCTGAACCGTAAGAAGAAAGAACGGTTTTTAAATTACTGAAGAAATTTGCTTTTACGAGAAAGGAAATGCCCCAGGCCAATAACGCCCAATAAGCCACTTCTGCTATATTTACAAGATACAATGGATAAAACAGCCAGGCTGGAATCGATTCGGGTGGAAACAAACTAAATAGAGACAGTGGCCAAAAATGCTGTATCTGGTCTAACGTGCTAAAATCACCGGTGTAAATTAAAACCAGGCGAATGCCCCCATATAGCATGAATACCACTTCGCTGAGTAGTACAACTTTTACTATTTTATTAAATTTCAGCTTGGCTTCACCCAGAAAGAGGCCAATAAATATACAACCGGCTGTAAAATATACCTTAATAAGTAAGGCAACAATTTGAACCAGATAAGAAACCCAACTGTAATCCTTTTGGAAAGAGAGCAATCGATTGATTTCTTCTATGGGGATTTTATTGGATAAGGTATTGTAATAAATGTTATCTGTGATTATGAACGCATTGGAAATACAAACAAGGATTAAATAGAAGGAAGTGATTGCCAAAAAGAGATGCCAATTTTTTACTTGCAAGGAAAATGTCATTTTGAATCAGATGTTATGAATATTGTTAGATGCACCCCCCAAGTGTTATCATAAAAGTCAAACAAATGGTATTTAAGTATTGCAACTAATAATGCCTTAGCGTTTCACTATTGGATTCCAGATTGAACTAAGGATATTTATTTTCTTGCACTAATTTTGGACCTTTCATAAGGTATAAATTTCAAAAAAATATTAACGCAAAAGTCCCTGAAGGAAACAATTTATGCAATTGCAGTATTTATTGTCTTCCTTTCAGTGTTCAATTCTCTTTGCCAAAATCTTAATAGAAATACCCAAGCCTATAGCATTTAATATCAAAATGCTGAAAAAACCTCTTTCATGCAGAAGAAGAAAAATGACAATACTTAATCCAATGCAAGAGAAGCAAATGAAAATAACTCTAAAAAAAATATTCTTTGTTATTGAAATATTTTTTTTATGCTTCGAGTACTGTCCTAAAAGGGTACCAAGAGATGTTCCAGCCAAGGATAAGAAACCGGTCTGCAGATTATAATTAAAATATTTAGGGAACAAGTAAATTATAACTAGTCCAATAATACAAATAAACAAGGTGGCACTCACGCCAATTGTTAAAATGTGATAAGAATTATTTCTGTTCATATTTCTTGGCTTTTTTGAAAAAAGCTGCTATGGATTAAAATATCATCTTGTTTATTAAGATAGTAGCATCACTTAGCAGCTTTTTTAAATTTATTCATATCCTTCACTGCTTCCAACTGCAGCGCAAATACCAATAGAAAGCCCTGACCAAACCAGTGCTATACCAGCACTTACACCAGCTGTAACTCCCGCTAGAGCACTACCATATGCGAGTACTCCACCCCAGCCAGCCATTAATACTCCGCAGCCGATTGAGCCCCATCCTCCGCCGTGGATTTGTTCTAATTCCTCAAGATTTAATTTTCTTGTTTCCATGATAAAGATTTTAAAAGTTAGAATAAAAAGAACTGTTGAGATATTGCCCCTTTGGCGCCTTACAGGAGCAAGGATTTGATTTAAAGGTTGGTATAGTGTTCTTAAAGTCTATTCCACATACCCATTATTTTTCAGGTAGTTCTGAATAGCCTGTCCCAGTTGCATACCCCATTGTTGACCAATCATCATACTTTCGCGGGAGATGAGTGGGGTTTTTTCTGCCATTTTCTTACCAATTGGCGTTTGATAAAAGGCAATAAGGGCTTTTATGTCATCGTGGGTGAAGTGCTTCCGGTAGATGGGCACCAGCTTTTGGTTAAGTACATCAATTTGCTTGTTCAGGACTTCCGATTTTAATTTGGGCCAGACACTATCGTTCACGGCGGGCATGGCCGTTTTCATTTGCAAGATTACCTGGTCGAAGACCACATCGTAGGTTTTAGCAGATCCGTTTAATTCCAGCATCCTGGACAAATCTGCTTCAAATCCATCTGCCTGGGCGAATATAGCTGTGGTACTGGAAAGTAATAGAACGACACAAAAAGCGCGGAGATTTTTCATTTTTCAAGGGTTTTAAGGTTAATAAACATAAAGTTATGAAAGAAAAGTGCCACTATATAGCACTCTTGAAAAAATCTTCAAAAAAATTGAAATTATTTTTCAACGAATAGGAGTTCAGGCTTTTAGAGTACTCTATCTCGGCGCCGCTGTCACGTAATTCATCAAGGTAGCGAAACAGAGTGCGGCGCGATACGTTAATTTCTGCGGCCAATTCTTCGGCTGTGCCGGAGTAATCGTCCTCAAGATATTTGATAAGTCGGAGCATCTTTAAAAAACAATTTGTGTTGGCCATGGGGTTAAGGGTTTTTGGGTTAAACTTAATCTTCTTCGGGCAATGCCAATTTATCGCCTAATGATAATCCACCGTAGATTTCTGTTTTAATGCCATCGGACAAACCGGTTTGTAAAAGGGTTTGGCGGTATTCATTGTTGGGATGCTGAACGGTGGCATAACATGAATCATTCTTGTAAGTCAGATATTTCTCTTCCACGTATAATGCACTGTCCGTTTTGGCAATGGTGATAATGGCAGTGGCATTCATCCCTCCCCATAGTTTCACGTTTCCAATATTCACAGATACTTCTATGGGAAATTTCACGATGCCATTTTCATCATTTCCTTTGGGGTATATCTTGTCGATGAAGCCTTGTATTGGCTTTCCGTTTGAATGAAGCGTTTCAATTTGTATTTTTTCGCCTTCCGATATTTTCATCAGATCCTTTTCGAGTATGTTCCCGTAAAATTTTAATGAATCCATGTTGGCAATCGTTGCCAGAGTTGTTCCCTCGTTATAGTTGTTTTGTTTGATAACAGGCGAGCCCGGTCGTGAAATAAGGGATAGAATGGTACCCGATGCAGGAGCGTAAATGATGTTGGATAAGTTTCTGTCGGTTGTCGTAACCCCCGAAGTAGCCATTTGCAATCTCTTTCGTGCACTTTCGAGTTGTTCGGAGGCCTCCTTATACCTCGCCGTGATACTTTCAAACTCAACGTTGGAGGTCAAACCCGATTCTGCAAGTTTCTTTTCACGATCGTAGCTAAGCCGTATCATTTCCATTTGTATTTCATGAAGGTTGACACTGGTCTTTAGCTCCTCTATCTCCATAGGTTCCAGAAGTTTGCGTATCACTGCAATTTTTTGTCCTTCTTTAACCTTCTGGCCAATCTCAACATAAACGTTTTCAACCACCCCGTTGATTTTGGACTTTACCTTAATCTCTTCAGCGGGTTGGATTTTACCGTTAATTCTCCTTTCAACCCGGATAGAACCGATTTTTGGCTTACCCAACAGAAAATCAGGTATATGATCTCTTCGTTCGGTCTCCTTAGAAAATATGAAGCCAACAGTTGCAACGAAAACTGCTATCAACAAAATGCTTATGAAATTTTTCATTTATGGTTTATTAATGTCAGATTTTTTACAGATTTGTCATAGCCTCCATCGGCTTTATCCCGGCTGCTTTTTGAGCAGGGAAAAAGCCTGCCAGCAAGCCAAAAAACGATAATATTATAATGGCCAGAATCAAATATTCAGGCTCTATCACCGTGTGTGTGATGATTTGGTCCTCTCCGGGGAGATTTGCCAACAGCAGGTCCACAATACTTAATGCGCCCATCCCTAACAAATATCCAACCCCACCCGACAGCAAGGTTAGAACCAGAGACTCGGAGATAAATTCTTTTAGGATGGCTGTCTGGGTAGCCCCAATAGCCTTTTTTATGCCGATCTCACGTGTGCGCTCCTTCACGATTATGTACATGATGTTGCTAACCCCTATGATGCCGCTCAATAAGAGACAGCACCCCACGAAAACCAGGAAAATATTAAAACCGGTGAAGAATTTTGAAAAAACCGACATTTGTTCCTCGTAATTAACAATGTACAGGGCATTGGCATCGTCCTTTGCAAAGTGATATTTCCCGGCCAAAAAGGTTTTAATTCGGTTGGAGGCCCATTGTGTGTCTCCCTCCTTTAAAGTAATACCTATGGAGCTGATAAAATCCACCGGTCGAATATGGTCGGCGAAAGAGGAGAAGGGTATAAAAATGCTATTTTGCTCATTCATGGAAAGAAACGATTTGTTCTCAATAACCCCAATTATCAGGAAATCGCTTGCATTTATTGAAATATATTTACCAAGTGGATTTTTCCCATTGAAAAAGCGATTCACAGCGCGGTCGCCAATTACAGCAACTTCCCGGTGTTCTGCAATGTCTGATGCCTTTATAGGGCGTCCCTCTTTCATGTCAAGGTTTTTTAAGGTAAATGTTTGGCTGGTGGTGCCTTTGATGTTAAACCGACCAGTTTCACTTTCAAAAGAGACCTGTGCATCCGGCCACTGTATTTCGGGGGAAATGGCCTTTATATTTGGGATAAGCTCTTCAATAACATTTAAATCAGTAACTTTGAACCTGATTTCATGTCCTGTATCCCGAAGCGCAATGTTGTCGTTTGAGGTGCCCCCGTAAAACCAGATTGTTTTGGCTGAGAATCCTCTGAAAAGACCAAAGACTCCATCCTGCAGGCCACCGCTGATGCCCAGTAAAACCACCATAAGGAATATGCCCCAGGCGATGCCAAAAGCAGTAAGGATGGTTCGCGTCTTGTGAACTTTAAGGTTCAGAAATATCTCCTTAAACAGTTCGTGGTTCTTGTAAAACAATGGTTTCATTCCGCCTTTTGTCTTTACTCCTATGTGTATCTTTGATTATTCTTCCATCTTTCAACGAGATTCTCCGTTGGGCTCTTGATGCAATCTCCTGCTCGTGGGTGACTAATATGATGGTTTTTCCTTCCTGATTAATCTCGCCTAAAAAATCCATGATTTCGCCCGATGTTTTGCTGTCGAGGGCACCGGTAGGTTCATCGGCAAGAATGAGCTGGGGATTGGTGATAAGTGCGCGTGCAATGGCAACCCGTTGTTTTTGGCCACCCGACAGTTCGTCAGGCAAGTGGTGTGCCCATTTTGCAATTCCTAACTTATCAAGAAAATGCAAAGCTTTGTTATTTCGTTCTTTAAATGACCAGCCCTGGTAGTAGAGAGGTAAGGAGATGTTCTCCAGCGCATTGCGTTGCGGAAGTAGGTTAAACGACTGGAATACAAAACCTATATGAGAGTTCCGGATAGAAGCCATTTCTCTGTCCGGCAGGTTGTTCGTGGGTGTATCATCGAGCAAGTACATCCCGGAATCATATGCATCCAGTAGACCCAGGATATTCAGTAATGTTGATTTTCCCGAACCGGAAGGCCCCATTATTGCAATAAACTCTCCGGTTACAACCTCTAAATCGATGTGATCTAGTGCAATAATAGACGTCTTTGTTTTTTGGTATTCTTTGGTAATACCAGAAAGTGTGATGAGATTACGGATGTTCATCTTACTTTATTAAAAAACCCTTATATGGCAGCAACAGATTTGGATACAGAGGGTTTATTACGTTAACTGCCATATAAATTAAACATTTTTAAAGATAAATTCAAGTTATTGTGTTAAGTTAAAGGGCGTATAAACAGATAGCGTATTGTCTTTAAGAGGAAAATCCATGCTTTTGAGGGTCGTTTGACTTGGGTTAATCTCGGCCTAACAAGGTGTTTTAGCTAATTTCTCACCTTTAGGGGCATTATGAAGCACCACTATTTGGAAATTAAACGAACAGGATAGGCTAATGATAAATACTTTTACCAGCCTCTGCCATTTTAGTCTATCGAAGGAGGGCATACAAACTGTAATTTTAATTCACATTGGTAATAAACCAATAAGCCACTCCCGGATCGAGGACTCTGAAAACCACCCTAAAATTTCCTTTAAAATCTAACTGCACCTGATTATAAGGATTGACCATTTCCCGATTCTTATTAACTTCAGTTTCAGTGGTCTCAAGGTGTGTCTTGGAAAGCGGACGCCCGAGAATTGGCTCCCTGCCTAAAACCCCACAATTCTCCGGGTTAAGGTAAGAGCCGAAAGGCCACCACCTGACAGCCTTCATGAGTTAGATTCCAATGAATCTGGTCCCCGCGATGGAGAAGAGAGCCTAAAAAAAGAAAAGAGCACAAGTCGGACTGATCGCCACAAATTACACCTAAACAACATTCAATCGATGCCATTCACACACAATCCACCCAACCGACTAAGTTTTTAGTCATTTTTAACACTCCCCCTATTGACCGACTAAAAACTTAGTCATATGTTTGTATTGAAGAATTGACAAACAACTATTGTGATGCAACTAACCAAGGCAGAAGAAGAAGTAATGCAGATATTATGGGCCCTGAAGGAAGGCGCAGTCCGGGATATTCGCGAACAGTTTCAAAACCCTAGACCGGCCCGGAACACGGTATCAACCATCATCCGGATCCTGGAAAAGAAAGGTTTTGTAGGGTACACACCCTCGGGGAACACGCACATCTATTTTCCCCTGGTTCAAAAGGAAGAGTACTCGAAAACCCAGCTTTTTAGGTTAATGAAGAGATACTTCAACAACTCGTTTCCGGCCATGGCTTCCTTTTTTGCCCGCGAAAAAGATCTCTCGGCAACAGAGCTGGAAGAGTTGATGGAGGAGGCCAAAAGAGAGTTGGCTCAAAATAGTAAGCCCAAATCTTCAACCCCACCAGACCCTAAAAAACCATAACCCCATGGAAGCAATTGGCTTTTATCTGATTAAATCAGCCCTGTGGCTCAGCGTTTTCGCCTTGATATACTATTTGTCTTTGCGAAATGAGGGGTTCTTTTTCATCAACCGGCTGTTTTTGATTTCGGGCATGATGGCTGCTTTAATTTTTCCGTTGATTACGGTGAGATATTTAATTACGATCCCCTACTCCACTGCTTCAACCAGCATCGGATTGCCAGAGATAACCGCCATTCAGCAGGAACAAGCTCCCTGGTGGAATTGGCAAACACTTCTGTTTATCCTGCTTATGGCTGGGATGTTATTGGTTTTAGCCCGCCTGATTGTTCAGACCTCAAAAATCATCAATACCATTCACCACTCCCCCATAGAACGCTATGGTTCAACAAAAGTGATTCAAACGGATATATTCCCCTTTTCATTTTCCTTTTTCTCATTTGTGTTTGTCAGTTCTTCAGCTTCCAGCACAGAAATCCGGGAAATAGTACGACATGAGGCGGAACATATTCGACAATACCACTGGATAGACCTTTTACTCGCAGAGTTGTTGTGTACCATTCAGTGGTTCAATCCGGTTGTATGGCTTTACGCCCATTTCATCAAACAAAACCATGAATATCTGGCCGACCAAAAGGCATTGCAATGCACATCCAACCCGGGTGTTTACAAGGCCGTTCTGATCAATCAGGTTTTAGGAGGTGAAGTCATCCGACTGGGAAATTCGTTCAGTTACTCACTCAACAAAAAAAGATTCACCATGATGAAAAATAGATCTACCTCCACCCTAAAAAAGTTCAAAACCCTTTTCGTCCTGCCCTTAATTGGCCTGCTCTTCTACGGATTTGCCCGGCCCGAGTACCGCTATGCCGCTATCGACAAGGAAAATACGATTAAAACGACCCAAGCCAAGGGCAAAACCATAAAAGGCACCGTGGTTCAGGAGGACAACACCCCACTGCCCGGCACCTCCATCGTCGTAACAGGCACTACCACAGGCGCCGTGGCCGACAGAGATGGCCATTTCAAGCTGAAAGACATCCCCGAAGGATCCGAAATAGCCTTTTCGTTTGTTGGGTTTAAAACCGTTGTTAAAAATGCCGATTTTAAAAATGAGATGAAGGTGGTTATGTTAAAAGACACTACCGTAATAGAAGACGGCGTTCATGTGATTGGCTATGCTCCAAAAGGTGAAGAAGTAATAGCAATTGGTTATGGCACACAAGGAAAAGACTCGTTGCAGGTCTTGAACAAAGCATTTATCAGCGATAAAAACCCGCTAATAATCGTTGATGATCAACCGGTAACACAAAAGGTGCTGAATGCATTGGATCCCAACACTTTTGAATCCATCACCGTTCTAAAAGATGAAAGTGCCACGAGCCTATATGGCGAAAAAGCAAAAGACGGGGTTGTAATAGTGAAACTTAAAAACCCGGAAAACCAAATACATCCCTCATTTACAATCAAAGCGAATGGCGGAACCTATAAAACTAAAGTTCAACCACTTATAATCGTAGATGGCAAAGAAGATCCCAATACCAACATAAAGGACATAGATCCGGAAACGATTAAATCCATTAATGTCCTTAAAGGCGAATCGGCCGCTAACAAATACGGCGAAAAGGGCAAAAATGGGGTCATCGAGATTACCCTCAAGAAAGAGGGAGAAGAGGTGGTCGTGACAAATCCAGACGCCATAGGGAACCAACAAAACAAGGACAAAGAGCGCCCCGTATTCTTTGTGGTGGAAGATATGCCCCAATTTCCGGGAGGTGAGGTGGCCTTACGCGAGTTTCTGTCAAACGAGACCAAATACCCGGTCGAGGCACAGGCTCAAGAGATTGAAGGTCGGGTTTATATATCCTTTGTTATTTCGGCCACCGGCCAAGTAGAAGAGGCAAAAGTGGCCAGAGAAGCACATCCACTCCTGGATACTGAGGCTCTGAGAGTTATCAACGCAATGCCCCAATGGAAACCCGGCCGACAAAGAGGTAAAAATGTAGCCGTACAGTACACCATACCCATCAATTTCGCTCTTCAGAAACAATCTACCAAGCAAGAGATTGATGTCAATGAAGAAATCATCTCCATCAAAAAAAATAAAGCTTCGACGACTGAAACTAAAGACCACCCCACTTTTTCCCAGGTGGAAGAGATGCCTGAATTTCCAGGTGGCGAGATGGCACTTCAAGCCTTTATCCAGGAACAACTAAGATATATTAAAATTGAAGTAACTCAAAACCAGAACGTGTTACTTAATGGTGAACCTATCAAAATAGAAGATATTAGTGATAAACTCATTAGTATTAAATCAAGTGATGGAACAAACAAGGCTGACAGATATGTTATCCAAATAGACGTGCATAATAAAACTAAAATGGAAATGGTTACTGCCATCAAACAGCAATTAAGAAAGGCTAATATGCTTAAAATTGAATATAGCTCTAAATAAAAATAAGCTTATAACATTCTGGAATAAAGCATGGCGCGTTCGTGCCGTCCTGACACTTCTCTGCTCGGCACCCTCATCCTCACGGCCTGAAAGTCCACGCCTCGTTTGACTTTCACCGCAGGTATTATCTGTATTAACGAACATTTAAAAAACAATAGCACCCGTGGTTAAAAAAATTATTTTATTTCAAATTATCCTACTCGTTCTGTGGTCGTGCAACCAGAATGAAGAATACAATACTGATAAAAAGGTAACTATTTCTGGACGAGTTTTGAATTTCAACCCCCAGAAAAATAATATCGACTTACACATTTTTAGAATATGTAAAGAACGCGAAATAATTACCACTAAACTGGACTCGGCAGGCAAGTTTACATTTAGTTTCAAAAGTCATTTCCCTATTGAAACCGAAATAGTTTATAAAACAGAACTAACCGTTTTAACCCATCCTGGTGATTCAATTTTTGTAGAATTTAATGGCAATCAAAACTACAGTGAGGTTTTGAAAACTGTAAAGTATAGTGGAAGTGATGCAAAACTGAATAGCGACATAATAGCTTTCAAAAAAATGCTTTTCACTAACTACAACTCCTTAAATACGATTGACCAGTCAACCGCTACGATGCAATTTGGTGTTTCTGATTTTGAATTGTATTTAGACACCATGCAACTAGGATTTGATAATTTCATACAGGAGTTTATTAAAGAGGTATCTCCTGGCAATGAAGCAATAGAATGGGGGAAGTTTTATTTAAAGCAAAATATTTACAATGCATTGGTAAACTATGCCTTCAGACACCAGTTTGAAGACAAAACCAAACCGGCCTATTTTAATATTCCTGTTAGTTTCTATAACCGTTTTTTGGACATAACACCTATTAATTATTCAACTTTCCTAAACAGTAAAGATCTGCCAGGTTTTATAGATAAATATTGGCATTTTTACGCATTCTTTAATTTGCTGGCAGACGAATCACACAAACAAAAGCAAACTGAGCAAGGTTTCATTTCGTCGGTGAAAATAAATGATTCAATAGAATTTGCTGGCCTCATAAAATATGCGCCAGATGAACTATTGAGGCAATTAGTATTTACTGAGAAAATTAGCAGGGAATTTGATGCATTGAAAATTGAATCTTTCGAAAATAATCAAGAAATAATTTCCCAAATTATCACAGAACCCTATTTGAACCATCTAATAACAGATAAATACGCATATACCAAAGAAAAATTAGACCATCCCAAGATAGCCTCCGATGCAATTCTGAAAAGATTAGTAGGTTCATCTGTCAATACAATCATGGATAGTATTTTATATTCAAATAGAGGGAAGGTTATTTATATCGATTGTTGGGCGGATTATTGCGGACCATGTTTAGCAGAAATGCCTAACTCAAAGAAGCTAATGAAATTAATGAAAGGGAAAGATGTGTCCTTTGTTTATGTTTGTTTAAACTCAAAAGAAAAACAATGGAAAGCACTACTGGATAGATTTCAATTGGGCGGTCAACATTATTTCTTAAACAAAACACAAAGCGACGAATGGGAAAAAGTTTTTAGTATTACTGGAGTACCCTATTATTTTTTAATTGATAAAAATGGGACAATCGTTGAAAACGGTTCATATCTAAGACCCAATGTAACAGAAGGAAAAATTGAAAGATTATTGAAAGAATAAAAAGCGAGCTATTATTTCTGTATAAACAATTGCATGTAAAGTGGTAAACATGAAGGTTTTAGCCCGATCAATCGGTTCGATATTGCTCCGCTGAAGCTTCGCGTTGTGGATGCATGAAAGAAACACCTCCCGAATACGATTTATTCGGGATACATTCCTTGGGGGGCCTAAACTACCCCGTCAGGGCTTTTTTTCCCAACCAGAAGACTAAAAGTGGCTTTGATCAGGCCACCCCCAACCACAACAATGTTTCAAAAAGGAAGTGGGCAAAAACACCCGCCAACAAACCACCTACAGTGTGGGCAATCAATGCTTTTGAAGTCAGCTCGCGATACCCCAGAGAGTCGAGCATGGCGGTATGGGTGCTCAGATAACCACTCCAGCACATGCCCATAGCGGTAAATACGGCAATTTCGTTGGTGCCCACAATTCCTTGTGCCAAAAAGGCCTTAACCATCGACAAGGCAGCCCCAACGGCACCCAGCGAAGTTACCGGAAAGGCAATGAGTTCTGCATTTTTAAATCCGAAAAGAAATTCGAAGGGGCCTGAGAGATAGCTCGCCAGCCCGGGCAGGATAGGAACTCCTTCGTAAGCCAGCCCCTGATAACCCACCGAAGGATCGGCTGCTTTGAAGGTTATGATCATTATGAAGGTGCTGATCACCAATACCCCAGGAATGATGGAGATTCCCAAATCAACCCCTGACTTCCCTCCATCCAGGATGGCATTTAAAAAACGCTGAAAGGTGGGACCACTGCTCTTAAACCGTATATTTTCGTTGTTGGCCAAAGGGGTGTTGGGGGCATCATGCGGCGTTTCGGGCAGGTCCCGAATTAAATACTGCATCAACCGGGTGCTCACCACCGCCCCAACAACTGCACCAGCCAAACCAATCATGGCACCGGAGAAAAAACCCAGACTGCTCATGAAGGCCAAAACAATCAAGCCCATCCCAAAGGCGGTCCCAAAATTAGTCAGAGAGAGTAACTCTTTCTTTTTAAAGTAATTACTAAAGCTCGAATCGCTCGAAAGGCTGATAATAGCCGGGTTATCCGAAAAAAAGGTCATCAATCCGGCCAGGGAAGCTACACCCGGCAATCTGAACAAAGGCCGCATGAGCGGGGAAAACAGCATTTCCAGCAAACGCACAACCCCAAATTCGATCATCAGCTTTCCCAGAGCACCGGTAAGAACGGTGATTCCAAGAATAAACAGGACCGTATTCATCAACAAATCATGAGCCGTGCGCATCAGGGTATTCAGCATATTGGAAACACCCATCACATGGCCCAGATAGCCGAAAAAAGCACCCATAAACAAAAGAAAGAAGAGGGCTTCGTAGCGCCGGCGCTCCAGATAACCTCGTTCTTTTAATTTTTTTAAAGGACCCATAACCTCACGATTTATTTTTACTTTCCGGACCCAAAAATAGAGCTTCACAAAACCTTAAAACAAGACTATTCTCATGGTTACAGCCAATAAATCATGAGTCTTATCACCTTATTTTTTTTTGAATTCCGATCTATTTTCACTTACCCCAAGACCGCTCACTTGGGGTAACGCACCACGTATTTAGCGGCATTCTCCCCATCCGCCAAGCAAAGAACCGTCTAACCTTCATAACATGAAGCAAGGCAACTCTTTTATGAAAGGCCTTTAAATTACCTTTGTCGGCCCTGTTACCAATTTTACTATTTTTGTAAAAATTTTTATGGCTTGTGATATACCCCAATAATTTTGAAGCGAAGTTATTCTTCTCCAAGGTCAGAGAGATGATTATGGACACTTGCCTGAGCCCCATGGGCCGGGAACGGGTCGAAAAGATGTCTTTCTCAACCGACTATGATCTTTTGATCAGGTGGCTGAAGCAAACCGACGAGATGATGCACATCAATGAAGAGGGTTCGGATATGCCCGTAGCTCATTTCTTTGATTTGCGTAAACCCCTTAAAAAATTAAGGGTGGAAGGCCTGTTCTTGGAAACCCGTGAGCTGTTCGATTTACGCCGTTCCCTGGGAACCGTGCGCGACATCCTGCGATTTATTCAGGCCAAAGAGAGGGAAGAGTTTCCGGCACTTCATGAATTAACGGCTTCGGTCACGGTCTACCCGGCAATACTTGAAAAAATTGATACCATCCTCAACAAAGAAGGAGAAGTAAAAGACCACGCCTCGCCCGAATTGGCCCGCATACGACGCACCATTCATGCCCGGCAAAGCAGCATCTCGAGTAAGATGGCCGCCATCCTTAAAAGAGCCCGACAGGACGGGCTGGTAGAGGCCGATGCAACCATCTCCATTCGCGATGGGCGGGCTGTCATCCCGGTGGTTTCAGCCAACAAACGAAAAATTCCGGGAATTGTGCAGGACGAATCGTCCACCGGAAAAACCTCCTACATCGAACCGGCCGAAATAGTAGAGATCAACAATGAAATCCGGGAACTCCACTATGCCGAAAAACGAGAGGTGGCGCGAATCCTCTCTGAAGTGGCGGCCTTTTTGCGCCCTTATCAGGAGGAGATGCTCGAAGCCTATCATTTTTTGGGGTTAATCGATTTTATTCGTGCAAAGGCCCGGTTCTCACAGCGCATCAACGCCATTGTTCCTTCGGTAAAACCCGAAGCCTCATTTATCTGGGACGGGGCCATCCACCCATTATTGTATTTGCAAAATAAGGCGTTAAGCAAACCGGTAGTACCGCTCGATATCGAGCTCAATGAAAAACAACGTCTGTTGGTTATCTCGGGACCCAACGCAGGTGGAAAATCGGTCTGTCTCC
Source organism: Marinilabiliaceae bacterium (assembly GCA_041583495.1). Taxonomy (GTDB): domain Bacteria; phylum Bacteroidota; class Bacteroidia; order Bacteroidales; family Marinilabiliaceae; genus JBFHFS01. Next base: position 23,861 of record JBFHFS010000032.1, on the reverse strand, counting down.
AGACCGTTGGCTTATTGCAATATATGCTGCAATGCGGTTTGCCCGTGCCCGTGAAGGAAGGATCGGTCATGGGTATGTTTGATCACATCTTCATGGACATAGGAGATGAGCAATCGATAGAAAACGACCTGAGCACCTACAGCTCCCATCTGCTTAACATGAAGATTTTCCTTCGCAACAGCAATCCCAGGTCGCTGTTGTTGATCGATGAATTTGGAACCGGCACCGAGCCCATGCTGGGAGGAGCCATCGCCGAAACCGTGCTGGATCACCTCAACCGAAAGGGCGTTTTTGGCGTCATCACCACCCACTATACCAATCTGAAACATTTTGCCTCCGAACACGAGGGGATTGCCAATGGCGCCATGCTGTTCGATACCCACCGAATTCAGCCCCTCTTTAAGCTGGAAATAGGACAGCCGGGCAGCTCTTTTGCTTTCGAAATTGCCCATAAAATTGGACTGCCCGAGGAGGTGTTAACCGATGCCAAAGGCCGACTGGGAGAAGATCACATTAATTTCGACAAGCATTTGCGCGAAATCATCAGGGATAAACGGTATTGGGAGCAAAAACGACAGAGCGTCAGAGACCGGGATAAAAAGCTGGAAAAAGTGATGGCCCGTTACCAAATGGACGTAGAAAAGCTAAAACTCGAAAGGGCTCAGATCCTCGACCAGGCCAAACGAGAGGCACGGGAGCTATTGACCCAAACCAACCGCGAAATTGAAAACACCATTCGGGGAATCCGGGAGGCTCAGGCAGAAAAACAAAAAACCCGGATCCTACGTAAAGGGTTAGAAGCATTCAAAGAAAAAACAGAATCCCCGGACCAGGAGGAATGGAAAAGCAAGTTCGATCATAAGGTCCAAAAGATTAAGGAGAGACAAAACAAAAAAGAAAAAAAACAAGAACCCAAGGCAGCCCCTTCAAAACAAACTCTGTCAGACAGCGTAAAGGCAGATCAACCCCTGGCGGCAGGAGATACCGTTAGGCTTGAGGGACAAGCCATTCCGGGAGAGATAATGGAGATAAACGGGACCAAAGCGATGGTGGCCTTTGGTCAGTTGATTACCAACGTCAAAACCACTCGTCTGACCCGCATCAGCCGAAAAGAATACAAACGGGAAACCCGTCAAACCGACTCCATCTCCCCCTCTCTTACCGCGCGCATTCGCGATAAGAAACTGTCGTTTCGCCCCGACATTGATGTTAGGGGAATGCGGACAGAGGAAGCCATTCAGCTGGTGCTGACCCATTTGGATGAAGCCCTTCTTTGCGGGGCCAATACCGTTAAGATCCTTCATGGAAAAGGAAATGGCATCCTGAGACAAATGATTCGTCAACAAATTGACATACTGCCCTTTGTGAATAATTACCGGGATGAAGACCTGCAGTTTGGTGGTTCAGGTATTACGATTGTAGATCTGGGTTAATGGCCACGACCAACCTGTTTCTTCAAACGAACTTTAAAAAAACATAACCGCATTCCCTAAAGGGGTTTGCACAGAATGCTTCAGGGTGGAAGCAGATTACATTGGGATACGAGAAAACAAATTATTTTCGAATGAAAAACATCATGACCGTTTTTAGTCAGTTTGTCCCCTCCACGGACTGGGAAAGGACATTTATCTTCATTCTTTTTTCATATTTCATTTCCATCAACACCCAGGCCAAGGAAAACTTATATTTTGAACATCTCACACAAAAAAATGGACTGGTCCAAGCCAATCTTACCGTTATAAGCCGCGATCACAAGGGATTTGTCTGGATGGGCTCCCCCGATGGCCTCTACAAATTGGATGGGGTGACCTTAACACTTTTCCAAAAGGACAGGGAAGATTCCACCAGCATAAGCAGCAACACCATTTTGAGCCTTTTTCAGGAGCCCGACAGCAGTGCCATGTGGGTAGGCACCGCTTTTGGGGGCATCAACCGTTTTGACTTCGCAGAGGGTACTTTTAAACCCTATTTCCCTTACTACCATAATGATAACATTAAGCGATACGTTACCCACATCAATGCCATTACCCGGCTAAACGAAAATCAACTGATGATTGGCACCCATTCGGAGGGGCTCTTTTTGGTCGACTTTCAAAAAGACTCAGTGGTAACTACCCCAGTGGGACCTTCAACGATTGAAGACGGGATGCAGGTATTCCGGCTTATGCGTTTTCACGACCGGGTGTTGGCCGGCACCTCCCAGGGAATCTACATTTTTTCGAATCAGGGAGAGGTGATTTACCACACCGTTGGATTCGAAGGCCCCGATGGATTGGAAAATTGGTTCAAAGACTTCACCGTGCTCCCTTCCGGTAAATTGTTGGTTGCGACCAACAACCAAATTTGGACTTTTGATCCTGATAAACAAATCCCCAATTTGATTAAAATGCCCGGGCATATTTCAGATATCACCCGCATAACCCCCGACAACAAGAACCGACTGTGGATTGGAACCATCAACAACGGGCTTTACAGATGGGACCTAACCGCTCATAAGCTAAAACATTTTAGTGCACTCGAAAACGAAGATTCCAGGTATGGGTTAATTAAAAACAAAATTAACGATCTCCTTTTCTACGGTGACCAGCCCATAATAATGGCGTCTACTTCGGGCGGGCTGACCTCCATCGATTTTAACAGGTTACTCTTTCAATATGACGATCTTCAAACTCTGTCGAAGACCGGGGATCACTCCGCCTTTTTTGTGTTGAAGGATTCAAAACAAAGGGTATGGGTCTGGACTACCGAAGGTTTATTTATGCGTGCAAATGCCGGAAAACAATTCGAAAAGATTCTGGATACAGACCTCAACCAGAACCTAAACAAGGTAACCGGTGGATGGGAAGCCCATGAAGATCTATTGTATTTTTCCACCTCCAATGGCCTCTTAAAATACGACCTGGTGAAAGATGTCAGGGAATGGGTCTTTTTCGAGCATCCCAACCTCCCTTTTTCCAATTTGAACAACCTCTCGTCCCTTCAGGCCTCCTCAGAGGGTACCTTATGGCTGGCATCCTATTGCGGGACCATTGCCTACAACCCTGCTTTGAAAACCTATGAGGTGTACCCGTTCCCCCTGAAAGACTGGGAAGCCAACCGAATTGTGACCACCGATTTAAAACTCACCAATAACAACCGCTCTTGCTGGATAGGCAGTAAAGGGTTGTTTTTAATCCATCTGGATATCCCTTCCGGTAAATACAAGCGTTTCACTACTCTACCGGGAGAAGACAACAAAAATCCATTGCTGGGACGTTTTGTGCTGTCAATGGATGTAGACTCAACCGATCGGCTTTGGCTGGCAACCCTCGGGGGTGGCTTGCTCTACCTGAATGAGAAAGACTCCACCCTGATTACCTGGGATTCTCAAAATAACTTTTCTCAAAACACCTATTCAGTACTTTACGGCCATGATCATCATTTATGGATCACCAACGATTACGGCATCCAGCGAATCAATATCGAAACCGATTCACTTAACGAGTTCAGCCAAAAAGATGGAATCTATTGCGAAGGATTTAACGAAAGAGCCCTATTCCAAACTAAGGAGGGTGAAGTTTTATTGGGGGGCAAAAATGGACTGGTCTCCTTTTTCCCTGAAAGGATAGCCATCAATACCTATGTTCCCCCCACTTACATCTCTTCTTACACCGTGGGCACCACCAATGTTCTGATTGGTGGGGTGAGTATGCAGGATGTGGAATCGGTTAATAAGCGGGATATCATTATCCCCAGCAACAAGGAGGTCATCTCATTCAACGTATCGGTATTAAACTTCAGCAATTCCGCAGGCAATCAGATATCATGGAAGCACGAGGGCTTCGATAAAAAATGGTCTGCTGCCTCACCTAAACATACCATCAGTTATTCTAATCTGACTTCAGGCCGTTATCGGCTAAGAGTTAAGGGCGCCAACAACCATGGCGTCTGGAACCAAACCGGCGACTATGTAGATTTAATTCTTACCGCCCCATTCTATCAGAAGAACTGGTTTATTTGGTTAGTGGCACTAAGCTTAACCTCCTTAATCATTTTTGGGTTTTGGCTGAGAACCAGATTCTTACGACGACAAAAACAATTGCTTGGGAAATTGGTAGAGCACCGAACCCAGAAATTAAAACAGGCCAACCACGATCTCAGGAAGAGCCAGGCACGGGTCATGGCCCAAAAAACCGAACTGGAACTTCATCACAACTATCTTGAAGATCTGGTGGCAGAGCGCACTTCCGATCTGGAAAAAGCAAAGCTCAAAGCCGAAGAATCGGACCGCCTTAAGACCGCCTTCCTGGCCAACATGTCGCACGAAATACGCACCCCAATGAATGCCATCGTTGGTTTTTCGTCGCTCCTGGCCCTCAAAGATATTAGCGAAGCCGAACGCTCCGATTTTGTGAAGATGATACAGAGCTCAAGCGAAAGTCTGCTGACCTTAATCAACGACATCATCGACATCAGCCGCATCGAAACCGGACAAATGATTACCCAGTCGAACAAAATAGTGCTGGGTGAGTTCCTAAGGGCTATAATCAAATCCATGACCTTCGAAGTTGACACCACCAAAGAGGTGGATATGATTCTGGATATCCCACCCGCAATGGAACAATACACCATCTATAGCGACGAGCACCGACTGCGCCAAATCATTGTCAATTTGATGGGGAATGCACTCAAATTCACCTCCAGCGGCTATGTCAAACTGGGCGTCCGGTTGGGAAACGATCCCGAAGATGCGGGCTTTACCTCACCCTTTCAAAAAAATGAGACTCCCGATGGTGCTGTTTTGTTCTTCGTAGAAGATACCGGAATTGGCATCAAAAAACAAGATCAACAATATATCTTTGATCCTTTCCGAAAAGTAGAGGACACAGGGGCAACCCTTTACGCCGGCATGGGATTGGGACTGAGCATCGTAAAAAATATCCTCTCTATCTTGGGCGGAAAAATTGTGGTTAAGTCCAGCCCGGGGCAGGGTTCTGTTTTCTACTTCTTCATCGTGGATTTGAAGGCCTAGGCAGCCCTGGCCCTTCGGTTTTGAAGGTTAAAGAGAACCATTGAAAAGACAATCAGTAACATACCCATAACCTGCATCCAGGTGGGTTTTTCATCAGGAATCAGCACCCAGCTGAATACGGCGCCAAAAACAGGAATGATAAATTTCCAGATGTTCAGATCCGAGACCTTAACACCCGGCCGTTGAAGCAAAAGAAACCAAAGGGTAAAGGCGGCCGCCGAAATAAAACTAAGCCACAACAGAGCCCCATAAAAGGGCATGGGGAAAACAACCCCCTGGAAGGGCTCAAAGAGCAACGAAACTAAGAAGAGGCCTACCCCCCCAATGGACAACTGAAGGGAGTTAAGAGCTATGGGTGACGACTGCAACCCGCTCTGACGACTAACCAAAACATTCCCATAGCCCGAAGCCAGGTTGGCAAGCACCAACAACATAATACCCAGGAGTTGCAAAGATGAATCTTCGGCATTTTCCATGGTCCCTTTCTCAATGGCCACCAATACAATGCCAAAAACCCCCAGACCAATGGTTTTCAATTTCCGAAAGGTGAGTAAATCATTTTTGGTAGCCCAATGAGCTACAATGGCAGTAAACAAAGGCTGAGAACCAATAATAATGGCCGCTGTTGATCCCTGCACCAGATTAATGCCCTGATAAAACAGGGTGTAAAGCACAAAGGTCTGAAAAAAAGCAATTTTTAATACCTCCTGCGGATGCCTGCGAAGTACCCCAATCCACTTTCGCCACGAAGCCACCAGTGGCAGCAACATCAGGCCCGACAGAAAAAAACGAACCCCCGCAAATTGCATGGGGGTGGTATAAGCCAAGCCGATTTTTATGCCCACAAAAGCAGTCGACCATAAAAGACATGCCACCATCGCCAACACAGCGGTACTTCTTACTTTATATAACATTCATTGTTCTGTTTTGGAACATTTGTCCTATTTTTACTGTTTACAAAAGTAGGTATTTAATAACTCTTTCGAGGACTCTGTTTTTATGCCGTTCACGGATATTAGCAGATGATGATAATTAAACTGTTATCTTTCGAAGCTTGATGAAAATTAAGGGATAAACTGTTATTATGATATTTGATAAGCCTTGGCGCATTTCTTTATTAGCCTTTTTATGGGTTTGGTTCTCTTTTCAGGGGGCTTATTCAATTGGTGCTTATCCCTATCCCCGCGACGTTCAGCAACCCGACGGCTCGATGATTACCCTAACGATTCATGGTGATGAGTGGTTTAACTGGGTCACCACCATCGATGGCTACCGGATATTGAAGGGCAAATCAGGCCTGTTCGAGTATGCGGCACAGCTTAAGTCTGGAGAGATTGTATCATCGGGCACCCGCGCCTCCAATCCTGATGAACGGTCAAGCCAGGAACGCTCCTTTTTGGCCGGCACCGTCAAAAATCTGGGCATTTCCAAGAGCGACATACTGCGCCAAAAGCAGGAACTTCTTCAAAACAGACTGAAAAGCTCCAGCATGAGTTCCTTTTTTCCACCTGTTGGGGAATCCAGGATGCTGGTGATTTTGGTTAACTTTTCCGACACCCAGGCCACTTACAGCCAGTCGGCTTTCGATCGTTTCATGAATGAGCCCAACTACAATGGCACAGGAAGTTTTAACGATTATTATCAAGAGGTGAGCGGAGGCTTGCTCTCGGTCAATTCAACGGTAACACAATGGGTTACACTGCCCTCGCCACACGATTACTATGGCCCCGAAGAAAAGTGGAGCCAGCTGGCCTACGAAGCCATCAAAGCTGCCTCAGTTGCCGGGGTTGACTTTTCGCTCTTCGACAACGATCATGATGGGCTGGTGGAAGGTATAGCCATCATTCACCAGGGGGCGGGACAAGAAGTTACCGGAGATGAAACCGATGTTTGGTCACACTCCTATACCTTATCTTCGGCTGGAATCCCCATTTTAGGCCGCACCTTCAATGGCGTGTTGGTCAATCAGTATACCATTCAGCCCGAATGGCTCAACGAAAATGGAAGCATGAACTCCATTGGGATAATATGCCACGAGTTTGGCCATAACCTGGGGCTTTTCGACTTTTACGACACCCTGGGGGGAGATTATGCCGGAACCGGCAGATGGGACCTCATGGCCTCCGGAGCCTATAATGGATCGCCCATCGGATCTTCTCCTGCTCATCACAACCCCTTCTCAAAAGCGGAACTGGGATGGGTTACCATCCAGGAAATCGATTCCCCCATGAGCGTTGAGTTAGAGCCCGTGCAGAGCTCAAAAAAAGTCCTTCGCGTTAATGCCTCCAACAACAATGAATATCTGCTTCTCGAAAATCGTCGAAGAACAGGATTCGACCGCTTCCTGCCCGGTGAAGGGATGATTGTTTACCACGCCGACAGCACCTGGATTGCGGACCACCGTTCTGCAAACATCATTAACACCCAAGAACATCTGGGATTTTACCCGGTGGCGGCCGGAGGCCAGATCAATAGCGCTTCCTGTCCCTTCCCGGGTTCACTGAATGTGGTTGAGCTTACCGACAATTCCACACCCTCTGTCACCACCTGGGATGGACAGCCTTTTAACCGAAGCCTCACCAATATTGCGACCATCGGAACCTCTGTTTATTTCGATTTTATGTCCATCCAGGATGGCTCCCCCCTGAGTCTCGCGGCCACCAGCATCGCACACGATCAAATGGAGGTCTCGTGGGTCTCTTCCAGCGATAATTTCCCTGTGCTTCTGGCCTGGAGTCCGGATAATGTTTTTGGGGTTCCCCAAGATACTCACATTTATCAGGAGGGCGATCTCCTTTCAGGTGGAGGAACCGTTCTCTATTATGGGTCCAATCCGGGATCATTTATTCATGAGGGGCTGACCGCCTCTACCCAATATTACTATTCGGTTTGGAGCAACAAAGGAGATCTTTATTCCCAAAATATTAAAACCTCCCAGCGCACTCAACCGGCTCCGGTGAATCAATTTCCATGGTTCGACGGATTCGAAGATGGATTTACCGGCTGGCGCCAGGAAACCGTGACCGGAAACAATTTATGGACCCTTACGGATGATGGAACCCAGGGCCTTCCCGACCAAGCCTACCAAGGACAATATTTTGCCACCCTTAGGGTTACCGACTGGACGGGACCGGTTACCCGCCTAATCTCTCCGGTATTAAATATCACTGATGGACAGACCTATTTCATGGATTTCAGGCATGTCCAACCCGTATGGGAAAACGATCAGGACCAACTAAGAATCGTCATCAGACCCGTTGGGGGAGAATGGGAAGAACTGGTCTTATACGAAGACCACACCGGCGGCTGGGCCCACCGCAGAATTAAGTTACCCTATTCCCAACCTCTGGAGGTCGCCTTTGAGGGAATGTCCAATTACGGTTATGGAATTGGAATCGACAGCGTTGTGGTTTATCCCGTTTCTGAATGTATCTTCCCTCCTTCTCAAAAGAGTTCAGCTATAGCCGCTACAGAGATCACCGAAAACGCCATGACCCTGAACTGGAACCGAGAGGAAGGAGATGCCGTTTTAGTGGTTGCCAGCGAAAACAAACCCGTCTACGAACTGCCCGTAAATGGAATGAGCTATACAGCCAACAGCCTCTTCGGGTCAGGCGACAACCTGGGGCAGGGCGCCTTTGTTGTATATAATGGATCGGAGAACCAGGTAAATGTCACCGGATTGCAACACACCTCGGATTACTATTTTTCATTTTTCGAATACTACACAGGCACCCTCTGTTATCAATATTTACCGGCCATCAGCACCTTCTCTACGCGCCCAAGAATTAACGAGATCACCATTGAAGTAACCGATTTGGAGGGCACGCCCATGGAGGGCGCCCTGGTGCAAATGGAAGATGTTGAAGAGGTGACAAACGCTCTGGGCCTCGCCACCTTCCCTGTTGAATACAGTTCTCTGTATCGGGCTTTTGCGGTTTCCATGGACCGTATGAAACCGGTTTCCGCCAGGTTTATCTCAGACGCCACCAAGCAGATCTCAGTCAAATTATCGCCCTTCGATCCGCTTTCCCCCTCACGTCTTTCAACGTCAAAAGATTACCAAACCATCGATCTAAACTGGAACCCGGTAATAAATGATGATTTTGAAAATTACCAACCCTTCACCACCTATATAAACGGGTGGACCCTTCTGGATAAGGACGCCTCAGCGACCTACGGCATTAGTAATATTACCTTTTCCAACGAAGGAAGCGCCATGGCCTTTATGGTATTCGATGCCTACGCCACAGAGGTTCTTCAGATGACTTATGACATCTCTGCCTGGTCGGGCTCTCAGGTATTGGCTTGTTTTGCTGCCGTTAACCCACCCAATGACGATTGGATTATTTCTCCGGTCATAGAGGTTAAGGAAGAGGACTTCTTCTCTTTTATGGGGCGGTCACTCTCCGGTCAGTTTGGGCTGGAGGTCTTTAAGGTTATGGTTAAAAGGGTCGATGATTCCGATTGGACCCCCCTCGATCAGGGTACATCGGCTCCGGTTGACTGGACCCGGTTCGAATACAACCTTGCCTCCTATGTTGGGGAACAAGTGCAGGTAGCCATCCAGTGTGTTTCCGATGATGCCTTCGCATTGCTTTTGGATGATTTGCGGGTAGGACCCGAGCTTGGAGCTCTTCTGTCACCCTCCTATTCTTTTGCACCCACCCCACCCGACAACCTGAAAGACAAATACTACAGAACGATGGCAGTGGATAAACCCTCCAGACAATTGGTGGAAGGAGATATCCCCCCGCTCTACACGGGAAACGTGGTGTATCAGATATTCAAAGACCAATCTCTCTTAACCTCTCTCTATGGTTTCGAAAACATAAACTACACCGACACAGAGGTCGATTGTGCCACACTCCAATATGAAGTACGTGCCTATTATCCTCAGGTCAACGTTTCTTCCGAACCCTCCAATACAGCCATGGTAACATCCTGTTTCTCGGTACTTTTTACCATCAACAATCCCGCAGGAGATCCGGTGGAAAATGCCAAGGTGACGTTTAATTTTGAAACCAAATTCACAAACCAGGAGGGCCAGGTTTTATTCGACGCTGTCAGTCTGGGACCCGAAAAAAGTTTTGAGGTTGAGAGCACCGGATTTGAGGTGTACCAGAGCACCGTGGATGTCACCGGGGATATGACTCGGACGGTGGTTTTGCAGATCGCTACACTGGAGATCAATGCGTCTGATTACCAAACTATTCAAATCTCACCCAATCCAACCAAAAATATCATAATCCTCGAAGGATTATCACCGGGGGCTCAAATGGTAAGGATGTTCGAGGTGACAGGCAAACAGATCTTAACCAGGAAAGTTGAAGGCAGGCCCACTCTATCTCTCGATTTGTCACCTTATCCCCCGGGGCTCTACCTGTTGGTGGTTTCGGAAAAGGAGAAAGAGACCCGGATAAAAGTTGTTAAAATTGAGTAATGAACAAAAAGCAAATGGACTTGTCTTATTCCCTTCCGGAAAAAATCCAGGGGTAACTCCTTCGGAGAATCTGGTGAAAGAATAAAATAAGCCTGGTGAATCCATTTGCTGGAAAGGCGCCCTCTGTAATACAGATGAACTATCGTGATAACAACGGCAATAAATCTTAATACAAAGCCAAGGGGCACATTACCATCCTTGTGATTATTATCATCAGAAACATTTAAACTAACTTCTTTAAAATCAGAAATATGCTAAAAGCATTCTTTACATTAACCTTTTCCTTTCTAATGATAGGATCTCATTTCGCATGCTCCGCTCAAGACACCGGGCAACAAGCAAATGAATATGGCTTAAACATGCACACAACTTTTAAATGGCCCCCGAAAAATTATATTTGTTACCGGGCCGAGAACCCAATTAAGGTAGATGGGTTGCTTGACGAAAAAGATTGGCAAAATACCGTTTGGAGTACGCCTTTCGCCGATATTATGGGGACCCATTTCCCCAGCCCCAGGCACATGACTAAAATGAAAATGCTGTGGGACGATGATTATTTATATGTGGGCGGTTACCTGGAAGAACCTCACCTGTGGGCTTCCATCACCCGGCGGGATGAAGTAATATTTTACGACAACGACTTTGAGGTGTTTATCGATCCGGATGGCGACACTTACGGCTACTACGAGTTGGAGATAAATGCCCTTAACACCGTTTGGGACCTGATGCTGGTAAGACCTTACCGCAATGGTGGCCCCGCCATTAACAACTGGGACATCAATGGCCTCAAAAGTGCCATCCACCTCGACGGAACTTTAAATGACCCCACCGACACCGATCGAGCCTGGTATGTAGAGTTGGCCATCCCACTGAAAGCCCTCAATGAAAACAACTCCGGACCCAAACCGGACGATGGGGCTCAGTGGCGAATCAATTTCAGCAGGGTTCAATGGAAATATTCGGTTGTGGAGGGTAACTATCAAAAAGATGTTAACCCCGAAACCGGCAAAAGCTGGCCTGAGGATAACTGGGTTTGGTCACCTCAAGCCGTAGTAGATATGCACCGCCCTGAATTATGGGGAATCCTTCAATTCTCCGAACAAAAATCCGGCAAGGGAAAAGTGAACTTTATCCCCAATCCCGACGACCTCACCAAATGGGAACTTAGAAACATCTACTATGCGCAAAACCTTTATTTTGAACTGAATAAGGCGTACGCAGAACAATTGACAGATTTACAGGCAGTAGGGCTTAATTTAAGTGCCATCATCTTCAATCCCGAATTAATCACAACATTTTCAGGGTTTCAGATACGTGCCTACAACCCTAAAACCCAGCGCCTCTGGTTGCTCGACGAAGGAGGGCGCATACGGGCAGTTCATAAAACGCACTTATAAACAAAGACTCCTGAAAAAAACTTATTAAGCCAAACCCAAATTCTAAAAACCTAAATTTCAGTCATTAGGCCAATAAAAGATAATACATGAAGTCTCTGCTCTTTTTTTCCATGTTAATGTTTTCCATCGCGGCATGGTCGCAAAAGCAATCCGAACCGGATAGCGACAAGGCCCAGCAGATGGAGTGGTTTAAGGATGCCAAACTGGGTATTTTCATCCACTATGGCATCTACGCTGTAAACGGCATCGACGAGTCCTGGTCGTTTTTTAATGGCTACCTCTCGCACCAGAGTTACATGGAACAACTTAAGGGATTCACCGCTTCCAATTATGATCCCTCCCTTTGGGCCGAAACCTTCAAAAAGGCAGGTGCCCGGTACGCCGTATTAACCACCAAGCACCATGATGGAATTGCCCTTTGGGAAACAAAAACAGATCATCTGAATGTGGTGGATAACACCCCCGCAAAAAGAGACCTGGTGGCTCCATTTGTCACAGCACTTAGACAAAACAACTTAAAGGTTGGGCTTTATTACTCGCTCATCGACTGGTCCCATCCCGAATATCCGGCTTTCACAAGAACATTTAAAAGATATACCAACGATACTGTTAGATGGGCAAAGTTTGTAGATTTTTACTTTGCCCAGATGCGCGAATTATCCTCGCGCTTCAATCCGGACCTTTATTGGTTCGATGGTGACTGGGAGCACAGCAGTCAGGAGTGGCGGGCACCCGAGTTGAAATCAATGCTACTGAAATACAATCCCAACCTGATTGTAAACAGCCGCTTAAGGGAGTATGGAGACTACGCCACTCCTGAACAGGGAGTGCCGATAATGGCCCCCCACAACAATTATTGGGAGCTCTGCCTAACAATTAACGACTCCTGGGGCTATCAGCACAACGACCAACACTTCAAGAGCCCCTGGCAAGTGCTACGGACCTTCGTAGATTGTATCAGTATGGGCGGCAACTTATTGCTCGATGTTGGCCCCACAGCCAGTGGTGAAATCCCTGCTCCCCAACTGGAGGTTCTTCAGGAACTTGGCAAATGGAACAAAAAACACGCGGAAGCAGTTTATGGCACACGGGCAGGACTGCCACCGGGCCATTTTTTATATCCCACGGCCTATTCAAAAGATTATAAAACACTTTTTCTTTATGTGGACGCTCAACCACAACAGCCCCTTCTTCTGAAGGGAATCAGTGGAGACATCAGGCAGGTGAGAGTGGTTGGACAAGAAGCGAACCTGGATTTTAATTTCGACAATGACCTGCTCAGTTTCAATCTTCCTCCTACCCTGGTTGACCCAATGATCACTGTAGTGGCCGTAGATTTTAAATCCAGGCCCCATTTGGCGGACACACCAACCTCTTTCTACCAGCTGATGACCAGTGGTTTATCAAAAAATACCCGATGGCATACCAAACACAGCGTTTTGCCTGATCACCTGAGCGAAGGGATTTCCTCAATTCATTACAATGGAGTCTCAGCGCTGTCGGCAAACAAAGATGTTCTTTACCTCTTTGTAAACGGAAAACCCAACGGCCCGCTGATCTTAAAAGGTTTAAAAAACAACATCAACCGCATCTGGGTGGTTGGAAATGGAACCAAATTGAAAGAGGAGGTGTTTGGGAAACTCTACTGGAGCAACGTCCCGGGGATGATTTATATCGATCTCCCTACCCGGGTTCTGGATGAAGAGACCACGGTGGTTGCCGTATTACTCGATGGGCCAATAGAGCTATATGAAGAACGCGGTCAGGTGATCGAGAGTAATTAGGTGTCACTCTTTTTCCGGCCCTTTTTCATCCTTTAGCCTAGAAAGGCACCTGCCCTCTGAAAGGTAAAATAAAAAGCCTGTTCCACCTCATGAAAAGCCTTATTGTTAAGCAATGGGAATGGTGTTTCGTGCGTGTAAGGATAGTTAAAGTGGGCCACAGTAACGTTCTTTTTGCTTCTCAGCGCCCGGCCTAGTGTTTTTTGAATAGCCGCCCCGGGAATAACCTTGTCTATTTTCAATCCTATAGCTGCGATCTTTCCGGCCATTTTTTTCAGGGCCCTTTCCCGAAAGGAACGATGCCCCTCAAGAGTCAACATCGACAAAAAGGCATTCCACAGTGAAGCCAATGCCGGTCTGAAAACATCCAGCGTATTAATGGGGGGTTGACCCACAACCTGAGAAGCCAAAAGATATTCCCGCAAAGAACCAAAAGCCCTATCATCCAAAATACTTTTCGAACGACCGTCCATCAAATCAAAGGTAGAGCCCCCACAAAAGAAAAAAGCCTTGCTGTCGGTGTATAGCCCCATGGGGTTGGCCATCAGTAAAATCTCGGTAAGAAATGCCCCAATCGAATAAGCGAAAAAATCAACCTGTGTCTCTTTCATGAACAAGGGGTGGTGGCCCTCTTTTATTTGGGTGGAAAGGGCCATAAGGTCGATGAGACTCTGCAACCCGGAAGTAACAAACAACTCTGGAGAATAATCGAGCCGACAGCTTATTGCCGCATTAACAAAGGAGCTGTTGTTAATCTTCCCAAATCTGTGCTGGCGAATACCGGCCAGTTGGTGCATGGGACGGGGCACACCCCATGCATGGGGAGCCCGGTTCATATGATGAGCGATGGGAAAGAGTATGACCGGCTTACCGGTAGAACGCGCCAATTCATAGGCCCAGGGCAGATACTTCTCCCAATTGCGTTCGTTTAGCCCATGCAAGAGCACGATGGCCCCCTTGGCAATGTGATGACGAGCAGGCGAGAAAACCGCATACCTAAACTGGTGATTCACCCCTTCCCCATTGGTTACCAAGGCATTCTCCTCAGGTGAACATAGCCAACCTTCTTTAAGATTCCCACCCTGCGTTTGGGAAAAGAAGGGAAAGGTATAACAATCCATTTGCCCGTCGAGCCGGGTCATGGGTTGCTCAATATCAAATGCTCCTTTAAGCTTTGAGTAAAGCTCTTTCAGATTAAAAATGGGAGCATCTTCCTCCTGCTTCCTGTTTGGTTTCATCCCTAAATAATTTATCTATTAAGGCCGGGTTGTTTGGTTCGAAACTCATGGGGTAAAAACACCATTGGTCTATTCATGAGCAAAAGGTTTTCACCGGCCAGCCACTCCTTCTCTTAGGCACTACAAAGTTCATTTAAAACAATGACATAATCTCAAAAATGTAGTAGGAGTAGGCATTTAGGGACGAATGGAAAAACGTCTGGGGTAAACGGAAGCTTAATGGGGTGAATGGAAAAATGGCCAATTCCCTAAAAATCATTTTGCAAATCCTGTGTTTTTGATTTAAATTAGATGACCTCCTTTAGGAAGATTTTTTTGCCGATTCTAAGGCGATTAAAATGAGATAAAAATGCAAAAAAGGTCAAAACTCATTCCCGGATATTTTGTAACCCCCCGAAACATAACCGTTCAAATACTGTTCACCTCTCTTTTTGCCTATGTTTTCATCAATATTTACCGACCCTTTGGCGCAGGCACCTGGTATCAGGTGACCTGGTATGAATTCTCGTTTTTTTCAGGACTGTTGGTGCTGGCGGGTATGCTGGTGGTTCTTATCAGCAGGCTATTGATGTTTAAAATAAAAAAAAGCCAGCCGATTACGGTTCGATATTACCTTTTGATGGTTGCCGGTGAAATTGTGCTAATGGCCCTTCTTTATGCCTTGATTGAAATAACTGCACTGAACGATCCTCGCCCCCTCTGGGAGCTCTGGTTCATTGCACTTCAAAACACAGCTTTAATTTTATTGATCCCTTATCTAATCAGCATATTATTCTTTGCCTGGCGCGAAAAAACCATCAGCTTCAATAATTTGCTCCGCCAACACACAAATAAAGACCAATTTATCCCTTTCAGGGACGAAAACAACGTTCTCCGTTATTCGGTAAAGTTTGACGATCTGCTTTATATTCAATCGTCAGACAATTATGTTGTGATTCATTACCTGTTGGATGGACTAGGAGAGAGCCTTTTGGTTAGAAACAACCTCAAGTACTTCGAGAAAGCATTCAAAAACTATTCATTACTAAGATGTCACCGATCGTATATGGTGAATGTGAGGCATATTAAAATGGTTCAAAAAGAAGGCTATAATCTAAGGCTCCTATTAGACACCCCCAACCATGAAACAATCCCTGTTTCACGAAGCTACGCACAAGCGGTTAATAAATATTTCAATCAATAAGGTGGCTAAAAAAATGCCCGGGAGTGAAATGATATACCAATTCCCTTTTCGGTCACCAACTATTCCGGCGCCTCCTGCAATTCTCTGGAAAAAGGAGAACAACCCACCTTGACCCTCACCGCCTGGAGAGCCTCTGAAGCAGACGATCGAAAAGCAGCAGGCCGGCAATGGCTGCAACAGCCGAAGGAATCAACCAATGCATGGATGCCATCCAACCAAATAGCAGGGCGCCCAGTTGAGCAAAACCTTTATACCAAAGGGTTTGGTCAACATATTGGCCACTGAGCCGCCCCATGTCTATCAAAAAACCCACACCCAAAACCAAAACGACCCCCACAAAAAGCCAGAGCTGGTTTCTTTTGTCCACCAGAGACTCTTTGGTACCCGCCCTTGAGACCCAGTCATACATTACCTTATCCATCAGGCTTTTATCAAACTGCTCAGAGGGACTCTCCGGGACAAATGACTCCTGAAAAAGATTCTTCATAAACTTTTCTCCATCCTGGAGATTACTTTTTTGTGAATAAGTCATTGCCCTATCATTTTATTACAAAAGTGTATTGACCTCTCCCTTCAACCGGGCCTCCAGCGCAGCCAAAAGGCTGTGACGCCCTCTATGAAGCCTTACCTTGACATTGGACACGGAAAGCTGAGTTACCTCTGCTATCTCCTCCACACTTAACTCCTCAAAATAAAAGAGCGTAAGAACCACTGCTTCCTCACTCTTAATTTGCCCCAGAGCCAATTTTAAAAACCGAATGCGATCCTGAGACTCAATGCCCTTAAAAAGTTGTTCATCAAAAACAACGGCCTGAGAGCCAGCATGCTGACCATCGAGACTTTCTGGTTCATTTTGCTTTTTTCGCAACCGGGAAAGCGCTTCGTGATAAGCAATGCGATAAATCCAGGTTGAAAAGGCCGAACGCCCCTCGAACTTAGGCAGCCCTTTGTAAGCCTTAAAAAAAGCGTCCTGGGCGACTTCTTCGGCATCCTCACGATTTTTCAATATTTGAAAGGCCAGTGTATAAATCATGTGCCTGTACCGTTCAACCAGGATAGCGAAAGCTGAGACCTCCCCTCTTCTGATCTGATTAATCACATATTTGTCGTCCGGTTTTTCCATTCTTTTGATAAGACGCCATTGAACCCTAATTGGTTACAACCAGGTATTGCAATTTAATAAGAGGCAGGCGTTTTAAACAAATAAAATTTCAAAATTTGTAACCGAAGTAAAACAAGGAGCGTCCAACGGACAAACACTAAAAACTTAAAACCATGGGTAATGTAGAAGTAATTGTTCCTGTCGCTTTTTTTGGAATGATATTCGGAATAGTGGTGTTGGTAACCTACTACCGAAATAAACGAATTGAGAGGACTGCTCTGATTGCCTCAGGGAAGGACGCATCCATCTTTAAAGAAACCGAAAGGGTTAACCGGCTAAGTGCCTTTAAATACGGCATATTATTGGTTGGACTGGCTATTGGATTCATCGTGGGTGATGTGCTGGCTGCTAAAGAAGTGCTGACAGAGCCGGTAGCTTACCTTTCCATGCTCTTTCTTTTTGGGGGCATCGCCTTGCTGATCTTTTATTTCCTTTTCAACAAGAACGAAATCAGGCAAAACAAAGACAGTCAGAACCTGGTTTAGCCTCACCTACCCAGGCTGTCAACCCTAAATGGTGATGCGGACCAACCCTTTTGAGGTGTTCAGAGATCAACCAGAGATCTTTGTAATCATTCCTAAAAATAAAAGAGGCTGCCCCTTTTGAGACAGCCTCTTTTATTTTTAGGGGTACCCTATAATTAATTTACTCTGATTTTATGCCCGCTTAAGGCGTAATAGAGGATAAAAAGGAAACAGGGAACAGCCACCCAATAGGCATTTTGTCCACCAAATGCATCCTTCAGGAATCCATAAAGGGTAGGAATTACCGCACCACCAACAATGGCTGCAACCAGCATGGAAGAACCTGGCTTGGTAAAACGTCCAAGGTCGGCCATTGCCAGGGGCCATAAAGCCGGCCACATCAATGAACAACCCAAAGCCATCAGAAATATAAACCAAATGGAAATTACAGCAGGAGAAAGCACTACCAAAAATACACCAACGATGGCCACCACAGAAGAGATGAGCAGGGCTTTTGATTGACTTAAATACTTAGGAATAAAAATAACCCCGCAAATATATCCCAGGGTCATCCCAATAGGGGCAATCCATGCATAGCGATCGGCATGGGGCAACTCCAGACTTACGGCATAATCCACCAGGGTACCTAACGAAATGGTTTCCACGCCCACATAGAGAAACAAGGTGATGGCGCCTAATATAAGGTGAGGAAACTGAAAAATGGAGGTTTTGTTGGCTGCATAGGGGCAATCCTCAACGCTATCTTCGTCTTCTCCAACTGCTTTGACTTCAGGCAAGGATGAGAAATAGGCCAAAACACCCAATAAAATAAAGATCCCAATAATGATATAAAAAGGGAGGTTAATATCGGTAAGAACCACATCGTCCACATTTTTGCCAATAACCAGAGCCAAAAACACAGGGGAGATAGGCCAGGCCAACTTGTTGGCTATACCCATGATACTCATGCGTTTTGCAGCACTCTCGATAGGTCCCAGAATGGTGATATAAGGATTAACGGAGGCCTGAAGAAAAGCATTTCCCATACCGCTGATAAAAGAAGCCAGCAAAAATAGAGGAAGACTCTCCATTTGCGCGGAAGGAATAAACAGATAAAAGCCAACGGCAAACATAAGGAACGATAAAGCCATGGTGTTTTTGTACCCTATCTTTTTGATAACCATGGCGGCCGGATAGCTAAAGATCAGAAAAGCCGAGAAAGTAGCCGCGATAACCAAATAAGATTGCCCGGAGGAAATCTCCAATGCTTTGTTCAACAAAGGAACAAGATAACTGTTAATTCCAAGGGCAAAACCGATGGCAAAAAACATGACGCCAATAATAGTTATTGACCACAAATAATTAGTTTGTTTCATGAGAGAAGATTTGCAGTTTAAGGATTGTATTAATTATTAGATTCAAATTGCCACCATCATTTTTTCAGCTTTACAACCAGATTTCACGCTTCAGTATCTCCACTCCAACGTCGCTTTTTGCTGAACGGAAGCAAATATAACTATTTTTTGTTCCCAGCTTAATGATTCCCTTTCAAAATTCTATGCCTTACCCATTATTCCTCATTTACTTCACCTTTTTATCAACCTATTCTATTTTCACCATTGTCCTACCTGAGCTTCAGAAAATCAAAACTTTAAACACTATTAACTTAAATTGAGCTTTTTTAGACGGAATACAACTTACATTTGTAATAGATTTTTTTTCATAGATTTGGATTTGGTTAACAAAGCTGATTTAAGGGAAAAGGGCGGATGTTTCATCCGCCCTTTTTTTTTGCCTTTTCACCCATTCCACCGCCCTCAAAGTCTATGAAAAGCTCCCATAATAAACAGCAGACCATTACACTATTTATTTTCTGTGGACAAGATAAGCGATTCCACTTAAACTCAAGGCCTCTTATTCCCGGCTCTTATTTGTTTGAGAAATCACCTTTTCACCGTAAAATCAGCCCTTGCCTTTTTTTTTCTCACCATTTTTTATTAATTTTCTCAGAAAATATTTCAAGCTGACATCAACGCCCAATTGATAAATCAGTATAAATAGACCTCTGTAAAATGCCTAAAGAGGCGAAAAGCACAAAACAACCATAAACACTTAACCACTCAATGGAAAATCTATTTCTAAAATATATGCAGGAGCGCTCCGGGCGAAAGAAATCGCGTAATCAGGAGTTTGTAGCTCCCGGCCCTGTGATAACCATTTCCAGAGATTATGGCTGTCCCGGCCGAAGAATTGCGCGCAAACTATCGGAGACACTCACTGAAAAGAACCTCAGGCATGGCCTGAACAAGGAGTGGAGATGGATTAGCAAAGAGATCATCGAAGAATCGGCCAGGGAATTAAAACTATCGACCCCATTGATGCAGGAGCTTTCGGAATACAAACAAAAAGGTTTTTTCGAGAATCTTGCCCTCTTCTTCTCCGACGAATTTTATCCCGGGGATGCAAAAATTAAAAACACCATTGCTAAGTTCATCTATTCAGCAGCCCTGGAGGGTCACGTCATCATCGTGGGCCGTGCCGGCGAAGCCATCACCAAAAATTTCGAGAAATCCTTTCACGTTAAATTACAGGCCCCCCTTGAATGGCGATCAGAAGTTGTCGCTAACTCCTACGGGATGACGATACAGGAGGCTAAAAAGGAAGCCCTTGAAATGGACCGCCGCAGAATCATGTTTCGAAACTACTTCGAGAGAGAGCGTGCTGACGTGGACTACTTCGACGTCTTTTACAACTGCGCCACCATGACCGATGAGGAGATCGTGGAGTCCATTTTGATAATTGCCGAAACCCGTGGATTCGTTGCTTAGTTCTTAATTAGCATTCTAGCGAACACCCCTTAACAACCTCTTTATCAGATCAACTGCCTGATCATAATAACCATACCCAAAAAGATTCAGGTGATTAAATACGTGATATAGAAGATACAACGGCTCACGCTTTTCCACACCCGGCTTTAGAGGAAACTCCTGGTCATAGGCAGTGTAAAATTCCCTGGAAAACCCGCCAAACAGTCGGGTCATTCCCAGGTCGGCTTCGCGATGCCCGTAGTAAACCGCTGGATCGATGAGCACCGGTGCCCCCGTTAGGTCGCACAAATAATTTCCACCCCACAAATCCCCATGTAACAAGGCTGGAGGTTCTTCGCTGCCTGCCATCAGATGTGGATAAATGGTTTCCAGTTTCCAAAACAAAGTCGATAATTGTTGATCGGCATAACCATTTTTTTCGCACAGCCGAAATTGATAAAGCAAACGCTTTTCCCAATAAAAGGTGCTCCAGTCGTGGCGCCCGACTCCTTCTACCCCATTTATCTGGGGCGTGGAACCAATGTAGTTATCGTGCTTAAACCCAAATTCACCCCCCGTGAATCGATGCATTCGCGCCAAAGCGCGCCCAAAGACTTCAAAAAACCGGGGCCCCTTAGCGCCCGATGCCACAAACTCCAACAACAAAAAATCGTTGCCTGCGTGAACAACCTCTGGTACACGAATGCACCCGGGACGCGCGAGCTCCGTCAACCCCTCAGCCTCCTTACGGAATGTATCCCCGACGATGCCCTGTTTGAGGAAATAACGACTTCCACTTTGGGTGGTAACGACCCGGGAGTCTGCGATATCCCCTCCACTGATGGTTTTCTCATCCACTATTTTATCGCCAACAATCTCCTCCAGATAATGCTTTTCCATGTTGAACCAGAAGATTAAATATGAAACAAGATGTTGGGCCACAATACCCGATGTCTTTGGCCTCAATCCTTCCCGAAAATCCTACTATCTTTTATCTTTTCAAGAAGCCCCTCACAGGCATTCTCCAACAAATCGAGCACCAATTCAAACCCTGCATCTCCACCATAATAAGGGTCGGGGACTTCATCATAAGCGCAATCCTCACAAAAGTCGGTCATCTTAAATATCTTTTCCCTTTGGGCAGCATTCGGAGCCAACCGTCTTAAGTCATCGATATTTTGGTCGTCCATCCCGATAATCAGATCAAAATAATTAAAATCCACATAGGGATCAACCTTCCGGCTGATGCTCGTAAGACGATATCCTCTTTTTATGGCGTGCTTCTGCATACGCGCATCTGATGGTTCTCCGGCATGATAACCAGTGATGCCGGCAGAATCAATCTCAACAGTACCTTGCAAGCCTTCCTGCACAACCCTGGCTCGAAACACCGCCTCAGCACTTGGAGAACGGCAAATATTCCCAAGACACACAAACAAAACCCTATATTTTTCCATGCTTTTTTTTGACAAATATATGACTTTATAAAAACCTTCGCTGCGAACCGGCCCCACATTCCCTCCCTCGGTCAGCCTTAACCCCGAAACCTATAAGCCTAAAAAAATAAACACCCTCATCCTTCCCTGCCCACCCCATTCCCGGCTCCCGACTATGCCAAAATTTCCAGCGCCCCCCCATTTCAATGGCTATTCAAGCCATTATGTCGGATCTAACCAATTAGTTTTCAAATGGTCTGGATTTTGCACGATACATTTCACAGCAGATACTTGAGGTCATGCAATACAAAAAGTACTACGACATACTTGGCGTTTCAAAAGACGCGAGTCAGGAAGAGATAAAAAAAGCCTACCGCAAACTGGCAGTGAAATTGCACCCGGACAAAAACCCGGATGACAAAAATGCTGAAGAACGGTTTAAGGAGATTAACGAGGCTTATGAGGTGCTTCAAGACCCCGGAAAACGAAAAAAATATGACCAGCTGGGTGAAAACTGGAAACAATATGAGCAGGCCACCAACCAGCAAGGAAATAACTTTGACTGGTCGCAATTTGGTGGCAGGCCCCGTGGCGGATCCTTTCACTTTGATGGCAATGCCCGGGATATCTTTGGAGGATCCGGTGGAGGTTTTTCTGACTTCTTTAACGCTTTTTTTGGAAACATGGGTGGAATGAACGATTGGCAAAACTCAGCCAACCAAAAATATGCAGACCCAAGAGTATCCAAAGGACATTCCCTTAAAACCCAACTTGAACTATCCCTCCAGGAGGCTTATCATGGCACTACCCGAGTGGTAAATGTGGATGGACAAAAATTGAGAATCAATATCAAACCAGGCGCCTACAGCGGACAGGAACTTCGCCTTAAAGGCAAAGGAGCCAACAGTCGGTCCGGCGGTGAAAGAGGAGATCTATTTATAGAAATAAGGGTCAATACCGGACCCGACCAACAGATAGAGGGCCAGCACCTGATCAAGAAGATACCTTTAGACCTCTATACCGCTGTCCTTGGTGGCAAATTGCAAATTTCCACGCCTGCCGGAAAGATTAATGTGTCCATTCCGAAGGGAACACAACCCAACACCATTTTAAGACTTAAAGGAAAAGGAATGCCCGCCTATGGACAGGAAAATAAATTCGGGGATCTGCTTATCCGTCTGAACATCCAAATACCCAAAGAGTTGACCAGCCAGGAGATAAAACTTTTCACCCAACTCAAAGAATCAGTCCGAAAAAAAAGCAGCCACTCCAACGCAAATAAAAAATAGATGACCTAACTTATTTGAAGACCCTTAACTATCCTATAAATCAGGAAGAACCTCAAGTTTCTTTTCGGGCCAACAAAGGTTTATGAAATAAAATTCAACACAATTCATCGCTGGGAATTGGAAAATAGCGCCAAAACATCTACATTTGCCACCGCAAAATTACAAAGAGGTCGCTCAACTAATTAGAGTCTGTCCATAAACTAAGGGCTTGAAATATAAAGCTCAAATACGAGGCTTGCGAAGTCAGGAAAACCAAGGAGTTTACTTTTGTAAATGACTGTTTTCATGACGAGCGTAACGAAGTAGTTGACTTTATAGACAAGCACTAATTAGAGCGTCCCGGCACAAAATCGGGCAGGTCGGAAAAGTCCGAACCGCCTCAACAATATTGACAACAGGATTAAAAACAGGTTATAGTATGGCGAGGTAGCTTCCCGAAGCCTCGGGATTAGAGCGTCCCGATCAAAATCGGGAAGGTCGGAAAAGTCCGAACCGCCTCAACAATATTGACAACAGGATTATAAATAGGTTATAGTATGGCGAGGTAGCTCAGCTGGTTAGAGCGCGTGATTCATAATCACGAGGTCGGCGGTTCAAGCCCGCCTCTCGCTACTATTTTAAGAGGAAGGATGAAAATTCTTCCTCTTATT
>JBFHFS010000031.1:0-64116 GCA_041583495.1 Marinilabiliaceae bacterium | reverse complement strand
GGGAGGGCCGAGGGGTACAAAGAAAAAACAAAGAATTCAAAACCCACTATAAATAGTTTTTATTTAATTTGAAGGTTCAAAACATCACTTAATAGATATGTCCAACTCATCCCAAATGACCTCATCGAACACCTCAAATCGATCCATCCTCTTCCTCTACACCGAGCTGGCCAGTTATTTTCTGGCGGGCGTAAGTGAGTTGGCAAAGAAAGGAACCCAGGTACACATTGTGCGCTGGCCCGTCAACAAGGAAGCTCCTTTTCAGTTCGACTTTCCCGATGGGGTGACCGTATACGAGCGTAGCAACTATACCCAGGCACAGCTCATAGAGCTTGCTCAAGACATAAAGCCGGGCCTCATTGTAGCCAGCGGTTGGGTGGACAAAGGCTATCTGAAGGTATGCAGACATTTCAAGGGGAAGATCCCCACGGTGATGAGCATGGACAATCACTGGACAGGCTCTTTAAAACAGCGGATTATGCTGCTGGCCGCACCATTTATCCTACACCGCACCTATTCACATGCATGGGTACCGGGTGCCCCCCAGAAAAGATATGCCTTAAAACTTGGTTTCAGACCGGAGAAGATATCCGAAGGTTTTTATTGTGCCGATGTACCCTTGTTTGCCCCCCTGGCAACCGATCGTACCAACAAGAAACCCTTCCCCCGGCGCTTCATCTATCTGGGCCGTTACATTCACCAAAAAGGACTAGACCTGCTGTTCCCGGCGTTCATGGAGCTTCAGGAAGAGCAACCCAATGATTGGGAGCTGTGGTGTGCCGGCTCCGGTGAGCTTTTCGACCAAAGACCCAGACATCCCAAAATAAAACACCTGGGGTTTGTTCAGCCCCATGAGCTGAAAGAACACCTTCCCTCCACAGGGGTTTTTATCCTTCCCAGTCGTTTTGAACCGTGGGGGGTGGTGGTCCATGAGATGGCTGCCGCCGGTTTCCCCATGATCTGTTCCACGGCCATCGGCGCGGCAACAAGGTTTCTGGAGGAAAATAAAAACGGCTTCTATTTTCAAAATGAAGAGAAAGAGAGTCTGAAAACAGTACTAAAGAAGATGATGTCCCTTTCGGATGAGGAGCTGCAACAGATGGCACAGCACAGTCATAAGTTGGGAGTAGACTATACACCGAAGATGTGGGCGGAGAAGGTTGGTAGGGAAATAGGTCGGTAGGTTAAATAGGTCAATAGGTCGGTAGGTGGGTAGGTGGTTAGGGTTGTAGGTAGGTAGGCCAGTAGGTGGTTAGGTGGTTAGGTGGTTAGGTTGTTAGGTTGTTAGGTTAGTAGGTTGGTAAAGAATTAGGTTGGTGGGATAGTAGGTTATTGGGTTGGTAGACCAGGAGGTAATTAGGACGTACTGATTGGCCTGTTGGCCAATTGATCTAATAACCTTTTGTCCCGTTGACCTAATAACCTATTGTCCTGTTGACCTAATAACCTATTGATCTAATGTCCTATAGTCCTGTTGACCTGTTGACCTATTAACCTGTTAACCTGTTGTCCTGTTGACCTATTAACCTGTTGACCTATAGCCCTATTGACCTATTAACCTGTTGACCTAATAACCTATAGCCCTGTTGTCCTGTTGTCCTGTTGTTCTAATCAAATAAACTTTCTTTTTTGAGAAATAAGTGCAGAAATCATTTTTGATATTTCCATCCCAATATTTTCCATTTCATCAAGATTTCTCTGGGAGATGAGATTTTTATGACAAAATAGGTTTAATAAGGTAATAGATTCATACAAAGAGCCTCTAGAGTAGTACAAGTAGTTAATATTTTCCTTAACACTTACACGCCCATCTCCTTCAGCAATATTTTGTGGTACGGATGCAGCAGCCGCTTCCAGTTGTTCAATGAGACGATAATGCCCTTTAATTGTTTCCGTACCCTCAAGACATTTTTCCGCAAAAATCATAGCTTTTTGCCAAACATGCAATTTTTTAAAACTAAAATTTTCCATAACCTCCAATTATAAACCAGCTATAATATAATCTCTCCCACCCCACCAACCTTTCAACCTATTGGCCTACTTACTGGCCTAGCAACCTCCTCACCTACTAACCTACTGACCTACCTACCTTCAGACCTACCGACCTACTAACCTACTAACCTACTAACCTACTAACCTACTACCCTTCCTCATCCACTCCTCCAGCACCACCAGTGGCCACACCCTTGAATAAGTAACCGAAGCATCCCCCTCTTTAAAGCGTTTCCACAGGTCCAGGACTCCTTTTTCGTTAAATTCTGGTCTTTGGGCGATATTACGGATACGCTCATCGGCATAGGCATGCATCTCCCCTTTCAGCCAGTCGCGCCAGGGAAATTCAAAGCCCATCTTAGGCCGGTTTACGATATAGTCGGGAAGAAGGTCGGGCAGACTGTCCACCAACAACTTTTTGGGGGTCAAAGGTCGCTTCATTTCATCGGGAAGAGAGAGGACATACTCCACCAGATCGTGATCGAGAAAGGGTACCCTCACCTCCAGGGCATGGGCCATACTCATCTGGTCACTGTCGCGGAGCAGTACATTTTGCATGTAGGTGGTCATCTCCGCCAGGGATACGCGGGTCAGCACTCCTAAATCCCGTGAAAAGCCGGCTTCCCTTAGCCATTTCACCGGATTATGCACCGGCAAATCACTCTGTGACAGGATACTACTTATTGAATCATCCATCAAGGCCTGTCTGGAAATACAGAAAGCCTCGGCAAAATCATAGCGGGGCATCTTCAACAAGGCTTCTATCTTTGAAGAGCCTACACCGGGCTTTATCATGGAAAGTCCGCGTCCGCCCAGCCGCCTCAAAGAAACAGGCAGCCGCCATAACGCCCGCACCTTTTCGAGAGAGGCCATTCGGTTAAAGATGGCATAACCACCAAACACCTCATCACCACCAAGACCCGACAAGGCCATGGTGATGCCGGCCTCCTTAGTGACCTTAGAAACCACCCAGGTGTTGGGGCCATCCCCACTGGGATGATCCATGGCCGCCAGGGCATCGGGAAGCATCGAGAGGAAATCTGAAGGATTCAGCCGAATCTCATGGTGTCGTGTGTTGTGCATTCTTGCCACATGCCGGGCATAAGGGGCCTCGGAGAAATCATCTTCCGAAAAGGAGATATTAAACGAGTCTACGCGGATATCCGAGACTTTTGCCATGGCCCCCACCACCGCACTGGAATCGATTCCACCCGATAAAAAGGCACCAAAGGGAACATCCGAAACCAGCCGCCGTTCCACTGCCTCGAAAAAGAGCCGCCGCACTTCCCGCGTCACCTCCTGATAACTACCCACCGGGGCCGTGGCCACCTTTGGAGAGGGACTCCAATAGGTTTCCTGATGGAATTGATTCGACTTAACCCGAAAAGTCAAAAAAGTACCCGGCAACAGCATCTTCACATCCCTGAGAATAGTATCCGGGGCTTGAACGGTTTGGTACCTGAGATAATCCACGAGAGCATCTTTACCCAACTCCCGGGAAGGCACCTTCGACGCTAACAAGGCACGCACTTCCGACGAAAAGGCCATCCCTTTCTCATTGTGGCTCCAATATAAGGGTTTAATGCCCATACGGTCGCGCACCAAGGTTAAGAGCTCTTCCTGACGATCCCAGATGGCAAAGGCAAACATGCCTTTAAAGAGGTCAACAGCTTTGATTCCCAATTTGGACCAGGCAGCCAGAACCACCTCACTATCTGTATTTGAACGATACGGATAGTCAAATTGGTTTCGCAGAGAGGCAAAATTATAAACCTCTCCATTGAAGACCATCACGTAACGTCCGCAGGCAGAAGTCATGGGTTGATGACCCGCCGCAGAGAGATCGATTATCGACAATCGCTGGTGCCCCAAGGCAGCCACACCCTCCTGCCAAACCCCATCATCGTCGGGTCCCCGATGTGCCAATCGGCGATTCATCTCCGCAATACGATGCTCCTTGCCCTCAATGGTATTTGATATTATTCCGTTAATGCCACACATATACAATATTTTTTCTTGCTAATCCTGCAATTAAGAAGCACCACTTCCCCTCTCTTCTTCATCTTTTTATTGCCATCATCTAAAAACAACAATACTGCGATTAATATACTTTCTCAAAATCACAGATACCTGTACTGACGCACAAATTGTGCGTCTCTCTCCAATATATTTGATTTTTTGAAATAATTCTTTCGCCATTCTTCCTTAAACCCCTTCAGTACTCCGATCCATCTTTTATCTGCCACCACGGGTTTCGCCCCCGGTTATTTGTATTGAACCCCTTCGGGGCTCTGTATTCACCTTTTTTCTTTCAGGACTACCATACTGCAGCCATGGTTCTTTTTTTCTCTCTTTTCCCTTTTCACCTTACCTATTGGCCTACTAACCTAATAACCTACTAACCTACCGACCTTCTGGCCTATTAGCCTATTGGCCTAATAACCTCTCGACCTATGGGCCTATTAACCTAATAACCCATTTCTCTTTCTTTGGGCTCATTCTCCTCCTAATCTTTGTTGTGCCGCAGCTGCCGCAGCTCAGGTATGACGCTGATAATCTCTTATGTGCTACCATACTGCCGCCGCCCTGCGGCTCACTTCTTTTTTATCCCGACTTACCGTAATCTACCGATATTCCAACCCTAAGGGAGATTTTTTCTCTTTCAGCCTCTTTATCTTTATCCTTTTACCTTGATTTTCTTTTACCTTTTTTCTTTAGCCTTTTTTCTTTAGCCTTTTTCCTATATTGGTCCCCGGCAGGGACCTGGACCGCGATGCTTTAAAAGCCCCCGGCAGCTTTCATGCTGCGCATTTCGCGCCGGGGGTTATTCACATTGGCCCCCTATCAGGGGCCCGGGATGCCTTTCCCTACTTTCCCTTCGACAGGCTCAGGACTAAAGCTGCTATCAGCAATGAGCTTCTTTCATCTCTCCCTTCAACAAGCCCAGTAATCTACCGATATTCTACCCCAACAGAGCTTTTTTCCCTTTACCTATTGACCTAATTACCTATTAACCTACCAACCTAATCACCTAGTAATCTACCAACTTATTAACCTACCAACCTACTTCCCTTCCCCTTATTCCGTCCCTAACGGGACTTCTGTCTATGGTGAGAACCTATATTCTACCGATATTCCGCCCCTAACGGGGCTTTCCGCTCTTTCCCTTTATCTACTCACATATCCGCCTATTGCCTATTTGCCTACCACCAATTAACCTATTAACCTAATATCCTACCGATCTACCAGCCTATTGACCTACCGACCTATTGACCTATTGACCTAATTTCTCCTCTCCCAACATCAACCGATATTTCCCCACCAACTCCTGATCTCCGGCTACCGTCTTCCCCAGCTCCAGGGCCCCCACAGACCACTCATCGTAGGCCTTCTGATCCATTTGGGCAAACCGGGTGATGGCCTCCGCAAAGGGATTGGGATCGCTCAGCGGCAGGTCCAGTCCGGCCTTCTGAGGGGCCAGGTCCCGCCAGGGTGTCTGGTCGCTGATGAGCACCGGTCGGCCAGCCATGATACTCTCCAGAATCACATGACCGAAATTCTCGCCCCTGCTGGGCAGAAAAAGCAGATGGTACATTTTTAGGGTGTCGTTGATTTTTTCAGGACTCACAAATCCCTTATGGGTGACCTTTACCGAAGGGGGCAACTGATTAATGGCTTCCAGGCATTCGCCCCAGTAGGCCTTGTTGTATATCTGACCAAACAGATCCAGTTCAACCTGAACCTCATCGCTCAATGGTTGCAAACAACGAATAGCATACAGCGTATTCTTTTCAGGGGCGATGCGTGCCAGGGAACAAATCCTCAACGATCCCGGATTCTTCTGAACAGGGACCCAATCGGATAACTCTTTTCGAGGCAGATTTGCTGCTATGGTCATTGCCTCTGTAGTGCCAAACAAATGGGATACCTGGTTGGCTTCAACCCCGTTGGTCACGTGCCAGTGTACCTTTTTATAGAGTCCTACACGATGGGCCACCTTCAAGAAGAGTTCTTTCTTTCCCCGCTTCAGGTTGATGGCACTTCCGGCCAGCATGCCCCGAGGGGCCACAATCACCCTGGGGTGTTTCAGGCTCCGGGCAGCCAGGAGAGGCAGCAAGGAAAAGAGTGGAGAATAGATGCCATTGATGTACACCACATCGCAAGCCGTTTGGCGCATCAGGCGTCGCCACATCCTAAGGGAGGCATTACCTCTGGCAGCATACCACACCTTAACGCCAGGGGTCAATTCGTTCCAGGCATTGGCCTTAACCGAGTCATAGGGTATCTTCTCGCCATATTCGGTATTGCGGGTGACAATGTAAAAGTCGAACAACTCCCCCAGATGAGCCACCATGTTGGCCATCGATCGCACCGGACCGCCCGCCTTATAACCGGGAAGGTACCAGTCGATAAAGACCAGAATCTTTTTTTTCAAAGGCTTCGTCATTGTATCACAAAGATAGACACTTGAAAGGGTTTATTGCGTTTGGAGGCAATGAATTTCGACACCTAAAGAAAAAAACCTCACCGGTTGTGGGATGGAAAATAAGGGTAACCGCAAAGGACGCGGAGAAAAAAGTGAAGGAATAAAACAAAAAAAAGAACCGCAAAGGCAGAAAAGGGTAACCGCAAAGGGCGCAAAGGTGGCGCGGAGGACGCGGAGAAAAAAAGATAATAACGAAGGGTAACCGCAAAGGGCGCGGAGAAGACGCAGAGGGCGCTGAGAAAAAATATGAAGAGAAAAAAAGAATAACCGCAAAGACGCAAAGAAGACGCAAAGATCGCGGAGAAAAAAACTTGAGAAAAGAAGGGGAAAAAAAGAAAATCTCTGCGTCCCCTGCAGTAAACTTTACCCTCTGCGCCCTCTGCGGTTACCTTTTCCCTCTGCGATCTCTGCGGTTTCCTTTTCCCTCTGCGTCCTCTGCGGTTACTTCTCCCTCTGCGATCTCTGCGATTTCCTTTTATCTCTGCGTTCTCTGCGGTTACTCTTTCCTCAGCGTCCTCTGCGGTTATCCTTTCCCTCTGCGTTCTCTGCGGTTACTTTGTTCCTCTGCTCCCTCTGCGGTTACCTTTTTCTCTGCGGTTTAAAAAAGCTAAGTACCCCAAGAACCTTCCCCGCATTATCCCCACTATTCTAATTCGATTATTTTGCTACATTTGTAATCATTCAATTTCTAACCCTTACTTTTTATTATATGTCTCAATCAATCAAGCCAATAGTCGATCAATTCAACATCAAAGGGACCTTTTCCGAGGCCAAACCCTTTGGCACGGGTCTCATCAACACCACCTACCGGGTGGAAACCAGCGAGGCCGATGCCCCCAACTACCTCCTACAGATCATCAACCATCAGATTTTCAAAGATGTAGAAGGACTCACCGACAACATTCAGCGGGTCACCAGTCACATCCGGGGAAAGCTTCAGGAAGCAGGTGTCGGCGAAATCAACCGGCGGGTATTGACCCCTGTTGAGACTAAAGACAAAAAAGGCTATTATAAAGATGGAGAAGGTCGCTACTGGCGTATGTTCCTCTTCATCGAAGGGGCCCGTTCCTACGATTTGCTCACCAACAGTCAGCAGGCCTTTGTCGGCGGAAAAGCTTTCGGTCAGTTTCAGAAGATGTTGGCCGATCTCCCTGGCAAGCCTCTCGCCCCCACCATTCCCGGGTTTCACAACACCGAGATGCGCATCAACAACTTTGTGGAGCGGGTGAAAGCCAATCCTGTGGGCCGCCTCAAAGAGGTGCAAACGGAGGTGGATTTCCTGATGGAGCGTGCCGATGAGTATAAGAAGATTGTTCAGATGGGCCGCGAGGGCATCCTCCCTGAGCGCATCGTACACCAGGACACCAAGTTTAACAACGTACTGCTCGACGAAAACGACAACATCCTCTGCGTCATCGACCTCGACACCGTGATGCCCGGGTATGTGTGTTACGATATTGGCGACGCCATCCGCAACGGGGCCAACACAGGGAAAGAAGACGACCCCAACCTGGAGAACGTAAGCATCAACATGGAGCTCTACGAAGGATTTATCAAAGGCTTTCTGGAAGAGACCCGCGAGGTGCTTACCCCTGCCGAGATCGACACCCTGGCCTTTGGTGCCAAGCTGCTCACCTACGAGCAGGCGGTAAGGTTCCTCGACGATTTCATCGATGGTGATAACTACTACCGGGTGAACAGTCCCGACCACAACCTTATTCGCACACGTGCCCAGATCAAGCTGTTGCAAACCATGGAACAAAACTGGGACAAGATGCAGCAAATCGTAAAAACGGCAGCCCAATAGGCCTCCGCAAAATCTAAGAAATAATTTCCGGTAAGTGGCTGGGAAAAAATGGTATCGTTGCACCGGGATGGGTCCATTTGTCTGATGGCGAATTGAACCATCAGGGAAACCTGACCTCCTGGTATTTCCGTCATTTTTTCACAGCCACGCCATAATACGCCCTCAAATGAACACCTTAAAAATCCCCCAACTGGGCCTTACAGCCCCCTCCCTGACCACCGTATCACAGGCCCTCACCGAGAGGGGAGCCCTTGCCTCCATCAATCTGGCCAACTGGTCTGAATACCCTTACCAGCCAAGAGTATCGCTTGCCATGGGGTATGATGAAGACGCGCTCTACCTTAAGTTTTTTGTTCAGGAGGAGCACATCCGCGCCGTGGAGACCGAGCCAAATGGAAGCGTTTGGGAGGACAGCTGTTGCGAGTTTTTCTGTTCCTTCGACGACAGAGGGTATTACAATCTGGAGACCAATTGCATTGGCACCCAACTGTTGGGATGGGGTGTTAAGGGTGACCGGGAAAGGGCCTCCGCCTCGCTCATTGGCACCATACAAAAACACTCCACACTGGGCAACCAACCCATAAAAGCTCAAAGCGGCAAATTTGAGTATCAGCTCACCATGATGGTGCCCGCCACCTCTTTTTATGCCCATGAGGTGACGTTCAAGGCAGGCGAGAGTTTCCACGCCAACTTTTACAAATGCGGGGATGAAACCGCCCAACCTCACTTCTTGTCATGGAATCCCATTTCGGCCCCCAAACCCGACTTCCACCGTCCCGACTGCTTTGGATTGGTGGAGCTGGGGTAGGAGACAGCATTAACTTTCTACCCTAAACCTCCCCACTACCCCCTAACCCGCAAGACCCCAACGTCAGGATCGTTGTAAATTAAAACCATAAAAACTGTGCGCCCTCTCCCCCTCAAGAGCCTGTCGTGTTTTTCGGGAGGGCCAAAGTGGATGCGCGAAGCCTCCCCCTCAAGAGCCTGTCCCTTCTTAAGGGAGGGCCGGGCGGTAACCGAAGAGGAGACCAAAGGGATTTTAAAGAATGAAGCCCTATAAATAAAAGATGGAACCAGAGTAAAAGTATTTGTATTTTATAGTCAAGAACATCTCACACAAAATTACATCAATAAAAAAATTTCTTTTCGAACAAAGAAAAATGAACTATCAGGAAAACCTCTTTTTTGGAGCCCCACCTACCATAATTGAAAGGGCTAAAGAATTACGTCAAAAAATGACAGCTACTGAGATTATTCTGTGGGAAAAATTAAAAAACAAGCAAATACTTGGACTCAAATTTAGACGGCAACATCCAATTGATCTTTTTATCGCAGATTTCTACTGTCATCCCATAAAACTGGTAATTGAGATTGATGGCAAATATCATAACCAAACCGAAAAAAGAGAACAAGATCTAAATAGGACAGCAGAGATGGAGCGGTTCGGAATCAAAGTCATCAGGTTCACAAATCAGGAAGTTATGCTGGAAACAGAGAGAATCGTCAATGCAATTGTAAATAAGTGCAGGAATTTGATAAGCCGCCCACTTACCCCCTAACCCTCCCGAGAAACCGGGACAAGCTCTTTAGGGGGCACACAACCCCGCAGACCCATTTTATAATTAGATCATTATCCCAATATAAAAACTGTGCGCCGGACTCCCCCTCAAGGGGGCCGGGGGGTAACGTGGAAATTACATAAACCTAATTAATTTTTCTTCCCGCACCCCCTAACCCTCCCGTGAAACCGGGACAAGCTCTTTAGGGGGAACCCCTAATCCGCAAGACCCCAACGTCAGGATCGTTGTAAATTAAAACCATAAAAACCGGGCGCCCTCTCCCCCTCCAGAGCCTCTCGTGTTTTTCGGTAGGGCTAAAGTGGATGCGCGAAGCCTCCCCCTCAAGAGCCTGTCCCGAATTCATTTCGGGAGGGCCGGGGGGGTGTGTTGGCCAGAAAATCGAGAGAGAACGATATCTTATATCATTTATCGTTTTCCCCCACCTCAAACACACTCACCACGGCGGCATGGTCGGAAGGGAAGCCCAGTGGGTGCTGGTCGATGACCCGACTGGAACGGGGCACCAGCGAAGCCCCCATGAAATAGATGTAATCGATGCGGTCGGACAGCGTCTCCTTAAAGATGGGCGACCAGGTATGACCGGGATGGACTCTCTCATCGGGAAAGATTCTGCGGAAGCTGTCGGAAAAACCTTTTTGCGCCATGGACTGGCTCACCGGGAAGTCCACCACCAGCCCTTTGTAACGGTCCTTGTTACGCTCGGTCCAGTCGAGGTGAGAGCCGCTGTTGAAATCACCGGCCAGGACCAGTGGGGTCTTTGAACTGTTCTGCACAAAAGGCTGTATCTCACTTAGGATGAAGCGCATCTCGGTGCCCCGGGTCTCCATCTCCCGAACCTCAATGGTGTCGACATTGGCATTCCCCCCCATCACATAGGCGGAGGTGTTGGGCAGGTAATTGAGCCACAGAGGGCACACCATGAGTTCACGCGCCTCATCCAGGCGAACGGTGACGGTTCCGAAGTTGAAGGGCCGGTAGACATTGTAGCTCTTCCCAAGGGGAAACCGACTCAGCACGCTAAGGTTAGAGCTCCGCAAGTAGAAATAGTAGCCCAGAGCATCGGCAATGGTTTCCCCCGATCCATAAGTCTCCTGAAGAGCAACGATGTCGGCACCCGATTCACGAATGATCTGAGTTACCCGCTCTACCCCTACCTGCCGGCCTTCATGGCGGCCCCCGTGCCAGATGTTCCAGGTCATGATGGTCAGGGAATCCTTAAGTTGAGGCGGTGCCTTCAACCGTCTACGGGCCACCCTGCTGTAAAGACCAGCCACCTCAGCTGCAGAGAGCGCTTTCGACCAGACACCCACCTCATCGATCATCCCATTGAAGGTCTCCATCTTAGCATCCGTCGCCAGAGGGTCGGCCCCCAAAAAAAGAGGTGCCCGCACCGCAGAGAGGTCCATCCCCTCCAGACTGTATACCGCGGTATTGAGCCCATCGAAAAAAAAGCGAGCCTCCAGCTCCCGATAGTTAAATGAGAAACCTATTAAATGCCAGAACCCGTCGTTTATGCGTTGCCGCTTGACCGTGGGACAATATTCCAGTCGGTTCACGCCATCGTTATAGGCCCATTTCCAGGAGCCGGGAACCGAATTGGTTACCTGCCACCCTTTGGCCTCTCCTTCGACTTGAGAGAGCAGCTGAGCAGCTATGGTGTAGGTATTTGGGTCGCCGGGCTTCATCTTCACCCAGGTCATAAATGAGAATCCCTGATAATCGGTGAAAGCATTCTGAGCCCCCTTATCAATGATGAGCGGTTTTCGATATTTTGCCTGATCGGAAAGATCGAGACAGGAGTCGGCAACACCCGGTGCAAAGGAGACAAACTGGTTGCCCCTGAAATTCACCTTCAGCATTCCGGTATTCTCTACAGCTCCATTAAAGGGCAGATAGATAAGCGAAGGGCCGGGATTACCATACGGATGTTGACTGCACCCACCGAGGAAGCCAACCATGGCCAAAACAAGGAGTGAAAATGAGAAGACGTATTTCATAAAAGGATTAAAAGGATTTAAAAAAATAGCCCCAAGCTGGTAGCTGAAAGCAAAAAACCAAGACTCAATAAATATTTTTAATTAGACCTTTTATCATCTTTGATATTTCAATTGCCTGGCTTTCCATTAGATCAGGTCCAACACTGGAGCTCCACATTCTTAACCTAACTATATTTAAGAAGGGTTACTGTTTCGTAGAGCGATCCTCTTGCAATATAAAGATATTGTTTGAATTCCTTTTTGGAATACCGGCCTTTCCCCTCGGCTATTTTCTGAGCGACAGAGGCAGCCGAAGCCTCAATCTGACCGATAAGCCCGCAGGGTTGCTTCTCTGTATTAAGATTCTCCGTAATCTCAATTACATTATTGGCAAACAAAAGGGCTTTTTGCCAAACGTTTAAGGCCTTGAAGGGAAAATCCATTCCGGTGGGTTTTAAAAATATTATTCCCATCTCCCCATCCCCTGGTCATTGCATCTTCGCATCCTTTTCTTGCTTCCAGCCCTCAGCTAATAACCTTCCAAACGCTCCCTTCCACAGGCTCAGGAGGGGCCCTCTACCTCTATTCTCCTTCTCTCTATCGGCTACCGGCACCCTTCATCTCCAATCCATTTCTAATCCTCCCACCCCGCCTCTTTGCAAACCCGGGCATCCAGGGCTTCCTGATCCTGGGTAAAGGCGGCCAGGCCGGCCAGATTCAAGAGGGTATCAATGGCGTTCTCACCTTTTAATACGGCTCCACTCCAACGCTCATGCCTGGGGATCTTACCATCATCCCGAATATATTTCCACTCAGCCTTAGACAGATCTGGGAAGATATCGTTCAGTCCCTGTCGGCGAAAAGCCGCCACCATCTCCTCGGGAGTGGAGGGCACCTGCCTGGCCACCTCATGAAAAAGGCGCTTCTCAGCATCGGTCACCGACCATAATTTACGCATATGAAGGCTGGAAGTTACCACACCGGGTTGGTACATGATACGGAAATCATGATCATTCATGGATGAATAGGGTCCCTTAAGCCGGGACACGGAATCGGCAGCCACCTGCGCCGGAACAGTGAGGACATCGACCCCACACAAAAGGGGAATCTGCTGATAGTTACGGATACTGGCCGCAATGAGCCGGGTTTGTCCGCCGGTCTCCTTATTCAACTGATGAAGGCATCTTTGGGTATGATGCACCACCTTCTCGCCCGGGCCATCGGGCATCCCCAGGTGATTATCGGACATGTATGCCCCCACCCTGCCCAGAAAGACATTGGTATAGGCGGGCCGGGCGACCAGTGCCGATAACATGTTCTGACGAAGACTAAAGAGCAGGGTAAAATTCACCCGTATTCCCTCATCTGAGAGGCGGCGGGCTCCGATGAGGCCGGCGGCGGAGAAGGGTACCTTTACCAGAAAATGGTCAGGATCAATTTCATGAAAGCGCCGTCCATAGCGAACAATTCCCTCCACGTCGTGCGCCAGATCGGTGTGCAGCTCAACGCTCACCAGCCCTCCGTAACGTTGCACCAGTCGGGAGCCATGCAGGGCATTGAGCAAAAAAGCCATCTCAACGATCCGCTCACGGGCCGAAAGGCCTTTAAAATGAGAAGCGCTTTCGCGGATGACCTCATCGTAAATTCCCTTTTGGACCTCCTTGTTCAACAGGGTGTTATTGGTGGTCATGGCAGTCACCTCGGGGGTGATCAGCTCATCGAGGGCAGTCATGTCACCGGTATCGAGCCAAATCTCAGAACCGGCTTTAATACAGGCCTCCCACAAGGGTTGAGACGCATTTTGATGAGATTCTTCTTTAAAACGGGCCTGCCAGGCGGGCAAAAGATCTTCAGCAATAGGGCGTGTTTCCATATCAATGCAATTTTCCTTTAAAATTATACAACAGCGGGCAGAAAAACAATAATTTAAGAAAAGAGGGGGAAAAGGGAGAAAGGGGGAAAGGATCCTGGGATTGGCGAAGGGAAAGAGCTGGAAACA
Source organism: Marinilabiliaceae bacterium (assembly GCA_041583495.1). Taxonomy (GTDB): domain Bacteria; phylum Bacteroidota; class Bacteroidia; order Bacteroidales; family Marinilabiliaceae; genus JBFHFS01. The sequence continues at coordinate 50,276 of JBFHFS010000031.1, read as the reverse complement.
AGAAAAGAGAAAAAAAGAAATAAAAAGAGATAAGAGATAAGAGATAAAGAAATAAAGAAATAAATTAAGGATTAAAAGAGCCGCGGCAGCGGCGGCAGTATGGTAGCAAAGTTCAACAAGTAAAAAAAGAAGAGCTGCGGCAGCGGCGGCACTTCCCCCAAAGATGAGAGATTAAAAGAGCTCATATCTGGAGACCGAAAAAGGAAAGGTGAAAGATAAAAAAAGGAACCTGTGATTGTCGGAGGGAAAGAGGAGGAAAAAGGACTCGTGACTTGCCACACCTGGTAAAAACTTGAGGCTCCAGTACTTTTTTTTATCTTTGCACCCTAAAAATATACCATATGGCGGTCTCCAAAGACATCATTGGCCTTGCCTGCCAGGATTACTTACAACAACCCGATGAATCGCTTCACATAGAGGTATGGTCGGATGTGGCTGATACTGAACAAATGCCCGTTCAGCATCTCTTCAGAGACTATAAGCATATGCCGGCTTTGGAACAAACAGCTTTACAGCTATGCCGTGGTCGTGTGCTAGACCTTGGCGCCGGCGCGGGCCCTCATGCCCTCTGGCTTCAGGAAAAGGGGCTGGAGGTGTGGGCCGCCGAAATTTCTCCCGCCGCCTGCGAGGTGATGCGCGCCCGGGGCGTTAAAAATGTCGTTAACACCGACCTGTTCGAGCTGCAACTGCCGCAACGCTTCGACACCCTCCTGATGCTGATGAACGGCATTGGCGTGGTAGGACAGGTCGACCGACTTAAAAACTTTTTCGATTTGGCACGCGGACTCCTGGCCCCCGGGGGACAACTGATTTTAGACTCCACCGATCTGCGTTACCTCTTCTTGGAAGACGATGGCAGCTTCCTGGTCAACCTGAACGACCGCTACTATGGAGAGGTAATCTACCGCATGATTTATAACGGACAAAAAGGACGCCGCTTTCCTTGGCTTTTCATCGACGACCAGCTGCTGGAATACTATGCCAACCTCAACCATTTTCACCTGGAGAAGCTGGCCACCGGGCCACATTTCGATTATCTGGCCAGGCTCACCTTATTGCCCTAAAATCAATTCATCAATCATTCACATCTGTTTATCAATAATCATCTCTCCTGGGACAACCTCATGGCATCCTTTGCGTATAAATGCTTAATTTTACTTTCTTTTTTAGGCAGGAGGTAAAAAAAAGGCGCTCATTGGCTTTTGATATGATTTTTAACTAATTTCAACCTCAGTTTATTCAATAGAGCCAGGAGCTGCTTTCTTGTCTGTTAGTCCTAAAACAGAGATACAGTCCCCACTCTTTCTGAATGGTGATGAGTAGGGATCAACAGCTCCCGCCCCGCTTCCTTATCCCGACGGTGGAGGATGCAGGCGTTTTAAAAGTTTACGAAATATTCAGGGTTAATGATTAGCCCAATGAAAAATAGACATTATGAAAAAAGGTTTACTATTTTTATTTCTGGCAACGTTATTTATCAGTTTCCATTCCATTACTGTTGGTCAAACCTATACTTTATCACCCGTTGACGGTGCCACAGATGTTTCTGTCACACCCACCTTAACAATTACTTTTGAAGCCGGAACAACCGTTTCATTAGCCAATAATAAATATATATACGTTGCTTCTTCGGATTGGTCATCATATATAGATCTTTATACCGGGAAACCAGCCCCCCCCCCTCCCGCTATTTCTCAGGATTCAAGACTTACGGTGAGCGGAAACACGCTCACTATTGACTTATCGGGAACCGATCTTGACTATTCTCAACCCTATATTGTATATGTTGAAAGTGATGCGATCCTGGTGGATGGTGTTTCCTGGAATACCCTATCCGACTATGCTAGTCCTGCCTGGAATTTCACCACCGAAGTGGCTGTAATTCCCCCTACCATCGATTCTGTTTCACCAGGGGATGATGCAACAGATGTTCCTGTCGATCAGACTTTGGTCATTACTTTCGACATGGAAATTCAACAAGGAACCGGATATATGAATATCTACAAGGAAGACGGATCAGATTTTCAGACCTTTAATGTTACCTCTTCCTACCTATCGTTTTCGGGCAACCAACTCACCATTAACCATAACGATTTTACTGAGGGAACCAACTACTATGTTCAGATACCTGCAGGATTTGTGCAATCCACCACAGGCCTTGATTTTGCGGGAATCCTTGACAATGCAACCTGGAACTTTTCGGTTATTACTACCGCAATACCACCAATTATCGACACCCTTTCTCCGGCAGATGGTGCTGTTGATGTTTCGACCGATCAGGATCTGGTCATTACTTTCGATCAGAACATTCAAAAAGGATCCGGGTACATGGATATTTACACGGAAGATGGCACCAATGTTCAGGCCTTAAATATCACCTCTTTACAGATAACTGTCTCGGGCAATCAGCTAACCATAAACACTGATGACTTTGTAGCCGGGACCAGTTACTATGTGCATATCCCGGCAGGCTTTGTGCAATCCACCGCCGGAGCTGACTTTGCAGGGATCCTGGATAATACCACCTGGAATTTTACAGCGGTAGATGCTGCGGTTCCACCCCTCATTTCCACCCTTTCGCCGTTAGATAATGCCGTGGACGTGGCTGTCGATCAGAGTATGGTCATTACTTTCGACCAGGACATTCAACAGGGAACCGGGTATATGAACATCTATCAGGCAGATGGCTCAGATTTTCAGACCTTCATTTACAACTCTTCTTCTTTGACGATTTCGGGCAATCAGCTCACCATTAGCCATAACGACTTTGTGGAAGGCACCAGTTACTATGTTGAAATACCTGCAGGTTTTGTGCAATCCACTTCAGGGGCTGACTTTGCCGGAATTCTGGACAATACAACCTGGAACTTTTTAGTCTCCACCCCCCCTCTCATTGAGTCGCTCTCGCCAATGGATGACGCAACAGTTGTTTCGACCAATGAGGATTTAGTCATTACCTTTGATAAAGAGATTCAAGAAGGAATCGGATACATGACTATCTATCAGGAAGATGGAACCGACTTCCAGCCATTTTCTGCCTCTTCCTCATGGATAACAATCTCGGGCAATCAGCTCATCATCAACGCCAACGACTTCGTAGTTGGCACGAGCTACTATGTACTCATGCCGGCAGGCTTTGTAAAATCCACCTCCGGGTCTGACTTTGCCGGCATCCTGGATAATACCACCTGGAATTTTACAGCGGTAGCCGCTGCAGTCCCCCCGGTCATCGACACCCTTTCCCCTTTGGATGATGCAACAGACGTGACTGTAGATCAGAACCTGGTCATTACTTTCGATCAGGACATTCAACAGGGAACCGGATATATGAACATCTATCTGGCAGATGGCTCAGATTTTCAGACTTTCATTGCCAACTCTTCTTCTTTGACGATTTCGGGCAATCAGCTCACCATTACCCATGATGACTTTGTGGCAGGCTCCAGCTACTATGTTGAAATACCGGCTGGATTTGTGCAATCCACCTCAGGAGTTGATTTTGCAGGTACCCTGGACAATACAACCTGGAACTTTACAGTCATCAATCCATTGGTTATCGAAACCCTTTCCCCGGCGGATGATGCCGTGGATGTCGAGACCGATCAAAATCTGATTATTACGTTTAATCAGGAGATCCAGACGGGCACCGGAGCTATGACCATCTATCAGGCAGATGGCACCGACTTCCTGACTTTAGCTTCCACCTCCTCAAGGCTAACCATCTCAGGCAGTCAGCTGACCATCAACCCCACCAACGACTTCACAGCAGGTACAGGCTACTATGTACACATGGATGAAGGTTTTGTAAAGTCCACCACCGGAGTTGAATCTGCAGAAATTGCAGATAATACCACCTGGAATTTCACAACTGCCACCGTTTCTGTCCCACCCCTTATCGACACCCTTTCGCCGGCAGATGATGCCGTAGATGTGGCAATCGATGAGAACCTGGTCATTACTTTCGACCAGGACATTCAGGAGGGAACCGGATATATGAACATCTATCTGGCAGATGGCTCAGATTTTCAGACCTTCATTGCCAACTCTTCTTCTTTGACGATTTCGGGCAATCAACTCACCATTAGCCATGATGACTTTGTGGAAGGCACCAGTTACTATGTTGAAATACCAGCGGGATTTGTGCAATCCACCTCAGGAGATGATTTTGCCGGTATCATGGACAATACAACCTGGAACTTTTCGGTCCCAAATCCGCCTCATATCCAAACCCTTTCCCCTGCTGATGATGCCGTGGATGTTTTGACCACTCAGAATTTGGTCATTACCTTTGATCAGGCGATCCAAAAAGGAGCCGGGTACATGAATATTTACCTGGAAAGTGGGGACGATTTTCAGACTTTACAGATCACATCTTCGAGAATTACCATATCTGGCAGTCAGTTGACCATTAACACCAATGACTTTTCGGCTGATTCCAGTTACTATGTTCTAATCCCGGAAGGCTTTGTGAAGTCTCTGGATGGCTTCAATTTTGCCGGCATCCTGGACTCCACCGCCTGGAACTTCACCGTCCAAAGCGATGCCCCCATATGGGCTGATGGTTACCCCAACCTCTCGGACCAGAATGCTTCGACCCTCAATTTAAATGGGCAAACCGACATGAGTGGAACCTACTTTTATGTTGTCACAAGCTCTTCGGAACAACCCACTGAGGCACAAATAGAAGCAGGGTTAAACCAGACAGGCACAACCGCCTTGAGAACAGGAAATGGCGTCATGACGGCCGACACCCCATTTTCGCCCACCATTGTTATTTCATCATTGACACTGGGAACCGACTATTACCTGCATGTGGTCGCAAAGAGTCAAACCGGCACATATTCTGCTGCACAGAGCTTAACCATCGACCGTATCGCGCCTGCGTTAACCAGCGAATGTGATCCCACTGATGGCGCCATCCATGTGTCGCTCGACCAGGCTATTCTTCTCCAGTATTCCGAGAAAATTTACGCCCCCAATGGTACCGAAATAACCAGCGCCAATGCCGGCAGTTATTTTAGTCTGCTCGACAACAATCTGAATGCAGTAACCTTAACCATTGTGGTGAGTACCGACGGACAAACCGTCACCCTGACCCCCACCAGCGACCTGCTCGAAAACATCACTTATCAGGTTCAGATACTCATTCTGGAAGATCAATATGGCAACGAGCAAACAGCCTCCACCACCAGAACCTTTACCACCGATCTTACCAATCAATGGAGTGGAAATGGCGATCCGGATGTTTGGGCCGACCCATCCAACTGGGTGGGCAACAGCTATGTGGATGATATGAGCGTACTAATCCCGGCCTCGCTGACCAATTATCCCAACCTAACTTCGGATGTTGCAAATGTCTATAACCTTACTGTGGAACCAGGTGCAGCCATCACCCTTTCCGGAGGAACACTCAATATTACCGGTCTCTTCACCCTGGAATCATCTGCCGAGGTCAATGCCTCCTATCTGCCTCTGGGTGGGACCCTAAATGTGACCCCGGAGAATGTGCGGTTTGAGCAGGCAACATCTTCCAGCACAATCAATTACAACATCAGCTCGCCTGTGAGTGGCGCAACCAAAACCAGCATGGGCCTGACCGGTGCCATGTATTATTACAACAATCCCACCGACAGTTACATTCTGCAGGACAATACCTCCTCTCTGGAAACAGGACGCGGATACATCTTCAGAATCGATGGGGATGTGGTCTTCACCGGCACCCCCAACTCCGGAAGCCAAACCATTGATTTGGTTAGAACGGCCAACCAGGGATTGGGTTGGAACCTGATTGGAAACCCCTTTTCGGCCTCCATCCTTTGGGACGAAGAAACCATCACCAAAACCCGGGTGGAAAACTCCTTCTGGATGTGGATGAACCAGGATGGAATTTATGCTACTTATAATGGTGACACCGGATTGGGTGTGAATATGCCGAGTTCCAGCCTTATCCCTTCTCACCAGGCCTTCTGGGTAAAGGTGGTGGGAGGACTGCCCAATAATACCGGGCAGATTATTTTCCCCAACGCCTGTCTGCGAACCAACACCACCTCGTATCTCAAATCGGGTTCCACCACCCAGGGTCCCAAATACCCCTCCCTAAAGATAGCTGCCAGGCTCAACGGCTTTATCGATGAAACCGGGGTAGCCTTAATTTCTGATGCAACCGATTCTTTCAAAACCGACAAGCTATTCAGTAATAACGCGAACTATTGTGAACTGTTTACCTTAAACACCGATCAGTCACTGGCTATCAACGGATTGCCATTGACGGAGGATATGGAAATCGACCTGGGCTACTCAGCAAAAAGCACCGGACCTTGCGAATTATCCATCGCACTCAATACCTTACCCGAAAATTCGGAAATATTCATTAAGGACAAGACCAATAACACCTTAACCCAGATAACAGAAACTTTATCCTATCCCTTCAATATCGAAACGGTCGGAAAGAACACCACCCGTTTTGCATTGGTGCTTAAGGTAGGAACCCCTACCGGGCTTTTGGATGACGTTTTTGATAAAGACAGTAATAAACCCTATATTTACACCGCGAAATCAGAAATAGTCGCGCTGATCCCTGGAGCACAAAAGGCTAATTACCAACTATTTGACACTAACGGGAAGCTGATTGACAACGGGATATTTTATGGTGGCACACCGTATAGAATCCCGGTATCACAAAAAGGGTTGGTGGTGTTACGCGTTCAATGGGAGAAAGGAATTACCGAGTATAAAGCTGTTTTTTAATAAAAAATAGATATATTGGTTTCTGAGTGCGAGGTCCATTTTTTTGGATGTTCGAAAATTAAAATGAAGATTGTTTTCTGATGAAGAACACAGAAAAGAAAAGATATAATTCACCCGAGATCTTGGAGATAAAGATTGACCGGGTTATCAATCTGCAGGCCACCAGCGATGGACCTCCCGACCAACCTTTTGCCCCCAGCTCCACCTCCACCTCTACGGATGGGACGGGAACAACCGATGCGGGGACCACTCAAAAATCAGGCTTTGAGGACAATCCCTTTGAGCGATAATTGACTTCAAAAAAAACTTGTGCTAAAAAAAAAATCAACCAGGAAGGGAATAGATTGCTTCTTGAATCTTAGGAGGTAAAGTGAATTTAGATTAACACAGGGAGGGGAAAAAAAAGTGACCACAGATTATCACAGATTAACACGGAGAGGGACAATAAAAGATGTCCACAAATAGTAATTTTCACTCTTTCACTCTTTCACCTTTCCACCTTTTTCACCACTTCCACTTTTTTCACTTTTGCATTGAGCCCTAGAGGGTAAAGTAACCACAGATCAACACAGATTAACACAGAAAGGGCAAAAAAAAGATGTCCACGAATAGTAATTTTCACTCTTTCACTCTTTCACCTTTCCACGACCTTTTTCACCTCTTCCACTTTTTTCACTTTTGCATTGAGCCCTAGAGGGTAAAGTAACCACAGATCAACACAGATTAACACAGAAAGGGCAAAAAAAAGATGTCCACGAATAGTAATTTTCACCTCTTTCACTCTTTCACTTTTCCACCTTTTTCACCTCTTCCACTTTTTTCACTTTTGCATTGAGCCCTAGAGGGTAAAGTAACCAAAGATCAACACAGATTAACACAGAAAGGGACAAAAAAAAGATGTCCACGAATAGTAATTTTCACTCTTTCACTTTTTCACTCTTTCACCTTTCCACCTTTTTCACTTTTGCACCTTTTCACTTTTCCACTTTTCCACCTTTTCACTTTTTCACCTTAACCTTTAGCCTCCCCCCCACCTTCTTACCTCCGCGGTTTATTAAATAAGCCACTCAGTCGCAACGGAACTATTCACTATCTTTGTGAAAAACGAAGCATCATGCCCTTTCTCTCCTTCATCATTCCGGTATACAACCGCCCGCAAGAGGTGGAAGAACTTCTGAATTCACTTTCGAAACAGACCAGCAAGGATTTTGAGGTGATACTGGTGGAAGATGGGTCAAAGGTACCTTGCCGCGAAGTGGTGAAACAATGGACGAACCAATTAGCCGTGCGATATCTCAGTCAAGCCAACCAGGGCCCGGGACCGGCGCGCAACACCGGGGCGAAAGAGGCGAATGGCGAATGGCTGGTTTTTCTGGATTCCGACTGTCAGCTGCCACCCAACTACACAAAGGAGGTCACTTCTGCCCTTAAAGAGGCCCCCTTTCACTGTTTTGGTGGTCCCGACCGGGCCCATGCCGACTTCAACACCACCCAGAAAGCCATTGGCCATGCCATGAGCAGCCTGCTCACCACCGGAGGCATCCGGGGAGGCAATCAGCGGATGGATACGTTTTATCCCCGCAGCTTTAACCTGGGGGTACAACGCCAGGTATTTCAGGTCCTCGAGGGCTTCTCACAGATGCGTTTCGGGGAGGACCTGGATTTCAGCATGCGCCTGCTCGAAAAGGGTTACCACACTCGCCTTCTGCCCGACGCCTGGGTCTATCACAAGCGACGCAACACACTGACGTCCTTCTTCAAACAGGTCTATAACTCGGGCATCGCCCGCATCAATCTGGAACAACGCCACCCCGGAACTTTAAAGGCGGTACATCTCCTGCCTGCCCTCTTTGCCCTGGGTTATCCCGCAGCGCTATTACTCTCCATACTGCAGCCACTCTTTCTAACCTTCGTAGTTCTTCCTCCTCTGGCCTTTTTTATCGATGCCCTGGCCCATACCCGTGAGCTTAAAACCGCTTTGATGGCTGTACCCGCCTCCTTCACCCAATTAATGGGCTACGGACTGGGTTTTCTGAGTGCATTTGTAAAACGAAAAATCCTTAAGCGAAACGAATTTGAGGCCTTTAAAAAGAACTTTTACAAGTAAATAAGAGGGAAGAGGGAAGAGAGGTTAGAAGTTGGAGGTTGGAGGTAAGAGGTTGGAGGTAAGGGAAAAGGGAAAAGAGGGAAGAGAGAAGAGAGAGAAGAGAAGGAAGAGGGAAGAGAGGGGGGATTTGCGTTTCCTTCGGGCACCGGGCAAAACCATCCAAAGAGGTCAAGTCAATAACCCAACCACCGGAGGGTCAGAAATGAATATTGCAACCCACCTCCCGGCAGATTGCAATAATTCTCACTTCGTAAACCAACCCTAAAAAATTAATTTACAACCGCATTAACTTAGTCGTAAAACCGTTTTAACAGCCTCTTCTCTGATGGCCCCGGGTACCGATTCATCCCTGGCCAGTGCGGAGCAGAAATCAATAATCTGCTGCTTTTCATAAGATAGTCTGAACCAACCCAAGGCTTCAATCATCATTTGCCGGGCGGCCAGATTTTCACTTTCGTCAATAAACTTAATAAAAGCCGGAACTCCCATATGATAATTATAATTCCTTAGATTTCTTATCGTTAAGATTTTCTCTTTTTCACTGCTCGAAGAAGAGGTAAGCGTGCCCATCTCCCGTAAAAATTGTTTGTTCGCTTGTTCAAAGGCTTCCTGCAGTTGAGGCAATATCGGATCGGAATGCAGTAAAAAGGAGACCTCAGGTATTTGTTTCTTATATTCGGCCATTAACTTTTGGGCATCGAAGAAACCAATGGCCTCCTTATAATTAAACTCCACACGTTCCGACATATGGGAGAACCCAAGCTTTACCAGGTTGGGTATCAGGGCCGGGTTGCCACTTTGGCCTGCAAAATCGACGGCAAAGCGCTGAACGAGTTCATAATCATCCTCGAGGGCACTCTTCAGTAATTCAATAAAATTTTCATCATTCAGCCGGGCCGACAGCTTCAAACATTCCATCCTAACACTGCCAAAATCAGATGATTGATATGTCTCCAACAGCAGATCAGATAGCTTATCATATCCATTTTGATACAATTTTCTCAGCCCCAATGCCTGCACATCCGGATACTTCGAATCGAGCAAACCCAACCACTGTTTTTTGTTCGCGGACTCCGAAACAACCATTTTTTGCACATCCACAGAAGGATCGACCGAAGTAAACCTAAAAGTAGGGTCACCCAAAATATGGGTTTCCAGATAGCACACCATCTTATTCCACTCTCCCACCCGCATCCCCAGGGAGAGCAAGCCAATCATTTCCTGAGGCCACTTATCCTGAATGGAATTAACGGTATTGCCCTGAGCCACAACTGTTCTTCCCGGGGCAGCAAGATAAGCCCCCGACAGATACTCTTCCTGATGAAAGGAACCATTGTAGCAGGCATCGAAGATGGCAAAACGAACATCGGGTTGATACCCATAGATATCAAAATCCTGAAGGACCAAATCCAGATCAGCGGACCAGGTACTATCGTTTACCATCGTCTCCGAATCGGTAGCATTCTCAAACCAGCTGCCGGGGAGGTCGTATTTTTCGTTGTAGAAACGTTTAACCTCCGTCATCTCCCCCACTCCCTTGGGCACTGCCGAACGCATACGGCCACGCATAAAACGTTTTATCAGGTTAATTTGCTCCATATAGCTGTCGGTCTGAGGCCATCCGCTAAGATATTCTGTTTCAACGCCCCCATGATGATGCAGAAGAGCCACATCCAGCTCATCTCGCTGCAACTCTCTCATATAGGGGAATTTAACAAAGGTAGTTCTTCTGGAATCCATAAATTTGATAGAAGGATTACCGGGTAGCTGCCGGCTCAAGGCCAACTCTTCGTCCAAACGGGCTTCCAGGGATTCGGAATTATACCCATGACCCGAAAAGAAAAAGAATTGATCCAGTTGATTGACCGCCTGGTGCTCTTTCACCACTTTTCTCAAATAGGATCGCAACAACTCATATTTATTAGCCACCTCGGGCATCTTAATCCGCCCCGAATAGATATCGGGTTGGATGGTCTGCGAAGATTGGTAGTTCAGGGAATAGTAGAAACGCTGCCTGTTTACCGAATCCCTTTTTATAAAATCGAAAACCAGATCAAAATCATCGTAGTAGCGGTCGGATGGGACGGATGCTCTTTCTATACCAAACCGCTTTTGATCCATCTTAAAGGCACTGGTCATGTGTTGGGCATCCACCACAAAGGGAATGGGAATATCCCCGATAAATACAGCCCCCTCGATGGGAACCTCTGCCCTGGAGAAGGCCAAAAGGTCGGCCCTCAAAGAATCAGGAGAGGGATAATCCTTCACTAAAAGATTGGTTTGGAGTCCCTCAGTTTCCAAAATTCTGGAATAAGCATCAATCTCTTCACTGGCATTCCGATAACTCTCAGAATCGACAACAATGGCAAAACCAGTTAAATCATTCCGGCAGGAGATTCCCAAACTCATCAGCAGGGCACTAACGAACAGTGAAGCGAAAATACGATTCATTTATTATATATTAAAGGATGAAACGGTTGTACGATAAGACATTTAGTAGGTGAGGCCAATCTTTAAAACATAAAGTTCGCGGGTTTTGGCATCGGCCCATTCGTTGGAAGAGGCATAGCTGAATTGAGCATTCAGATCCACAAAGAACTGACTTAATTTATCTTTCAGGAGTTTTACCTCCCAGCCATATTTCAGGCGGGCACCGGCCGACCAGGCGGGATTGGATAACAAAGTATAATCGGGATAATACAGATTATTCCAGGCGGCCACCTCCTGTGCCGAAGTATAAGCACGTTTTTGTAAAAATTCTTTCTCGAGATTGTAGGAATAACTTCCGTTTACCCCATAAAGTAGTTGTTTCGAATTAAAGAAGGCTGATCGTTCGAAACGAAAGGCCGAAATAATATTGGTAATGGTTTGGGTCGCCTCCAACAGATATTCCCGATTCTGGTGATCGAGCATGAGGCTGCCTTCCAGCACCCATTTATTCAAATATTCATTGACGGGTTTGGCCAGCTGGTATTCGATTCCCGGATTGAGTTGGAACAGGGAAAACTTACTGATCTCAGCCACGGTTCGATAGTAAGTAATGCTGTTTTGGGTGTAGGGTTGCTCAAGAAATTCACTTCCATCTCCCAGGGTAATATTGGCAAACAAACGTGCCGAGTGCAACAATTTCTTATTGGCTTTCCAAATGGTATTAAAGTGCCACACCGACTCCTTATAATCACCGGCATCGCCTTTACTGGGACTGGTGGATCCATCCTCGGCCTCTTCTAAACTTGAGAAGTAACCCACGGCCGAAAAAAGATTTATGTCTCCAAGATGATAATCGAGTTGAAGCTCTCCGCCCAGACCCGAACTATAATAATTCCGATGGTACGACCAGCTGCTCACCGTCTTAGCTCCTTTTCCCAGACCAAAGAAACGAAAGAAACGATAGGTTTCCGTATGCTCAATAGCGAGGTAATCAATTTTTTCGCGGCCCATGAGATAGTGCAAATTGGCACCAATCTTTATCCCGTTTAAAGAGAGGATCATAGAGGGATAAACCTCCAGGTTAAACAGATTATTTACCGGCCGGGGATCCTTCACCCGGGCACCATCGCCCACCATGTAATCAACATCCAGGCCAAAGGCCCACTTATCGGAAAGGCGATAACCCAAAGAACCGAAAAGGGTTACATAATCTTTACTATACAATCCAAAGATGCTGTCGGCCAGCATATAAGGGTTATTTGTGAACGGGTTCATCCGACCGATCCAACCAACCTTCTTCTGTTGTTGATTGCTATAACTGACTCCGCCATCGAAAATAATATTATCGAACCGAATGGTTTTATGGGCCTTAAAACCATAATCTGTTTCATCGGGCGATTGTTGCACCAGTTTATAATCCCCTTTTTGGCTGCCTGCATTCAGGGTAAAAGTCCCTTGGGTGATAAAGGGATTAAAAATATTACCGGTCTTATTCTCCGATGTGAGCCAGGGATTCTCCCTGACCAATCTATCATACGATTTGAGGCCCGCCTCAGGTGCCTGGGCAAAAGCCATAAAAGGAAACAACAGACCCAGAATAAAGGCAACTTCTCGATGAAACAACTTATTCATAATCGGTTAATTAAACCGGAGCAGAATCCGATTGGATTTCTGCTCCGGTAAAAAAGTATTACCTAAATTGAACGATTCCCGCTCATAAGTACTAGTTAACTCTGGGAGCACACTCCTGGTCATTCAGGAAATCATTGGTTGAATTATTGGTATCCTGATATACGGTACGACCGTTAATCACTGCTTTCACTTTTCTTCTGACGCATTTTCCTGAATAGTTACCATTGGGATCGAAGGTAAACCCGGCATCATTTACTGGATGTAACTTAGGCATTCCGGTTTCGGAATCATCTCTGTAAGCCTGGAAGGCATCCTCAATCATGGAATTACTAATGAGAACATATTCTGTAGAAATGGTCGATTCAGGTCTTGTGGCCTTATTGGCAGCAATATAGGTCTCGATATCGCCATCGATTCTGAATAAAACATACCCACAACCAAAAACAGAGGTCAACCAGTCTATACCGGTAGTGGTGGCATAGCCTAACTCCATGTTGGGAACGGCCGGGGCATCCAAATCCCTGTTATCATCACGTACCACATAAGTCTCGAAATCTGCATCGCCCAAATTAACAGGAGAATTAGGGTTACCCAATTCATCGGTTTGATGATCAATCCCATCCTGGGCTATGATGATGCTTTCGCCCGGGTTAATGGGATGCTCGGTTCCTGAACCGGGAACAACCCAAAAACTTTCAATCGACTGCTTATCGGGATAAGCCGCAATCCAGGGGGAAATAGTAGCTTTTGAAGTCCATGCATTCACCACCCCGATACATAACTTATCGGCATAAATAACATCGGTAGAGTTATTGTAAATCTCATAATACTGGTCGGAGAAATAATACTTATTCTCAAGGGTTTTGGATCCGGAGTAATACACTTCCTTAAATATAAGACCGCCAAGTGGGGTTCCCTGTAAATCCAGTTCCATTTGCACGTCGGCGATAACCGAAACATTGTTTTCCACAGCCGAGAGAACAATCACCTGAGCTACCCCGGTTTGAATTTCAGCTTCCGACTCGGTCAGGCTGTTCGATACAGAGACATTGTAAATACCGGCAGCCAAGCCACTGACAACGGCCATTCCGGTTGCATCGGTCATTGCTGAATCTTTACGGCCCGAACCGCTTTCTTCGGCATAAACCCAGGCGCCTTCGGCCACCTCAGAGCTATAAGTATCGGGATAGTTAACCGTCACCGTTAAATCGTACACGGGATCCTTATCCTTCTCGCACGAACTGATAACCAGCGCACTTAGTGCTAATAGTAACAAATACGTTTTTTTCATAATTGAATGATTTAAGGTTTGTGAAATTAAAAAAGAAAGGTGAGTTCAAGCCCAAAGAACAACGGACTGTTTAATACAAATACGTTGCTGTTTCGCTTCGAAGTATATCGTGGATTATGCATGGTAAAATTATTGGCAAAGAATGAGAATTTAGCGGCATCCCCTATCTCACTGGTCAACTTCATATTTAACTGATAATGAATGGGTTGTTCTTCCGCATCAAAAAGAAGACTGGAGGAAGATTTGGTCAGATAATAATCGTAGGCGGGGGTAAGAATTTCTTCACGGGACACCTCTCTGCGAACGCCCGCTTTATCGATCAGGGCAATGGGAGCACTCACCAGATAATAGTCGCCTTTGGCATTGGTGTACCCCCAGGGCTGACCACCACCCAAAAAGTAACGTGAACTATTTTTCCAAATCACCTGAAGGGTGGTCGAAAATATTAGTCTGAGTCTGGGAATATGAGTGATGGCCGTCAAATTGGTGTTAAAGCGAATCCGCTCGGTACCTCCTCCTGCCGGATACACGCCCACCCAGGGCAACTGGGTTCCGCCACTCCCGGTCGGAAGGGACAGGGTTTCTGCCTCATCCACCGCTCTGGTAAAAAGATAGGCCCCCACGATATTCAGGTTGGTTTTGAGGGCTTTCACCTCTCCCACATTGATTACATACTCGACTCCCTTTTTGATCAGGCCCTGGGAATTAGCAGGCCGGCTGCAACTGGCGATAAAGGTATCCACCTCTGTAGGACTTATAAGGTCGACCACGGGAGGAGCCCCCACCGGAAATGTGATATTGGGGTCGTCCAGCGTCCAACGGCCAAATTCGAGAAAAGCAGGCTGATTATCAAAGCTCAACCCATTGTGCTGATCTTCGTAATAGGCATTTAGCCTAAAGTTAAATTTACCCACCGAACCCTCTAGCCCCATTTCGTATTTGTCGTTTGTGACGGGCTTCAAATCGGGATTTGTGGTATCAATCACCCTGGTGGTAACCAGTAAGAGGCGTTCATCCGGATTAACTGAAAAATAGTTGAAACTATTCAAGTCGTAATAGGCCACATCGGGGTAGAGATAAACAGAGGTGGGCGATTTGGAATGAATGCCATAACCACCAAAGAATGAAAGCTTATCAAAGAATTGATTGTTCTTTTTATTAAGGAACTCATATTTCAGGTTGATCCTTGGTTCCATCGAGGTCTCAATCTCTCCCTTAAAGAGGCCCGTGGGCTGATAGTTATTAAATCTTAAACCCGCCTCTACAAACAGGTTAGTCTTCCCGAGGGGCAAGGTAAGATTGTCGGAAAGGAACAATGAGAACTGGTTCAGGTTGGGAATATCGTCATAGGCTCTTGGTCGGGTAGCGTCGCCCCCACCGCTCAGGCGCGGCGGACGAAGCTCATCGTACATGCGCCCTTTCCCATTGTTGCCGGAGGAGCGATAATCGAATCCATACAATATATTATTCAGAACCTCACCTCTCCGAATTACTTTTGTGGCAGCCATTTTTGCAAAAAAGTTAAAAGGCCGTCCATCCACCGTAAGATCCGAGAAGTATTCGGAGGGTGCATATTCCCCAACCATTACAGTATCGTTGCGGGCATTGGAAATAGGTTGAATATAGCCCAGTGAAACCACCTCATGGGCATACAATTCCTGAAAATTCATGCTGCCATCGAGCGAATAATCCAGGTTGGTAATCCACCATTTCTTCAGGTTCCACTTCCCATGAACGCCAACGTTCAGGCCCCGGTCCGATGAACGATACTCCTCATTTTGACTGATAAAATCAGGATCACTCTTCTCTGAATCAATGGTCTGAAAATATTTGCTGATCACATTAAAGGTGAGGGGAATGGTCTCCTTCATCAGTGTTTTGGAATAACCCAGTTGGGCAGATATTCGTTCAAAACCTTCATAAGGCTTGATCTTGCTGTCGATAGAGGAAGTATAATCCACATTAAAATTCAAGGCACCCGAATTGTTGTTTAGCCGGAACCCTTTTCCCACATAGGCCTTCTTCATATTGGGATTAAGCGATATTTTGGCATCCCAGGGGGTAGCCCCGGCTTTGGTTTTAACGATCACGGCTCCGGAGGTAAGATCGCCATACTGCACAGAGGCAATGCCACGGATCACCTCCACCGACTCGATATTATTGGTGGTTATTTGGCGTACATCCACTCCCCCACCATCTACGGTGCTGTTTGTGGTATTCACCACCTGCATGTCGGCATTGTTGCTGACGGGAGCCCCATCTACAATGATAGTGGTTCCCAGAGAGCTGTTGGCATCGGTTTCGATATCCCGGATGGAAATTTGGGCTTTGCTGGACAAGTCGGGGTTTATGGAGACCTGTCCGGGGAGCAGCTGCATGATATCCTTAAGAGAGGCAGGCTGAAGATGTTCCATAGCGACCTGGCTGATGGTGGAAGAACTTCCCAATCCTTTCTTCTCTTCAGCCACCACCACCACTTCGTCCATTTCGAACGACATATGAGCCAGAGTGATGTCTTGTGTGTAGGCCTTAGGTTCCGAAAAAGTGATCTTTTTCTCAAAACTTTCCAGACCCAGGGAAGAGGTCTTTATCGTATAGGTTCCTCCCGTGGGAATCTTCTCGATGAGATAGGCCCCACTGGCATCGGTCATCGACCACATATTCAGCTCCACCAGCACAACGACACACCCGACCTCGGGCTCGCGACTCTCCTTTCCGATAATATGACCCGACAAGCTGGAGGTCTTATTGGATTGAGCAAACAATCCTGTGGTAAGAAAAAACAATAAGACCACAACCATCGTTGCTGCTATGAAACGCCGGCTCACTAGCAAGGATTTAAGATTCATCGGGTAAATATTTTTTTGCTTATTGCTACTCATCCAGTTGGGTTCCTTACAATTTGGGGGTAACCATCAATCGGGCAGAGGGATTAAACACCGCCAACCGGTTGAGGGTGCGTTTTGCCTCCTGGCGAATATCCTCTGGCAGGTTTTCATTGACGGCCACTTCACCAACCGCCTTCACAATATTTTCATATTGCACAGAATGGGTAAACCAGCCGAAAGCCTCAACCAGTGCTTTTCTAAGATCGTTATCTAAGTCATCGCGGGTCAGTAACCGGGCATAATCATCGGCAACAAAATGATAGTAGTAGTTACGGAGGGTGCGAATCTCCTGCATCCTGTACTTCATGACCGAAGTATCGGCGGCTGCATATTCGAAATAGTCGGTTACCTTCTTCTTATTTTGAGCCACCCGCTTTAACAATTGATCTCTTAATACCGAGGAGTTCATCACATAACTGTACTTCTGTGCGATGGCCGGCAAAGCCTGCGTAAGAGCATCGGGATCCATAAAATCGAGGGAACCATAGGCATTGGATCTTACCCGTTTGGAATAATTATCATCAAAAATAATTTTCAGGAGAGGCTCTATCAGTTCATCATCCCCACAATCCCCGATATAACCGGCTGCGGTTCTTCTGATCAACTCATAGGGATCGCTAACCGCCGCGCCCAATACCTGTTTAAAATTCTGATCATTGTAATGATACAATTGCTTCAGAATCTCCATTCTAACCACAAAAGAAGGAGAGGAAAAATAGAGTTCCCTGAGGCGATTGGAAAAATCAGAATCCAGTGAGGCAGACAGCTGGCTAATGGCCAGACACTGCAAGTCAGGATCCTCAGCGGTCAGCAACTCTTCCCACACACTCCGATTGTCCCCGGGGGTAGCTATCACTTTATTGTAATCGAAAGTAGAATTGGTTTTAAAATAGTAGGTGGGATCCCCAATCAGATGGGTTTCCATGGTATTGATCTGTTTGGCCCAATTACCCACTCTCACGCCCCATTTCAGGAGTCCCAGCATTTCGTTGGGCCACTTATCCTGCAGGGAGTTTACGCTGTTGGCAAAGGCCACCATGGTAGAGCCTTTCCCAAAAACATATTCGCCAGCCAGGTAACGATCTTTATGATAAGAGCCATTAAAACAGGCATCAAACATGATGAACTTGGCCTCAGGGCTTATTTCATGAACATCCTCCGTATAGATATCCATATTGTAGCTATAAACAGAATCCTGATCCATAATCTCCTTATCGAAAGTTCCATCGAACCAGGCTTCAGGCACCTCATAGCGGGCCATATAATCCTGTTTGGTTTTGGAAAGACTTCTTCCCTGGTCCTTAGCCACCCTTAACTTGCTTCGAAGATATTTTTTAATGTTTTCTATGGAGGCCGGAACAGAGGATACATCAGGGGTTCCATTGATCAACTGAATCTCCGGAGCACCATGTTCATGCAACACGGCAATATCCAGGTCCGGATCCTGCAACCGACTAAGTAGAAAAGGTTTCATGAACTCATCCATCCGGTATTCAAGAAATTCAATCCGCCCCCGGGTGGTGTATAACTCCGGGAATTGTTCGCGCAACGCCAACTTCTCTCCGGCCCACGCCGTCAGGGCATTGCTGTTATACCCATGTCCGGTAAAGGTCATTAAAAAATCAAGCTCTGTATTGTTTCTTAGCGAAACGACCTTATTCAGGTACGCTTCAATTAAGTTGTATTTGTCTTCCCCCGGAAAAATGCTTGGTTTAATACGTCCGGTATAAATATCCGAACGCACATATTGGGGAGAATTAACCGCCAGACTGTAATAATAATTAAGGGGGCGAACACTGTCTTTTTCAATAAAATCGAATTCCAGATCGAAATCATCATAAAACCGGTCGGAGGGAATGGCGGCGATATGCAAAGGATATCTGCCGGGATTACGTTTGTAGGCCGTTGTTAAATGTTGGGCATCCATAACGAAGGGGATGGGCACATCACCAATAAAAACAGCCCCTTCCAGTTGAGGTTTCGAGTGATAATAACTTTTCAGTGTCTCCCTAATGGTATCGGCGCTGGCCCAGTTGTCAGATAATACATACACTTTTAGACCCTCACTCTCCAGCATCTCCTTATAGGCCAGAATGGAAGACTCCACCTTCTGTTTAGTGACCGGATCCACCACAATGGCAAAACTGGTCTTATTATTCTGAGTGGATTGAACGGCGCTTTCACATCCCGTAAAAACAACATCTGTTAAGGCACAAAAGCCCAACAACAGGAAAATCAGGAATCGATTTCTCATATAAAGGATCTATTAATCAATTTAGATTCACAAAAATAGCGAATCATCGATCCATTAATAATACCTGAAAAAGGGGGTATTGATCCTGCCTGGTAACTTAAAAAGGGGATAAAAAGCAGTCTGTTGAATATAAATCGTAAATATTTATGGCAAATTAGTTACAATCAGGTATGTTTTCCGCATTTTTTATTTCGCCCTAACATCTCAACAAATTCCTCCGGCTCAACTTATCAATCCATTTTTCACGGCAAACATCACCAGATTAGGGGCGTTCTTTACCCCCGTTTTGGCTATAAGATTCCTTCGGTGGCTATCCACGGTATAGGCGCTGATAAAAAGCTTTTCAGCAATTTCGTTATTGGAGTAGCCATCACAAATGAGTTTTAACACCTGAAGTTCCCTTTCGGATAGGTGAATATCGGCCAGTGCTGAATTGGACCGGTTCATCATTCGGTTAAGAGGACCGATGAATTCGTGTGCAAAGTAGGCCCCCCCCTCAACCACACTCGAAATAGCGGCTTCGATCTCTGTAATGTCGGTGCTCTTTAATAAAAACCCATCGGCACCTGCATCAATCATTTCATTAAAATACTCTATTTCGCCAAACATGGTTAGCGCAATAATCCGCACCGGGGGATACTGCTGCTTGATTTGTCGGGTAAGAACAATCCCGCTGGTATCGGGGAGCTTGATGTCCATAAAAATCAGGTCGGGAACCTCCTTCGAAAGCCCCTCCACCAATGAGGCCCCATTACCATAAGAGCCAATTACCTTATAACGGGCAATACCACTTAATACGAGTTCCAGTCCTGCCCGAAAAATATTATGGTCATCCACCAACACGATGGTTACGATACGCTTACCCATAAAGAACTACATTAATTGATTGAAAATAAACAAAATAACGCTAAAAACACCCCTCCATTTTTAAGGCCAGAACCTCCTCGCAAAGAAAAACTGTTCAGCTCAGATTTTCTTTCTCAACGGCGATTTTAGCCTCCATACCTCTCCCCGGCGCACTAAAAAAGTCAATCTTACCCAACACGTACCCCACTCTGCTGTGTATGTTTGCCAAACCTCTCTGGTCTGCCTTCAGGGAACCATTAGGATTAAAACCCTTTCCATCATCCCGGTACTCAATTATTAGCCGCTCGTTTTCAAAATACATATTAATATCGATGCTTTGAGCCTGAGCATGCTTGATGGTATTGTTTATCAACTCCTTAACAATTCTAAAAAGCATATTTTCCACATGACGATTCAGATTAGAAGGATAGTTTTCGCAGGAAAAATTGATGGTAATGGGGCTCACCTCATTTACTTTGTCACAAAACGAACGAATAGCCATATCGAGACCAAAGTCACTCAAGAGATTAGGCAACAGATTATAAGCAATATTCTTAGCCTGAGAAATGGCTTCAGAAATAACCACCTCAGCACTGTTGATCAGATGATCCTTCTTTTCCTGAGTCAAACCACTATGCTTCAGCGCGTTAATATACAGTTTTATGGTTGACAGATGGGGACCCAGGCTATCGTGAAGGTCTTCGGCCATACGTGCCCGTTCTTTATCTTCGGTCTCAAAGGAGATCGACAACATCTTTCGCTCAACCTCTTTGAGGTCTTCCATATTGGATTTAAGTCTGCCCCCCATATATTTGAGCGATTCGGCCAGGACACCCACTTCATCATTCTGACTAATATCGACAGTTGCATCCAGATTTCCGGAAGCGATTTCGCCGGCAAACCGGGCACTTTTTTCTAATGGAATGGTGATGGACCTGGTGATAAGAACCGAAAATACAACCCCCATAATCAAAGCCAGCAACAACCCGCTAAAATAGACAGGAACCGAACGGTTAAACACCTGATAGTTTTTTTGAAGAGTTGCTCCGGCATAGTTTATTCCGCTGAGTCCCATGTTTTTGGCCTCAAAGATCACCACCGAAGCGATCTCCTCTCTTCTTACTGAAAGGGTTTTGGACCAGGCCAGGTTCTGTTTCAACGAATACAGTTCATCCTTAAAATGTTCAAAATAGGCTCTAATGCGGGCCACACTCTTTAACTCATATTGTTCGACCGACAAGGAATCCAGCAAATTGATCAGATTATTGATGTAGTTGAATTCCTTCATGGCCTTATTGATGCTTTGGGGATTCTCAACCGCAATGGCTTCCAATGCCCTGATCATATTGGTATTGCCTTTATCGACAATTAAATTGATGATTCGGTTTTTTCGGTGTCGGTTGTAGAGACTTCCCGAGGGAATCAGGTCTTTCTTTAATTCTTCTCTTAACCTGTACTCGCCATCATACAGCACATTCTTAACTTCCACCGCCAGGTCGTTAGATATTTCGTTTAGAGAAGATTGGTTCTTTTTTAACTGGTTATGCACCTCGAGTGTTTCATCAATAATCTGATCCAGGGTTTTAGCCCAACTGGTCATTCTTATCAATCCGGCATTAAGCTCATTCAACTCCGAAGACACACTAATGATGCGCTTGGTCTCCTCGAGGGAAGTGTCCAGTTGAGTCAACGTTGATTTTCCAAGATTGTAGTATTCCCGATCGCCCTGAACGGTGAATTCCCACAGATAGTGTAACACCTGATTGGTTAACCGTTCAATATCGTTGGTGTTTTCGACCAACGGAAGATAGGCCCTGGTATTAACCGAGAGTTGCTTTTTATATCGATACAGCCCTCCCATGGTGTAGGTTCCCACGACAAAAAAGACAAGTATCAGAATAAAATAACTGATTGCGAGCTTGAACCCGATGTGTAAATTTCGCCATTTTCTCATAATCTTAACGCTACACAGCCCAATATTACAAAAAATTATCGCTAAAGTCTTCGTTTGAATATCAATTTCATTAACTTTACCCTAAGCAGAGACGCTTTAGTACCCTTCAATCGAACTTTATGAACATCACATTCCACAAAGCCACCCTTAACGATCTGGTCGCCATCAAGGAGATTTTTGACTACTACATATTAAACACCTCCGCCACTTTTTACACCGATCGAATTAGCTTCCAGGAACTTCGGGAAGTGATACCCTTTTATCACTCGAAGTATCAATCGTTTATGGTAAAAGCCGATGGAAAAGTGGCCGGTTATTGCTATCTCTCGCAGTTCAAAAAAGGACAAGCCTACGACCGGACCGCCGAGGCCACCGTTTACCTCAAGCCAGAGTACTGCGGAAAGGGAATTGGCTTTAAAACGGTAACATTTTTAGAAGAGATAGCCCGAAAAAAGGACATACGTGTATTGGTGGGCGACATTACGGGCACTCACCAAAACAGCATCCACCTGTTTTCTAAATGTGGATTTGAGAAGTGTGCCCACTTTAAGCAGGTAGGACAAAAATTCAATGTACTGCTGGATGTGGTTTCGTACCAGAAAATTATTGGGTAACGCCCTTACCTGGTTGGGTTTTTCCGTTCCGAATATAGCGATCAAAGAGCTGGGCTATTGAGCGGGGCTGTCCAATGATGGTCAACACATCATTCTCGAGCAATACAGTATCGCCATGAGGGGTGAAGGTCTCCGAATCGCGCTCAACTAAGGCTACCAGAACATCGGGAGGAAACCTGGCATCCTTTAAGGGACGCCCGATCATCTCGGCCTGAATGGTTCCGGACAAGAGCTGAACCGTAATAAAACGCTCATTATAAAGAAGAAATTCCTTGATTTTCCGATGGTTCTTGTGATCGAGCATCTCGGCCACGAAATCCTCCCTCTCGATAATGTCGATGAGCCTCGAGAGCATGCGCAATTGCTGCCTGGATTCGTTTAGGGGACTCACCAGGAAAAAGAATATGCGCATACGGTCGGTGGATGATATCCTCCCCTTGGCAACCGGTTTGCTAATGCCACGCCGCGAAAGCACCACATGCAGTGAAGCATGATCCACCCCCTCGAACTTACCATAAAGAATAGCCACCTCTGGCCGTATCAGAGCGGGTTCGATAGGGGTAACAGCCTTAAATTCCTCAACGACCACATCCTTTCGGACATGCATCTCGGTACTAAAGATTCCGGAAACATAATCGACCAGTTCATCGAAACTCATCTCCCGGTCCACGTCGGTTATTTGCGCCCTCACAATGGTTTCATCGAAAGGATCGCCCTGCCGAAGACCTTTCTCTTTAAGAATCATCATGAATTCACTCTCCAATTCGGTATGCTGATATTTTCCCAGCAGGGCAAACCAGTGAAATATCGCCCCCTCACGGGCCACTCGTTGGCGTGCATAGTAGAGATACCACAGATAACCCATCAGGCTGATAGAGGCACTGAAAAGAATCGCCATCCACCCCATATATACAATCAACACCAGCGATATGATGATGCCGGCCACCTGCATGCCCGGGTAAAAGGGTGACCGGTAGCCCGGGTCGTACGACTCAATATTACTTTTACGAAATACAATAACCGCAAAGTTTATCAACAGAAAAATGATGAGGATAAAGGTACTTGCCAGCTTGGCAATACCCTCTTCTGAAAAAACCAAAATGCTCAAAATAATGAGGCCTGTAGTTAATAAAATGGCGTTTACAGGAACCCCTTTCCCCCCAAGTCGTGAAAAACCGGGAGGAAAAAGCTTATCGCGGCTCATGGCAAAGGGGTAGCGCGAGGAAGAGAGTAAGCCTGCATTCCCTGTAGAGGCAAAAGCAGCCATTGCCGACCCAATCATCAGATAAACCCCCAGCTTGCCGGGCATCCAGGAGAACAATTTTTTAACCGCTGTGGCAGCAGGTGCCAAATCGTTAACCAAATCGCCAGGGTTAATGACGGCCACCATCACAAAAACACCCAGCACATAGATGAGGGCCGTCACCACCAACGATAAAATCATCCCCAGGGGAATGTTGCGCTCAGGGTTTTTTATCTCCTCGGCCACACTGGTGATCTGGGTTAACCCCAGGTAGGAGACAAATACAAAGGCCGTAGTGGTAAGCAACCCGTTAAAACCGCCACTAAATATCGGCTTAAAATGATCCTTATCAAAAGCCGCCTCAAGGCCCGACGAAAAAAAGAGATTGTAAAACCCATCGATAATGAAAGTCCCCAGCACCACAATAAGAAAAACCACGAAAACCTTTTGCAGGGCCGAAGTCTTTTTGGCCCCGAACAAATTGAGGGTCATGAAAAACAGGGTGGCGGCAATGGCCACCGTTTTTACGGGGACCTCCCAGAAAATGGCCGCATAAGCTCCGATACCGATGATGGCAAAGGCGGTCTTAAAAACCAGGGCGAAGTAGGTCCCCAGTCCACCTATGGTACCCATGAGCGGGCCCAGACTTCGATCCAAAAAGAAATAGGCGCCCCCGGCCCTTGGCAGCGCGGTCGCAATCTCGGCCATGCTAAACATAGCCGGCAGAATAAGCACTCCGGCCAACAGATAGGCCAAAAAGACAGAAGGCCCGGTAAATTGAGCCGCCAAACCCGGCAAAAGAAAAAAACCCGAACTAAACATGGCCCCGGTACTGATGGCAAATACATCAAACAGTCCCAGTTCCTTTTTTAATTTCGACCTTTTCATCATGTTAATTCTGTATTACGATTCATTATTATGAATAGAAAACCCTTTATAAGGCCCCGGCATATCGCCTTTGGGGTTTAAGCGTTTTTCTCTTTTTTCATGCTCCCGGCTTTGAGCTTAGAGTTCCTTTCATCCCTCATCCTTAATCCTTACATTCAGCTTTCGGATTCTTTTCTTGTGAGGCAGCTGCCGCAGCTCTATGTAATATGCTATATGCCCATGGCTACCATACTGTCACCGCTGCCGCGGCTTTTTCTTGCTTTCCCTTCGACAAGCTCAGGACTAAAGCTGCTATGAGCTCTTATAATCCTTCCCATTATTTCGTCCCTGACGGGACTTTTCACAATGATGATTGAACCTGATTTCTACCGATATTTCGTCCCTAACGGGACTTTTCTTTATTTTCACTTTTCACGACTCTTCGTTTTTCATTCTTTACTCCTTCGCTCTTCACTCCTTTAACTCCCGCAAAACGTTCATAGGAAAGCTGGTAACCCACCTTCCCATTCACGTAGAGCGGGACCAGCAGAGCTGGCTTTAACCTTGATTTACTTTAGCCTTTAGCTCCCGCAAAAGGGTCATAGCAAAGCTGGTGGCCCATCTTTACATTCCCCTAATGCGGGACCAGCCGAGCTGGCTTTAACCTTGTATCCTTTTCTCCCTTTCCACTTTTTCCACCCTTTTCACCTCTTTCACCCTTTTTACCTTTTCACTTTTTCACTTTTTCACTTTTCCACCTTTTTTCACTTTTCCCCCAACAACCCCAGTCCTTCTCTTGCCGACTCATCCGATGAATTATAGAGCAGCACCTTAAAGAAGAGCATCTTAGCTTCACTCACCTGCCCCATTCGATACTTTGTCCAGGCAAGCATCAGCAAAGAGTAATGGTCGAAGGGATAAAGGTTGACCACCTTTTTCAAACTGGCTTCGGCTTTTTCGAATTGCCCTCTTTCATAATAGATAACGCCCATACGGTAATTCACCAGAGTATTCTGGGGATCTATATTTAAAATCTCCTGATAGAGGGTAACCACCTCATCCCATTTGTTAATGGCCGACAGAGGGAGCACCAACCCCAATCGAGCTTCAATGCAATAGGGCCGCAAAGCGAGCGCTTTTCGATAATAGCGTTCCGACTTTGGATAGTCTTTTGCCTGATAGGTGAGCCACCCAATCCTCAGGAATCTCTCATAGCCGCTTTCTGTATCGGCTACCGACTCCAACACAGAGGAGGCCTCCATGAATTTCCCTTGCGTTTCCAACTCATAACTCTTTGCAAAGGCCTCTACCAGCACCTCCTGAGCACTGGCGGAAGTAAAAAAACATAACAATGAAAAAAGCAAAATTGTTTTTAGAACGTCCATAACACAGAAGTTGAAATAAGTTGATATTGATTAATAATTGGGGTCTTTAGCGGAGAACTTATATCGGAGGATAAAAAGTAATCCACATATTGGCGTCTTTGCCACGAAACAATCCATTTAATCCCTTTCCAGGGAAGAAAAATGGCATTCACCCCCAACATCTCATTCACATTTTCAGTCCCGTTAAAGACCAAATTGCCCTGTCGAAGGTGGAAAAACCGGGCTTCATTGGCCATCAGGGCCGAGGCTTCCAACCAGAAAAAGTTGGTGAGGCGCCCCCCAATGGTTCCACCTCCTAAGAACTGTTGGTCGGAATCCCCCTGATTGTAAGTGAGCCATCCCCCTGCATATAAATTAAGGTTGTAAAGGGGATAAAAAAGGGCCGAAGCGGTGGTTTGAAACTGGTTTTTGTGGGCCATTGAGGAACCAGCGACTTCCACCGACAAATCAACCAAACCAAGACTTTTTGTTACCCCGGCTCCCAACACATAATCCATACCGTTGTCGATGCTTTGATCCCATGCCCATCGGTTATTTCCCGTAGACTGGTCACTCAATCCATACACGGGGAAATCGAACCACAAGCCGTTACCGAACATGTGCAAATTCCAGTTTCGCCCCATGGAGCGTTCCCATAGGAGGTAATAGTTATACTGATTGGTTTGGTAATCATCGATCCACAAGGCATCATTATAGTCGGAGGGCCCTATATAAAGGACATTTTCCCTGTTCAGGAGGCCGATCTCGTGGGTAAGCCTGCCCATGCGACCCAACCGATGCGACAACTTCATCCCGTAATGCATAAACTGTTTGGCACTAAGCCGACTCCCCACCTCGTCCTGCGGCACGGAGGTTTCCCCTTCGGTAATCTCACTTTCCGAGAACAAATAAGTCGCTGAAGCCCCTACTGACCTAACCTTCGGTGCCCCCTTAATGTCCGGATGCTTCAATACCTCTTCGGGTAATCGCTCTCTCAGTGCTTCTGCCTGAAGGGTTCGGCCTCCCCACAATTTGGTCAGATAAGAATACTCGCCAGACACTTCATTGGGTGACATCCCAAAGGCCCGGGTAAGATACTTATCGGCACGGCGATACTGGCCCCGGTTAAAAAGAGCTATTCCGGTTCGTATTTGCAGATAATAGCCATCGTATCCCTGGTCAATTGCACTTTCTCCGGCATCAGACAAGGCATCCCATTGCTCATCCAGAAACAACCGATAGGTGAGCGAATCGAAATATGAATAGGTTGGTTTCTGCGCGTTAAGCGATATCATAAAAACGCTTGTGAGGAACAAAACCATCAATAACTGCAAACCACCTCTTGTTTTTCTCCGTTTTTCCATTGATAATGAAATGATTGAATTCCCTTGGTGTTTATCTCTACGGCAAAATTGCCGATTTTCTTTAATTGCATTCTACCCCTGTAAGTCGTCGACTCAAAAGTAAGGTGGGTAGGAAAAGTAGGATCGTCTATTTTCCGGAACTGCATCTGATAAGTCGCCCTGAGCAGAACCCGGAAGGGAGCCACAAAATCCTGGCCCCATCTGTTAATTTTTGAGAAGACCAGATTAACCGGATAGGTATCGGTGACCTGGAGCCCGGCTTCAAAGGTTAGGGGTACTTTATAAAGCCCAAGATAAAAGAGGTAAAGTAAAGTTCGGCGCGGGCCCTCGAAATGGGTAAACCAAAACACTGCTCCCCCACATTCGAACCAGGCTTTTGCGCCGGTTTTCTGACACTCCAGATAGGTCTCATTGTAAATGGTGGTTTTCACTTCCCAAACGACCTCATCCCCATTGCCCGTCCAGGTCAATCGCTGTCCCGGCTTAAACTGAAGGGCATTTCTCAATAAACTCAGCGGATAAATATTTTCGACGGTTTCGCCCAGCCCGGGAAAATCATAAGTCACCAATTGCCTTCCCCCTTCACTATTTACCAGATAGTTACAAATGGCATAGCGGGTTGTTGGAGACCCCACATAAGGGGTTTCCTGGATCTGAAAATGCAGATGGGGATAAGGGGAACGACCCGTGTTACCGCACCGTGCCAGGACCTGACCCTCTTTTACCGGATCCCCTGTTTTCACCACCACTGAATTGGGCTTAAGGTGACTGAGCTTATAATAAAGAAACTCATCCACCTTCACCACAATGGTGTTGCCCCAGTTTTGCACCAGATTGGTCTCTCCAATGACATTGTCTGCCACATTCTCAATGACTTGTTCAACCACCCCGGCGGCTGGAGCCACCACCTGCTTGTCGTAACAATAATAGTCGGTCAGCAGCCCCCCATCGTTAATGTACTCTTTCCCATCATCGCCCGTAATCACAAAGTCCCAGGCATATTGCCATTCTCCTCGGTGGGTAATATCCCCTGCATGGCCCTGGTTTACAGTCCAGGCACCAAAGAAGGGCAAACCAATGGACACTTCCCTTTTATTTCCAAAGCGTTGGTTAAAATTATGAACCGCGTAAAAATTTTTTTCGGGCGAATTGTGTTGAATGTACACCTCGCTTAGTTTATTTGAGGGCTTCTCCCGCATCTTTAAGACATAAAGCACCATTAATACGCTCAGATTAAACGGCAGGGCATATACCGGCAGGTACCACGTGGCCAGCAGTCTGGAAAACCCGATGGAAAAAGTGGCCACCAGGGGAATGATAAGCAACGAGATGAGATAACTCCGCCAGGAGGGAACCAGGAAAAATCCCCCCAAAGCAATGGAAGTAAGAATGTAGTTAAAGCCAATGTAAGAATAGTTGAGCGACGAAAAGTCGGCCCCTATAATTTGATAAAAAAACAAAGCAGTCACAAATCCAAGCAAGGAGAGTGACAAAGCCATGCGGGAATAGAGCAGCAGACCCACGGCCACAATCACACCGGGCAAAACGTCCTGCATAAACAAAATGGCTGCCAGCGACTTAAAATAGGTGGTGATGGCCGAAGGCAAAGTCCAGTCGTTCCACCACAACACCAGATCTACCAATCGCTTACCGCCCAGTCCAAACAGATGATTGAGTGAAAAAACCCCTCGTTCGCTCAATCCCAGATACGAAAAATCAACGGACCCCAGATTCAGCATCCACAAAGCAAATATGAAGGGCAGACTCAGGAAGGGCAAACCATACTTACCCAGGAGACCCTGAAGCATAACCGAAATAAACAGGGAGAGAACGGCACCCACCACCAACACCAAAAAGAAGACCGGCGAAGGTCCAAAGAAGAAGGCCAGCCCCAACCCGGTAAGTAACGCGTTAAAGCCATACGACCCCTTTTCAACCTGAGTGTGATTCAACCCCAGCATCAAGGCCAATGAATGACTCACAACCACCGACAACAGGCCGGCAACACCGGTGTGCCAATCGATAAAAGTAAGCATGAGCAGTAACGCCGAAAAGACCAAATGATCCGAAAAGAAAACCTGTGAATAAGAGCGCAGGAGTCCTTTCAGAAACCAAAGGGTTTTTTGCCTTACGACGGTGGTGGTTTTAAACATCATTTTATGTTTTTGATCTTTTGACTCTTTTATGCTGGCCCCTTATCAGAGACCTGAGCCCTGGTGCTTTTAAAGCCTCCGGCTGCTTTCATGCTAAGCATTTCGCACCGGAGGTTTTTCACATTGGCCTATTCAGGGACCCCAGGTCGCCTTTGTCTGCTTTCCCTTCTACAAGCTCAGGACTAAAGCTGCTATGAGCTCCTTTTCATCCCTCATCCTTAATCACCTTTTTCACTTCTTTCACCTCTTTCTCCCTTTCCACTCTTTTCACTCTTTCCCTTTCATCTTCAAATGGTCAGGAATTCTTTCCCTCTCAGACATGGTATCCAGCGTCTCTTTCTCACGGATGAGCCGGGGCTCTCCCCTGGTATCAATCATCACAATGGAGGGACGCAGATTAATAAACTGCAGCCATTGGGTCATATTATAGGCCCCGGTGGATTTAATCACCACGGGGTCACCCTTTTTCAGAACCGGAAAATCAATGGCCGCCCTGATCACATCGATATTCATGCACAGAGGACCATAGATCGTGGTGTCTTCGGTGAAATCGGAGGTTTTTACCGCCGGTACTATTTCATGATCGTACCAAAAGGAGGTAAAGAGCAGATTAACGCCTATGTCCAATACCATTGCCCGGCGACCATCCGACAGCCTCTTATTGGCAAGAACGGTTCCTGCAATGAAACCGGCCTCATCAATGAGCGCTCTCCCGGTTTCGAGAATCAGCAAAGGCATATTCATAGGATCCAGACGGGAGTTGATCAGCCCCGAACTGATGGCATCGGCATAATCGCCAAATGAGGGTGCCGTATCCACCCCGGCATAGTAGGCGCCTTTCAGCTTATTGGCCGAGGCAAACCCACCCCCCAGATCAATATACTGAAGGTGATGCTGATATTTCTCTGCGATTCCCACCGCCAGCTCCGAGAGTTTTGTGGCGGCAATACGATAGGCATCACGGGACATCACATAAGTCCCGATATGGGTGTGAAGCCCCATCAAATCGAGGGTTCCGCAAAGCATTATCCGGTTGAGAGCTTCCCAGGCTTCGCCATTCTCAAAGTTAAAACCAAATCGATCCCATTTGGGATAAATCCCACTATCCAGATTAACGCGAATAGCCACTCTGGGGCGGATCTCCGATTGCTGGCTAAGTTCAATGAGCATAAACAACTCATCAAAGTGATCGATATGAATCAACGATCGGTTGGCAATTGCCTTTTGCAACTCTTCTTTTGATTTCCCGGGCCCGTTAAAGATGATTTTCGAACCCTCCACACCATTGGCCAGCGCCTTATCGTATTCCATTCCCGAAACCACCTCGGCCCAGGCGCCCTCCTGATGAAACACCCGGCAAACCGCATCGAGATAGTTGGTTTTATAACTCCAGGCAAACTGCACCTTAGGGTAACGGGTCGAAAATGCTTTATAAGCCTTTTGGGCCGTCTCGCGAATTTTTTTCTCACTGATTACATAAAGCGGTGAACCATATTGTTGAAGCAAATCGACAATGGCGACCCCTTCAATATGCTCAAAGGCTTTGATGGCCGGCTTCAACCCAAACTTACCCGGCATACCTGCGTTCAGAGGCTTGATGAGCGGAGCTTCGAATAGTAATTTTTCCATGATTAGAGGGTTAAATATTTATCTTAAAAGTCATTAATCTTCCCAACGAAAAAACGGGCCTTACAACTCTCCGTTTACCGATATCTTCTGGAACTGTTCGATATTCACAATCATATCATAGGAATAACGCACAAACATACGCCCTACTTCGTAATGGGTCATGGGCTCCACCTCCATCCCCAGGGCCAGTTTCAGCAGGGCTTCAGGGAGGTTTTGGCCAGCGCCTACAGCCAGATAGAGCCAGGCAGGCAGGCGGGGGTTGATTTCGATCAGGTACAAACGTTGATCTGCGGTACGTATCAGCTCCAACTCCATCCCGCCCCGCCAGCGCGTTTTTTTGATCAGGTCGGTCGCCAGATCCATCATAGCGGGAGAATCGAGTGTGATGCCCCCCCAGGCTTTCCCCTTATCGGTGATGTATTGTTTGCGCATGGGAACCGCGCCAACAGTCTTTCCGGTACCATCGCCCAGGGCAATCACATTGACCTCGGTACCCTTCACAAACTCCTGCACAATTACCGGGAAACCCCATTTGGCGCTTATCCGGTTAAAATGATTGCGGACCTGATCGGTATTATAGGCGATGTAGGCATCATAAAACAGACCTTTGACCATCACCGGAAAATCGAAGGCCTCCTCCACCCGGTCCAACTCATTGGCGGAGCTTAAAGCCAGGCTTTTGGGCACCTTAATATCGTACTTATCGCCAAACTCGGGCAGACTCCACTTTTGGCGTTCCTCATATTGCTCAATTGTAGGCAGAAAGGTTCGAATCCCCATGGCCTCCAACTCTTTTTCGCAAAGCATGAAAGTATGTAGTTCAGAATCGAAATTAGGAACCAGAACCTGAATATTTTCCTTCTTTTGGATCTGGGAAATCCGCTGCAAAACAGCCTCCTTCCCTTCTGAGGGATAAGGCATCAGGTAGGTTTTTTGAACCATCCCGGGCATATAAATGCCGGGTTCCAGATTCTCGTAAGCCAGCCCCACTACCCTAACATCAAAGTCTTTAGACTCCTTTATTGCTCGAATAAAAGGCACTCCGGGACCAGGATTATCCGTATTGTTAAGTCCTGAAACAGCGACCGTTAAAGTTGTTTTTTCCATGGTGTTACGATCAATCTTTTTCAAAAAAACCATATTGATGAAGGCTTCTGACAAAATCGAAATAGAGTCGCTCAAAGTCAGAAGGATTCACATCGTAACGTTCCAGCACCCAGGCTTTAACCTCGGCGTCGGACTTACCCTTTCTCAGGAGTTCCAGAATAGCATATCCGGTAGGGTTGAGCGAAAAAGATTCGCCTGTGCCCGCGTCAAATAAAAAGCCACTTTCACTGATGGCCAGATTACTTCTTAGCTTCATACTGCGATAATTTTATTCCATTAATAACAACGCCTCAAAATGTTAAAACAAAATTGCCAAAAAACCCTAAGGTAGTTGTTACGCTTTTTTAACTATATGTTATAGAATTTTGACATTCTGCCATCAGCAGGGTTAAATACTGAACACTTTTTGGCTTAAATTCTATTTAGCAAGTGCTAACTCAGCCAGGAATGGTTCAAGTATTTCCGGGGTTTGCTTATACTCGGAAACGGAAAAGCCTGTGACACTCTTGAATTGAAAAGAAAGGTACTGCACACTATTGTAGTCCATCATAAAAGCGATCTCACTAAGGCTCAATTCGCCATCGTCGATCAACTCCCGGATGCGCCCGATCTTCTGAAGGATGATGTATTTTTCGAGAGTAATGGCCGAATGAAGGGAAAAAATGCGTGATAGGGTTGAATAACTTCTATTAAGCTTTTCCACCAGATATTCCGATTTTCGGACCACAGAATCCACATTGTTCATTTCATATATTAACTCATGCACCGCCTGCTTTATTTCTTCCACCAGAAGAAGTTCTTTATCCCCAATAGGGTCAAATCCAAAGGTGGTAAGTAGATGGACCAATCGGGCTTGCTCCGTTGGGGATGGCCTGCCGGAAATCTGGATTATGCCGGGCTGGATAGCAACCACCTTAAACCCCTCGGACTTAAGCTTATCGCGCAACAGGTGCATACAGCTCAAACTCCGCAGGTTTTTTACCTTCAAGGAGAAATCCATATTATGGTTAGAGAGAGACATATTGAACTCCTAAGTTATGGAAATGGATCAGAACCCCCATCAGAGATATGGAAAACCCGCAAAGCATCATTAATCGCTTCATATCCTCAAGGCCTCCACCAAGTCGGTCATCTTAGCCTGAAAACTCTGGGTGAGCCGCTCCATTCGATCCCTTAACTCCATATGCTCAGTGATATATTGATGCAAAGTGGTGATGGGAAAATCCTTATTGTAAAATTGCAACTCCTGCTCCTGAACCACCAGACGCCCCATCATCTTTTTTAATTGAGCTTCATGCTCATCCAGGATCATCAATTCAACGGCATTAAGCTCCGGGGCGCCCTGTCCGCTTTCGATCGACTGATTTCGTTTTCGGATAATCTTCAGATCCTTCAGAAAACCCTCCAACCTGTTTTTCCAAATCTTGTATTCAAAATCAAGATCAACCAGATGAATTACACCTTCCTTCATGAGATGATTGTTTAAATACATAGAAAACTTATGATGACCGTTAAACAAATGTAATAAATCAGCGGGGCTAAAGCAATGGAGACCATCAAAAATTGGGGCCCAAACCGGAAAAGGTAAGGATTTCGACCCCCTGGCAAATTTTCCGGGGAACAGTCTTATTTTTTGGGATCACAGAAAGTCTTTGAGGAATAAAGACTTGCACGAACCATAAAAGAACATCAGGAAATTGAAAAACCGTAATAATTGATTCAAAATCCTGACCGATAAAAAATATTAAGGTAGAATTTAATTTAGACGCATATTTAATAACCAATAGAACCCTCCTGTTTATAAGCCTTCACTGCTTCGTAAATTAGGGACCAACATTTTTAACCAAATCTGTTCACCATTAAACCTATAGACAAAATTTGCATTTTGTTTTTTGAATATATATCTTAACTGTTCAAAAACAAGCCGTTTTTTTGCGATTAACCCTAACCCTGACATAATGAAGCCTCCTCACGTCCGAAACGGGCTGCTGTCCCCGGAACCATTTCCCCTATCCTGTATTCTGCTTTCAGGGATGGCCATAAATCCTAAGGGCCAACCCCTCTCCTCCTTAAAAAAGGACAACCATCCTGAATTGGCCTTCAAAGCTGGCACCAACCATTATATCCACCCCGATCTGTCGGCGCTTCAGGCAGTTAAATCGTCCTATCCCGAATATCCATTTGAAGCCACCAGCCATTACACCTTCTTTCCGGAGGTGGGTCTCAACCACATTTTCGACGAAACCTTATTAATGGAAGTCAGATGAACAGGTACTGGGTCATATTTCTGTTTTGTGCTATGGCTATGACTTCCCGGGCACAGTACAACAGTAATTTGGTGTTCGGCATTAAGGCAGGGGCTGCACGATCATTAATATCTGAATTGTCGCCCATTTTTGTGAGCGAAGACTATTATTCGGGCTATTCATTCGAAGAGAAGGAATCCATAAGTCCCACCGCTCTGTTATTTGTGAATTACCGCATCGACCCATCACCCATCGCCTTAGAGGGGCAGCTGAGTTACTTTCAGCAGGCTACTGATCTGGTTTACAGCGACATTAAAGAGTTTACCTACACCACTAAGTTCCGGTATCATTATTTGGGGGTAGGCGGTTACATTAAAACCTCTGTTATCAAGGGCTTTAATGTGGGTGTCGGTTTGCGCCTGGGAATTAACCTATCGCCCGAGAATCTCACCTACACTTCAAATGCCTCAGAAATCGACTGGGGGGACAATAGCGAGATACCCTCCGACAGTGAAACACAAGGAGAGTTACGCAGTGTGATAAAAGGGCTGAACTCGACCGATTTTGGGATAATAGGAAGTTACGAGTTGGGCATGGGCTTGAGTATTGACATCAGCTATTACCAGGGACTTAACGACATGGTTGAGACCCTGGTTAACCGCCATGAATTCACCAACCCAAAAAACAAAGTCTCCACCTTTCAACTAACCGTGGGGTATGCTATTACCATGGATAAAAACAAAAAAGACAGCCGCAGAAGATGAGGACCAGAGGTTTAAATAAGGTACTGCGCCTGACCAGCATAATAACACTGTTGGTGGCAGGCAACCACCTTGTCAGGGCTCAGTACCACGATGACCTGATGTTTGGTTTGCGTGTGGGTGGCAATTATAGTACGGTAACCAACTTAAGCAACATGCTGGTAAACGATGAAAATAAGCCCACCTATGAATTTTCGGAAAAGACCAGCTATTCACCAGCTGTTTCGCTTTTTAGTCATTTCCGTTTCGAGGAGACACAAATAGCCTTCGAGGGTGCACTGAGCTACATGCAAACAGCCGTTGATGTGGACAAGAACTCACTGGAAACGGCATCCAGTGAGACCTTTAATTTTCAATATCACTATCTGGGATTGGGCTTGTACACGAAGGTTTATTTGTACCGGGGGTTAATGGTGGGTGTAGGCGCCAACATGGGCGTCTGTTTAAACAGTTCATCGGGCATCGCTTATCAATCCTCAACCGGTTCGATGGCGCAGGATTTACAGAGCGAGGAGCACATACGGCAAGCGTTAAAAGGGCGAGCCAATGTATCGGCCGGTGCGGTGCTGGGTTATGAGTTCAAGTTTGGATTGAGTGTGCGGGCCTCTTATTTATATGGCTTTACCGATTTGGTTGAGACAGGGGTCAACCCCTATAAGTTTAGTGAAGTGACCAACAATGCCCGATCGTTGCAGGTTGCTGTGGGGTGGGCTGTTAGTCGAACAGGATTTTATTAGAGTCTGTCTATAAGGTCCAACTTCTGTCCCGATGGTTCGGGACTGATGCTAAAAGGAGGATATGAAAATATTGAAAGATGCTAACACCCTTTAGGACAAGCAATAAACAGTTAGTGATCGATAACTTATGATCTTTAAGAGCCAGGAAAGTATTATAAAGTAATAACCTATGCGAGCGGCACTTAGTTGTTTAATTTTTATGGCACCTCTTCTGATCTGGGCACAAAACCCAGGCGGGGTAACAGGTCATGTATCGTGGGTAAAACCCCTTGCGGTTCAAAATACCAGGAGTATTGAAATTAATTATAATGCCATAGACCCTTATGATAATACGCAAGATACAATGGTTTTTTCATCACAAAGTTCGTTGCTGGAGGGGTTGACTTTTTTTTGTGTTTCCATGTGCGACACTACCCGGGAACAGGCCCTTTGGAGTATGGGCAACGACAGTGCCATACAGGTAGTGATGACCAACCGGCGCATGGCCGGGTTAGATGAATTTAAGTATATCAATTTTCAAAATAGACCATCGGCCATTCCTCAGATCTCAACCTATTATCGGAAACGGGCATCGACGGACACCGTAACCGGAAAAACGCTTGTTCACATCGGCACCATGGCAAAAGATCAAGTACCGGTTAGCGACTTCAAAGGTGCGCTGCCCGAGTTTGTGTTGTACAACAGGGTGTTGTCGTTTCAGGAACGCATGCGGGTGGAGAGTTACCTGGCCATAAAATATGGAATTTCGCTGAGTCAAACCTACCCCACCTCCTACTTAAATGGCAAGGGTGAAATAATATGGGATGCACAAAAGTTTGGCTCTTATGCGGGGTCCATTGCCGGCCTTGGCCGCGATGATCTGTCGGGTCTGATGCAGCTCAAATCGGGAAGCTCCGAAACCCCTCAAATGCTCGAGATGGCTGCTTCGGAGCTGGAAGACCAGGATTTCCTGATATGGGGAGATAATCAACAGCCCCTTACAATGGTTCGAAACCGAGGAGAAATTCCCAGGCTCCAACGTGGGTGGGTCGCTGCTGTAACAGGAAATTTTATAGATAAACAGACTACCGTAACCTTCACCGACACCTATCTCGAGGAGATGTATCCCCTTGAAGACGACGAGATATTCTGGCTGGCCATCGACGATAGCGGCGATGGGACATATCCAACTGGGCAATCGAGATACTATGCCAACCAATCAAAGATAACCGGCACACAAAAGTTCGAAGAAATAACATGGGATGAGAATGGCAGTGGATACGATTACTTCACGCTGATAGCAGCTCCCCGGATGTTTGCGGCCGTCAATATGGTTCCGCCCATCTGCAGCACAAACCAGCCGGGTGGATTAACCGCTGAGATGGTGGGTGGTGAAGCCCCTTATCAAGTGCAACTGTTAAAGGAGGGAGAGCTTGTTGCGCAGGGGAATGGCGACCAGCGTATCTTTTTCTTCAGTGAGTTGGAACAGGGTAATTACCAATTGCTGGTGAGCGACCAACAAAACAGAACCTATAAACAGGCGTTTTTGTTGGCCAATGCCGATATGGATCAGGTGACCACCTTTGATGCGGTCTCTTTGAAAAGCGGCTCATCGCTTATACTCGATGGGTCGACAGGGATGAACTCCCCTTCGGATTACTATTTTCAATGGCAAAAACCCAATGGCGAATGCGACTACACCCCCTGTTTATCAGTGGAAGAGGCCGGCGTATATCTGTTATCGGTAACCAATGGCCTGGGGTGCAGCACGCTTCGCGAGGCTGAGGTGCGTCTGTTGCCCGATGAATTTTTAAAGCATGTGCAGGTTTCACCCAACCCAACCGTGCAAGGACAAGCCACTTTAAAGGTTCAATTGGTTCAGGAAGGAGCCATAACTGTAACGATCACCTCACCTGCCGGGCGGGTGGAGAGCAAGGAACAATTCTCGGGAAGCAACTATTATTTAATGACATGCCATTTTCCAGATAAAGGAATGTGGCTGGTGACAGTTTATGGCGGTGGAGAGAGGAAGACTGTGAAGGTGATGAGGGAAAGGTGAAAAGGGTGGAAAAGTGAAAAGGTGAAAAAGTGAAAAGGGTGGAAAAGTGAAAAGGTGAAAAAGGGAAAAGGTGGAAAAGGGAAAAGGGTGAAAGATGAAAGGAGTGAAGAAAGGGTAAAAAAGGTAGGAAAAGGTAGAAAAGGGTGGAAAAGGTGATTAATGATGAAGATTAAAGGAGCTGATGGCTCATAGCAGCTTTAGTTTTGAGCCTGTCGAAGGGAAAGCAAAAAAGGTACATCCCGGGTCCCTGAAGGGGACCAACGTGAATAGCCCCCGGCGCGAAATGCGCAGCATGAAAGCTGCCGGGGGTGATTAAAGCACCTCTATCCTGGTCCCTGACGGGGACCAACCCTAAAGGTGGAAAAAGTGGAAAGGCGAAAGTGAAGAGAAAAGAACCAAAGGTTGAGGGTTTAGAAAAAAAGAGGAAGGAGGACTCCTACGGGTTTAATGAATTAGTATTTAAAGGTCTATGATGATGCAAAATAATACCATCCTTATTCTTTTGTCTGTTTTGCTTGGGCTAATGGCTTGTCAGCCCAAACAGGACCGGGCAAACCTGGAGCCACCTCATATTGAGGCGGTAAAACCATTGATGGATAAAAAGGATTCTATCCGGCACGATCCCATTGCCAACAGCGCCAATCAGATTAAAGCAGCGACCGCGAACAAGATAAGAGAGGCACTCCCCAAAACAGTCAATAAACCTGTAATTAAGCGTTTTACCCCACAACGCGATGACACACTAAAAGTGATGCGTGCCAGACTGTATGTGCCTAAGGGCAGCCTGGAACGAGACAAAACGCTTTCCGTAACCTTGTTAAAGATGAGTGAACTGCCCATGCTGCCCAAGGGGCTGGTCAACGTGACCGACAGCGCGGCGGGGTTTCGGTTTTTGCCACATGGCGAGCACTTTAAAAAGCTGGCGGCCAAGGTGGTTATCCCTTTCGACACCACCCTCATTCCCCCCGGATATACCACCAAGGACATCCACACCTATTATTATGATGAGGCCCGCAAACAATGGACAGCGCTACCCACCGATACGGTTTGCGAGAGCGATGAGCTGGCATTGGCCTACACCACCCATTTCACCGATATGATCAACGGGATCATCAAGGTGCCCGAATCGCCCGAGACGCAAGGCTATGCGCCCAACAGCATCACCGACATCAAGGCAGCCAACCCGGCCACCGGCATCATGGCCATGGCTCCCCCCTCCGCCACACAAAGCGGAGCCGCTTCGTTGAGTTATCCCTTTAACATCCCGCCGGGGCGAAAAGGCATGCAACCCTCTCTGGGGCTGCAGTACAGCAGTGAAGGCCGGGAAGGATGGGTGGGCTATGGCTGGTCGCTCTTCATCCCCACCATCGACATCGAGACCCGCTGGGGCGTGCCCTTGTTTGATACAGAAGTAGAATCGGAGAGTTATCTGGTGATGGGCCAGCAGTTAACAGCCCAGGCACATCGTACACCCGATGTATCCCGCACGGCCGAGAAGCAGTTTTACCCGCGCGTGGAGGGCAGCTTCTCACGAATCATCAGACATGGCGATAGTCCGAAGAACTATTGGTGGCAGGTGACCGACAAGAGTGGCACCACCCATTTCTTTGGCGGGGTGGACGATGCGTTGAATGAAAATGCTGTGGTGCGCAATACGAACCAGGATATCGTTCAGTGGGCCCTGGTGGAAACGCGCAATGTATATGGTGATTTTGTGCGATACACCTACGAGATGGCCGGCGGCATGCTCTACCCTACCCTCGTTAATTATACAGGGAGAGGCGATGACACAGGGGTATACCGCGTGGAGTTAAACAGGCATCCCGACGCCAGTGTTACCCGCAAGGACAAAACCTCCAATGGACGGCTGGGCTTTTTGCAGTACAACAATCAGCAGCTAAACGAAGTAAAGGTCTATTTTAAAGAGGAGCTCCTGCGCAGTTATCAACTGAACTACCGGGAAGGCGCTTTTGGCAAGACCTTGCTGGCCGGAGTAACAGAGAAGGACGGTGAAGGCAACGATTTTAACACCCACACCTTCGACTACTACAACGATGTGGAAGATGGTTTGTATGGGGAAGCGCAGGAATGGGATGCCGGGAATGATAAATTGACGGACTACTTTAGCGGCAAAACAGGTTACACCAGTGATTTGTCAGCCATTTGCGGGGGGTATTCAAATGGAAGCAGCGCGGGTGGAGGCGTAATGGTGGGGGTTGGATGGGGATCGTCGAAACTGACGGTTAACGCGGGTGTGGTACTTGTTTATTCTAAAAACGAAAATAAAGGGATGGTTTCATTAGTTGACATCAATGGAGACGGATTGCCCGATAAAGTGTTTATTCAAGGATTTTACTTGTACTACCGCCCTAACATCTCTAACAATCAGACCACGGGAGAAAAATTTGGAGAAAAAATAAAAATTAGCGGGATGAATCAGTTTTCGTACAGCGAATCGAAAGTATCCTCCCGAAACATCAATACCGGCGTAGGGGTAAACGTTTTTAAATCAAAATATTTTGATTTAGGAGGTGGAATGAGCATTGATAAAGCGAAATCAACAGATGTCATAAAGGTTTATTTATCAGACTTTAATGGAGATGGCTTGGTGGACATAGCCAATAATGGCACCGTATATTTTAATTACATAGCTCCGGATGGTCATCCTCATTTTACGCCTTCCAGCACCCCTACCCCGAACCCTATTTCAGGGACCGATCTTTCGGGTATTGACGATGGCTTTATGCCTGATTATGAGGCTGAGAGAAAGGAAATGGAAGAGGAACAACCCTTACTCGATGTGGTGCGTGTATGGAGGGCTCCCTATTCCGGCACAGTGACTGTTACCGGAAATGTGGCGTTAACGGCCACCGCTTTAGAATGGCAGGGTTATCCAGGCACCCCCGACGGCATTATTGCTTCGATCCAACACCAGGATGGGTTGTTATGGAAAGATTCAATTATGAGCGTTGGAAAAACCCTTATCCCCCAAGTTCCAAATTTGGCCATACAAGCCGGAGAAATGCTTCTCTTCAGATTACAATCCCGCTACAGCGGCGCGTTGGATGAAGTGAAGTGGAGCCCTGAAATAAACTATAACAACATCTTATCAGAGGTCGATACGCTTGATGAGAATGGCATAGACCGATACCGGTATGATGCCGAAACCGATGTGGTGTTCTGTGGCCAACCCCTCATTACTTTAGCCACCAGCGGGGAGGTGAATCTCAGCTTGCCCTATAACAAGCAACCAACAAGTGATGATGTGGATCTGGTGATTCAACAATTCAGCAACCTGGAGGATACTGTCACTGAGATATACCGACAAAAATTAGAGGCCAATCAACAAGAAATTAATAATACGAACTCACTCTCCCTGAATATTGCCCCCAATGATACCGTTCAACTCTATTTTACCATTGAATCGACCACTCAAATTGATTGGACAAAAATAGTCTGGAAACCTAAAGCGATATGTTCCTCGACGGGAGAGGAATATTATGCTGCTCCCGAGATCCTTGCCATGTACAATAAGCCGGTTTACTCCGTTAAGAAACATAGAATTGATACCCAAAGCGTTGTTGATGAAGATGAGGATGTGAAAGCAAACCCCACAATTGGTTCTGTGGCATTATCCGACTTATCGAATCTGCCTGATCCCAATACACGTATCAGTTCGGATACCACTTTTTCTTTCGCATCGGCCATTAGGGCTATCCCATTTTTAAAAATCAGCGAATTTGAAGATGAAGATTCGACCTATACCCATATTCAACTCTCATTACGCGACAGCATTGGAATTTTCGTAAAACATGAAGATTTTATCGATGGGAAAGATCTTATTGGTGACACTTTGTTAATTGACAGCGTTTATGAGGGAAGCAATGTGTTGGCTACTTTTTTTTCATCCCTGGAAATAAATTCGGTAAGCAGTGCCGGGCTGAGATTACTACGCGAAAAAGTTGCGACGATTAGTGATGTATATCCCGATCCTTCAGATAGTTCCAAAACGATCACTTATATCTACACCGAAAGCAATCTGGTGGAGTGCGATACGCTTCCCGCCTTGGTTTACAGCAAATTTAATCGTGCCGACTTAGGGAATTTTTATCGCGGATGGGGACAGTTTGCCTGGGATGGCCGATTAAAAGAGGTAATCGATACGGATGAGTTAAAATATGACGAAGCGAAATATGAGGATTTGAATAATAATACCGCCAATGACACCGCCTTTATTTCAAGTCACTTTGGTGATGGAGAATCGTTGTACCTCATGTCCTTTATGCCCGCAAAAGAGCGGTATCAAAGCG
The DNA here is from genome assembly GCA_041583495.1 of Marinilabiliaceae bacterium. Lineage (GTDB taxonomy): Bacteria > Bacteroidota > Bacteroidia > Bacteroidales > Marinilabiliaceae > JBFHFS01. The sequence goes on along the minus strand of JBFHFS010000031.1, from coordinate 7,694 downwards.
TGTCGGAGTATGCTTATATAAGCCATCAACTCCAATCGGCTTCAAGAATTGGAGCCCCTGAAATTGTCGTCGACAGCATCGATTTTCCCACCGATGGCAAGGGATTGGCTGCCCCTGTTCAAAAGTCGCGATCTGTTACTCAAACCATTTCGGCTCATGGTTTTGTAGCATCTTACAGCAACAGCGATATTGAAAGCCAATATGTTATGTCGGCTATCGATTTAAACGGCGACCGTTACCCCGACTGGGTAAGTGAGAGCGGAGATAACGTAAAAACTCAATATACGGCCAGTTCAGGTGCCTTGAGTTCATTGGTTCCGGTTCATTCCTTTGGGGTGCCTTCCACACAAGGAAAGGCATATGCACTTGGCTTGGGCAACGGGGCAAAAGTATGGGCTAAAGAAAAAAAAGACGATGGCTCTACTTCCGAATCAAAAAATGCGGCCTTTGGCTGCCAGGAAACCAGTTTTAACCCAAGTATTAGTGGCAATTATTCCCAAAACAAGGATTTTACCGAGAAGGAATGGATAGATATGAATGGGGATGGATTGCAGGATATGGCATTTAATGACGGAACGGTGCTCTTTAATACAGGCTATGGGTTTACCAATGAATACACATTTGGACATTCTGCCATAAACGAAAATACCTCAAATACTTTTGGCGGAGGGGGTGGTGTAAGTATTCCAATTACAGGGTTTGTGAAAATTAGCGGGGGAATAAGTTTTTCTTCCAACACCACCGAAAATGATTTTCGAATTACCGATATCAATGGGGATGGATTGCCCGACTTAATTAAAGAAGGTGAGGTAGCCTATAATACCGGATTGGGATTCTCATCATTCGTCTCGTGGAAGGATGGTTTCATGACAAAAAGCAAGTCAACATCCATGTGTACAAATGGAGATTTAGCCTATCCAATTGCCATTCCATTGCCTTTTAAGATTATACTAACCATCACCCCCAGCGTGATAGGATCACAAACAAAAGGCGTTAGCCGCACCCTTCAACAGATAATGGATGTCAATGGCGATGGCTTTCCCGACTTGGTAGAGTCGGACGAAAACAGTAAACTGACCGTACGCTTAAATAAGATGGGACACACCAACCTGCTGAAGACTGTTCACCGACCTTATGGTGCCACCATGACCGTTGATTACAAAGATGTGGGCAATACCTACGACTTGCCGCAGAATAAGACCGTGATGGCCAGTGTAGAGGTGAAAACCAACATGCCCGAAAACGGAGCTACCCGAATGCTCACTCTTTTCGATTACGAAGATGGTTATTACGACCGCTACGAACGCGATTTCTTTGGTTTCGGCCAAGTAAAAACCACCCAGATTGACACCGAAAACGAGGACAAGCCCTATCGCACCGTCATTCAATCGTACGACAACCGTTCCTTCACCACAAAAAACAATCTTAAAAGCGAGGTACTGGAAGATGCCGATGCCTTTGCCCTAAAATCCACCGTTAATAATTATACGTTGGTGACTCAGCCGCACGATGCACAGTCCATCTTTCCGGCTCTGACGCAAACTGTGGTTGAAACCCGCGAACCGGGAAGCAGCGAAGTGATGCGTACTTCCGAGAGTTACGAGTACGATGCCTACGGAAACATTACGCAATACACCAGTTCAGTAGGTGGCGAAGATATTGTGAGCGAGATCGCTTACCACACCATCACCGACAAGCGGATCTTAAACATCCCGCAAAGCATAAGGGTGACAACAGCCGAAGGAGAAGTGCGCAAACGCGAAACCGACGTGGATGCCATGGGCAACATTACCCAAATTCGGCAATTCAACACCGGTTATGTGGCCAACTACGACTTGACTTACGATGCCTACGGGAACCTCACCCGTCTCACACGTCCCGAGAACTATAAAGGCGAGCGCATGTATTATGCTTATACCTACGACGAGGTATTACACACCCTGGTCACCTCGGTGACCGATGCCTTTGGTTACGCCTCCTCTACCCGCTACGATTACAAATGGGCAGTTCCCCTGGAAACCATCGACCTGAATGGTCATCCCATGCGATATACCTACGACAACCAGGGGCGCATGACCTCGGTGACCGCCCCCTACGAGCTGGACACCAACGCCCCCTACACCATTGCCTTTGAGTATGTAACCGATGCGGCCGTGCCCTATGCCCGCACCTCGCATTATGATGCTCAAACAGGCGGAAGCATCGACACCTATAACTTTGTGGATGCCCTCATGCGACCGGTGCAGGTGAAGAAAACCAGCGTAGTGTACGATGGCAGCGCCGACCAAACGGTGATGACCGTCTCGGGACGTGTGCAGTACGATGCCTTTGGCCGTGCTGTAAAAGCTTATCTGCCCACCCAGGAACCCCTGAGCAATGCCACACAATACAGCACAACCACCGATGATGTGGCGCCCACCCAAACCGATTACGATGTACAGGACCGCGCCATTAAGGTGACCCTTCCCGATGGGGCCACCACAACCACCGCCTTTGAGATGTTGCCACACGACGGCCAAACCATGCTGGCCACCACCCTCACCGATGCCCTGGGACGCTCCTCAACCACCTACACCGATGGCCGGGAACGCACCCGCACCACCCTGCAGCGCCTTAAGGATGAAGAGGTGGTGGTGAGTTACCGCTACAACCCCATCGGGGAGTTGCTGGAGGTGACGCATCCCAACATGCACAAGACCACCTATACCTACGATAAGCTGGGCCGTAAGCTGTCGGTGAATCAACCCGATGCCGGCCTCACCACCTTCACCTACGACCAGGCCAATAATCTGCGTACCAAACAAACGCCCAACCTGCGCAAAAACATCCAGGAGGGCGGTTATATAACCTATGAGTATTCCTTTGAGCGGCTTCAGGAGATTCTCTATCCTAAAAATATTTACAACCGGGTGTCCTACACCTACGGCGAGCCGGGCGCCGACTACAACCGTGCCGGGCGCCTCACATTGGTGGAAGATGGCAGTGGTGGCGAAGCTTATTACTACGGCAAGATGGGTGAGGTCACCAAAACAGTGAAGACCATTATGCTCAGTCTCACCGACATACGCACCTACGTGTGGGCAGCAGAGTACGACAGCTGGAACCGCGTAAAAAGCATGACCTATCCCGACAACGAAGTGGTGACCTATCAATACAATGCGGCAGGCACTCTGCAAAGTATTAGTGCAGAAAAGGAGGGCGAGAGCTATCCGATAATCACCCATCAGGGATACGATAAGTTCGGGCAGATGGTGTACCGCAAGGCGGGCAATGGCACCGAGACAACTTACATCTACGATCCCATCCGTCAACGTCTGCAAAACATGACCCTCACGGCACAGGGGGCAGAAATCATGAACAACACCTACCGCTACGATGCGGTGGATAATATCCTGGGGATCACCAACACGGCTGCCCCCCAGGGCGAGATAGGCGGCACCTACGCGCACACCTACGGGTATGATGACCTGAACCGGCTCATCACGGCCACCGGCAACAGTAAGGAGGCCGACTATACCCTGGCCATGCAGTACGATAAGATGGGCAATCCCCTCGAAAAAAATCAAACCGTTAATGGCAGCACCGTTGCATCGTCGCATACCTATCACTATCTTTACAACGGCACCAAACCCAATGCCGCAAGTATGATTGGCGACAACAAATACTCCTACGACGAAAATGGCAACCCCACCCTGCGCGAGGATACCGTAAGCAACTCGTATCGCCAAATGCTCTGGGACGAGGAGAATCGCCTCACCATGCTCTCCGACGATGGGTATACCAGTCGGTACACCTATAACCACAGTGGCGAGCGGGTCATCAAGAGCCATGGCGGCTCAACGGGTGTGTTTATCAATGCCAACCCGCAAGGTATTCTGTATCACGATGCCGACAACTACACCTTGTATGTAAGTCCCTACATGGTGGTGAGCAAAGATCGCTTCACCAAGCACTACTACAGCGGGACCCAGCGTGTGGGCAGCAAAATCGGCGTGGGCGATTTTAACAACCTCTACATTACCGGCAGCACCAATGTCACCGCCGGACAAAAGGATTATGCCGAACGCATGACCTTAATCGAGAGTGCGCGCAACGATTACTACTCCGGGCTGGGCATCCCGCCGGGTCCACCAACCGCCAAAGGGGTATGGGGCGAGCCGGAGGCCACCGGCCAGGCCTTAACCAGCACCACCCTGGGCAACTACGACATTCCCGACAACTGGCCACAGCCACCCGTAAAAAACCAGCCCGGCGACGTGCCCGGCCCCCCGGTGCAATACGGTCCGGCCGTCAATCCCGAGGCGGTGGCCCCCGGCTACGGCTTCAACCAGTCCCTCCCCCAACGCGAGGACGATATTTACTTTTACCACTCCGACCACCTGGGCAGCACCTCGTATGTTACCGATGCCGATGCCAACCCGACCCAGTTCGTGTGTTACATGCCCTTTGGCGAGGCCTTCGTAGATGAGCACACCACACGTCCCAGCATGCCCTACAAATTCAATGGTAAGGAGCAAGATCAAGAGACTGGGTTGTATTATTATGGGGCCAGGTATTATGATGCGAAGGAGTGCAGGTTTTATGGGGTGGACCCGTTGGCGGAACAACATCCCAATTATAACCCGGTTGCTTATTGCTATAATAATCCGGTGAATTTTATTGATCCTTTGGGTTTGGATACCTTGTCCCATGGCGCAACAGGTGTTAAAGCCGGAGATGTTTATAATAATGGTGATGGAACCTATACGCCAGCTCAATCAACGCAATTGAACGAAGTAACAGTTAATCCTCAAGTACAAAATAATCAAAATCCAAGGGATGACAAGAGTTTGATTAGGGAGCAGGAAAACTTTGTAGTCCCGATGGATAACACAAGAATTTCTCCTGATTATTTAGCTCGGGGAGGTAATCCGGTCGGATATGATCAAAATGGAGGACTTATTATTTTCGGAAATTCTAATTGGCAGCCAAAAGAACGAGCTCGCCATGTCGATGGGCAACCTATCGATATGAGCTATTCAGCACCAATACAATATAAAATGATAGGTTGGTTTATAGGTTTTATGCAACCTTATTCTAATCCCCAAGAATGGAATGATGGAGATACCATAATATTGAATTGGAATTATCGTGTGGTTCCGGCACTGACGATAATGAAAATAAATAATACAGACACCACATTTACACCCATTAGAGATGGAGTAACACCTCCCTACGGGTACAAGCCTCCAACTTCTTATGACTATTATAAAAGAATAAAATAATGAACCTATTTTTCAGAGCTGTAACTGCACTCATAAGTATTCTATTCTTTCAATCTTGTAATATTGAAAAGGTATCGTCTTTAAATGACGGAAGCACAGATTTTATTTGGGCAGAAATGAAGCAGGAGGATAGCTTAAAAATTCAATATTATTTGTTTGGGAACAAATATAAGGAGGTTAGAAAAAACACCGCTATTTTTGGTAAGGTGAATGAAGTATGTACGTATTATTATAGGAACGGAAATGTGATGAGCTATAAATTATATAATGAAGGAGCATTAAGGTACTTTCGGAATTATGACAAAAATGGGATCTCGAAAAGTTACGATGGAAGCGGTGTTTTATATGAAGATTCTGTTGTGTATGATACGATCTACACTAATATCCAATATAAAAGAGACATGATGTTTGTAAATCCTCCAAATACCGAAGTTACAGTGATGATTGGTGATTATGTTGAAGATGAAGATGAACGAGATTTAAAGGCAAACCCTATATTTTTTTATCCGATTCGTAATCAAAAGACGTCATATCAGGTAAATTTTAAAAATGAAGGAATTAAAAGGGTCGTTGCTTATTGGGCTATTGAAGACATAAATAGCAAAGACATGCAAAAAGGACGAATAATTCATCAATACACGGTTATGCCCCCTACACAATAGGGATTTTATGCTGATCATAACCCGGCAATTGTTACTTTCAGGTTTTTGAATTCCACTCCCCAACGAACAGTTTTTTTGCAAATTTTAATCCGGTGAATTTTATTGATCCTTTGGGTTTGGATACCTTGTCTCATGGTGCAACAGGTGTTAAGGCCGGAGATTTTTACAATAATGGAGATGGAACCTATGCGCCAGCTCAATCAACGCAATTGAACGAAGTAACAGTAACTGCAGATCAGAAGGCAGGTAATACAAATGGAAATGTGGACTCTAGGAATGGTACGGATGAAAGCCAATCGCAAGGCGGAAGTGATTGGACGGATGCTGCAGGAACAGGTTTGTTTGTTTTTGGGCAACTAAATACTGGTGCAGGCAAAATGCATGGCATGCAAATTACTAGTTTGAAGAATTCTCAAAGTATTCTAGAAAATACACATAATGTAAATTCTATAAAAATCAACAATCAAATATCAAAATTTAGTAATCTTAAAGCAGGTGCTAAATGGGCTGGTATAGCTGGTAATACCTTAGGACTAGCATTAACTTATAATAATATAGCAAATGAAGGTTGGACAGGTTGGAATACTGCAGATGCTATTTTTGGTGCAGCAGCATATCACCCTGGTTATGGATGGGCTATATCTTCGGGGTATGCAATAACAAAATTCAATTTAACGACAGCATCTCAATATATACCTCCAGTTCAAATTATGCCTAATGGCCAAATAACAGGAGGAACAAGCTGGATGTCTCACATAAGTGACACCACTTATAAATACAATATACAGCCTATAGATAGTTCTTTGCATAATATTTTGAGTATAGGTGGCTATAAATACAATTGGGTTGAAAGTCCCATTACTCCCCATTCAGGAACGGATATTGGATTATTAGCGCAAGAAGTTGAAACCATATATCCAGAACTTGTAACAACGGATAGTACGGGAGTTAAAAGGATATATTACTTTAAACTTATTCCAATTCTAGTTGAAGCGGTAAAAGAGCAGCAAATTATAATTGATGAGCAAGTTAAAGTGATTAATAATTACAAACAGAAGTCTGATTATACAGAGGGTGTAATGAAGAGTATTTTGTTGCGTTTGGAAGAATTAGAAAACGCAAAGAAAGAATAGCTTAAAACTGGAATTATGAATTTACTAAAAGGGTTTGATTATATATTTTATAGAGTGTATCATTCTTATAAGACGAAGTGGAAAGACGATACCCCTGGGGCATATGCTACAAGTCTGGTTACGCTTCTTCAGTGTCTAATAGGTGTTATTATTCCACCTTTTCTTGTGACGGCTATTGGTACCACTAAGGTTGATTTGGATAAGAAGTATATTATTGGTGCTTTTGTTATGCTTTTTGTATTAAACTACATCAGATATTTTAAAATAATCAATTATCAGAAGTTGGCAGAAAAATGGAATGATGAAGAAAAGACAAAGCGAGTAAGGAACGGAATTTTTGTAGTGCTATTTATAATTACAATAGTCGCAGGGGCCTTTGTTTTAGCAACGATTAATTTTGAAAATAACAATTGAAGAAAGTTTGGTAAGAACCTAAAGCAAAAAAAAGAGAAGCTATTCGAATTTTGAAAAACGAACAAGCCCTTTACGTATCAGAATCCCGGTTTAGAAAATGTTGTATTTCAGTTTTCCTGCTGAAATACTTACATTTACTTAATCGCCAAAAAGAAGCCTGGAACTATAAAAACGTTTATGGTTCAGGAACAGCGATGCCAGCCCCACCCAGTTTGTGCCTG
>JBFHFS010000030.1:0-65551 GCA_041583495.1 Marinilabiliaceae bacterium | reverse complement strand
TAAAGAACCATTATTTCACTGCATAAAAACAGCAAAAAAGAGTAGAGTGGCGAAGTTATCAGCCGATAGATTTTTTCGGAGAAACTTTAAAGCAGCTGAAATCTGGTTGTCCACGGTACCGGGTGCCAGCCCCATTTCCTCTGCAATTTCCCGGGAGCTTTTCCCCTGGTGCCGACTTTTAATGAATATGGCCTTTTGCTTTTCGGGCAACCTGTCAATCAGTTGATTAACCCGATCCAAGGTTGACTTATACTGAAGCTCTTCTTCCAGGTTATTGGATAGGGTTTCTGATGAATCTTTTTGTGCCAGAAACTTTTGATGGATTTTCTTTTTCCGGAATAAATAACACAGATCGTGATAGGCAATGGTGAAAAGGTATGATTTCAGGGAAGATTCCTTTTTCAGATCTTTCCGGTTTTCCCATATCTTCAGAAAAACATCCTGAATCAGTCCCTCTGTCTCTTCTTTTGATTTTAAATAGCCCAGGGCAAATCCAAACAGCCGATCTCCATATTTTTTAAATATCTGATCGAAAGCCTCCACATCTCCCTTCCGGAGCTGTTCAACCAATTCGCAGTCGGATAGATCCTGGTTTATCGCCATTGATGTTAAATTATGATACGAATATAAAAGTTTTTATAAGAAATCCATGTCTATAATTTTTATTCTTACCCAAAAATATTTTCTAATTTTTTTTCAAAACCCCATTAAACGCTGATTGAATACAAAACCGGCTTCGCCCGGAAGAGATATTCGAAGGGATTTCACGACCCGAAAGCATTGATTATAATCGGAATGCCAGATCATATTCATGTAATTTTTCGAATAAGACCAAATCAATCATTATCTATGAATTTAATGTTGAATAGCCAGAAAGAGATTCATCCCTGAGGGGACGGCAACCATATTGATGATTCATATGGCTACCCCCATTGAACCCACCCGGGAGGAGGGCCGGACTACCCTGAAAGAGTTGGATTTCGATACTAAAAAAAACAAAATTTAAACAGTCTCACCTTATTTTGAAATCACTTAAAACCCAGACCCATAGATATTTTGGCTTTCAAGGAGAGGCAGTAAAGAATCCACTACGGCCGGGAGCTCTTCCGCGATATTTTTGGTTTCACAGGGATCGTTTTCGTGGTCATAAAGCTCCACATCGGGCAGTTCTTGTCTGAAGTATTTGGTAAGCCTGAAACGGCTTGTTCGAAGAGAGACTCCCTTATTGAAGAACCCATAGGCATATGCTTCCGGTTCGGACAAGCAATTCTCCAGCAAAGGCTTTAAACTCCGGCCATCGGTTGAGAAAGGCATTTCCAACCCACATAAATCGATGATGGTTGGATAAAGGTCAACGGAGCTGACCACATTCTCAATTTTTTCTCCACTGGTAATTCCCGGCACTTTAACAATTAAAGCACTCTTTAGGGCCCTTTCAAAGATGGTGTGCTTGCCCCAGACCAATTGATCTCCCAGGTGCCAGCCATGATCTCCCCATAAAATAACAATCGTATTATCGGCCAGCCCTAATTCTTCCAACTCATCCAATACTTTTCCAACCTGTGCATCCACATAGCTGATACAGGCAAAATAGGCATGCCTCAATTTGCGGGCATAAGCATCCGAGACAGGTCCCTTTAAGGAGGCTTCTTCATCCCCCAGACGGTAGCCATTAAACTCGCCACTTCCATGGAGACTGGCTTTATTTACATTCTCAGGGATGAATGGGTTAGGCGACAGAGGAATATTGGCCTCCTCATACAGATCCCAGTATTTGGAGGGTGAATTAAAGGGCAGATGGGGCTTAAAAAACCCTACCCCCAGAAAGAATGGTTCCTCCTTGTCCTTCAATTCTTTTAGTTTATTTACCGCCAGCCGGGCTGTTAATCCATCGGGATAGCCCTCATCGTCCACGGCTCCTCTTTCATAGGGTCTTACCTGCCTGTTCCGGCTTTGACGGTTGCTACCATCGGCATATGCGAAAAAAGCATTCCACCCGGTGCCCCATTTCCCCGCATCAAATTGCATTTCATCCCAGCTATTGGGAAGTTCCCTTTTAGAGCCCACCGAATCGGTGTATCCATATACAAAGCCATCGGCCGAATGACTGATTTTACCTATCCCCACCGTATAATAACCCTTGTTTTTCAGATGGTGAATAAAGGTCTCCGGTCCCTCGGATGCTTCCCTTTCCGCAATGAATTTCCGGCAAGCTTCATTCGATAAATACCCGGGAGTTTTTGGGAACAGGCCGGTGAGCATGCTTGCCCGGGAAGCCCCACAGGTAGGCACCTGAACGAAATGATTGGTAAAGACCACCCCTGTTGAGCCCAATTTATCAATATTGGGGGAATGGATATATTCCTTACCGTAACAACCTAACTCCGGCCTGAGATCATCGATACAGATTAACAGAACGTTAGGCTTTTTCGCACCCGGGTCTTCCTTAGTGCCATTTACGTGACATCCCATGATTAACCAGGGCAATAAAAACAGAATCAGGTACTTTCGGATTGTGTGTAACATGATGCCTATTTTAAGATTACGCTTTTTCCTTAGGATGAATTTTACTTAACTTCATTTATCGATAACACAGCTCAAAATTACAGAGTGCCCCCACTTTAACACAAAGGTAAATGTAGCTCAAAATTTAATAAAGAATAAATATATGGATAAATAAGCCCCCACTTTTCTTTCGATACTCGGCCCCAACCATCCCAAGGCTCTCCCGTGAAACCTGAAAGGGGAATGAACAGCGCACATAATTTATGGATTGGTATCGGTTGGAGGTTTAGTGGATGCTGTAATTTCCGAACAGAGGATTGGTTGGCTAATGGGCAAAAGTATGCAATTAGGGAAACAACAGACAGAAACAGGATTATACAAATCTAAAAAATATTGATTGCCAATAAAAAAGGGGTGAAAAAGAGTAAGAAGAGAAAAGGGAAGCAAGGTTAAAGAGAGACAAGGTTAAAGGAATCAAGGTTAAAGGTAAAAGGCCATAAAGGTAAAAGTGGGAAAAGAGAGAAGAGAGAAGAGAGAAGAGCGATAAGTGATAAGGAATAAAAGTCCCGGTAGGGACAAAATAGAGGGAAAGGTTAAAGGAAATCAAGGTTAAAGTAAAGAGTGAAACGTGAAAAGGGTGGAAAAGAGATAAGGGATTAGGGAAACTCATAGGTGGTAGTGGGAAATAAGAGAGGGTTTGATGATATGGTGAAACGATGATGTGAGGATGAAAAGATTGGACGTGATTAAGAATTAAAAATTATATTAAGCCCAAACCCGGTAGCCGCTTTAGTCGGGGGCTTGGCGAAGGGAAAGCAAGAAAAAAGGGGCATCCACAGTCCCTGAAGGGGACCAATGTGAATAGCCCCCGGCGCGAAATGCGAAGCATAAAAGCAGCCGGGGGGTATTAAAGGGCTCCTTTCCAGGTCCCTGAATGGGACCAATAAAAAAAGAGTAAAAAGGTGAAAAAGTGAAAAGGTGAAAAGGTGAAAAAAAGGTCAACCAGATACAAAAAAAAGCTCCGACTCAAATAAATGAATCCGTGCTTTTACTAAAGGTCGGCGGCGACAGTATGGTTGCAACGGAGGCATATAGTATGGCACATTGAGCTGCGGCAGCTGCGGCACTTCCCCTGGAGAAATCTTTCCTTTGATAGATTAGGCAGAATCTACGCCTGATCAGGGGCAATCCTACTTCTACAAGACACCTGATCCCAAACCCCATAAAAAAAGCACTTACATTTCTGCAAGTGCTTTGTTGTGGGCCCAGTAGGGCTTGAACCTACGACTCCCTGATTATGAGTCAGGTGCTCTAACCAACTGAGCTATGGGCCCAAAAAATATTTAATTGTCTATCTTTGCTTTCGGGGTTGCAAAAATACAAAAGGGAACCGGATAATCAAACAAATTTTGTTAAAATGAACGAACTCTCCAACATTAGGAATATCATATTTGATTTGGGTAATGTGTTGCTTCCACTGGATTTTCCAAAACTCATGGCGGCGTTCAAAAAAGTCGCGGACAATGGGCAGGAGGTACCGTTTAAGACCTTAATAAGCAACGAGACCTTTTTACAATATGAAACGGGTTTTATTACCACGCCACAATTTCTTGTTTTTCTGAAAGGTTACATTCGCTCCTCCGCCACTCACCAGGAACTGACCTCTGCCTGGAACTCCCTGATTGGAGGGTTTCCGGAAGATCATGTCTTCCTTCTAAAAGAGCTGGGGAAAAAATACCGATTGTTCCTTTTGAGTAACACCAATGCGCTGCATGTTCAATACTTTGAAGGGGCCGTCCCGGGTGTGGTCAATTTGCGTGACCTGTTCGAAAGAGTATATTACTCCAACGAAGAGGGATTGAGAAAACCCCAAAAGGAACTTTTTCAAAGAGTGCTTCAACAAAACCATCTTGAAGCCACCCAAACACTTTATGTCGACGACTTGTTAGAGAATTGCCAGGCAGCTTCCTCGCTTGGCTATAAAACGCTACATGTAACCCCTGTACTAAACCTTGCGAACTGGTTCACCTCTCACACCAGGGATTGAGACTTATTTCTTAACCAGCACCCAAACCTGCTCTTTCCCTTCCATTGCACGCTCCTGTTGCATGGCATTAATGGCTTCTTTCCGATCGGAGAAGCTCATGTATGAGACCCTGAAAAAGTCACTGTTCACGCCCGGAGACCGAGTAACAACCTGCGATTGATACCCTTTCTGAGTCCAATCCGACTTGCACTTTTCGGCATTCTCCTGTTTTAAAAAACTGCCGGCTACTAAAAAGTATTTGTCGGGCTTAGCTTCCGCCGGTGGCGCAATGGGCTCCTGTTTCTGAACAGGTGCTTCCTGAGGGGTATTTACCACAACTTCCGGAATCACTTCCTTCACGGGAGTACTTTTCTTTTCCTTACAAGCAGGTGAGATCAAAAAAACAAGACCCGCCAAAAGCAATATTCTTTTCATGATTTATTGGATTAATTTTTTGCAAAGCGCGAAAAATGGGTAAAATAGCCTGACTCTTAATAGCCTAAAAGTACAAATTAAAAATCTGTTTAACCAAACATACGCTTAAATCAATTCACAAATTTTTTTTCTCCATTAAAGAAGGCATATAGAGGAAGGTGCAAAAAACGCTCATCGCCCAACGTTGGAAATCTACAGAAATCCGCCATGAGAATTCAACCACCTCTGAGGAAGCATTTAATCTAACGATACCCGGCTCATTATTCTCCTGGATATTGCTCCGAAAGGCTCTTTTTTTGGCTTTGTGCTAACGGTTATGAAAATGATTTTTTCATTCATCGCCTGCTCTAAAAATATGGGTTCGAAACCCAAATATGATCATTTTCTGCCATTTGTTGGATCAGAAGCAAAATCTGGGTCTAGGCGTAAATTTTGCATAATCTATAGATAAAATATTTCACATCTGAGACTCCTCTGAATTGTCTCCTATACTCCTTTCTCTTTTGCTTGTTTGTAGGCTTTATTTTCTTCATCGAGTGTTTCCCAGAGATGTTTTATTCGGATATCCTGAACAGCCTCATCATATCTTCGTCTGAATAGCAGTTGTTTTAGTGTCACTCCGGTTTCCTGTATTGCCATTAACGGGGCCTTAAATTAAAACCCCAAAAGATTAACCGCCACTCTTGTTTGTCTTTGTGATGAAAATTAAATTCTTTTTTCCATCAAATAGATTACTTTTTACCAGTAGACTTTAACTCTAATTATATTTTTATACCTTTACTTATACAGTAAGCCACTTAACAACATCAACTTACAACATCTTAAGAAAACCCAAAAGCGCAACCTATTTAACATGCTTTAGTGGAGCCCTAGTGAACCCTAAATTAAACTGCTGTGATGAACGAAAGATTTGTAATGAACTGGAAGAAATTGGTATTTACAACTTTGCGTATTGCCATAGGTTGGCATTTTTTATATGAAGGGGTATCAAAATCAATGCAGGATAATTGGAGTGCAGCGAGTTACCTTGCGAACTCAACAGGCCCATTCTCCGGGTTTTATTCATGGCTGGGCTCATCACCGCTAATCGGCATTATTGACTGGATAAATATTCTGGGCTTAATTTTGATTGGGTTAAGCTTATTCCTTGGTTATTTTAAAAGAGTCTCGGCCATTTCGGGATCAATTCTACTTTTACTCTACTACTTTGCATATCCACCGTTTGGAGGATCTATATTTGATTCGATGGAGGGAAATCTATTCATCGTAAACAGAAATTTAATTGAAGCCCTGGTATTAATTCTTCTGGTAGTTTCTTCAGAAAAGGGCTATGGGCTTCATGCACTATTCCCATATCTATTTAAAAGGAAAACTTCCGAGAATACCTCAGCGGTAGAAGAACCGTCAAATTCAAGAAGGGAAGCTTTAAAAAACCTGGCCACACTACCAGCTCTGGGAGTAATGGGCTGGGGTGCTTTTCGAAATAATGATTTTGGCATTGACACCTTATCTGGAGCAACCATAAACATAGGGAAAGCTGACCTCAACGAATTAAAGGGGGAACTACCCAAAGGAACCATTGGAGGCCATCAAATAAGCAGGTTAGTATTAGGAGGAAACCTAATTGGGGGCTGGGCCCATTCACGGGATTTACTGTATGTCCCTTCCTTGTTTCGTGCATACAACACCGAGAAAAAAATATTTGAAACTTTAATTCTGGCAGAAAAAGCAGGGATTAATACAATAAACATCGGTTTTCCAACAAATGAAACAATGGTAAAATACAAAAGAATTACCGGAAGTAAAATCAAGGTAATTACACAGGTAGGTCCAGACATGAAAAAGAAAGACTATTATTCAAACATCAATAAGGCAATTGATTACGGGGTTGACATGATTCAACTACAAGGGAATTGGTGTGACTGGCTGGTTCGCGATGACAAGATTGATGTAATAGAAAAAATAATGGACTACATCAGGCGGCAGGGGTTTGTGGCAGGACTGGCTTCACACACCATCGATTCACTGATTATTTGCGAAGAGCAGGGAATTATTCCCGATTATTACATGAAAACGATGCATCATGACAATTATTGGTCGGCCCACCCCAGAGAGAATAGGGTCCCGTTTGAGGTAGATGGAACAAAACATCTTGATCATAATCGCTTTCATGACAATTGTTTTTGCCTGTTTCCTGATAAGACTAAGGCTTTTGTTGAGAGGGCGAAAGTTCCGGTCATGGGTTTTAAAGTTTTGGCCGCCGGTGCTATTACTCCAGAAGATGGATTTAAGTGGGCTTTTGAAAATGGAGCCGACTTTATCTGTGTTGGGATGTTCGATTTCCAGATAGTGAATGATGTGAATGTGTGCATAAACCTCCTTGAAAACCTAGAGAATCGTCAACGTAAATGGTATGGTTGATACACCTTTATTCTCAACCTGAGTTTTGAGGTGTTAAACATCATGGTATTAAAATGAATGGGGAAAGCATGAATAAAACTCAACTTTCATTTAGGAGGATACTAAAGGACTATTAATATTTTATACTATTTTCCACCAGGCAGGCTCCCCAGGCATGCCAAAGCGCTCTCTTTTTGTTAGTCAGATGGTCCCCCAACAGAAGGAAACAGGAAGCAGGCGGAGGAAGGCGCCCCGGCAAATACAACGACCCCGACATCTTGGTCGTTGGCAAGCTGGGTCCGGGATAGGGAAGCAGGTTCCACGACTTGAACCTCATGGCCAACCGACAATATTCGCACATCAGGGCCTGGGTATTAGAAAAAAAGGGGATCATATCCAGATTCCAGGTCCAGTGCTTAAATCCGGGTCTATATGTTGTTTATTATTGTCATGTAAATCGGAACAGGAATAAGCTATTCATCGGAAATTCCCAGCACTGCCCTCTTAATCCCCCTATCTTTGGGTTGGAAGATTCTTCAGCGGGATTGATTTACTTTATCTAAAAACCACAAAGTGGTTAAATATTAATAACCAAAGGTAGTCCGCGTGCCACCGAAGCTTTCCGCGAGCACAAAAGCTACTCTGCAGGGGCCCCAGCGGAGGAGCAAACCCGTAGTGTTAATCGCACGGTCAATACCCTGCACTTCGTATAGGGCAATCCCCTTGGGATTGGTCTTTGGTTAACAAAAAAAAGACCAGGGTATCCAGGTATGCCTTCAGACCCAATTATTGTGCGTGATCCCACCCCACAGCGACCCCATCTCATAACAATTTCTTCATCACGAAAAAAGGCAGTAAAACCAACGTTTTACTGCCTTTAAACACTGTGGGTTGTACTGGATTCGAACCAGTGACCCCTACCCTGTCAAGGTAATGCTCTAAACCAACTGAGCTAACAACCCTTTTCTTAAGTACCCCTATTAATTATTGGGTGCACAAAAATATAAAATTAAACTACAATGTAAAACAAATAATTGTTCCGTTATGATATAATTCGCACAACCTGCCCTGGCCACCATTCATCCGTGGGGATTCTAGGCCCATACCAACCATCAAACCAGCAACAACGTATTCCATTAACTTAGCAAAGAAAGGAGCCAAACACAAAAGGGGCATTCCCTTGCGGGTTCAGGGAATAAATGAGGTATCAGCCGAAGAAGAGAGTCAAAAAACATCAATAATTCAGAGCATTACGCCACAGAACCTTCCCGGCACGATGGAAAATCCGGCTTTAAGATGTACTTTTGCCAACGAACTAAATAATCGACTGTATTGAATAATTTTGAAGAATTAGGAATAAGCAAGGAATTTGTCAAAGGGTTAAAAGAGTTAAAAATCACGACCCCTACTGAGATACAAAATAAAGTAATCCCCCTGCTCTTGAATTCCAGAACCGATCTGATAGCCCAGGCCCAAACCGGCACCGGAAAAACAGCCGCTTACGGATTACCTTTGTTGCAACGCATCGACCCCAACAAAAAAGTGGTTCAGGGATTGATTCTTTGCCCAACCCGCGAATTGGGGCAACAGGTAGCCAAACAATTGTTTAGGTACACCAAATACTCTGCTAAAATATTTTCCGAAGCCGTTTATGGAGGCAGTCAAATCGAAAAGCAAATAAGTGCTCTGAGAAGACCCACCCATATCGTGGTGGCCACTCCCGGCCGACTCATCGATTTAGTGGCCCGAAAAGCGGTAGACCTTAGCCAGGTGAAAACCATTATTCTGGATGAAGCCGACGAGATGTTAAGTATGGGCTTTAAAAAGGAGCTGGACAAGATCCTGAGTTTTGTCTCATCGGCCGAAAACAAGTGGCTCTTTTCGGCAACCATTCCGGAAGGTATAAAGCAAATTATTAATGCACATCTGTCGCCTAAGGCTATTCGCATAGAGGTGAGCCGACGCAATGTGATGAACAAGAATATTGAACATCAATTCCTTATTTGCGACGAAAAGGATAAACTCTTCGCCCTGCTCCAGATGTTGCGATCGCAGCACAAAAACCGGGGAATGGTTTTTTGCAGGACCAAAGCTGCCGCCCAAACACTGGCCAAGCAACTCATCGCCAAAAATGTGGCCACCGATGCCATTCATGGCGACTTGCTCCAAAAAGAACGGGATAAAGTCATGAGGGCCTTTAAAAATGGAAGCCTCCAGGTACTGGTGGCCACCGACATTGCGGCCAGAGGAATTGATGTTCAGGACCTTGCCTTTGTGGCACATTATCAACTCCCCGACCAGGAAGAGTACTATACCCATCGTAGCGGACGTACCGCCCGGGCCGGAAAAACCGGAATCTCCCTGTGCCTGGTCACCCCTAAAGAGATAAAACAACTCCGATATTTCGAAAAAGCACTGAGCATCAGCTTTAAACAAATCAGGCAAGTAAGATAATCCCACCCAATGGGGTTTTGGTTGGCCCAAAAATGGCTCCTTTAAATTTGCTGATAAGGCTGATGCCTTAGGTATAATTTCGAAACAACAATGTATTGTTATGAGCCACCTCCCCTGGCAATTAATCGACTACCTGTTTGTAGTTGGGCACACAGCCCTCATCCTGTTTAACCTTATGGGCTGGATCTGGGAAACCACCCGACGCTGGAATCTTGTAACACTGCTCTTCACCGGAGGATCCTGGTTATTGTTAGGCCTTTTTTACGGATTGGGGTATTGCCCTCTCACCGACTGGCATTTCAATGTCCTGCATCACCTGGGAGAAAGCGGTCTGCCTGCCTCCTACATCCAATATCTGGTTGAGCGGTTAAGTGGCCTGATTATCTCCGTAAAGCTCGCCGACACCCTGACATTAACCGGATACCTCGCTGCACTTGCCATCTCGGTTTATTCCAATTTTTTTCGTCCCCCAAAAAAGGATTAAACCCCCTAACCTGCTCTTCCGGGCCAATGGGCACCGCTCTCGGTCGGGTATTACGGCAAGGGAACCCCGCTGAATAGATGCAAAAGCAGATTGGATTAGAAATCTTACCAACCTTAATCCCCTTTACTTCATAAAGGCCTTCACCACCTGAACCGCTTCGTTGGAATCATTCACTATTCGATAGGCTCCGGCCGCCGCCGAAATCACAAAAGTCTCGGCATAATTAAACCGTTGACTCATCCCGTTTTCCGTCTCCACCACGATAGAAGAGCCCTCCACCAGCGAGAGTACATGACATATATTCTTGGTTGACACCTCCACCCCTGACTGACTGCGAAGATTTATTCGATGCACATCGTAGGAATGTTTTGGGTGAGTGGGAAGATGGAAGAGTTGCCACCCCTTCTCCGCATCCTCATTCAACAAACAAGGATGGGACACCAGGTTCTCCCGAACATACGCTCCCTTGCGGTCGAAGCAAAGATTTTGCATCCCTCGCCCGATGTTGAGCGGACGAAGGTTCCCATCCAGATCCTCACGCACCCAGTCGTACATCTTAAAAGTAAAAATATAAGGAGTGCTGCTAATCTCCAGCACCAGGTTATTGATGCCGGCTCCATGTATGGTCCCCGGCGGAATGAGAAACAAATCGTGTTTATGCGCCTCAAGCTTCTGCACGTACCGGGTAATATCGAGGGGTTTCCTGGCCTGGTAACTGCACCTTAGAGCCGACTCAAAGGCAGCCGGCTCAATATCTTCCTGAAATCCAAGGTAACAGGCAGCATCTTCGCCGGCATCCAAAATATAATAGGTCTCCTCCTGGGTAAAGTTTTCACCAAAATGCTTCTTGATAAAATCAACCTGAGGATGTACCTGAACCGATAAATTGCCGCCATCAAAGGTATCCAGAAAGTCGAACCGAATGGGGAACTCAAATCCATACTGAGCGGCATGTTGGCCCATCACTCCCTGATGCTCCTGATACATGAGGCAATCGAATGAAATCTCCAGCAACCGTCCGCTGCTTTCCAGCAACAAGCCATTTTCGGGGGTGATCAGTTCGAACGACCAGGCATAATTTACTTCATCCTTATTAAGTCCTTCAATTTTATCTTTTATCCAGTCTCCTCCCCATACGCCGGGCTCAAACCAGGGGCGTGCACGAAACATATTCTGCCCCATGTGTTTAAGTGCCTTCCGCACCTCATCTCCTTCCATCCAGGGAATGCGCCCCGGGGCCTGATCGTCGACAAAAATACCCACCTCAGGTAAGACCATCTGCTTATGTTTATTCAGAACCACCCAATCGACAAAATAAAAGCGCTTATATGCACTCTTGCTTTGGCCCGGACCTTTGGCCCCAAGATTGGATACACGTCCGGCACGGGAACGAAACTGAAGTTCATTTTTGGGCAGATCGATGTACAATACCAGTCCTTCCCATCCCGCCAGTGCAGCACCCGGGCCAATAAGAATGTTGATCTCCCCACTGGAGTCGGGCTGAATGCTCTTCAATTGATCCTCATGGAAGAAATCCATCAACGAAAGGCTCGTGCGGGTTCCAAAGAGTGGGTCCGATCCCCCCAAAAACGGAGAAACCATAGCTTCGACCTCTTCGGGGGTTTTCATTGCCTCCCGGGCCTCATGCCATATGGGACGCCTCCCCTGTTTCCTCAGCGCTTCATCCAACAGATTCCTGAACGTCTCATAAAATACCCCCACGTAGCCATCCACCACCACCGTGGTTTCCTGAGCCAACCGCGCGGCCAGAGACGCCATCCCCTCCTCTATTTTGCCTTCACCCAATTGTAAGGAAGGGTAAATATCGTATTTCCCCTGAGAAAGAGGGGTTTTTAAATGGGGCACCAGATACTGCCCTGTTTTCCTAAAGTCCATATTCTCGTCCTGCATTCTATCGTCAATTTGTTCCTAAGTCGAGGGGGTATCGCTCCGTTTGAGTTAAATCTTCCTCTCCGGATCATCCCATCACGAACCACCTCTCTTTTTGTTTCATCCAAACAGAGCACCAACGGGTTCACTTCTCCCTCAGGCCTATTTTCATCCAGGCAGCCAACCGCTCTTCCATCTCTTGAGCCGCTTACCGGAAAAAACCAGGGATTCACTTCTTGTTCAGTCCCAATTCCTCCTCGAGCATTTCAATGGCAATGAACAATACCCCTGCCGAGCCCCGGAAGGTTCCGGAGCCCCTGGGTTCGTTATTCACCGAGTACCACTCGTAAAAACCCTTGTTTTTCAGGACCCGGTCGGTCATGGGCCGCAGTTGCTCGTAGGCCTCCTCCAGAAAACCGTACTTCACCAGCTGTTGAATCATGCGCCCGCCAAACCAGGTCCAGTCGCCCCCATTCTGGTAGCTGTATTCGGGATTCATAATTTTATTGGCAAAGAAACCCTCGGGATAGGGAGGATAGAGGGTTAGCCCGATGGAAGGAGCCCCGGCCTCTTTCACTCTGGAGACCATCTGCTCAAGCGACACCTTAATCTCTTCCTTCGACAAAAGACCGGCCTCTATGGCAACAGCGGTACCGCCAAAATAGTAGATGGTATCCTCGTTAAAATCCTCCGGAAAGGGAGACCCCTCCAAATATATATGAGGAATAAATTTCTGGTTTTCTTCATCCCACAGGTGCTTACGGGTATTTTCGACCAACGCATCCCGGATGGGCCCCCACTTATCTTTTCTGCCGGGCAAGAGCTCCAAAAGGTTATTCAGGGCAATAATCAACATGGCATTATCGTAAATATCGATGGCTCGATGCGTATTTTCATCCAGATCCACGCCCCAGCCATGCTCGGGCTGCACATCCCCCCAATCGGCGGTGGTGGCGCCCCATATCAAGCCATACTCTTCCGAAAACCGGTGATTCATAAGGAATTCCATGGCTCCTTCCATGCGTTGAGCAACGGTATGATCGCCCGCTTTTTCGTTCAGAATAGAGCGATCCCCTACTGTCTGCACATATTTGTATACCGCCTGGATCAGAGAAGTCTCCTGATCGGTTTCTACTGTATTCTTATGCCCGGCATAGCGGGGCTCCAGTTCAGAGTAGCTAAAGTCGGTTTCCCCTTCCCCTATCAGGTCAGCAGGAGTGAACCCATCGATGATATTCCCATCTGCTCCCTGCATACGAAAGAACACCAGCAGGTTTTCCTTTAACTCCTCTGCCGGGTAGACTTCCGCGGCCAGTTCAATAAAGGTATTGTAATCACGAATCCAGACTTCCCGGTAACCATCCCCGGCATTAAACCCCGATTGAATAATCTCGATGGCCCTGCTTTTGGTATAAGCGATGGACGCATCGTTCGCCACAGTCTCAGCCAAGGCGGCATGATTCTCTTTCCCGGATTGACACCCCAACAGGGAAAAACACACCAGCCCAATTAATAATCCCAGATTCTGATTCATTTATTTTTGCTTTAATTTTTTTTACTAATGAAACCCTTCCCAGCCACAAGCGGGAGCGGTTATTCCTTTTCGGATTTCTGAGCGCGCAGTCTAAAAAGAGAGATGATGAGCAGATAAGAAACAGCGGCCACCAAAACAAAAACACTGGCATTAACATTTACCAGGTCGCCTACCCAACCCATAAGAGGAGGCAGCAAGGCTCCACCCGAAACGGCCATGATCATCAACCCGGATATTTCGTTGGAACGGGTTGGATATTTTTCTACCGTCAGCGAAAAGATCAAAGGGAAAATGTTGGCAATGCCCAGCCCAATCATAAAAATAATGATGAGTGCTGCCATCTCGGTGGGAGCAATTAAAAGCAAAAGAATAGAGAGCATCCCGCCAAGCGATGACCAGAAAAAGAATTTCCCTGACGACAACCGGGTAAGCAGAATTGCCCCGCCAAAGGTCCCCAGCATCTTACCAAAGAAATAGAGACTGCGACCCGACTCGGCAAGGGTTTGTTCCGATCCGAATTTGGCCAACAGAAACTGTCCCGAAACGGCATTAACACCCACATCGATACCCACAACCAAAAATATGCCCAAAACCATGGATGCAATAAACCCGTTACCCAGCAATTTGAACGAAGAACCAAAACTGGCTCGTTCTTCTTTATTCTGAGTCTCCTCAATTTTCACACTCCAAAGCCAAACGACGGTGAGAAGAGAGATGGCTCCAAATACCAGAAACAGAATTTTCCAGTCCCCGTATTGAAGGGCAAACCAACCGGCCAAAGGGGCGGCCAACATGGAACCCACCGCCTTCACAAATTGGGAAAAGCTTAAGAAGCTCGACCGGCGATTGGAAGGCACCACATCCACCAAAAGAGGGTTGGCTGCGACCTGAACAATGGTGTTACCGATGCCCAGAATACCAAAACCCACCAAAACCATAGCAAAGGAGTAGAAGAAGAAGGGTAACAACAACCCAAACAAAGTAATGAGCATGCCCAGGTTCAGCACATTGCGCTTGCCCCAGCGGTCCTGCAAAATACCAACCGGCACCGAAAGAACAAAAAACCACAGAAAAACTGCCGAGGGAATGAGTTGAGCCATTGTATTGCTCAGCTCAAAATCTATTTTTACCCGATCAACACCGATGCCAACCAAATCGCAAAAACTCATGACAAAAAAGCCCATTAACACCGGAGCGACACGTTTAAGAGAAATCTTATTCATTTGTAACCAGTTAGAAAGCCTAATTAATTGTTTTTCAGAATTATCCTAAAAAGGAAAACGGCTCGAAGAGAGAACCGTTTTCCGCGAAACACCTCTTACATATTCTTTAAAAGCGGTTGAACACGGTTCCAGAATTCCGGCTCAATAAGGCGTGCACTGCCGATGAAAGAGGCTGTTTCCTTTAATTCAGAGGTCTCCACTTTTAACGTTAATCCCTCCTCC
This sequence comes from Marinilabiliaceae bacterium, assembly GCA_041583495.1. GTDB lineage: Bacteria > Bacteroidota > Bacteroidia > Bacteroidales > Marinilabiliaceae > JBFHFS01. The sequence goes on along the minus strand of JBFHFS010000030.1, from coordinate 50,378 downwards.
TTAAGACGCGCCTGCATGGCGGGCCAGAACAGATCAAATGCTCTGGAGATATTTCCTCCAATGACCAGTGCTTCCACTCTAAAAACAACTAACCAGGGCTTTAAGAGATCCACCAGTTTGCGCCCAAAGTCGTTAAAGACAGCCCGGGCTTCCTCGCTTGTCGCGGCTGCTTCGGCCACCTCCCTGGCACCTTTGGCGGGTATGCCGGTCAGTTGGGTGTATCGTTTTACCAATCCACGTGTAGAGAAATAGTCATCAGCAATGCCCTCTTCGAAAGGCAGGTGCCATACACATCCCTGATCGGGCACCTCGGTTCCGGCAACCACCGGCAAACTCTCCTTCAGGAAAGCAGATCCAAAACCCGTTCCCAAAGTGATGGCCAACGATCGGGTGGTTCCTGCGGCCTTTCCCACCCAATCTTCACCAATAGCGAAGGCGGTGGCATCGTTGATAAAACGGACCGGAAAATCACCCGGGAGGTCCAGGTATTCGCGGAGCTTTCCGGGAACATCCAGCCCATAGATGTTTTCGTACTTATCGTTTTCGCCTTTAAAAAGGGGAATCCCATTCTCATAATCGAAGGGGCCAGGCATGGCAAACCCAATGCCTGCTACCTGCTCAATTCCGGCCAGTTCCATGGTTTTCCGTATGGTTTTACCCCAGGCGTCCACAATCACATCGGCTTGGGCATGATTGTCCAGATCGTTCTCTGCAAAAGTCTCTTTTAAATAGGTTTTGGCTTCCAGATCGAAAGCAGCGCTGCTAACGTGACTTCCGCCCACGTCAACCCCAATGGCAATCTTTTTTGTCATCTTATTTATCTTTTTATATCAATGGTATAGGTAAATTTATCGGCTCTGTAAAAGCCAATATTGTATTCAATCGGATGGTCGCCCGCATCCAGTACAAATCGTTCTCTCACCAGCACCGGCTCTCCCTTCCTTATCTTCAACCGACGGGCGGTTATGCCCGAGGACGAACGCGCCTTGATCTTTTCCCTGGAGAGCATAGGAACTACATGGTATTGCGACTCCAAAACATCATACAAAGGCAACGAAAAATCCTCCTTGCCCGTTAATCCCAGCCGTGGATGAAAAAAACTTTCAAAAAAAACAAACGGTCCGCTGTCGTCACCCCGTAGCCGGCTTAACTGTAACACGAGCGAACCTGGCTCTATCATAAAAAACCTGGCAATCTTTTCCCCGGCTTCCACCCATTGGGCTGACAGTTCATAATTCTTGAACGATACTCCCTGCTCGTTCATCTCCTGAGTAAAACTGTGCCAATTTTGGAGATGGGTGGTAACCGAATTTTGAGCCACCCGGGTGCCCACCCCTTTCTTTCGCACCAACAAACCCTCATACTCCAGCTTATTGGTGGCCTGCCGTAAGGTGTTTCTGGAAATGCCCAGCTGCCGGGCCAGGTCAACCTCTTTTGGCAAAAGCCCTCCGGCCTGATATTCGGGCAGCACAATCAATTCACGCAACAACTGTTCAACCTGCGCATGCAAGGGAACCAAACTGTTATGATCTATTTTTAATTTCACTTTGTTCAAATGTTTGAACATGCAAGGTAAAAATAAAAACAGAACAAAAAAAAGGCACTCACCAGCTTTTCATCTCCTGATGAATGAATCCTCTAAAAATCACCACTTTAAAATCTCACTTAAATTGTGCCACACGGCAACCTGCGTTCCATGAAATGGCCACCATTCTTCCTCAAAAAAATGCCGGCCTAAACAAATGTAATTGGGTTACTGAGTTGTAACACGCCTCACCAAACACCGACCACTCGATAATTGCCAAAACCGGAAAGCGGTCTGAGGGGGTTTGGGCCACAAATTTCGTTATGTTAACCTCTTTGGGGAAATTGCCCGACTTAACAGACTCACATGAGGCAGTCGGGAACAATTAGGCTTCCGTCAAAAAGTGCTCTCCTGGCCTTGTGATGCCGAACTTTTTTCGACACCCCAACTTTTGTTGGCTTTGTCTCCCATCTCCAGAATCAACTCGCCCCCATGGATTATATCACCATGCGAAAACCAGGGACGGTTGAGTGGTTTTCCATTTAAAGTGGCCGATTGAATGTATTTATTCTCCCGGGAACTGTTGCGGGCAACAATTTTGAACGTGTTTCCACTCTCCAAAGCGAGCTCAACCTCAGTAAAAACAGGGCTTCCCAGGGTATAAGAGGGAATTCCCGGGGTAACCGGATAGAATCCCATGGACGAAAAGACCACAAAAGCCGACATTCCGCCCCCATCTTCATCTCCTGGCACGCCCATCAGATCGTTGCGAAACCACTGGTCGAGCAGGGAACGGATTCTCTTTTGTGTTTTCCATGGATAGCCGGCATAATTGTACAAATAAGGAATGTGAAACGAAGGCTCATTTCCCATTGAAAATTGCCCAACATTCCCGGTATGATCAGGGAGTTTACCCAGAAAATCCCACTTAATCATCCCTAACTCTTCCACAAAAAGTTGATCGAGCTGACGAGAGAACTTCTCGGGGCCACCCATCAGGCTAATAAGGTCGGCTACATTGTGTTTCACATCCCACCTAAAGGTCCAGCCATTGTTTTCATCGTAATAATCGCGTGCCCCCATGCCCCCCGAAAACTTATAGTCGAAGGGCTCAATAAACCGGCCTTCACTATTTCTGGGATGAAAAAACCCGGTTTCAGAATTAAACAGATGGCGGTAGTTGTGCGATCGGTTTAGGAAATAATTATAGTCAAGGGTTTTTCCCAGCCCATTGGCCAACAGCGACAGGCAAAAATCATCGAAGCTGGCACCAAGAGTCACGGCAACGGCCTGCCGTTTTTCCCAGTCGTCGATGTTCTTAAGGGTCTCTTTCTCCCCCTGGTTCAAGGCCGGAAAGTAACCGTGATCCTTATAAAACTGATCAAAGGCCCCCGCCTTCCCACGTGTCCAGGGGGCTTGCGTCTCCTCCAGGATGGTGCGTTTGCAGGCCTCATAGGCAGCCAGGGTGTCAAAATCCAGGCCTTTACTCATGGCATCGGCAAAGATGGCCACGGCATGATTTCCGTTCATACAATGCATATCGTGACTAACCTGGGGAAAGGTAGGCATCCATCCTTCCTTGCTTTGCTGGGCCATTCTAATGTAGGAGCTAAGCATCTGTTTTTGTATGGTAGACTCTATCAGGGTGCGCAAGGGGTGGGTGGCCAGATAGGTATCCCAAACCCAGTCGTCCACAAAAAAGGGAACGCCCCCATCGTCATGAACAGCCTTATCAAAACCGCTCCAATACCGTCCATCTTCGGAGATATTTATCATCCGCTCATAGGTGCGGTACAGGGAGGTATAAAACACCGCTTTCTGATCCTCGGTTCCCCCTTTAACCTCTATCTTATTTAATGTTTTATTCCAAAGGTCGCGCCCCCTGGCGGCAATGGACTGCAGATCATAATCCTTTATCTCACGTCTTAGGTTCTTTTTGGCCTGATCAATGCTGATGAAAGAGATGCCATAACGGGCTTTTACCTCCTTCACCCCATCACCAAAGCTGAGGACTATATCGGCCTGGTCTTTAACCCTTGTCCCGTCAAACACCACCTCCCCGCTGGACAAGTGGCCCGCTCGCCTGGGTTTAAGATCGGTCTCGAGATACCAATATACGTTGGTCTCATGCCCCAAACTCTCGTATCCCGATACGGCCTGACCATCAAAAGTCAAGGACCCATTACCGGCATGAAAAACCATAAAAGCCTCCTCTTTTCCCTCATAGTTGATCTGATAGAGAGCAGACTGATGCGAGGGAGCAAACGCCACCCCAATGTTGCACCCATCCAGAAAAACCGAATAAAAATAGGGTGTTACCTTCTCATTATCATAGGTATAAGAATGGATGGGTTGCAACCCCTTAACACTCCCCTGAAAGGGACTGATCCGAAAGACCGACGCCAATCTATGGGAAGGTGTAACCACCTGTAAGCCCCGGATATAACTGTCGGTATAGCTGCTGCGCTCAGGACGCACCCGTAACAAACTGTTGGGTAAATGCACGGTTGGATAGGTGGGCACCAGCAGATGACTGATGTTTCCCATATATGGGTTCACATAATCCACCACTGACTCCTGACCAAATGCCCTGTGTTGGCTAAAAACAGCCAAAAAACCTGCCATCAAAAGCAGCAGTATTGCTTTGTTATTCATCTCTTTACTATTTCATTAGCTCTATTAAGACCCAAGGGTTTAGTTGTAAGAAGAGCTCTCTTTTTTAAGACTGACAGACCTGATTGAAAAAAGGCCCTAATTCAGCGGGGCTATTCTTACGTTTCGGAAATAAACATTGGCTTCTCCGTGCTTCCCCTGAAGGCCGATGTACCCTTTGGTGGGCAACTCAGAAAAAGGGGTCGGTAACCAGCTGGGAATATCGGAACCGTCGGGATTCCTGGTGCCACTGGTCCACAAAGCCATATCCATATCGGCGGAGATGGTTCCATTGAGTTCAACCAGGAGGTGCTGACCTTCACAGCGAATAGTCATATGGTTCCACTCCCCCGGGGCCTTCACTAATGATGAGTTGGGGGCCAGATGCCCAAAAATTCCTCCACACATAAAAACAGGCGCCCAGTCCTTATCCTTAAAATAGCTGTCGTCGGCAATTTGCACCTCCACCGAATTAGGAATCCAGTTTTCCCGGTCGGTACAATATACAATCACACCGCTGTTGGTCCCTTCTTCATTCTTAAACTCAAGGTCAATCACAAAATTTTCATACTCGGTGGTGGTGAAGATACAGGCATCTTCGGAGGCGGAGAGCACCTCTCCCTCGAAAAACCAGACCCCTTTCTCATCCATTGCATTAGAAAGGTCATTCTCAAACAATGGTTGCCATGCCGGACCTCCGCACGCGGTCAATGCAAGTAACCCCAGAATATTAAAGAAAAATGTTTTCATAAGATTGATTTTATTGCTTAAAAAACCCAGAAACGAGTTATAATTTACCGATTAAAAAAGTCACTAAAAAACATCATCTGGTATTTGATCGAATTGGCCCAGTAAGCCCAGCTGTGGCTCCCCGGACGCACAATATAGTCGTGCTGAATATTCAGATACCTTAGTTTTTCATGCAAAGCTTTATTGGCTTCAAAAAAGAAGTCCCCGGTTCCACAATCAAAAATTATTGCCAACGATCCGGGGGTCAACAGATGAGTGAGATTAATGACGGTGTTGTTTTCCCATAATTCTTTGTTCTCATCGTAGGAGCCAAGAACCTCCTTGATAGACCAGTTATTCGGAAAGGGCCGAAGATCCACCCCCCCACTCATGCTTCCAGCGGCCCCAAAAACATCCTGATGCTTAAAGGCCAGATAAAGGGCCCCATGTCCACCCATACTCAACCCGGTAATGGCTCTGCCCTTCCGGCTTTTTATGGTAGCATAATGATGATCCACAAAATCAACCAGCTCTTTCGAAATATAAGATTCATATCGGATGCTCATATCTTTCGGACTGTCGAAGTACCAGCTATCAAACCCTCCATCGGGACATACAATGAGCACGTTAAAACGATCGGCCAAAAGCTTCACCCCGGGACTCTTTTTTACCCAGTCGGCATAATCACCGCTGTAGCCGTGCAAAAGGTAAAGAACCGGGACAGAATCCATTTGCCCGTAACCATCGGGGCTTATCACCACCGTTTTTAGGCTTTTATTCATACTGTGGCTATACACCAATACAGTATCGACACTGGCCGCCTGCCCGGAAATAAAAACCAGGAACAGCCCCACAAATATGGCAATGTATTTTTTCATTGACTTTTTTTTATGACCACAAACGGGCCTGATTCTAGATAGACCTTTTAGGATAGCCGAAGATAAAAAAAAATAACATGGCGCCTTAGGCATCCTTGATCGCAAATCCCCTCCCGGGAAAATTTTTGTCTTGAATGTAAAAAGGAAGAGGCCCGGAGTGTACTCTAAATAACTGAAAAGAAAAAAGGGCTTAAGTGAGAGACCATTAAACCTTCATCCACAAAAACAAAAGGGGGCTGCCAAAAAACAGTCCCCTTTGATTGTAAAATAGTTCCTTTTTATTTCAAAATTCGGGTGGTAAGGTTTCTAATGCTTGCTTCGATTCCCTCAAATGGTTTCCCATTTCCCTGGTTGTCGTCTTCCACAAACAAATATTTGGTTCCTGCCACCTCTTTGGCTTTTAAAATTCTTTTAAAGTCGATCACCCCTTCGCCCACGCTGCACACATCCTCTTTGTAAACATTATAAAAAGGCGCCTGTTTGGTACGCATATCTTTGAGATGAAGAAGCTGGAATCGCCCGGGATATTTTTCGAACATCTTAACCGGATCCTGCCCGGCCTTGGTGGCCCAAAAAAGATCCAGCTCCATGGTGATTAAATCGGCATCCATTTCCGGCATGAAAATATCGTAATAGGGCACCAGGCCGTTGACAGGTTCAAATTCAAAATTGTGGTTGTGGTACCCAAACTGAATACCCGATTCTTTCATGATGCGTCCCACTTTATTCCATTCACCAATCATCCTTTTGTAGGTCTCTATGGTGCGGTCGGGTTCATTAATCCAGGGCTGAACGCAATATTTTACCCCCAGTTGAGCATGGGCATCGGCCATCAATTTGGCATTGTCGAGGGTGATGCCTGCGGCCTCAACCTGTGTGTGACTGCTGAGGGTTTCCATCCCTAAATCGGCCACTATCTTTTTAAATTCAGCCGGGGAAAAACCATAAAACTTTCCATCCGAATAACCTGCAAGTTCGATGAACTTATAACCCATATCCGAAACCTTTTTCAACGATCCCTTCACATCCGCACTCATGGCATCGCGAATGGTATAAAGCTGAAGGCCAACACCATAGCTTTTCCGATTTACCGCCCTGCCTGCCATCGCGGCCTGTGAGCCAAACAACAGCATACTCAAGGATCCTGCTGCCGAAATCTTTAAAAATTCTCTTCTGGTTTTCATTTCATTATAATTTTTTGTTATGTATAGGTATTCCCCGAACTTTATGCGCGATAACTTACCAATAAGGTCCTCCCTTCAAAACTGGACAAGTTGTGCGAGAAGGTAATCTCCGTGATTTTCAGGAGGTTAAAATGGATTCTTATTGAGTGGCCAAAAGCCACCCATCTCTATTAATTCAATAAATCACTGATATTCTTAATTATAAAAAAAGCTAATTTAATCAATCATCTCAAAACCCGCGCCTAAGTTGAAAAAAAATTTCACCCTAATATTACTTAAAATTCATGAGACAAATGCCCCGCTTCCAATCACAATTAAAAATCGACCTTGCTGTTCCCCAATAGCCAATTCCTCCATGCCACCCACAATCTCTCATCCATGAATTTGGCTTAAACGGCAGGGTCAACCTTAATTTCAGGAATATTCCGGGTTGCGCGAATCCGGGTCAAGAAGCATTTCTCAAAAAAAAGGCTGTCCATAGTTACTTGAACAGCCTCTAAACCCGAATGGGCAATCCTTACAATCCCTCAATAACTTTTATCAATCTCCCTTTAACCTCTTTGGCCACTTCTATTAGACCGGGATTATTAACCGCCATCATGGAGGCAGAAGGATCTACAGCCGCCACCTCAATCCTGTTTTTGCCCCAATCCTGAACAATAACACTACAGGGCAGCATGGTGCCAATTTTATCTTCATTTTTTAGCGCTTCATAAGCCAATGGCGGATTACAGGCCCCCAGTATTTTATATTTCCGAAAATCAGTCCCCAGTTTCTCTTTTAGTTTTTCTTGAATATCTATTTCCGACAATACGCCAAATCCCTCTTTGGCAAGGGCTTCTTTGGTCATCTCAACCACGGCATCAAAGTCACCGTCCACGGTTTTCTCGATATAATACTTCATATGACTAATGTATTGGTTATGATCACTGAAAAAATTCACCTAATACGCATCCTGAAAGGAATACATTTCCCCTCAAACACTTAAGATATCTGCCTTCCGGCCCCGGCTCACTTAATCGCGGCCCATTTTTCTTCAAACTCGGCTTTGTCTATTTCCCCCTTGGCATACCGTAATTTAAGAATATCAAAAGGATCGGTAGGCTCTGTTGGATGGGCATGAGAATAAGCGTCATTCAATCTTCGTGAAGCAGCCCAGGATAAAAAGATTACAGCCGGAACGGCCACCAGCCATCCCCAACCAACACTCCAGGCACTTTTGTGTGAATATTCTTGTTCCATAGCTTTTTTTTGGGTATCTACATATCAAACAACACAGCTTAAATTTAGTTCAACACCATAATAATCAGGATATTTAGGTCCTTTTTCGCTCAAAAGGGCCTCTTTAAATTTTCTTTGCGGCGACAAAATCCGGTTTCATTCCGAATCTTCGTTAGCCCTGTCCGGAAGAACCAACCCGTCTCTTTTTTTGTTGGGATACTATTGACGAATTTAGGTTAATAACTAAATCTAATGCCAACTTACGACTAAAAAAAACAAATCGCCACAAATCCATCAGAGAATAATGAAAACCGTCATCTACAAAGCAGAAACAAGAGGCCACATCAAACATGGCTGGTTGAATTCCTATCACTCCTTTAGTTTCGGCACTTACCACAATCCCGAAAGGATGCATTTCGGGGTGCTTCGCGTGCTCAACGACGATACCCTTGAAGCCGGAATGGGCTTTGGCAAGCATCCCCACGAAAACATGGAGATCAGCAAGATTCCATTGGAGGGGGATCTGGAACATCAGGACAGCATGTAGAACACTACCGTAATTAAAGAGGGCGATATTCAGGTGATGAGCGCCGGAACCATAGGGAATACAACAGGAACAAAGACAGACAGGTAAAATTTCTCCAGATCTGGATCTTCCCAAAGCAAAATGATGTCACCCCGAGATACGGGCAGATCTCCATCAGGGAGCTTGAACAGAAAATACTTTTTTCCAGATAGTCTCCCCAAATGAAAAAGACCAGGGCGTTTGGATACATCAGGACGTCTGGTTCTTGCCGGGAGACTTTGATGCCGCCAAAACCACCCGCTATGCGTTAAAAGATTCCAACCATGGGGTTTTCCTCTTTGTACTGAACGGCAAAGTGGAAGTAGAAGGGCAAACCCCTGGCAACAGAGATGGACTGGGGTTGTGGAACCTGAATGAAATAACTCTTAAAACAAAAACCAGGAGCCGGGGACTCTTAATGGAAGTCCCCATGTAGCGGTAAAATAAGCCTCATCAGGGCCGATTAGAATATTCCATCAGAGGAGGGGTAAAAATGTCAGGCAAAAAACAAATACCCCAACAGGATGGCCGCCACGATGCCCACCGCATCGGCGATGAGACCACAGGTGACGGCATGACGGGTTTTGCGGATCCCTACCGACCCAAAATAAACCGCAATCACATAGAAGGTTGTATCGGTAGAACCCTGCACCGTAGAGGCCAGCCGCCCGATAAAAGAGTCGGCCCCATGCAGTGTCATCGCATCGATCATCATGCCCCGGGCACCACTTCCACTCAGGGGCTTCATAAGAGCTGTGGGAAGAGCTCCAACAAATTCAGTATCCAGACCCACGGCCTTTACCAACCCGGCAATGCCCCCCACCAAAAAGTCCATGGCACCCGAAGCCCTGAAAACGCCGATAGCCACAAGGATGGCCACCAGATAAGGTATAATTTTAATGGCAATTTTAAACCCATCCTTGGCGCCTTCGATAAACGACTCGTAAACGTTTACGCGTTTCACCAACGCCATAACAATAAAGGTCACAATAATAGAAAACAGAATCACATTAGCCATCAGCAGCGACACCACCTGTATCTGTTCTTTATCCAAAAGGGAGAGCCCAATTATTAACCCCACAACCAGAAGTGTGAGTCCGCCCAAATAAGCCATCACCACCCGGTTAAGCAGATTTATTTTTTGAGCCACCGCCACCGCCACCAGTCCGGCAAGAGTACTGAAAAACGTGGCCAGCAAAATGGGCAGAAAAATATCCGCGGGATTGGCAGCCCCCAGTTGGGCCCGGTAAACCATTACCGACACCGGGATGATGGTGAGACCGGAGGTGTTGAGTACCAAAAACATGATCTGTGCGTTGGAGGCTGTATCTTTATGGGGGTTGGCCGACTGCAACTCTTTCATCGCCTTCAAGCCCATGGGTGTGGCCGCATTGTCGAGGCCCAGCATGTTGGCAGCAATATTCATCATCATAGAGCCATAGGCAGGATGGTTTTCGGGTAGCGAAGGAAAGATCCGTTTAAAAAAGGGCCCCACCAGACGCGCCATTCCACGAACCATTCCTCCATCTTCACCAATACGCATGAAGCCCAGCCAAAGGGTGAGCACCCCGGTAAGCCCCAACGAAATGTCGAATCCTGTTTTAGCATATTCGAACGTGGCATTCACCAGACTGGTGAAAACTTCCAGGTCCTGAAAAAAAATCAGTTTCAACAACGCCACCACAAAAGCGATGAGGAAAAAGGCTATCCAGATATAGTTTAGTACCATTAAGCGTTATATTTCAAGGCTTTAACAAACACCCCGGCATCATTTATAGGCGTCGTGTGGCGCGCCGAACTCTTTGCAGGAGAGGTGATCGATCTCTATGCGCCATATTTTCACGTTACGAACGGCAGGGTCGCTGAACTCAAATTGCTTATCGGAATATTGAACCATGATGCATTCCAGAGCTTTTCGTTTGGCTTCCAGATCCTCAATAAAGGTTACCCTACCCTCCGCCACCACGCTCTTGGCTCTCATCCGGTAGCTACAGGCCACCTTCGGATGTTGAAAGGCCAATTCCTGCCCCACATTAAAGGTGAGACAGATGTGACTATTTTTTTCAAGCGCTCGTACCACGCGACCTTCGGGCGCGCTGTGAAGATAGAAAACCCCCTCCTGATAACCAAAATTCATCGGCACCACATAAGGCAGGCCTGAAAGGTCAACTACCCCGGCAAAGCAAATTTCACATTGTGCGATCACCTCTTCGATGAAGGCTTTATCGTTATGGGTTAAGGTTTTCATCTTCTTTAATATTAAACAGTAAACACTGTATTCGCTTTTCTAATAATTTTATGTCCACAGCAAAAAACGGAAGGTTTAAAACACTAAACAACCGTTCTGTTCCCCAAAAAATTGAGTAAATAAGCATAGACTTTTTGCAAACTCAAATACTCCTGCATCAACGACAGGCTCAGCTCCTCATTTTTCTGCTCTTGTGCTTGCTGAATCAGTTTCAGTTTTTCATCAATGAGTCCTTTCACCCGCATCCTTTTGAGTTCGTTAACCACCTTAGGCACAAACTCTTCCAATCCGTTTCTTTCGGTTTTAACCTCCCCCTGTTTACTAAAAAGACGACTCAAAGAGTATTCCCTGGCCAATAAATCGGAAGTCAATCGGCTGATATCGGCATCGGCAATGGATGTGAAAAACCGGGACACCGAGAAACCCTCCTCCTGATAGTGCGCTTCATACAAATCCAAAACTCTATTATATAAAGGATTGGCACTCAACATCTCCTCCTTCCTCAATTCGAGAAGGATGTACTCCCCAACACTAACCTGCTTTTTCTGACCCTCTATCTCATACTCTCCCAGTGGGTTATCTCCATATTTAAGCAGAAACCGAAGCACTTCTCGCTCTTCCGTCTCATAAGGATTGTTGGAAGCCAGAGAGGGTTCAGACATTAACTGAACAGAATCGCGTCGCAGGGGAGAGGTGGGTTTACCGCTTTGCCGTTCCTGGTCTTTTGCCAGCTTATTATTTCTTATTTTGCCTATCTCCGAATAAAGTACCGGCTCTTCAACTTTCATCAGCGTGCTGCACTCTTTCACATACTCGGCCCGGACAATGGGGTCGGGAATCACCGAGATGGTGCGAACAATATCCTGAATGAGCTGAGCCCGCCGCACGGGGTCGTTTTTAGCTTCCTGCATTAACAACCCGGTCTTGAAGCGGATGAAATCGGTCTGGTGCTCATGGATATAAGTCTTGAGCTTCTCTCCGTCCATCTTCCTGGCAAAGGAGTCGGGATCTTCACCGTCGGGCAACAACAAAACCTTCACGTTGATTCCTTCTTCCAGCACCAGGTCAATTCCACGCAGGGCAGCCTTAATGCCGGCGTTGTCGCCATCGAAGATGATGGTAATATTTTTTGCAAAACGGCTGATTAGCCTGATCTGATCGAGGGTAAGGGCGGTACCCGAGGAAGCCACCACATTATGCACCCCTGCCTGATGAAACGACAGCACATCGGTATATCCCTCTACCAGATAACAGCGCTCCTGCCTTACTATCTCCTGCTTGGCCTGATAGATGCCGTATAGGATCCGGCTTTTATGATAAATCTCCGACTCGGGCGAGTTGAGATACTTGGCGGCTTTGGCATCCGAGCGTAGTATCCGGCCCCCAAAACCAATCACCTTCCCCGCCAGGCTGTGGATGGGAAAAATCACCCGCCCTCTGAAGCGGTCGGCCTGATAGTCGTCGCGGACAATGCTGAGGCCGGTCTTCTCCAAAAATTCCAGCTTATAGCTCTGCCTGAGAGCTTCCCGGGTAAGGGCATCTTTGGCCTCGGGGGAATACCCCAGCCCAAACTTATTGATCACATCGTCGCGGAAGCCTCTGCCCCTGAAATAGCCCATGCCAACCGACTTACCCTCATCCGAATCGTGAAGCCGCTTACTAAAATAACCTGCGGCAAAATTGGTCAATACCAACATACTCTCCCGGTCATTTTGCTGTAGTAACTCCTCCGAAGTCATCTCCTTCTCTTCGATGGGAATATGGAACTTTTTTCCTAGAGTACGGATGGCCTCTACGAACGATATCTGCTCGTGATCCATTAAAAAATTGACTGCATTGCCGCCCTTTCCGCACCCAAAACACTTGTAGATGCCCTTATGAGGAGAAACGATGAACGAGGGCGTTTTCTCATTGTGAAAAGGACACAGACCGATGTAATTCACCCCTCTGCGCTTAAGGTTCACAAATTCGGACACCACCTCCGTAATCTGCCCCTGCGCGGCTTCCATCACCCTATCTACCGTTCCCTTATCAATCATGTTTTGGTCTCAGTTTTGACTTTCTCTTTCAACTTTCAAAGTTAAAAAATTAGTTGTGAGGTTTGGGCTTTAAAAAGTATTTAATTAGGCCCCCGGGGTTGACCACCTGAATCACAAGTCCTCACGGCAAATTAACTTCAATCCCCTACCGGCTGTTATGCCTTAAAACAATTCGTATCTTTAAACAAACCATTTTTAGTTCCATCGTCTATGCAGAAACTTGTGGTCCTTTCAGGAGCCGGTATGAGTGCCGAAAGCGGTCTCAAAACCTTTCGGGATATGGGCGGACTGTGGGAACAATACCAGGTCACTGAGGTGGCATCCCCCAAAGCCTGGGCCCTTAACCGGTCGCTGGTGCTGAAATTCTACAACGAACGCCGCCAACAACTCTTTAAGGCTGAACCCAATCCGGGGCACTATGGGTTGGTAAAGCTGGAACAGAGCTTCGAAGTCCACATCATCACCCAAAACGTAGACGACCTGCATGAAAGAGCAGGCAGCCGCCAGGTCCTTCACCTGCATGGGGAGCTTAAAAAAGCCCGCAGCACAATTGATCCGAATTTGGTTTATGATTTAACCCATTGGGAATTGAAGGAGGGTGACCTATGTGAGAAAGGCTCGCAGCTGAGACCTCATATCGTTTGGTTTGGCGAGCCGGTCCCGGCAATAGAGAAGGCTATTAAGGTGGTTGAACAGGCCGATGTATTTGTGGTGGCCGGCACCTCCCTTTCGGTCTATCCGGCAGCTGGCCTTCTGGAGTTTGTCTCACCCACCACCCCCGTCTACCTCATCGACCCTGGCCATCCCAACTTCTCCCCCTCGCCCAACATTCATTTTATCAACGAAAAAGCCTCCTCGGGTGTTCAACGGTTATTACAGCTGTTAATGCCTTAATTCATGAATTGAAAAGCCGAAAGAAAGACCCCTAATGCCAGAGGCAAAGAACCGATCAGACCGCGCAGAAGAACTTCATTTCCATTTTTGAATATTAATGGATGTCATCCAGCCTATCCTACGGAATAGCCAACGGTCAATACCGAAACACGAACCCCGGAAACCCTGAGCAAAGCCCTGCAACAGGCCTCCAGGGTGGAGCCGGTTGTCACGACATCATCCACCACCAGCAAGTGCTTCCCTTGCAAATCCGCGGGATTGGACACCCCAAAAATGCCTTCCACATTCTGCCATCGTTCAAACCGGCCACGTCGGGTTTGACTCTGGGTGTGGATCAAACGCTTAACGGAATGATCCAACCGGGGCCATTGCGTCACCGAGGAGAGCCCTTCGGCCAGCAACGAACATTGGTTGTATCCGCGCTGCTTTTCTTTGCGTGGGTGTAACGGCACTGGCACGATGCCCTGAATGGAAGCATAATGAGCCGAGTCTTTAAGCATCTGACCGGCCAGGGAGCCCAGAAACAATCCATTTTCCTTGCTTTTCTTGTATTTTAGCTGATGTATGAGTGAGGGTAATAGCTCCCCTTTCCGGTAATAAAAGAGGGCAGAGGCAAATTCCAGAGGCACTCTTCCCCAGAAGGTCTGCATCACCGGGTTGTTCAGCGAGTGCTCGAAACCCGTTCGGGGCAGCCGGGCCCGGCACCGGCGACACAACACCATTTCCGGTCTGGGGATAGAAGCCCCACAACCCTTACAAAGAACGGGAAAGAAAAGCGAAAATAAACCGTTAAGGGGTTGCCTAATCATTATGGATAAATTAAACCACTACTTAAAAAACAGCAGAAACCTTTATCCAATATAATCATACTAAAAATGCAATGCCAGATTTTCAATGTTTTTATCCGGCACTGCATTTATAAAAAGTTGAAGGAGCATGGTCTAACCCAGCCTTTTACAAGCTATCTCCAAAGTCTGCTCTGAATTTTTCAGCCAGTTTTTGGGGCCAATCGGAGGTCGGTTCAAGACGTCCCATAAAGAAACGCAACACTTCGGGCTCTTCCACAAAACGCAGCCCACCCACCAACTCACGATTTTGATAGAGCCAATGGATTCGATCGATGAGATAAAGCGTTTGCGACAGAGTGAAAACCCGACGAGGGAAAGCCAGCCGAAGCAGTTCCATGTCCGCCAGCAAATCGGTTCCATCTTCGAGTCGTACACTCGAGATCGTTCCACGTTCCATCCCCCGGCAACCCGAGATGATGTATAACGCAGCGGCCAGAGCACCGGCCGGATATTCACGCTGAGGCACATGAGGCAAAAAGCCCATAGAGTCGACATGACACCCCAAAGCACCACCAGGAGTAATTACGGGGATTCCCAACTTATCCAGCTCGGCTACAGCAAATTCAATAAATGATGGAGACTGACTGATCACTGTTTCATCCGTGGTTTCTATCAACCCCACCGCCATGGCTTCAATTTCACGAACCGACATCCCGCCATAGGTAAGAAAGCCTTCAAAAAGAGGAATCAGATGGCGCATTTTCAGGAACAATCCTTCATCGTTGGTACATATTCCTCCGCCCCGCGTAGAACTCACCTTGCGGCTCGAAAAATAGACGAGGTCGGAAAGCCCACACATGGTTTGCAAAATCTCTTTTATGGAGGTGTTCTTAAACTCCTCTTCCCGTTTTTTAATGAAATAGGCATTCTCCCCTATCAGGCTGGCATCGAGCAGGACCATAATGCCATGTTCTTCTGCGATACTCTTTACTTCTCGCATATTCTGAATAGAAAAAGGCTGACCTCCGATAAGATTGGTCGAAGCCTCCATCCGGATGAATGGAATACGCTCTTTTCCATATTTCTTTATGATATCTTTAAGTTTCTGAATATCTATATTCCCTTTAAAAGGGTGGTTGCTTTTTATCTTAAGGGCTTCATCCGTATAAATCTCAAATATTTCACCACCATTCATCTCAAAATGGGCCTTGGTAGTGGTAAAATGATAGTTCATAGGTATTACATCTCCCGTTTTCACAAATGTTTGTGAGATAATATTTTCGGCAGCACGCCCCTGATGAACCGGTAACACATAATGCTTCCCAAAAACTTCGCGCACGGCACTCTCCATGCGGTAAAAACTTTGTGAACCGGCATACGCATCATCGGCTTGGTGCATAGAGGCTACCTGGTTATCGCTCATGGCATTCGTGCCACTGTCGGTGAGCATATCCAGAAAAATATCCGCGGTATTGAGCAGAAAGGTGTTGTAACCCCCTTTTGCAATAGCATCGAGACGCTCTTCAATGGGTTTAAGAAAGAGTTTCTGAACCACACGCACTTTATGCAACTCTAAAGGCATTTCTTTTCCGCTAAAAAACTTAACTGTTTGTGTTTGAGATGAATCCATTTAACAAATATTTAAGATTAAAGATTATTACTGTTTTGCCATAAAAAAACAGAAAATGGAAGAAACCTGGTTATGTTTAGTTATACTCCGGAAGCAAAAATAACATATTTTCAAAAAAAACAGTTAAAATAAATAAACGAATCCTATCGCCCCTGAATTCGAGATAAATCCTTTTTAAAATCAACACTCCATTAGCTTGTTATACAGCAAATTAACACTCTTGCCCTGATAACAGAACATTTGACAAGCAAGGGTTTTTGGGGGTACTAAGTTTTCTGGTTGAAAAAGCGGTTACAATTGTTTAACTTGAGCAAACTATTAACAAGGGAGGTTAACATGATATTAACCGTAACACTTAATCCAGCCATCGACAAGATCCTGATATTGGAGACCTTTGAGCTGCACAAATTGCACCGGATGCAACCGGGAGAAATGAGCATGGTCTCGGCGGGGGGCAAAGGCGTTAACATTGCCCGCACCCTCTGCAAGATGGGCAATGAGGTCATCGCCTCGGGTTTCGCAGGCGAACATTCAGGACATCTTTTGTGCGATACGATCCGGCAGGATGGCATTACCACCAACTTTATTTTCACACCCGGATCCACCCGTACCAACATCTCCATTCTCGATCGGAAACATGAAACGCTGACCATGATTAATGATTTTGGACAGGAGATTCCCGAAGAGGATGTTGATTTCTTTCTCGAGAATTACGAACGGTTGCTCTCGAGGGTTAAACTGATCGTCATTGCAGGTTCTCTCCCTCCGGGGGTTTCGCCAGCCATTTACCACGAAATGATTACCAAGGCCCGCCAACATAAAATAAAAGTGGTGGTGCATACCTCACCCAAATATACCGACACCCTGATGGAGGATTCTCCTTTCCTGATTAATCCCGATATGCGCTCCGACCACACGCTGTTTGGCCAAACCGTGGATGGCATTGATCAGTTCATGGAGGCTGGCAAAAAAATTCTCCGCCAATGCCCGGAGAGTGAATTCGTTCTGTTCACTCATCGGCTTGAAAATGTGGTGGCCATCACCCCAAAAAAGGGTTACATCATGCGACCCCAAAATCTTAACATAGTTAATATGTTGGGTTATGGAGATGCCTATCTGGCAGGTTTTATTCATGCTTACCTACAACAAAAACCCATAGAGGAAGTATTGCGTTACGCCTCAGCAGCAGGGCTTGCCGATGTAGAGGATATCCATAAGGAGATTCGCGATCTCCAAAAAATTGAAGAGAACCTGTCACGCATCGAAATAGAAATTGTTGATTTCAATTAGAACAGAAGACTAAAAAGAACATTCCGTTTTATTGGTCCTCGAAACCCAAAATTTGACACCAGACACGATGAAAAAAGTTCGGGACTATGTATATAAAGACCTCTCCTCGGTAAATGAAAATTCGAGCTTGCGCCGGGTCATAAAGACGATGAAACTGCATCGGGCCAGTGCCATCCCGGTAGTGAATCTATTGGGGGAGTATGTGGGGTGTATTAGTGAACAAGACATCCTGAATGCCGCCGTACCGGCCTACATGAAGTCCATGCGCGACACGGCCTTTATGGCGGGCCTGGACCAGATAACCTCTCACTTGCAAGCCATATTGGATAAGAAGGCTATAACTTTTGTGGATGAAAAGTACCCCAGCGTATCCCCTAATGATTCCATGTCGTACGCGGCCGACCTCCTTTACCGGCTTAAAGGCACGATTCTTCCTGTTGTTGAAGGGAAAAAGCTCATCGGACTGCTTACCCGTATCGAAATTTTGTCTGTATCACTGGATTTTTAATAAGACCTAAAAAACAAGCCCTTGTTAGCAATTCTCACAAGCGAAGTCAATACTTTACATGTGGTTCTGGTGCTGGTTATCTTCATCTTAACCTTTACCCTTATCACCACCGAAAAACTACCCAATGCGATTGCCGCCATGGTGGGCGGCTCGTTATTAATAGTTTTCCACATCCTGTCGCAGGAGGAAGCACTGGCTTATATCGACTTTAATACCATTGGCTTGTTATGCGGGATGATGATTACCGTTGCCATCATGCGCAAATCGGGACTGTTTGAGTACATCGCCATTAAAGGCATCAAAATGACGGGGGGAAATCCCTGGAAACTGTTGGTGGTACTTTCCATTGTCACGGCGGTTCTCTCGGCCTTTCTGGATAACGTAACCACCGTACTCATCATAGTGCCCCTTACCCTGGCCGTATCCGACACGATCAAAATCAATCCCATGCCGCTGTTAATCTCCGAGATACTGTTTTCCAACATTGGGGGAACAGCCACCCTAATCGGAGACCCGCCCAACATCATGATCGGCGGGGCCACCAACCTTGACTTTGTGGATTTCATCTATAACAATCTGCCCATTGTATTATTGGTTTCGGTGGTGACCTTTTTTCTTTTGAAGCTCATTTACTACAAAAAACTAACCTCCAATGAGATTGACAAAGAGAAAATTCAGGCTTTCGATGAAACCCGAGCCATCAAAGACAAAAAGTTCTTTATAAAAAACCTCATCGTATTTTCTCTGATCATTCTGGCATTCACCACTCACCACCTGCATGAAATAAGTCTGGCCTCGGTGGCTCTAAGTGGAGGATTCCTGCTGATGATGGTAACAAAACAAGATCCGGAAGAGATTCTGAAAGAGGTGGAGTGGCCGACTTTATTTTTCTTTATCGGTTTGTTTGTGATCGTTGGGGGCCTCGAAAAAACCGGCATCATCACCTTTATTGCCGATGGTTTGCTGGAGTTTACCGACGGTCAACCGGGCCTGGCCGCCCAACTGGTGTTGTGGATGTCGGCCGTGTCGACCACCTTTATCAACAGCATCCCCTACACAGCCACCATGATCTCGGTGATTGAAAACCTGGGTGCCTCCATGGGGGGTAATACCGAGCCTTTATGGTGGGCCCTTTCCCTGGGCGCTTGTTTTGGGGGAAATGGAACGCTCATTGGTGCCGCAGCTAATATTATTGTCGCCGGGTTCACTCAAAAAACAAACTACCCCTTAAGATTCATCGAATATTTGAAAATTGGCCTACCCATGATGCTCTTATCCATCATAATGGCATCTCTTTATATCTATGTCAGATACTTTCTCTTTTAGAGGTTAAGGGCGACCCGCTCCCACAAAACCTCTATTCCCCCGCCACTTTTTCCGTTACAAACCGGTTACGCACCCGAACCGCCAGGTTATACATCACCGGTACTATTATCAGGGTAAAAAAGGTTGAGGAAGTAAGGCCAAAGATAACGGTCCAGGCCATAGGGCCCCAAAAATCAGCATTTTCCCCGCCAAAATAGATATTGGGATCAAAGTGGGTAAAGAGACCAAAGAAGTCGAAATTCAACCCGACGGCCAGAGGCAGAAGCCCCAACACGGTTGTAATAGCGGTTAGAAGAACCGGACGCAAACGCACCTTACCGGCCTTGATTACCCCTTCCACCTCATCCACACGCGACAGGCGTGCTCCTTCCTGCATTCCACGTTCCATCTTCAGCTCTGTCCGGGTGATGTCGATATAATCGATCAGCACGATCCCGTTATTGACCACGATGCCGGCCAGGGACACAATCCCTACGCCGGTCATCAGAATGATAAATTCCATTCCAAAAGTACCCAACCCCATAAACACCCCGATGGTGCTCAAAACCACGGTGACAAGAATGATAAAGGGCTTGGCCGCTGAGTTAAACTGGGTGATCAGAATCATTGATATCAGGGCTATGGCTATCAAAAGGGCCTTGAGCAAAAAGTCGGAAGTCTCTTTCTGGTCCTCCTGCTCTCCGGTCATCTGCCAACGATAGCCAGCCGGGATTTCGTAATCCTCCAGCAGCTGGCGAATCCCCCCGTTGATACGGTTGGCATTGTACCCCTCCAACACATTGGAAGAAAGCGTTATAACCCTGGTGTTGTTCTTTCGCTTGATGTTTTCGTAAGAGGTAGAATAAGAAAAGTCGGCGACCGCCGAAATGGGAATATGGTGTTTAACGCCATCCTTTTCCAGCATCATCTTAAAATTCATCAACGACGACACATTATTTCTGAATCGGTCATCCAGCCGCACCATGATGTTAAATTCATCCTCACCCTCCTTATAGGTATCTACCTTGCTGCCATAAAGAGCCGTTCGAATGGCTCCGGCCACCATCTGAGTAGAAAGCCCCATTCGCCGAACCTTGTCTCGATTCACAAACAGCTCCATCTCCGGCTTATTCATATTAATATCCATCTCCAGATTTTCGATCCCTTCGATAGGACTGTTGTCGATGGTATTTTTAAGGTCTTCGGCCACTCCCATCAATTCCTGAAAATCATCGCCCGATACTTCGATGTTGATGGGTTTTCCCACGGGGGGACCATTCTCTTCTTTCTCGACAAAAAATTTGGCCCCCACGAAGGTGCGCAGGGAATCGGAGAGTTGCTTCATCAACCCCGATGTGGCCACACCACCCCTGTGCTGATAATCAACAAAGGTGATGGTTGTGAGGGTTTTATTGGGCGATCGACTCGACTCGAAGAAACCGCCCTTCCCGTTCCCTACATTCACCCCCACCGATTGAACAATATCCTTATGTGGATCTAAAACGGCCCAAATAATCTCCTCTGCTCTGGCCGATATTTCGTTGGTCTTTTCAATATCAGTCCCCAGGGGTAACTCCATGGTAACATAAACCGTTTTGGGGTCGCTGGAGGGGAAAAAGATGACATTGGGATTGGTTAGTCCGAAAAATACAAAGGAAAAAAAGAGCAATCCCTGCATGGAGACAAACAACCATTTCGAAGTACGCCGTCCCAGGGCCAACCGAAGGGTAGCCTCGTACCGGTCTTCGATCCAGGGCAATATTCGGGATTGAAACCTAATGGCAGAGGGCTTCAGCACGTACAGGTTTATTACAGTTATAATAAAGGGTAGAACGAGCAGGTTCCCCCACAAAATGCTGCCCAAAAAATAACTGATCACCCCCATAATGGCAAGGGTACCCGTAATTCCCAAAAGCAGGCGGTGATTCTTTTTTAGGGTCAGATCATCGTGTTTCATAAACTGAAGGGCAAACACGGGATTAAGCACCAGTGCCACAAACAGGGAAGACGACAACACGATGATAAGGGTGATGGGAAGATACTGCATAAATTCACCTGTAATTCCGGGCCAGAGCAATAAAGGAAAAAAGGCTGCCAGGGTCGTTGCCGTTGAACTGATGATGGGCACCGCAATTTCGCTAACCCCTTTCTGAACCGCTCTAAAACGCGGATATCCCTCTTCGAAGTGCCGATAGGTGTTTTCCACCGCCACAATAGCGTTGTCGACCAGCATCCCCAGGGCCATTAACAATCCAAACAAAATCATGGTGTTGATGGTAAAATCCATCTCCCCCAGAACAAGAAAGGAGATGAACATCGACATCGGAATGGCCAGCCCGGTAAACAGGGCGTTGCGAAGCCCCATAAAAAGATACAGGACGATCATCACAAACAACATCCCCATAATGATGGAGTTCTCCAGATTGCTGATCTGATCCCGGATATAGACCGACTGATCGTCTGTGATGGTCACCTTCAAATCGGCGGGGAACACTCCGGAGGATTGCTTGCGGTTAATGGTCTCAAAAATCTTATCGGTGGCATCCAGCAGGTTTTCCCCGCTTTTTTTAATGATGGAAAGAGTCACCACCGGCTGATGGTTAAGCCGTGAGATAGAGCTCTTCTCCTCAAAGCCGTCGATCACCCGGGCCACATCACGCAGAAAGACGATATTCCCCTCGTCACTCTTCACAATGGTATTGCGTATCTGATCCATATTTACGTAGTCGCCCTGGGTACGCACCGACCGACGGGTTCCGTCCACAATTATCTCTCCAGCACCAATGGTCACATTCTCCGACAGGAGGGCCATCTCAATATCTCCGAAGGAAAGGTTATAAGCCTCCAGCTTAAGAGGATCTACATGAATTTTGATCTCACGCTCATCCACCCCTTTGATGTCTGCTTCACGCACCTCCCGCATGGCCTCCACATCCTCCTGCAGGTCTTCGGCAAATTTTTTAAGCTCGATAATGCTGTAATCGCCCGACAGGTTGATATTCAACACGGGGAATTCCGAGAAATCGATGTCTTCGACAATGGGATCCGTATCCAGGTCCTCGGGCAATTCACTTTTGGCCTTATCCACCTGATCTTTCACCTCCTGAAGAGCCTTCTGAACCTCCACATCCGTTTCGAACTCGACCATGATAAGGCTCATATCCTGATAGGACGATGAGGAAAGCCGTTTAACACCATTGAGTCCTTTCAACTCCTTTTCGATGGGTCGGGTAATCAGGTTTTCGATGTCGGGAGGGCTGTTTCCGGGATAGGAGGTTTGCACCATGATGTAGGGCACCACGATCTCGGGGAAGAGCTCCCTTTGCATACTGTTATAGGAGATCAATCCTGCTAAAAAGAGGAAAACGGTGAGAATAAAAATCGTGTTTTTATTTTTCAGCGCCCAAAGGGTAGGCCGAAAATTACGTTCCACCACTTGTCTTTCTTCAGTTTCCGGTGAATCCTTCATTAAGCAATAGTTTAGGGATGAACATTAAGCAAAGAGCCATCAACCACCTGGGCAAACCCTTCGGAAATGAGCTGATTACCGGAATCCAGACCACTTGTTACCACCAGCCGGTTATTATCTTTTTCCCCGGTAGTGATATATCTCTTTCGCGCCACCATTTGCCCGTCATCATTAGCCTCCCCCACAAAAATAAAATCTCCATCAAAATCCCTTTTCACCAGGATGGAAGGTACAATTAAGGCGTTGGAAACACGGAGGGTCCTCATCTTAAGCTTAGCCATTAAATTGGGCTGCAACCGGTTATCGCGATTTGACAGATTCACGCGCACATTAAAGCTTCGGCTATCAGGATCGATGACCGAGGAGGTTCTATAAATGATTGCACTTCTTTCGAGCCCCAAAACAGGCACTTCGACCCACACCGAATCACCGGCCCGGATCCGGTTAAGATAGGTCTCAGCCACAGCGGCCGTAATATAAACCTCATCCAGGTTCACCACTCTGGCAAAGGGAATGGAAGGCCCGGCCATTTCACCCTGGTTTTGAATCAGGTCATCCACCACCCCCGTCACAGGTGCTTTTATCACAGCCATTTCCAGCTGGGCTTCCATCCCTTCCAATCGCTGGGTAAGCGCTTCCTTCTCCGATTTGGCCTGCAGAAACTCAACCTCACTGCCGATATTCTGGTCCCACAAGATTTTTCGACGCTCAAAGAGGGTTGTGGCCAGAGCCAGATTAACTTTCAGCTCCTGAATAGAGCGCTCGATGGTCTCGGTTTTGAGACGGGCCAACACCTGGCCTTTATGCACCCTCTGACCTTCCTTCACCTCGATGGAAGTTATAACCCCCATGGTTTCGGCACTCACAACCACATTCTGGTCGGTATGTACAATCCCAACTGCCTCAATGAAATGCTCAAAAAGACGCGGCTCGAGCTCCGTCAACCTCACTTTCACCTTGTGGTCTGAAGTGCCCTGGTTTAACTCCTCTTCCAGAAGAGCTATCTTACCCTCCAGCTCCTTCACCTGGAATTTATATTCACTGAGCTGTTCTTCCTTCGATGGCTCTTCTCCGGGAACCCCGGCACCGCAACCCGATAAAACCACCAGGAAAACTGTAAATAAAAAGAATACAATTGATTTCATAGAAATATTTTTTTCACCATTAAAAACCCCGTTTCATCCATTTTCCGCTTGATTTGTGTGGCCTGCCCGGGTTTACCAGAAAAGGTCCCGGAAGGAAAGGACCAAAATACTTAATGAACTTAAAGTCTGGCTGTCAACTATAAATCCCCTACTGCCATTAGATAATTGATCCTGGCATTCATCAACGCCAGGGCAGTTTGCACATGATTTATCTGAGCCTGAATATACTGACCCTGTTGCTGGGTTAGTTCAAAACTTCCCACGATCCCATTTTTAAACTTCACCCGGGTCTTTTCGTAAATATCCAGAGCGAGCTCCTGACTTTCGCGGGTAAGATCATACTGATCGATGGCACTGTTAAACTCAGTAAGGGCCGTAAGATATTGGGTTTTCAGACTGCGTGCGGTCATCTCACGCTCATTTTGACTCTTCTGAAGTGCCAGGCTTTGCTGTTTCACCTGCGCCTGGCGCATGCCACTCGAGAAGATTGGCATGGTGAGAGAAACCCCGATAAACTGAGCCTTGTACCATTCCTGGTCGAACAGGTTCCATTGATCGTTATAGCCGGTTTTCTGAAAGGTGTAAAATGCTTCGAGCTTTGGAAGATACTGTACTTTCAGGTTTTTTAGCTGTAGACTTTGGACCTCCTCATTGGTCAGAGCCATCCGGTAATCCACATGATCATCCAAAACCCGGTTTCCCAACGTCTCATTCCCCAAAATGGCCGAAGAGGTCAGCTGACCCAGGTCATCTCCCAGCGAAAGAGGCTGATCTTCCTTCAAACCCATTGAGAAGCGCAACACCGCCAGGGCCACCTCCTCGTTTCGCTTACCTTCCAGAATCTTTTTTTGAGCATCACGCACCAAAAGCCCTATTTGGGAGACATCCATGGACTCCCGAAACCCATTTTCGAAAAGAGCCCTGGTTTCGGCGAGAATAGACTCATTAACCTTCAGATTTTCTTCAAATGCTGTTAAATTTTTGCGGGCGGCCAACACCAAAAAATAGGCCCTGGCAACCCCCTCGCGGATTTCAATCTCTGTCTTCTCGGCCTGTTGATGAGCCATTTCAAGGAACACCCGGGCAGCTTGCAAGCCAACAAACCAGGAGCCATCCAACAACATTTGCGATACCGACACCGAATAGTTGGCATCATAAGCCGTTGAGAACGAGATCGGAATCTTATCTCCAGGCCCCGTACCCGGGGGCCGCATATCTTCAGGGATAATTTCGGCCGGCAAAAGACTCACCGGAACATCAATGGAATGGTTGTACCTGCCATTGAGATCCACCTGAGGCAACCCGGTGGCAAAGGTTTCCCAGATCTTCTTCCTGGCCGATTCAACATCATAATCGGAGCTGATTTTCTGAAAGGCATGCTGCGAAGCATAACTCATGGCTTGTTGAAGCGTAAAAGCAAGGGTGTCTGGCTCTTCCGACCGATTCATTTCCGGAAAAAACCATAAAAAACCGACCACCAAAAAAAATTTAATCCTCATAAACATAATTTTGACAGATCTTAGCTTGGTTCAACTTAATAATAACCCTAAACACCGGTTTTGGTTTTCACCTCATTAAAAAAAAATCTATTCCGATAACACTAAGTGCAAAAAGAACCCGTTTATTTGTTATTCGAACACAAGAAACTGATCGATCATTGACCCATCCCGGTCAAGAGAAAGAACACATTCATAAATTATTATTGCAATTAACCCCCAAGAGACTGAAATTGATAAAAGAAATTAAAAAATTGCAGGAGATGAAGGCTCTCTGGTTGATGTTCCTGATAATGACCTTACCTCTGTTAACCCCCTCAGTGGAGGCTCAGATCTGGCCCTTCAGGAAGAAGAGTAGCATCCGGAAAGCCACCAGTAATCTCGAAAAACGCAAACAAGAAACCAGCCCGGAGACGACCTTTAACCCGCTTCAGCCGATGGGTGCAGGCTCTAATTATCAACGCAACGACTTCATCTGGAGTGCAGCCTCGGCCAATACCTCCTACAAGCATGCCGGAAACCTGGCCCTTTCGTCTCCTTCCCGGTTTGGCCTTAGCGGGGATCTGGAATTGAGTTCATGGATGGGTCTTAACTATTGGGTGCCCAACCTGTTTGTCAAGAAAAACTATCTCCACAAGAAATGGATCCTCTCTTCCCTTCATGGCATCTATTCGGCAACCCCGGGCCTCAGTTATGTTAAAAATGGGCAAACCAATTTTTTGGCCGACTCCGTTTCCAATGCACCGCTCATCCTTTCCATAAAGAATCAAATTATCCTTAGCCGTCCTTTTTTCGATGCACTGGACTGTAAATCCGGTCAACCCTATCTGGTCCTCTCGGGAGGGATAGCCGTGGATGTGGGTTTTCCCTTTAGCGATGAACAGATTCTGATCCCCGACGAACACTTCATTAGCCCACGCAGCCAGGCCTACGCCGGCAAGGGTTGGTTACTCACCACCAATGTTCAGGCCGATTGGACCATGACTTCCAGCATCTTTGGACATGCCGCCATAAGAATTCTCCAAAACGACTTCCCAAGAATTGCTGCGATTGAACAACAAACCTCTGCAGAGCTCTTTTTCAACCAGCATTTTTCGGGCTCTATAGGTTATTTGCTCTCGTTTGGAAATCTGGGGAGCAACATGTTTCAAGTCTTGCCATTTCTGGACTTGTCCTATTATTTTGGGAAAAAAAAGGAGCGAGAAAGAACCCTGTTTAAGCGAAAAATGTTTTAGTTTCGAGCCCCCGGGATTAACCCTTGATTTAGAACTGTTTTTTAATGATTTAGTTCCCGTTTGAAAAAAATTGACACCAAAGGCACATGAAACAATCCCCTATAAAAAGTGCCAATTGATCAAATGCTTTTAAAAAATAAATAAATTTTGTGAGATGAAAATGCAAAAACCGTACAAAGCCCTCTATTCCCTTTTCCTAATCATATTGCTTTTGAGCGGATGCCAAATCAGAAACCTTAGGAACAATCTGGAACTGGTTTCATTGGTAGACCCGTTTATAGGAACCGGAGGCCATGGCCATGTTTTTCCAGGAGCCACCACCCCTTTTGGAATGGTGCAACTCAGTCCAAATAATGGCACTGGCGGATGGGACTGGGTTTCGGGGTATCACCATTCCTCTTCCGAAATCGTCGGTTTCACGCATATGCAATTGAGCGGCACCGGCATTGGCGATCTGTGCGACATCCTGGTGATGCCCGCCATCCAGCCGATAGTCTCCGACTCCTCATACCAAGGCGCTGATTTCATGGATCCCTATAAATCAACCTTTTCACATCAGAAAGAGTCCGCCTCCCCGGGCTACTACAGCGTCTATCTGGAAGATCCGGGCATCCTGGCAGAGTTGACCGCCACACCCCATGCCGGCTTTCACAGCTACACCTTCCCTGAATCAAATGAAGCTTCCCTGATCATGGATCTGGGGTTTGCCATCAACTGGGATAAAGCACTGGAGACCTACATAGAACGAGCCGGTGAGGATTTAATTACCGGTTACCGCTATTCTACCGGCTGGGCAACCGATCAAAAAGTTTATTTTGCCCTTCGAACCAGTAAACCTTTTGAACGCTTCCATACCATTAAGGAATGGGAAATGGATACCGCCTCCACGGTTAAAGCTCCCGGAGCAAAAGCTGTAATGGGCTTTTCCACCGGCAAGGATGAAAAGATTCTGGTCAAGGTAGGGCTATCCTCTGCCAGTATCGAGGGGGCCATCCGAAGCCTTGATGAAGAGCTTCCGGGTTGGGACTTCGATGAAGTTCGCCACAAAACCGCTGCTGTTTGGGAAACAGAGCTGCAAAAAATAAAGGTAGAGTCGACAGACACTGCGGTTCTCAAAACTTTTTACACCGCCCTGTATCACACCATGATAGCGCCAAACCTTCACAGCGATCTCAATGGAGAGTACAAGGGTTTGAATAACCAGATAAATAAAGCAGGAACATTTGACCGATACACCGTGTTCTCACTCTGGGACACCTTTAGGGCCAACCATCCTCTTTTCACCATCACCCAGCCCCAAAAAGTACAGTCTTTTGTTCAATCATTTATGGCCATCTATCACGAGGGAGGACTTCTCCCCGTTTGGGAACTGGTGGGCAACGAAACCAACACCATGATTGGCTACCATGCCATCCCGGTGATTACTGATGCCTGGCTTAAAGGCCTTCTGCCCGACATGAATGGACTTGAGTTACTCGAGGCGATGATCACCAGCGCCACACAAAACAAAGGGGGTATCGATTATTATCGCGAATTTGGTTTCATCCCCTCCGACCTGGAAAATGAATCGGTTTCCAAAACCCTTGAGTATGCTTATGATGACTGGTGTATCGCCCAAATGGCCAAATCCTTAAATAACCAGGTGGTTTATAACCTGTTTTTGGAACGGTCTAAAAACTACCAGAACCTTTTTGATGCCCATACCGGCTTTATGCGCGGAAAATTAAGCAGCGGAAAATGGAAAGTACCGTTCGACCCCCTTTACAGCAAACACCGCGACGATGACTATACCGAGGGAAATGCATGGCAATACACCTGGTTTGTGCCCCAGGATCCCCAGGGTCTTATCGATCTTTATGGTGGATCTTCGGCCTTTATCACCAAACTGGATTCCCTCTTCAGCATCAGTCAGGGCTTAAAAGGAGAGCATGCCTCTCCGGATATCTCCGGACTCATTGGGCAATATGCGCACGGAAACGAGCCCAGCCACCACGTGGCCTATTTCTACAATCTGGCGGGCCAACCCTGGAAAACACAGGAAAAAGTGCGCCAAATCATGTCTACCCTTTACTCCGACCAGCCCGATGGACTCAGCGGCAACGAAGACTGCGGTCAGATGTCGGCCTGGTATGTATTCTCGGCAATGGGTTTTTACCCCTTCAACCCTGCCAGCGGGGAATACCAACTGGGAAGTCCTCTCTTCGACACCATCGAGATTGCCCTTCCCGACAAAAAACGGTTTAGTATAGAAACCATCAACAATAGCGAGACCAACCTGTACATCCAGAAAGTCACCCTTAATGGGGAGACGCTTACCGGAACCTCTCTGCGGCACAGCGATCTGATTCAAGGGGGCGAAATGAAAATAACCATGGGCGATACCCCCAATCTGAGCTGGCCCGCAAAGGAATAACAATAGAGTGGGGCGTTAGAAAAGGGTCTAATCATCACCTTTCTTCTCTCTCCCATTAATTTGGGGTTGTGGTTATTAGAGGAAATTTTTATATTGTCTATAGCGGACAATTATAAAAAAAACCTTCAACCAAAATGAAATCCCGCTTCCTAACGGGGGTTCTTCTCCTTCTGGTCTCTCTGGGAGCAGCCCAAACAAATGATTTCCAGTCCCCTGCCTCAACAGGCATGGGCCTTTCGGGGGCAGGGGATACCACGGCCTGGGCACAATTTGCCAACCCGGCCGGCCTGTCTACCCTTGCCGGGCCCATTGCAGGAATGGGCTATCACAATGCTTTTGGGCTGGAGAGCCTGAGTTCGAAATCCGCTTTTGCCTATCTGCCCACTCCCCTGGTCATCGCCTCGGCAGGCTACGTACATTACGGCCATTCCCTTTTTTCACTTCAACGATTTTCGGCAGGGGTATCCCGGAAGATGTCACCCCGGCTTCATATGGGGGTGCGGTTGGCTTACCTTTTAAGGGGCATTGGTGGCATTGAAAACGATGGGACCTTTATCCTGGATGCAGGAATGCGCTTTTCGCCCACCCCGGCCCTCATGGTGGGAGTCATGGCTCTCAACCCGGCAGGGGCAAAAATCATCCAACAGGATACAGAACAAATATTCCCCTCGGCACTGGCACTGGCCCTCACCTACCACGTTTCCCCGGAGGTTAATATCATTATCGATTTGATGCATCAATCCCAGGCTCCCACTCAGCACTATGCTCTGCAGATGGAGGCCGCGGTACACCCTTCGGTGGTGATAAGAGGGGCGATCTCGGACCAACCCGTTCGACTCGCCGTTGGGTGCGGATTAAAATGGCACCATTGCCAATTTGATATTTCAGTAAACCACCACGATCCCCTGGGGTTCAGCTCATCGGCCGGTCTAAGCTATACATTCCCTGAAAGAAGATAAAACATTCGGGTTTTGAAACATCAAAAGAGTCACTACTTAATCAGATCATGTATCGTTTTCTGCTGCCTGATGGGCGGCCAGATACTTACCGCACAATACGAGCCCGACCTGCGGCAGTGGGCTTCAGACCTGGCAGAGCTCTATGCCTCGGACACCGAACAAGAAGACCTCTCTTTTTTGGTAGAGGATTTACTATCTCTGACACGCTCACCCATAAATCTTAACACCGCCCGCCGCGAAGATCTGGAGAGAATATTCTTTTTAAGCGATATTCAGATAGAAAACATCCTGTTTAAGCGATATGTAAATGGCCCGTTCTATTCCATCTTTGAATTACAAACGGTGGAGGGGCTTCCTCAGGAGACCATACGTCAGATGGAACCCATTGTTTTTCTGGGTTCTCCCGTGGACAAAAAACAGCCCTGGAAGATGTGGGGAGACATTTTTCTCCGCTCGCGATTGCAACTCGAAAAAGCCCTGGGTTATGAGGCAGATGAAGAGGAGGATGCGGTCTTTAAAGGAGATCGTTTCAAACACTACCTGCGCATTGAGGCACAGACAAATAGACCTTTTAGTGCCGGGTTCATCGCAGAGAAGGATCCCGGCGAACCTATTTTCAACACCTACCTCCCCGGGGTGGATTTAACCACCGGCTATCTGCGTTACCAACCTAAGGCCGGTTGGCTGCGTGAGGCAGTTGTGGGCCAATACAGCATGGCGGCAGGACAGGGCCTGGTTGTGCGATCCGGAATGCCCGCACGTAAAAGTGCCATGGCAACCTCCATTCGCAACCGGGGCCCCTCCTTCAGACCCTCTCTGTCTGCCTCAGAATCCACCGGTCTTCGCGGTGGGTATTTCACCATCGGGAAAGGCTCCATAGAGATGACCCCCTTTTTTTCTCTGAGGCATCAATCCGCTCGAATACAATCCGATAGCACAGGCCGGGAGTGGTTAACCAGCATCAGAACAGATGGTCTCCATCGCACAGAAACGGAGTTAAACCAACGACATAACGTAACAGAAATGGCCGCAGGCAGCAAAATAACCTACAGAGACCGCTGGCTCACACTGGAAGCAGGACATCTCTATTACCATCTTAACAAACCGCTTATCCCCGCCAATGAACTGTATAATCAATTCTACTTCAGGGGTAAGACCAATCAAAACACCTGGGTTGCCTACACAATGGCAACCCGTGGCATTCTGTTCTTCGGCGAATTGGCCATGGATGAGTTCAGCCATCCTGCCACATGGAACGGGTTGGTTTGGGAACCGGCTCCGGGATTTTCGCTGGCCCTTGGATACCGATCTTTCCCCAAAAAGTATCAGGCGCCATTGGCTGGTCCGCTCTCCGAAAGCAGCAGTTTTGCAGGGGAACAAGGTCTCTATGTGGGTATGGAATGGCAATTGCCGGGCAGATGGGTGGTGGCCTCCTATTTTGACCGTTATCAGTTTAACTGGTTAAAATACCAATTAAACGGCCCTTCAAACGGTTATGACTGGCTCCTCCAGGGACAAAAAAAATTGTCAGGAGGACAAAATCTGCTGGTACGGTACCGACACCGCCAAAAGCCTGGAAACTGGACCTCCCAAACCCCTGAGATGAGTCTGGGAACCATCACACACGATCAACTTAAACTACAATACACATATAACCCGGAAGAAAACTGGCAATCGGCAACGATTGCCCAATGGCATCTTGTGAACAACCCCGAAGGTCATTTCAGAGGAATGATGCTGGCCCAGGATTTAAGGGTGATGGCGCTAAAGAAGAAACTTACGGTTACCTGCCGTTATGCCCTGTTTGATGCCAACCATTTCGATGCCCGTCTTTACACCTACGAGCCAGAGGTGCTGTACCAATTCTCGGTGCCGGCTTATTCTGGCGCCGGCAGCCGGTACCTATTGCTAATCAACTATAAGCTGAAACCTTACTGGCACCTGTGGGTAAGGGCTGGACGCTGGGTCTATTCCGACAGGGAAGAATCCGGCTCAGGCTACAATCTTATTCCAACCAATACCAAAACGGAGGTGACACTTCAGACCCGAATAAAATTTTAACTCCTGATGAGCAACTCGCTCTCAACCGATCAAAACCGGATTAATTACCCACTTCGGAAATGAACTTGATGCGCACCATACGGATCTCATCTTCAGAGTATTCGTCTTCGCCCAATTCGTTAAGTGCCGTGGTGATATCATCAGATTCGGCATCCTCTTTAAAGTAGAAAAAGATATCGTCGCGATGCTCTTCATCCATCACCTGATCGATGTGGTAGTCGATGTTAACACGGGTACCAGAATAGACTATGGATTCCAACTCTTTTAGCAAATCCCTTATCTCTATCCCCTTGGATTCGGCAATATCCTCCAGAGGCACCTTACGGTCGATATTCTGAATGATGGAAATCTTCATTTTACTTTTGTTGGCCACCGATTTAACCACCATGTCGATAGGCCTCTCTATTTCATTGGCCTCTACATGTTTTTTGATGAGCTCGATAAACTCTTTTCCAAACCGGGCAGCCTTTCCGGCTCCAACCCCGGGCATGTTTTGCAGCTCTTCGCGGCTCACAGGGTAATAGGTGGCCATGGCTTCTAGAGATGGATCCTGAAAGATCACAAAGGGCGGTAGGTTTTTTTTCCTGGCAATTTGTTTGCGCAGATCTTTAAGCATTGTGAACAATTCAGTATCAGCGGCGGCGGTGCCTCCTGCGGCCTTGGTATCCTCCTCCAGCTCTCCATAATCATGGTTGCGTGTTAGACTAATACTGTAGGGATTGGCAAGATATTGATGCCCCTTCTCGGTCATCTTTAACAACCCGTAATTCTCTATGTCTTTGGTAATAAAACCCGAGACAAGCGACTGGCGGGCCACGGCATGCCATAGTTTCTCATCCGCCTCATCTCCCGATCCAAAAATTTCCAGTTCATCATGTCCGTACGACTTCACCATACTGGTTTTTACACCCGTCAGAACATCTATAACATGTTCCGTTTTGAACCGTTCCTTCAACTCCGAAACCGCTTCAAGCAACTGCAAAATATAGGATTGTCCTTCGAACTCTTCCTTGGGATGGAGACAATTATCACAGGCATCGCAGCTCTCGTCGGTATAGGTCTCCCCAAAATAGTGCAACAACACCTTACGACGGCATAAGGAGGTTTCGGCATAGGCCACCGTTTCAAGTAACAGTTGTTTGCCAATCTCCTGCTCAGCAAGGGGTTTCCCCTGCATAAATTTCTCGAGTTTTTGAATGTCTTTATAGCTGTAAAAGGTCACGCATCGGCCTTCGCCTCCATCCCTTCCGGCACGACCTGTTTCCTGGTAATAGCCTTCAAGGCTCTTGGGGATGTCATAATGAATAACCATTCTGACATCCGGCTTATCGATACCCATTCCAAAGGCAATGGTGGCTACAATCACATCCACCTCTTCCATTAGAAATTTATCCTGATTACCCGACCGGGTGGCGGCATCCATCCCGGCATGGTAGGGCAAGGCTTTTATTCCATTCACCTGAAGATTCTCTGCGAGCTCCTCAACTTTCTTGCGGCTAAGACAATAAATAATAGTCGATTTTCCCTCGTAGGCCTTGAGTAATTTTATGATTTCCCGTGTAGCATCAATCTTGGGATGTATCTCGTAAAACAGATTGGGACGATTAAACGACGACTTGAAAACACAGGCGTCAAGCATCCCCAGGTTTTTTTGAATATCATGCTGCACCTTGGGCGTTGCCGTTGCCGTTAGGGCAATAACGGGAGCCTCTCCGATCTCGGAGATGATGGGCTTAATTCGGCGATATTCAGGTCTGAAATCATGACCCCACTCGGAGATACAGTGGGCTTCGTCAACAGCATAGAACGAAATGGGTACTTGTTTTAAAAACTGAATATTCTCTTCCTTTGTCAGGGACTCCGGAGCCACATACAGCAATTTGGTTTTGCCGGATATCACATCGTCTTTGACATTCTGGATGGCCGCTTTGGTAAGGGAAGAGTTTAAAAAATGAGCGATGCCATCATCCTCACTAAAGGTACGCATGGCATCTACCTGGTTTTTCATCAGAGCGATAAGCGGCGAAATAACAATGGCCGTCCCATTGAGAATCAGTGATGGCAGCTGATAACAAAGAGATTTACCTCCCCCCGTGGGCATTAAAACAAAGGTGTCTTTGCCATCCAACACATTTTTAATAATATCCTCCTGATTCCCCTTAAAGGTATCAAACCCAAAATATCTTTTCAAATGACTAGTTAGGTCGACATGTTTTGTCATAATAATACCAGCTATCTTTCTATTTATATGTATTCACAAACAGCCTAAAATAACATCCCCGAAGCTCAAAAAACACTCACTCAGATCCTAAAACAGCTCATTTGCATTTCCTTTGAAACTAGCGAAACAAACAAATTTAGTCGAATATAGCGAATAATCCCAAATCCTATTAATCTTCGTGCACAAAAAAACCGAAATTTCACGGCTTAGTGGAACAATCGGCTTCATGAAGGTATAAAAATCCGTGAGGAATCCCAACATATTTGCTAAGTGTTTTTATCTTCGCACAATGTTTACCGGTAAGCTGCAACTTAATTATGACTGACAAAACCAAAACCGAGATGTCCTTTCTGGAACATCTGGAAGAATTACGGTGGCACCTTGTGCGCTCCTTTCTGTACGTCTTTGTGTTTGCCATATTGGCCTTTGTTTTCAAACACATTCTGTTTGATGTAATCCTGCTAGGGCCCAGCAATCCTGACTTTTTCACCAATGAGCTGCTCTGCAGGTTGTCGAAAAATGTTGACATGCCTTCCCTCTGTATCAATCAGGTGCAACTTAAGTTCCAAAACATAAATATGTCGGGACAATTCACCACCCACTTATGGATCGCCTTTCTGGCGGGTATTGTGGCGGCTTTCCCCTTCATCTTTTGGGAATTCTGGCGGTTTGTAAGGCCGGCCTTGTACCGGCAGGAGATTGAGCACAGTAAAGGAGCTATTTTTTTCGCTTCCACCCTGTTTACCATGGGGATTTTGTTTGCCTACTATATTATTTGTCCTCTTTCGGTACATTTTTTAGGAAACTATCAGGTAAGTGAGAAAGTTGAGAATATAGTCAATCTGAGCTCCTATATCTCTACAGTGGCTTCCATCGTTCTGGCCAGCGGGGTATTGTTTGAGTTACCCATTTTCATTTACTTTTTAAGTAAAGTGGGACTGGTATCCGCGGAATTTTTGAGGAAATACCGAAAACACTCCATCGTGGCCAGCTTATTGGTGGCGGCCATCATTACCCCCCCCGATGTCATCAGCCAGGTGATGGTTTGCATGCCTTTGATCTTACTCTATGAAGCAGGCATAGTTATTGCAGTTCGTGTTGAAAAGAACAAAAGAAAGAGGGACGCAGCCGAATATGGGACAACCGAATAAACCATTTTTTTATCGGTGCCACGTTATTGTTGAGGTTCGTTATTAATACTTAAATGGAAAACACTTCTTTAAAGCTACATACCCACCAGTTGGTGAAGCGCTACCGAAACCGCACCGTAGTCAAGGGCGTTTCGGTAGAGGTGAGGCAGGGCGAGATTGTGGGGCTATTGGGACCCAACGGGGCCGGCAAAACCACCACCTTTTATATGATGGTGGGTCTGATAACCCCCAATGGCGGTGAAATATATTTAAACGAGGACAAAATTACGGGCGACCCGGTCTATCGGAGGGCACAAAAAGGAATCGGCTATCTGGCGCAGGAGGCAAGTGTCTTCAGGGCGTTAAGTGTGGAAGACAACATAAAAGCCGTGTTGGAGATGACCAATTTTGATAAAGCCTACCAAAAGGATCGGCTGGAAGAGTTGATCAAAGAATTCGGTCTCAGCCACATTCGAAAAAGCCTGGGCATCCAGCTCTCGGGAGGCGAACGCCGCCGAACGGAAATTGCCAGGGCTCTGGCCATCAATCCCCGGTTTATTCTGCTGGATGAACCCTTTGCCGGTGTTGATCCCATTGCTGTTCGCGACATACAGGAGATTGTGGCCCGCCTGAAATATAAAAATATCGGCATCCTCATCACCGATCACAACGTGCACGAAACACTTTCCATCACCGACCGGGCCTATTTATTATTTGAAGGAAAAATATTAAAGTCCGGAACTGCCGAAGAACTGTCCGAAGACCCCGATGTGAGAAGAGTTTATCTGGGGGATGATTTTGAACTCCGCAAACGGCGATTCAGCCCCTCCGGCAACCTGGAAAAATAGTGTTGAAGTTTTTTTTCGCAAAGAATTGGAAGTTTTTCAAAAAATGTCGTTCTTTGCAGCGCTAAAAAAAAGCGGACGTGGCGTAATTGGTAGCCGCGCCAGACTTAGGATCTGGTGCCGAGAGGCGTGGGGGTTCGAGTCCCTTCGTCCGCACTTGAAAAAAACCGCCTTCGCTGACAATGATAGTCGGGTTGAGGCGGTTTTTTTAATGCCGGCATTAATACCCCGAAGGCATTACCACCCGTCCTGAAACAGTTCTTATATATCTGTTTGGCAGGTTGTAATCCCTTCATTATCTTTGCAGTCGTTTTTACACAAAGTAATTTTGAACCGATCATGCCCTCTCATTAGTCGTTTCCTATGATAACGAAAGAGGCAACAAACCAATCACACATGAATATAGCAAAGGAACAACTCGATGATTTGAATGCCGTAATCCGGCTTTCTATCCAGAATGATGACTACGAGTCAAGGGTAAATACAGTCCTGAAGGACTATCGTAAAAAAGTTAATATGCCCGGGTTCAGACCTGGAAAGGTTCCCGCTGGCCTGGTTAAGCAGATGTATGGTAAAGCTGTTCTGGTTGACGAAATCAACAAGCTGGTTTCAGAGAACCTCTCCAAATTCATCACCGAGAATGAGTTGAATATACTGGGAGAGCCGTTGCCTTCGGAGTCGCAAAAAACCATCGACTTTGACAAATCCAACGATTTTGAATTCGCCTTTGATGTGGCCCTGGCTCCCGAGCTGGAAGTTAAGTTAACCAAACGCGAAAAAATTACCTACTATCAGATCGACATTACCGACGACATGATGGATGGTTATAAGAAAAATTTAACCAGCCGATTTGGCAAAACCGAACCACGCGAAGAGGCTGGAGAAAACAGCATCCTCAAGGGTGAATTCACCCAACTCGACAAAGACGGCAAGGCATTGGACGGTGGCATCACCGCCAAGGACTCCATGCTGTCGCTGGCCGTGCTGAAAGACGAAAAGGTGAAGGCCCTCTTTATCGGTGCCAAGGTGGGCGATGTGGTGACCGTTGATCCAAAAACTGCCTTCCCCAACGAAACCGAACTGTCTTACCTGTTGAAGATCACCAAAGAGCAGGCCGAGGAAGTGACCGGCAACTTCTCTTTCTCCATCCAGGAAATCACTGAATATATCGATCCCGAACTGAACCAGGAACTGTTCGACCAGCTTTTTGGCCCGGGAGTGGTAAATAACGAGGAGGAATTTAACAACAAGGTAAAAGAAGACCTCGAACGCACCCATCAAATGGAATCGGATTATAAGTTCTCCATCGATGCCAAAAAGAAACTCATGGAGAAGCTGGAAGTGGCTCTGCCTGAGGAGTTTCTCAAGCGTTGGCTGAAAGCAACCAATCAAAACGAGGAACAAGTTACCGACGAGCAAATTGAGAAAGAAATGCCCCGATTTCTCGACGACTTAAAATGGCAATTGATTCGTAATGAGATCGTCAAGTCAAATGACCTGAAGATTGAAAATGAAGAAGTGGTTAATTTTGCCAAAAAATCGGCGCGCATGCAGTTTATGCAGTATGGACTGAACAGCATCCCCGACGATTACCTCGACAATTACGTGGCTGACATGCTTCAAAAAGAAGATCAACAACGCACCTATGCCGAGGGAGCGATCAACGATAAGGTAATGGCATTTATCAAAGAAGCCATCAAGCTGGAGACTAAAGAGGTTTCGCGCGAAGAGTTCAATACCCTTTTCGAAGAAGAATAACCTCATTGCAAAAGCCTGCCGACTCCAACAATTTTTATTAACTTAGTAGATTCTAAAATAGAAAAAACAAGGTTATGATTGATCCAAAAGATTTTCGAAAATATGCCACCGGGCACATGGGTATTAACAGTTTAGTACTCGACAAATACACCTCGATCAGCAGCAGCTACATCTCCCCAACGATTATTGAGGAGCGGCAGTTAAATGTGGCTTCGATGGACGTATTCTCCCGGTTAATGATGGACCGCATCATCTTTTTGGGTCTGCCCATCGACGATTATGTCGCCAATATTATTCAGGCTCAGCTGCTTTACCTGGAGTCGGCAGATCCCTCAAAGGATATCTCCATCTATTTCAACACCCCGGGTGGGTCGGTGCATGCAGGATTGGGAATTTATGACACGATGCAGTTTATCTCATCCGACATATCCACCATCTGTACAGGTATGGCAGCCTCTATGGGGGCCGTTTTGCTCACCGCCGGAACCAAAGGAAAAAGGTCTGCGCTTAAACACTCCAGGGTGATGATTCATCAGCCTATGGGTGGAGCACAAGGCCAGGCTTCCGACATCGAGATTACAGCGCGGGAGATCCAAAAACTGAAGAAAGAGCTCTATAATATTATTGCCGAACACAGTGGCAACACCTATAAAAAAGTGGAAAAAGACTCTGACAGAGACTTCTGGATGACGGCAGAAGAGGCAAAAGCTTACGGAATGATTGACGAAGTGCTTACACGTAACAACAATAAGTAATTGGTCAATATATATTTAGAGTGAAATGCTGGATTTGCCATAAGGGCATTTTCAGCATTTCTTTATTATTCATTTGAGAAGATTAAAGAGGTAGTTTGTTATGGATAAATGCTCATTTTGCGGAAAAAACAGAAAAGACACCAATTTGTTGATTGCAGGCGTTTCGGGGCATATTTGCGACAGCTGTATTGAACAAGCTCACGCCATCCTGGAGGAGGAACAAAAAAAGAAAAATTCTTTTGATGTCAACACCATTCAGCTGTTGAAACCCTACGAAATAAAAGCTTTTCTTGATCAGTACGTCATTGGACAAAACGAGGCCAAAAAATATCTTTCGGTATCGGTTTACAACCATTATAAACGATTGATGCAAAAAGACCAGGGCGACGAGGTCGAGATTGAAAAGTCGAACATCATCCTGGTGGGTGAAACAGGAACCGGAAAAACCCTGTTGGCCCGAACCATTGCCCGAATGTTGCACGTTCCTTTTACCATCGTGGATGCCACGGTACTTACCGAGGCCGGTTACGTGGGTGAAGACATTGAAAGCATCCTGACACGTTTGCTGCAGGTTGCCGATTACAACGTGGAGGCCGCCGAAAAGGGAATTGTTTTTATTGATGAATTAGACAAGATCGCCCGCAAAAGCGACAACCCCTCCATTACCAGAGATGTCTCCGGCGAAGGCGTACAACAAGGACTTTTGAAACTGCTCGAAGGATCGGTGGTTAACGTTCCACCACAGGGAGGACGTAAACACCCCGACCAGAAGATGATTCCCGTAGATACCAAGAACATATTGTTTATTTGCGGCGGCGCTTTCGACGGAATAGAACGGAAAATCGCCCAACGACTTAACACCAAGGTGGTTGGCTATTCGGCCAGCAAAACCAAGGAGCAAATAGATGTACACAACCTGCTCCAATATGTGGCCCCCCAGGATTTAAAGGCCTTTGGATTAATACCCGAAATCATCGGGCGCCTGCCAGTACTCACCTTCCTCAATCCTCTCGATAGAGATATTCTGAGAAGAATCCTGGTAGAACCTAAGAACTCAATTGTGAAACAATACAAAAAATTGTTCGAGATAGACGGCACCAACCTGGAGTTCGACAACGAGGTATTGGATTACATCGTCGACAAAGCCATAGAATTCAAGCTGGGCGCCAGAGGCTTACGCTCAATATGCGAAACCATTATGATGGATGCCATGTTTGACACCCCGTCCAACAAGGTGAAAAACATGACCATCAGCCTGGACTTTGCCACCCAGAAAATTGAAAAAGCCAACCTCCATCGCCTGAAAGCAAGCTAAAAGCTCTGTTAAATTGCTTTCAGACTCATGTCGAGGCTTTTAATATGGTGGGTGAGCGCGCCTACCGAGATATAATCCACCCCACACTCAGCATAGTCGCGAAGGGTTTCTTTGGTGATGCCACCCGATGATTCGGTTTCGTACCGGCCATCGATCAACTTCACGGCTTCGCGGGTTGTGGTTGGATCAAAATTATCCAGCATAATACGGTGAACCCCCCCGGTCCTTAACACCTCGTGCAGCTCCTCCATACTCCTCACCTCAATCTCGATCTTAAGATCTTTCCCAATCTTCTTTAAATAAAGTTGAGTGGCTGTGATCGCCTTCTCAATGCCACCGGCGAAGTCAACATGGTTATCCTTAAGCATCACCATGTCGTAAAGACCCATTCGGTGATTCTCTCCGCCTCCGGTTTTTACCGCCTCCTTTTCCAAAAGACGCATGCCGGGGGTTGTTTTTCGGGTGTCCAGGATTTTCGTATGCAAACCCTCCACCAGCTTCACATATTCACGGGTCCGTGTAGCAATCCCGCTCATGCGCTGCATAATATTTAAGGCCAGACGCTCGGCCTTAAGTAAGGTCAAAACTTTCCCCTCCACGGTAAAAGCAATATCCCCCGGCTCAATGGAATCACCATCCTTTAACAGCGGAACAATCTTGATGTCCGGCTGCAGATGACGAAACACTTCGAATGCAATGCGTTGGCCTGCCAAAACACCCGATTCCTTTACCAACAGCTGAACTTTGCCGGTAGCCTCTTCGGGAATGCACGATTGTGAGGAATGATCACCATCTCCTACGTCCTCATTTAGCGCCTGGATGATGAAGGTTTTTATGCTTTGGTCAATCATCTTGTTTTTCAATTCTTATTTGGTGTATAACTATCTGCCCCGGCTCCCGGGGATTGTTTTTTATGCGAAAATAAAAACGGTACTGCCCTTGCCTGCAATTGTACCGGCCAATGACAAAGGTAGAGTTTTCTCTGGCTCCATGATGAAGAATCTGAAAGGAGATTACCGGGTGATCCTCAAAAAAACCTTTGAGAATAAAATAAGCCTGTTCCTTGCTGAAAACTCCCGACTTCCCGGGGATGACCAACTCCAGCCTTTCGTTTAAGAACGGAGTAAGCCCGGCGGCGTTGCCCTTTTTCAAGGCCACCACAACCTTCTCCGGCAAACTCTGGCTTTCTTCCGGTTGGCCCTGAAGGTGGGACAACGGCATCCAAACCAGGAGCAACAGGAGTGTTGATACTTTTCTTAATGCACCCATTATTTTATTGTTTTAAAGGCATAGCCCTTGTTTTTATTGGTTAATAAGGCAAAAAACCCTTTATTTTACAATTTGAATCCAACGGACTTCAAAAAATTTGGTTTGCCCGGAAGGTAAGACACTACAAGAACCAAACCAGAATTAAAACTGAATATTTACCAGACATAAATACAAATATACGAAATGAAAATCCTTTTGGTTATGGTGGGTAAGACATCATCCGGATGGTTACAGAAAGGAATTAACGAGTATTTTGCCCGGCTTAAACACTATCTTCCTTTTGAAGAGCAGGTTCTGCCCGACGTGAAAAATGCAAAAAACATGCTCGTCACCGAACTAAAAAAACAGGAAGGCCAACTTATTTTAAAAAATGTGCAGCCTTCCGACCTGGTGATTTTACTCGATGAGGGCGGAAAAACCTTCTCTTCAAGACAGTTCTCAGCCTTCCTGGAAAAACAGATGCTCACGGGTGTGCGCCGATTGGTATTTGTGATAGGAGGGGCCTGGGGCTTTTCGGAGGAGGTATACCAGCGGGCCGGATTAAAAGTATCCCTCTCCCCCATGACCTTTTCTCATCAGATGGTGCGATTAATTTTTGCAGAACAACTTTATCGGGCACTAACCATTCTAAAAGGAGAACCCTACCACCACGACTAAAAATTGCATGGTTATTGTTACCTTCATTCCTCGGCACCAAAGAACAGCCATGAAAAAAATACCAAAAACACTTCAAACACGGATATTATGACCGGCAGAAAATGGTTGGGGCTTTTTTTTGTGTTGTTTCTGATTGGGATGACGGGTGGCGTTCTCACCGAAAGCCTCTTAACCCAAAAGGACCAAAAACAAATTGACCATTCCCTGTTGGAGAAAATCATCCAGAAGCGTCAATCCTCTCTGAATGAAATGCTGAAAAACTTCCCGGCGGAAGTATTACTCTCACAGGAGCAAGCCTGGGCAACCATGGACTCCTTGTCCAGATCAAAGGGTAACAGCCTTTTAATCTATCGAAACAACCAACTGGTTGCCTGGTCGAATCAAAACCTGCCCGTTACCGGAATACACCCTATATTTTTTAATCAACCCGTAATCCAGCTCGAAAATGGCTGGTATCTGATACAAAAATTTCAACACGGCTCCTTTCTCCTGGTGGGCCTCTCGCTGATCAAACAAGATTACCCCTACGAGAATAACTTTTTATCCAATAGCTTTCAACTGTCAACGGGTCTCAACCCATCTGTAAAACTTTCCCGGGAGCCTCAACCGGCCTATAGTCCGGTATATGGTCTCGAGGGGGAATACCTGTTTTCGATAAGCACTCCTCAGGTAGACGAATCCTCCCCGTCGGAGACAACCATTAGTATTCTTTTTTATG
This sequence comes from Marinilabiliaceae bacterium, assembly GCA_041583495.1. GTDB lineage: Bacteria > Bacteroidota > Bacteroidia > Bacteroidales > Marinilabiliaceae > JBFHFS01. The sequence continues at coordinate 7,476 of JBFHFS010000030.1, read as the reverse complement.
TGATAGGGCTCATTGCACTGTGGTTGTTGCTTCTTAAATGGATGGGAAAAACCATTAAACACAAATGGGCTAACCTTTATCTTTTGGGTTCCCTGGCCGCTTTCTCTGCGCTCTATTTTATCGTATTCTGGCATAACGAGATGGCCCTCTTTAATCATACAGGACTCTTCTCCCCCATTCATTTTGCCATGTCGGACCTGCTGCCTTCCTTGGGAGCCCTCCTCTTATTGGCCATTCTTTTGGTCCTGAACGCTTACTGGATTTTCCGATTCATCCGATGGCCCCGGTTCCTCATCAGGAATCACCAAAAACCTTTTGTGACCAGCGCTCTGTTTCTGGCCCTCATTATGATTGTGGAGGTATGTTTCCTCGTGATTGTCCGACTTATTTACCAGCTGGTGGAGCACTCTTCCGGGCCCACCATTTTCTTTAAGGTTCTGGATTTAAACAACATTGCCCTCGTCAAGGTATTGATTATCGCCTTGTTATTTTTCTCGTTTATTTTGCTGACCGAAAAAAGCATTCGGCTTTTAATTAATCATTTACCAAAGTTATGGCTGGAGATAATTGTTGTGTTTTCCACCCTGGCGATGATGTTTTTAACCGGGAAACTGGGTTATGGGCACAGTGACTGGGGCCTGGTATTTGCAGGGGTGGTGGCTCTTTTTATGATATTTACAAAACGCACCACCGACGGAAGACATTCCTACAATACTTTTATATGGCTGGTCGGGCTTTTTGCCATATTCTCCGGGTCTTTGCTCATCGATCTAACCATTCACAAGGAAGAGCAAAACCGCGAACTATTGGTCGAGAATCTATCCTTTCAACTCCTCCGTGAAGAAGATCCGGTGGCAGAGATGTACCTGGAAGATCTTGAGACACAGATTTTACGCGATGTAATTCTGCGGCAGCAGTTGGCCCAGCCGGAACTTAACCAATCGGCCATCCGAAACCACCTCCTTAAATATTACTTCTATGGTTACTGGGGCCGCTACGACCTACAGATTTTAACCTGTTGGCCTCAGGGTAATATCGTGTTCGAAGAGACCGGGGAGGAGCACAACTGCTACCAATTCTTCTTCGACACGATCAAGGAACAGGGCCATCTGATTAATGGCAGCGATCACTTTTATTTCCTCGACAACGATAATGGGCGGGTCTCCTATTTAGGGGTCTTCCCCTTTTTTACCGGACACACTCTGGAGGCGACCCTTTTTATTGAATTACATTCAAAGCCTTATTTCGAAGGACTCGGCTATCCGGAGTTGCTGCTCAACCAAAGGGAACAAGAGCGACAACATCTCTTTAAGGACTATTCGTATGCCAAATATGTGAATGGCAAGCTGGTAAAACGATCGGGGACCTATAACTATACGGGCAACCTACGCCAACTGCAGCCCGGAAGCCAACTTAAAACATTTGTCAAAGACGCCGATTACTCTCATCTGCTGTTTCAGCCCGAACCCGACACGGTGGTCATCCTCAGCAAAAAAGATATGGAGGTGGCCGATGTGTTTATCGCCCTTTCCATTCTCTTTATCCTGTTTTTTCTGCTGGGCCTTCTTTTCGAGGGTCTGATGCAACTCCCCAACCTGTCGACGTTTCAATTTAGTTATTCAATTCAGAAACGCATTCAGATCACTTTTGTGGTGCTTATGCTGGTATTACTCTCGGTAGTAGCTCTTGGTACGGTGATTTACACCGCCCGGCAATTTAAGTCAAGACACATGAACCTGCTCGACGAGAAAGTAAAATCGGTATTGCTCGAGATGGAATCAAAAATAGGTCTGGATGGTCCCCTGAATCCGGATATGAATGAATACCTCACTTATCACCTGCAAACCATCTCCAACATCTTTTTCTGCGACATTAACCTATTTGCTCCCGATGGCATGTTGATTGCGTCTTCGCGTCCAGAATTATTTGAAAAAGGATTAGTTGGCAGCCAGATGAATCCACGCGCCTATTTTCAAATGGTATTCAAAAATAAAACCCGTTTCCTGGATGAGGAATCCATTGGCGACCTGAAATACACCTCCTTCTATGTGCCTTTTTTCAGCCGCAACGAAACCTTGCTTGGGTATGTAAATGTCCCTTATTTCGTGGCCAACAACGAGCTCCGCGAAGAAGTATCCTCGGTGATCGTTACCATCGTGAATTTCTACCTTCTCTTTTCTTTGATAATCATTGGCCTGGCCGTATTCCTGGCGCGCCAGATTACCCGTCCATTGCTGGTTATTCAGGCCAAACTGGCCGAGGTTAAGATTGACCGGCACAATGAAAAGATTGATTACGTGAAAGATGATGAAATAGGCGGACTGGTGGCCGAATATAACCGAATGGTGGATGAACTGGCCGCCAGTGCAACCAAACTGGCCCAGAATGAGAGAGAACTGGCCTGGCGTGAAATGGCCCGTCAAATTGCCCATGAGATAAAAAACCCCTTAACGCCCATGAAACTGAGCATTCAGTATCTTCAGCGGGCCTGGAACGATCAGGTTCCCGACTTTGATTCTTTCATGAAGCGGGTCACCAATACCTTAATTGAACAAATCGAAAAACTCTCGTCCATTGCCAGGGAGTTCAGTCACTTCGCCATGATGCCCGCCGCCCGGCGCGAAGAGATCGACCTGTTGGATAAAATCCGCAAAAGCACCACGCTATTCGAAAACAACAGCCTTGTCACCCTCAAAACCGACTTTGGAAATTATTCACAAATCATCGTAAGCGCGGATGGGGAACAATTACTTGGTGTTTTTAACAATCTCATCAACAATGCCATACAGGCAATACCGGTGGGAACACCAGGAGAAGTAATTATTTCGGCCAATATTTCGGATGGCAAGGTGGTAATCGCGGTAAGAGATAACGGAAAAGGGATCCCCCGGGAGAATTACCAAAACATGTTCGTCCCCAACTTTACCACCAAATCAAGTGGAATGGGTCTGGGACTCGCCATAGTAAAAAGCACTGTGGAAAGCGCCGGGGGAAGTGTTTGGTTTGAGTCGGCTTTGGGTGAAGGCACCACCTTCTATGTTCAGTTACCGATTGTTTCCCAATCCTGATGATAAACCACACGGGTTTCTGCCCACTCGTCGGCTAATCGAACTTTTCGGGTAATCAGGAACCACAAATCCACAATATTCAATATTGGAATGAGCGCCACCAGACCTCTGATGACCGATTTTTCGGCGGCTCCTGACATGGAGGCATACTGAGGCAGGATGATGACGCGAAGGTTAAAAAATTTCTTCCCAAAACTCTGGCCATTCAAAAAAGGCAGAGAGTCTCTGGTTAAATGATAGATAAGGCCCACCATCCACCCGATTCGTGGAAACAGAGAAAGGCCCACAACAATAACCAGGTCGACAAATGCCGCCAGCAAGCGTTCTGAAATTGCTACCTTTTCCCACAAAAGAGGTTTTCCTTGTTCCGAATCCATTTTTTTTTGCAAAGATAGGAAACCTTGGGGATTGAAAAGGGAAATGACAAATTAGGTTTTAGGTAATATCTTCAATTTTTATTATGTTGTTGAGGATCGCATAAACAGTTAGTCCCGAAACGGTTTTTATTTCCAGTTTGCGGGTGATGTTCTTTCGGTGAGAGATTACTGTATGGGTACTGATAAACAATTGAGCCGCAATCTCTTTATTGGTATGCCCAAGGGCCACATGTTTAAGGATGAGTTTCTCTCTTGGGGTGAGTTCTTCCGAATCGTGCGGGAGATTCTCCGCAAGACGGAATTGACTCAGATGGCTGTTTATTTTTTCAATGAGGGTGGCCTTGTCCTCGAAAATAGAAATTTGCCCAACCCCGGCATCTACCGTCAAAGGGCCGTTCACAATTTGGATGATATGGCCTTCCCTGGGCAGTGCAGCCAAAACATCTTCCAGAGAGCCGGAAAAAGAGAATGCGGCGTTAAGCAATAAGAGATCGGGATGAAAAGCTTTAATTTCTTGCAGCAGGTTGCCGGAGGGGTCTGCCACATGAACCCGGGTAACTCCTGTGAGTTGTTCCAGCAGCTTCACCATTCCTTTCCTGACCAAATAGGAAGATTCTGCAATAAAAACTTTTGCCATATTCTCTTATCGCTGAGGAAACCTGCGGTGAAACAAATTTTCCATTTTAAGAACCTTGGGGATGAGAACCTTATCCTCGAGCAAAGTATGATCATCCAAATCCTTGCCGAGTCTAAAGATCTCTATTAACACATTTGTAAACGAGCAATTGTCGGTGGGGGGAACCATATATTTAAGAAGGATGTTTCTCATATCCGACAATTTTACTTCAATATCGCTGTGTCCTTCAAGAAAATGGCGGATGGAGTATTGGCGCGAAAGGGCCAAAAACTCCGGTGAGGGCTCATCACTTTGGAGGTTTTCTTCTAACTGAAGAATATAAGGAAATACTTTTTGCTCTTCCAACTCTATGTGCGCGGTAAATTCGGCGATATATTCCCTAAAAAACCGGAGCATCAGCTCCATATTGTTCCCTCTGGCATGATCGCTTTTTTCAAGCTGCATTATCTCCGCCTCTATATGGGGAATTTGATGCTGCACATAGCAGGAGTGGGTGCTTCTCAGGTACCCGACAAGCCAATGTACAGGATGATCCATGAGGATTTCTTTGTGTGAAAAATCACGCTCATGAAACCACCTGGCCAGGTTAAGAAAGAAATCCAGGTTAATTCCCTGGTCGCGGCAGACCACTTCTATGCTTTTTCCTTTAAAGCCGAAGGGGATCTTTAACCGTTGAACAACGGCCAACAATTCAAAATCAGATTGAATCAAGTCGGCCATCTTCATCGAGGCATGGATATGCATCTCTTTTTACTTTTTCCTGAAAAATATATTCATGGGAATTCCCTGGAAGTCCCATTGCTTACGAATTTTATTCTCGAGGAACCGCTTATAAGGCTCCTTAACGTATTGGGGTAAATTACAAAAAAACGCAAAGGAGGGCACCGACGAGGGTAATTGGGTTACATATTTTACCTTGATATATTTCCCTTTAATCGCCGGAGGCGGATTATGAGCTAACACAGGCAAAATAAATTCATTGAGGTTGGACGTGCTGATTCGGCGTGATTTATTTTCATTCACGCGCACGGCTTCTTCGAGAACCTTAAAAATTCGTTGCTTTTCGGTGGCAGAGGTAAAGACAATAGGGTAGTCGGTGTAAGGAGCCGTCTCTTCCCTTATTCTGGCTTCAAAGGCTTTCGTGGAATGGGTGTCTTTCTCGATCAGGTCCCACTTATTCACCAAAACCACCACCCCTTTTCTGTTCCGTTCTATGAGGCTGAAAATTTTCTGATCCTGCCCTTCAAAACCACGGGTGGCATCAATCATAAGCAAACAAACATCGGAATTTTCGATTGCCCGTACGGCACGCATCACCGAATAAAACTCCAGATCCTCATGCACTTTGGTTCTTTTCCTGATACCTGCCGTATCCACCAGGAAAAAATCGTGTCCAAACTTATTATACCGTGTATAGATGCTGTCGCGGGTAGTACCCGAAATAGTGGTCACGATGTTGCGCTCTTCTCCTATCAGGGCATTGATGAACGACGATTTACCGGCATTGGGCCGCCCTACCACGGTAAAGCGGGGTAATTCGATGTCTTCCTCGGGCACATCACCGGGCAGAAGAGTAACCAAATGGTCTAATAACTCCCCGGTACCCGATCCGTTAATGGCCGAGATGGAGAACAAATTCGTCAGACCCATACTGTAAAACGAAGCCGCCTCGAGCAGGCGCTCGTTGTTATCCACCTTATTAACGGCCAAAACCACATTCTTTGCCCTTTTTCGCAGCACATCAGCTACAGCCTCGTCAAAATCGGTGACTCCGGTGGTCACATCCACCACAAATAAAATCACATCAGCTTCTTCGATGGCAATCAGAACCTGACGGCGAATGGCCTCCTCAAATTCATCTTCGGTATTGGTGGCGTACCCCCCGGTATCGATCACCGAAAAGTCTACCCCATTCCAAACGGCCTTCCCGTAAATCCGGTCACGCGTCACCCCACTGGCTTCATCCACAATAGCCTGCCGCGATTCCGTCAGCCGGTTAAAAAGGGTTGATTTACCAACATTGGGTCGACCTACTATAGCTACAATATTACTCATCAATTATTACTTTAATACCTAAGGATTTATTTTTGTTCATATCCAAAATTGCGCAAGAGATTCTCCTTGTCGCGCCAATCTTTGGTGACCTTCACATAGAGTTCCAGAAACACCTTCTTACCCAAAAATGTTTCGATCTCTTTTCGGGCCTGGGTGCCCAACTTTTTCAAGGCCATCCCTTTATGACCAATGAGAATCCCTTTTTGAGAGTCACGCGCCACATGAATCAGGCATCTGATGTCCTTGCGATTCCCATTGTCCTTAAAACTCTCAACTTCAACTTCCACCGAGTAGGGAATCTCCTTTTGATAATAGAGCAATATCTTTTCACGAATAATTTCCGAAATAAAGAACCGTTCGGGCTTATCGGTCAAGGCATCTTTGTCGTAATATGGAGGCGACTCGGGAAGCAATTCTACAATCCTGTTAAAAATACTGCTAATGTTGAATTTGTGAAGCGCCGATATGGGAAAGATCTCGGCCTTTGGCAACTCTTCCTTCCAAAAAACTACCAGATCCTCCAACGCCTGCTGTTCTACCAGGTCAATTTTATTGATAACCAGCAACACAGGCATTTCGGCCTCTTTCACCATCTTTAGGAACTCATCATTTTTATCAGGCTTCTCGATTGTATCTGTTATATACAATATGATATCCGCATCGGTCAAAGCCGATTTCGAGAATTTCAACATCGATTCCTGAAGCTTGTATTTAGGCTTTAACACACCTGGGGTGTCGGAAAACACGATTTGATAATCCTCTTCGTTTACTATTCCAAATATACGATGGCGCGTTGTTTGTGCCTTAGAGGTAATAATAGACAACCTTTCCCCTATCAGCTTGTTAGAAAGTGTTGATTTGCCTACGTTGGGATTCCCAACCAGGTTAACAAACCCTGCTTTATGCGTCATAATCTCCTTTAATTGAATTCGGTGCGAAGATACAACAACCCCTACTATATTTCACCTTTTCACAAAAAATCCCTGGATAAAAGCCACAAAAGGGCCTAAAAAAATGGCCGGAACCAAGGCCCCGACTTCGGAAGTGATTTTTTTTCGACTGCTAATCAGTCATTTGAAAATAATATTCAAAAAACCTTCTCCAAACATTTGGATGATGATATCAAACCTCTATCTTTGCAGCCGCTTTTCCAATGGGAAGAGAGTATAACAAGAGGCATTGGTATTGGGTTGCAGCGTTTTTTAGGATTGAGATCTTTTTCAAAAAAACTAAAAAATAAAGTTGCAGGCAAACAAAAAAGCATTACCTTTGCATTCGCGTTTTGAAAAAAACAAGCACAAAAAATTACAGTAATAGGACTTCCAAAGGGAAGGCTCTC
>JBFHFS010000029.1:0-65810 GCA_041583495.1 Marinilabiliaceae bacterium | reverse complement strand
GGCTTCGGACGTTGATTTTCATCATTAGAAAAATGAGTGAGATTATTCTTCTAATATACTGATAATCAACGTCTTATCCTAGTTTTTTGTCACTTATTTGTTTGATTTTCAATAGGTTGTATTTTTTGTCATGTACTAAAGGTTTTGGGTTATTAATTAACACCATTGGCAGGGTAGGGACCCTTGGCAATAGTGAGCCTCTTTGCCATAAAGTTATTGTTTTTTTTGTGATGGTTAACAATTAATATTTGGGTGAAGTGGATAGATCTCTGTCGCTACCTTTTAGCAGGCAATCTTTTACGATTTGGTGTTGGACTGACTTTCCCTCTTCATAAAGGGAGCAGCGCCGGGATTCATTTCATCCACATATGTCAGAATCGATTTGGGTTGAAGAACTTAATTATGAAAAAACACCGACTCCGGAATTTGCTGTTTCTCAAACCCCGAACCACTCCATAGAAAATTAAGTGCTGGTTTTCCAGGAGCCTTAGTCAGACAATACAGCTTAAAGGGATGCATCCCCTGTTTTAACCTGATGCTTCCTGATCGTTCTACACCACCAGGATAGCCAAAATCCTCATCAATCACGACACAATCATGTATCCTCAGCAAAGCACCCGCATCGGCGGTCAAAGAGAAAGTATATTCACCATCAGCCGGAATCTGAATATATCCGGTAAAGAACAGAACTTCACCTTTCCTGGACGAATCTACGGTCACGTCTGGTTTTGCAGAAAACCCCGATTTGGAAGGTTTTAGATCACGAATCTGCGGCACCCATGGAAAGGGGCCTTTGTAGGTATTCCATTTGACCCCGGCAACGGGCTTTGCCACCCTTACGGCAGGGATCAGTTCATTGTCGTAGGGACGAGGAGCCGAACTGTCGGGACGTCTGGATTGAAGGACCTTATCTTTCATTTGCTGTTGCATCTCCTTCATTGTGGGGTCTTTTGCCAGGTTGGTTGTTTCCCCGGGGTCTTTAATCACATTGTAAAATTCAAAATCATCCTGATGCGAAAGAATGTTATAACGAACCCCGACAAGATCTCCAAGCCGGATCATTTGCATTTGATTGCGTCTTCGGCCCTGATGTTCAGTGGTGAAATCGGGATAATTGGGTGTTTTTCCCTTTTCATAGTATTCAATATACACCAGGCCTTCTTTTTGTTTTCCTTTCCCTGTGAGTGAAGGCAGCAACGACACCCCATCGGAATTTGCCGGAGCAGCAACGCCTGCTACCTGAGCAAAAGTAGGCATCCAGTCGTACAAAACACTGGGGGTATTATCGAGTCGGCCAGCGGGGATTGTTCCCGGCCACCAGGCTATTACAGGTACACGTACGCCTCCCTCCAGACAATCCCGCTTAATCCCGTCAAAGGGACCATAACTTTTAAAGAACCCGGGATTATAGGGCGCTCCCTTCAGATAGGATTCCTTTGAAGGACCATTATCTGAGGCAAAGACAATCAGTGTATTTTTTTCAATTTTTAGATCCGTCAGCAGCTGCATAATATCGCCCACCGCATCATCTATTCGACGGGTGTCGGTGGCATATCTTTTATATACATCAGGCCAGGGTATGGGAGGCGTCAACGGGTTATTATCGTCATCATAGGTGGCATTGGCATAATCGGGATGAGTCCAGGAATCCACGACTCCCGAAGCCGTATTAATCATATGCCCGGGCTGGCCCAGCCACTGCAAACCACCATTCAATCCCCCTCCCCGGGGATAAGGCTGGGTAGGTAATTCGAGTACCGCATGGGGGGTGTCGTAGGCCAGATAGACAAAGAATGGTTTAGATTTATCCTTTCCCTGTTTTTGCTCAACGATCCATTTTTTGGCCGCCGCCGTCCATAAGTCGGCAGTATAACATTTATCCAGTCCTTCAGCAACGTTGGTGTAATTTTCGTAAACCTCTTTGGGTCCATCATGAATTCCCTCTTTGGGATAATGCTCATGTCCGTCTTTATGTCTTATATAACCATAATAATAATCAAACCCCCGTTTATTGGGATGCGCCGGCCAGTTGGGTGGATTATCCGTTTTTCCCTGAACGCCCCATTTACCAAAAGCCGCGGTACGATAACCCGCCGATTTTAAGACCGTCGCCAGTGTGTGATTGTCGGCCAATGCTTTGTCAAACTGGTTGTCGCGAACATTCGCATGCCCCTGACTAAGCCCCGTAAGGAGCGAGCCACGCGAAGGCGCACAAACCGGAGCTGCACAATATTGTTGGCGAAGCTGGACCCCTTGATTGGCCAATAAATCAAGATTTGGAGTCATTGCCCAGGGCTGATTTTTCTTATTTTCCAGTGCCAGTTTATTTTGAAACAACACGCCTAAATCGCCATATCCCAGATCATCTGTAAAAATGAGGATGATGTTGGGTTGGTTTTTCTGGTTTGTTTTTTTTGCCTGGATATTTTGGAAAAGGAACAAACTGAATGTCCCTATAAGAAGCAGGGATAATGTAAATCTATTATTTTTCATAAGCTTAAAATCAGAATGTAAAGTTACCCCAAAAGATTCTTTTATTTCTCTTAACTATCATTCAAAAACTCTAAGAAAACCACTATTTGTTACATTATACTAATCTGCGGGATGGGCATAAATATTTGGCTATGCGAAGGGCGTGTTTTAAAATTGCTTTATTCTCCGCCGAAGTTAATTTGGGAAGCGATGCCGTATTGAGCACAAGAGAATCATGTAAATTACTGTGGCCCGTTGATGTGAATACATGGAATGTAGATCCAGGACCGGAACAAATGCCAGGCTAATGATAAATTTTTTTCATAGATTTAAATAACAGTAGGTCTGGTTTGAAAGCTACTGAGGCGTTTTATGTTTTCGATAATTGTATAATATAGATAGTATGAGAAATTACCTGTTTGTTTTGTTTGGTGTATTTGCGGTAGGCTTGTCGGCTTGTTCCGGTTCGCTGCAAATGGAATTAGAAGGCGTGAGGAATACCCTTTTTCAACAAAACAAAATTCCTTTGTTTGTTGAGAGAGGGAATCCGAATCTTTTTCAAATAAACCTGGATATTGAGCCAGGGATTACTTATGACCTTCAAAAGATTACCTTAGTCCTTTCAGAAGGTAGTCAACCCGATTTCATACAATCAGTTGGTGTTTCCCGGGTGGCGGCTTCCGATCAGGATACACTCGAAGCGGACTTCGGCCAGACCAGCTTTGTTTCAGGTCAGGAGATTGTTGTAGAAGGAAAAGCCAGGCTGGCAAGTGGAAGTCATTCGCTTATTTTTCAGTTACAGGTTAAAGAAGATGCGGTATTAACCCATCGTTTTGCTGTTGAAAAGGCGATTTTGTCCCTCGGCGGGAAAAGGTTGGCCGTTGTTGTTGAGAATCCTTATACCTACCGACCTGCAAAGGTTGTTCGTGCTGCAGGACAAGATAACTGCGATACCTATCGCATACCTGGATTGGTAACCACAAGTGCGGGTACGCTGATAGCCGTGTACGATAACCGCTACAACAACAGCAAGGACTTGCAGGAAGATATTGACATTGGCATGAGCCGCAGCACCGATGGAGGCCAGACATGGGAACCCATGAAGGTGATTATGGATCGGGGTGAATGGGGCGGTTTACCCCAACATCTGAATGGGGTAGGTGATCCGGCAGTTTTGTACGATCGCAACACCGGTACCATTTGGGTCGCAGCATTGTGGATGCACGGATTTGACCGCGACAAGATGACCTGGTGGGCATCACAACCAGGAATGAAACCTGCTGAAACCGGCCAGTTCCTGCTGGCCAAAAGCACCGATGACGGTCTTACCTGGTCTGAGCCAATTAACATTACCAGCCAAATTAAAGATCCGGCCTGGCAACTGTTGCTGCAAGGGCCTGGACGAGGTATTAGCCTGGACGATGGTACGCTGGTCTTTCCGGCACAGTTTAAAGCCGATATTGGCGAAAAAGCCCTCGATGGCGGACAATATTCTTCTCATTCCACCATCATTTACAGCAAGGACCAGGGCCAAACCTGGACAATAGGCACAGGTGCCAAATCCAACACAACCGAGGCTCAGGTAGCTACTTTGAGCGATGGCACTTTAATGCTGAACATGCGCGACGACCGAAACCGCACAGATAAATCGGAAACCAAAGGAAGGGCGGTGGCCGTGACCAGGAACCTGGGCAAGACCTGGCAGGTACACCCCACCTCCAACCATGCACTGCCCGAACCCAACTGTATGGCCGGTTTAATCAGCGCACCCATAAGGATAGAGGGTAAAACGCAGAATGTATTGTTCTTTTCCAATCCCAATAACAAGCACCAACGAACCAACATGACCATAAAGGCGAGTTTGGATGAGGGGTTGACCTGGCCTGAAGCCTGCCAGCTGGAATTGAATGAAGCCGGAGGTTATGGCTATTCCTGCATGACGATGGTGGATGAAAATACGGTTGGTATTCTTTACGAAGGAGAAAAAGAGCTTTATTTCCAGAGCATTCCTGTTTCTGATATTATACGAAAATAACAAAAATAAAACTGCGCGATTTCGATAATGAGCATTCGCAAGGGCAGTTGCGTTTCTGGCTGGATAAAAGAGCCTGAGGACCCGGATATATGAGTGAAGTGGTTCAAGTCATCGTCCGGTACGGGTTTGAGGTGCTCAGCCTCAATCGTCTCTATACTGATCACATGTTGCGAAATCCCGCTACAGGGCGAGTCCTTGAGAAGAATGGCTTCCGGCAGGAAGGACTGTTACGTCAGCGGGTGCGGAAGTGGGGACAATATGAGGATGTTGCCCTTTGGGCCCTCCTGAGACAAGATTGGCGAGCTGTTTTAGGAAAATGAATTTCTGTAATAACTTGCTGCCTCTCAGGGCGTCTGTCGAAAAAGTATAAGCTGAATACAGATTATTAGAAGGTCGTTATTATCTCCTCTGGATAGACTATCCTATGCCGGCCATCAAAACCAGGAAGCTTAACAGTTAAATCTATCGTCGGAGGTCGTTTCGTTTGGATAGCCCGTTTTATTGTTGATCCACCCGTTTTTTTCAATGTGATGAATATCAAATTGAGAGATATAGGGTTTTATATCTAAAAGAGGGGTTCCGTCAAGCATATCAACGTTTTCAATTTCGAGTATATTATCCTTTATGCTTATAAGTTTGACCACGGAAATCCCTATCGGGTTTGGTCTTCGGGGTGCCCGGGTGGCGAACAGTCCGTGTGGCTTATCATCCAGAAAGGGAATAACCTGTAAATCAAAACCCTGGGATTTGTGGAGGTGGAAAATGAGGTAGATATGGGAAAATTTTTCAAGATCCATTAAAGCCTCCACATATTCTTTTTTCAATTCGACAGTGCCCTTAGTGCCCTTCGAACCAATGGATTGGATAGGCATCCCCTCTATTTTTCTGAAAGGGGTATGGATGGTGCCAATTGAGGTGTACGAGACAGTCATGTTGAGTTTTTTAAGATTTTTTCCCATTTCACCCTTAGGTTAAGGCCCTGCAATGACTTTCCGTGGTGGATGAGAGGTATAACATAAGGTTACGGCCGCCACCATTCAATAAAGAAGGGTTCGGGTCGGAAACCAATCACCATTCAAAATCGGTCATTTTGTTTAAAGAATCAATTTTTTTTGGTTGAAAAGGGGGTTCTCCCATACCCAAATTATTGATAACGGTTTTTTTTGGCAGGAGTGTATAAATTTCCCTTCACCACACCTTCACTGAGGTCTAAATATTGATGACCATAAAGGCTTCATTGGGAAGAGCCCGGTATATGGCCTGTAAATCGTCGACGGGTATTTTGATGGTTATGACAGGATGGTATTCCTGTTTTTTTAACCTGACAAAATTGAATATGGCCCGGTTAGTATGAATCCATTTGAGTTGGGTATGGAATTTAAACTTTTGCCATTTATCCTGTAAGGTGAGGTTGTTTGTCTGTTCGAGTATTATCTGTATCCCATGGTCCATCGAAAAGCAAACAAAAGCCGGATTCTGGATTAAGGTATCCGGCTGCCACGCAGTCAGAGGAGCTTCCTGCTCATTTTTAGGGGCGTACCTCACCACAACAGGTTCCTTCTCGATGGTTGCCGTTTGTGACTGTACCGACAAGGGTTGGGAAAACAACATAACCTTTTGATTCAAAGGCATGTGTTTGAATAGTTTGTCTTTTTTCAGGGCCTCAATAGGCACCTGGTGGATCCTTACCCCCTTTAAATACAGATTCACCGTGCTGTCGGATCCATCCAGGACCATCTGAATGGAGTCATGCTCAGCCAGTTTTAACAGTGCCTCCTTAAATGCCTTTTCCTTTACAAGGGGGCTCATCTCCGGATGATTAAACACCGGATCATATCTCTGAATAAAAAGGGAATCGGAATTTACCAGGCTTTTGAACTCCCTCATTTTTAGTGCCGGAGCAATAGCCAGGCTAACAAAAAACAGAAACAGGATGGCCAATGAAAGGTATAGTAATTTAATCTTCCAATTTTGCCGGTATAGTGATTTAACGAAATTCATCATGGGAATATTTAAAATATATAGACTTTAGAACCTACCTGAAGAGAGTGGTAAACCAGTTCCAGATTTTCATCGTTGAGCCGTATGCACCCATGGGTAACGGGGAGGCCCAGGAAGCGTTGATAAAGGGTGCCATGGATAAGATAGCCGTGTCCCAGACTTAGTGCATAATCGCCTAAAACGCCATATTCGAAGCGGGAACTGTGGTTCGACGATGGCACCGGTTTTCCCTCTTCCACAAAGGCCCAGTCGGGTTTTTTCCAAACAGGGGATGTGGTTTTGCCTTGTATCCGGAATTCCCCTTTTGGGGTTTTAAACATCCATTGTTCATTTTCTCCGTTTTTCAGCAGGATATAGCTGCCGGTGGAGCATTTGTCGGATTTAACGAGTTTATCGCCCTTGTATAATTTGAATTCGTTAGAGGTACTATTAATAACCAGATAGTTTGATTTGGGCTTTTTCGACAACAGTTTTTTGTCAAGGAGAGTGATCTCTTTTTTGATTTTCTTCTGAGCTGCCACCACCATTTCGTTGTTATCCTTTGTGAAAGCATCTTCTGTGAGGGGCAGATGCCAAATCACCAACCGGATAAGAAGCGGTAGAGCGATGAAAAGTGTTCCTACCATTAAAACAAAAATCTTGCTTTTAATATACCCCCCGGTGGCTCCAAATGTTTCCCGGAGTTGAAGGGCTGCGCGCTTCAATGGGGCATTACTAAATTCCTGAAGGCCTTTCATGTTAATCATTTGGGATTTATTGATAGTTCAGTTAATGGTTTTGTAGACCCTACAATGGTTACCTTGGTTCCCATGGGGCACAGATCAAAAAGAACATCCATGTCGGCATTCTTCAGGGCAATGCACCCATCGGTCCAGTCAATTCCCTTGCCTCCATCTCCGTGTATTTCTATCAGGTTTCCAATACTTGCATTGGGTTTAAGCACGCCCTCTCTCTTGTTTTGCAGGAATCGTTTTTTGTCTTCATCATTGGGGTAATTCAATAATAAAGCTTTGTGGTACCGGGTTTGTGGGTTTCTTTTTTTGTCAATAACCTTATATAATCCTTCGGGGGTGCTTTTGTCGCCTCTTTGATTTTTAGGTCCTATCCAGTTGGCGCCCAGCTCCACAGAAAATATTTTTATCTCTTTACCGTCCTTGTAAAGCTTACAACTTCTTGCCAGCTTATCAACGATTATGGCATACGACTTATTCTTTTTGGACAGGTGAATGGTTTGTTCAACCTTCTCCATCCATTGGGGATGTCCCATCAGGTAGTCCTGAAAATCTTTTTCATAAATTACAAACACGCGGTTAAGGGTGGTTTCAACCGAGTCGAGTTTGGTTTTGCAAAGGGGGTAATTCTTATTTTTATAGGCCAATACCCCTTCGGAAAATTGCAACTTGCTTTTCGTTATTTCATTTTTATGACCACTTTTAATGGGGAAACGGCCCATGTTTTCATCGAATTCCCTCATTCGGATTTCGAGTTTACTGATTTGAATCTCCAGTAAATCTTCCACTTTTGAAATATTTTTTCTGGCCATATTAATGGCTTCCTGGCTGAATTTTGCCGATTGGTCAGCTCTTTGGCCCACCTTCGAATAATTTCTGAAAAGAATGGGCCGGTTATTTTCCTTGCTCCATTCGTCCATTGCTTCACGGTAGTATTGGGTGGCTTTAGTGTAAGGCTCTTTGGCATAGCGGGGTGCTTTAACCAATTGGGCTTCGGAGAGCATTTTTCGGGCAAGGTTTAGTTCCTTTTCAGGGGCCTCATTTGTCTTTACCCTATAAATGGCGACCCCGGCAGTGATAAGCAATAATGCCAGGGAGCCAAAAATTATCCGTTTCGTCATTTTTGAGGTGTGTACATTTAAAAAACCCCGTCTCCAGTTAAAGGAAACGGGGTATTACTCTCTAAGGATTGAATCTTATTACGATTTTCTAACCCTAACGTTTTGTTTGTACTTGGCTATTACTTCCGATAATTCGGTGTTGATTGAAGTCGCTTTTTCCTTAGCTGCTTTGGCTTTATCAAGAGTTGCCATATAGTCGCCGGTTTCAAATAAGGAGGTGGTTTCGTTAATGGCGCTTTCAATAGCATCTACCTCGCCCTTAATAGCCACCAGTGCTGTTGTGCCTTCTTTGCCTTTGGGGGCTTCAAGAATCAGTTGTTTGTTGGCTTCAATTAAGGTTTTGACCTCGGCAATGGTGCTTTGAATTTCATTTTTCAGTTCCTCTTTGCGTGCTTCAACCTGTTGAGCTACTTCGGCTGCATACTGGCTAACCCCTGCTAATTGTTCTTTGGCCTGGGCATAATTCTTGATAAATTTCGACTTTTGTGATTCGATACTTACCATGGCACCATTCAAGGAGTCCTGCAGGGCCACGAAATTGTCATGCACATACACATCTGCACCTGCTATTTTAGCTTGTTCAATAGCGGCATTGGCAGCATCAATCTCCGCCTGAGGTACTTTGGCACAACTGGTAAACAAAAGGGTTGTCAAACCTAAAATTGTAATTCCTGTAAAAAATCTGTTTTTCATTTTGTTATTTGTTTAAAAGGTTTTGTTTTTATTGTTTTTTACGCTGTTATAGCTCCCTTCAATGGAAAGGAGTACTATGGGGTTGATGAGTCATCTACATTTTTCTTCTATTTTTTGGTATTATGACGGCTATTGGTAAAAAGGTAACAGAAATTCTGAAAATATTTTTTGAGCCTTATTTTTGCCGTTTGTTGGTAGAAATCTCAGGCGCTGATTTCGTTTTTTTTTAAGATAGACATACATTTGACCCAAAATACATTTTATACAATGGCCGATAGTCTATTGGATCTGACGGATGAAGAAATTATTCTTAAAATCAGGACGGATAATTCTTCCAAATATTTTGAGGTGCTCTACAAGCGTTATTATTCAAAGGTGTTGGATAAATGCTATTCCTTCGTTAAGAGTAAGCCCGTTGCCCGGGAACTGACCGAAGATGTTTTTTCCAAAGTATTCGAAAAGTTACCCTCCTTTAAGCGACTTTCATCTTTTTCTTCGTGGCTGTATTCGGTGACCTATAATCACTGTATCGATTATCTGCGGGAAAAGAAAAAGCTCCATTATCCAAACTGGAGCCGTGAAAATGAAATGCCCGAAATCATTGATGATCCGGAAGAGATAATAGAGGAAATCAATTATGAGAATCTGCTGGTCATTTTAGAACTTATACATCCCGAAGAAAAAGCGCTCCTGCTGATGAAGTATAAAGACGATTTGTCGATGAAACAAATTGGCAAGTCCTTACGAATTAGTGAGGATGCTGCTAAAATGCGCCTTAAAAGGGCGCGCACCCGAGTTTTGTATTTATATACCCAAAAGTATTTGTGTGGTAAATAGTGTTACTTCGTGAGTTATTTACGTCAAAAAGAGAAATAGAAAAAGTATGAACGAGTTCTTAAGAAAAGTCTTTTCGGGAAATAAAGAGACGCCTTCTGTAATTTGCCTGCAATCCTTTAATCAGAATTTTAAAGAGGCAAAGAATGTGGAGTGGTTTAAAAAGGAGAATCGTTTCGAAGCTCTTTTTTACCTGAATAATCTTGAACACATAGCGCTTTTTAGTTTAAACGGCATTTTGTTGGAATACCGAATAAATATTTCTGCCGACTATCTCCCGGTGCACATTAAATCGATGGCCTCTTCTAAAGGGGAGATCATGAACTCGGTCATGCGAAACAAGGGCAACCGGTTGGAATATGAAATTATTGTGCGCGATCAGGAACTGAACAGAAGCTTTATTACTGTTTCGGAAATGGGAAAAATTATTGAAGAAAAGAAACTCTGAGCTCAGATGAATTTGCCGGCACCCCATCCATGGTTGCCCTGCTTCCTATTCATTTTTCAGGATTTATGCAGCCTGTGTTCTAAATTAACGCCTGTATCCACTGATAATGAATGTGGTAACCCTGGCTGTCTTTCCTTTTTATAATCTGTCACTTTTTTAATTGTCCAGGTTGAAATTTACCCCTTTTCCCAAAGGGGGGGCCATTCCATTGAAATGTGGACTCCCAAAATGGTCCATTCAACTAATTTTCTTGACGGGGAGGGGTGGTTTTCTATGGCTCAGGATTTCATCTGGTTAAGACATCCTGGATTAATTTTTTTTTTTAGATGGCCATCCCGGTAGCTCAAAATATTTCGGGATGGCGTTAACATTTTTTTGCTATTCATGTGTTTTTTAGTTTATATTTGTTTAACGGTGTTTAAGTCTTTATGATAAAAAGCGGTTAATTATGTTGCGTTCATAATTGTTTTAAGAGAACTTCTTCGAGTAAACCTTATCCCATTGCAACTCTATTATTGCATTCAAAAGACGAGATTTGGAATACCAGTATATTGATGCTTTTTCCCTGTAATGAGATTTATTTTTAATTGGCTGACATAATCAGGTTGTCCGGATTGAACAGGTATGGGAAAATTGTGTCTTTACCCAAATTTGGAGGATAGTACTTTTTGCTGTCGCGCAATAACAAAACATAATAATATCAAAAGAAGGGCCTAAAGATGAAGAGCAATTGGTTTATAAAAGGACTTTACGACTCTGCAGGGGTGTTTTTTCTGTTTTTACTTGTTCTGGCTTCTTGCAGTAAAAATGAAGAGGTTAAACCCATTGATCAACCCGACCCACCCGATCCACCGGTGGTGGTGGTCGACTTGCTGGATCTGTCATTGACAACCATACAATTTACCGCAGAAAAAGATGCCAGTTTAGTCGTGGTGAGCACCCATAAGAGTTGGGATGCCACCTGTACGGCCGACTGGATAACGCTTTCTGCCTATGAGGGAGAGGCCTCCACCGGTTTCCTGATTGGTGCATCGGCCAATACAAAGTTTGCACGGGAAGCCACCATTACCATATCGGGAAGCAATAAATCCAAGGAGATAAAGGTGTCTCAATTGGGGGTAAGCGAAATAAAATTCGAGATTAAGGGTGTCGCCTTTAAGCTGTTGCCCGTGGCTTGCGATACCTCTTTTTATCTGGATGGGACTACCTACCTGGCTTCCCGGAAGGTGTATCTGGACAGCTATTATATATCCGAAACAGAAATCACCAATGCCCAATGGAAGGCTGTGTTGGGCAGTCTGCCTTACGACAACGAAAATAGCTCACCGAATCTTCCGGTGGTTGCCAACTGGAAGACTATTACCGAAAACTTTATTCCCGAACTTAAGGAATTAATGGATTACAAATTCAGGCTTCCCACTGAAAATGAGTGGGAGGTGGCTGCGCGTGGAGCCAAAAAGGATGACCCCGGCGTCTACCCCGGAAGTTTGTATATAGACGAAGTAGCCTGGCATTGGAGCAACTCGGAAGGGCGGAAGCACGAAGTAGGCCTCAAAAAACCGAATGAACTCGGCTTGTTCGATATGGGTGGCAACGTTAGTGAATGGTGCAGCGATTGGTTCGAGGAGTGGACCGATGCTAACCACCCTCCGGCCGAAGCCAATAACCCGACAGGGCCTGCCACGGGTACCGAAAAAGTTATCCGGGGTGGAGATTTTAGTGCCAACCGGTTTGAGTACGATAAAAACAATTGTGGTATAGTCTACCGCAATTCTCTTCCTCCGGCTATAGAGACCCCCGATTTTCTGCATAATGGGTTTAATCACTATACCGGTTTCAGATTAGTAATACCGAAAAATTAGAGCCATGCGTACAATAAAAATAATTCTGATTTTCGTTTTTGTGCTTTTAATCAATAGTTTATCTGCCCAAACTGTTGTAAAGATGGACATGCCCACCCAGGCCGACCAACCACTTAAGGTGGTTGCCCTGTTTGATGAGGTGATTCCTGAAGGTATTCCCGTGGTATTAGGCCTTATGGGCTATGATGTTGATGGGGGGGCCACTCCCTATCTGTTTGAGTGGCTGCTTAATGGAACGGTAGTCTCGACCAAGGATATCGTGATATTTACCCCAAATAAAGGAGACGACTTGTCGCTGAAGGTAACCGATAACAACCTGTGCAGAGCAACTACCGCCTTTAATCTGAAGGTTGCCAGCCTGCCCCAAAACCCCGACGGCGATGAAAATGGGAAAATTGAGGTTTATCCCACCATGGTTACCAATCAGGTCTTTATAAAAATTCCTGAGGCGCAAATGCAAAAAGCACTCTTGAGAATATTCGATCTCAATGGGGTGATCGCGCATGAGGAATACCTCCTGGAGAGTAGAAATGTCGAAATTAACTTAACCCCGGGCACCTATTTCGTTTCGGTAAGAATGGGTGGGGTTCATAAGGTTGAAAAAATAATCGCCCGGTAAAAATCCAACTATGAAAAGAGCAAGAAACCATAAAGCGACCTGGCCGGTAAGACTTATCTCATTAATGATAATGCTATTGTCGATAAGTATAACAGCCTCTTCTCAAGGCCCTGAATCGCAGGCGGCCAGGGATTATGCGGCCGATTTTTTTAGTTCCTGGCAATTCAAGAAAACCGGATTGAAAAGTGCGGTTTCTGCTTCGTCGTTAACCCAAACTTATCAATCTCCCACGGATGTAAATACGCCCCTCTTTGTTTTTCAGCAGGCAGAGAATGCCTTTGCCATTGTGGCCAGAAGTCACAATACCTATAAGGTGGTGGGTTATTCGGATGAAGGGGCATTTCAAGCCGAAAACATCCCGCCTCCACTGCGCGAATTAATGACCTATTACGAGGATTCGTTGCAGTTTATGAATCTGGTTTCTGCACCGATGCTTGCCGGGACCCCTATTGTGCCGGCCTTATTGTACGAACACAACATCAGGTTAAATCAATTCAACCACGCCGAGGTGGGCGGAAGTGTTTCGGGATGTATGGCTACGGCTATAGCACAAATCCTGCTCTTCCATGCAGCGGAACAAAATACCCAAATAAAAGGCTACGGATCACATTGTTACACTTATGAGCCTTGGGGTGAGCTGTGTGCCGATTTCGAAAATACCACCTATAATTCTGACGAACTCTTATCGTACCATGTGGCCATTGCCCTGGACATGCGGTTTACAACCGCAGGGAGCAGCCCTCCCAGCATGGCGGTAATGGATAATATTGAAGAGTATTTTCACTTTTTTGTCAAAAACACCATTAACGAAAACTTCTACCTAAAAAATGAACTGGAGCATCGCCGCCCGGTTTATGCCGGCTTAACAGGCTTTCCCGAAAATCACGCCGTTGTTATCGATGGCTACGACGACCGGGACTACTTTCATCTGAATTTTGGATGGGGTGGAACATTTAATGGCTATTTTTTAATGAACAATGGGGTATGGTTCGGAACCGGAAACGGCGGCCAAAAGTTCAATGCCAACTTTTCAAATATTTACTTGTTTTCGCCTTCTGTATTGCCGGTAAACCCGCAAGATTCGCTGGCTTTGATTGCTGTTAATGAGGCCTTAGGCGGATATGAAGCCACCCGGTGGGATACCTCAAAGCCGGTTTGGACCTGGCCCGGTGTTTTGGTGATGAACGATCGGGTAATTCGTTTGACCCTGGCCCCCTCCATTCCTCCTGCCACGGCACAAAGTATAGCCCCGGAAATCGGGAACCTTACTGCCCTTCAGGAATTAAATCTTTATGGATGTTTTAATGGAACGATCCCATCCACTATTGCCAATTTAAGCGACCTGAAGACCTTAAATATTACCAATAAGGAATTATTTATTGAACCTACCTTACACAAAGGAAACCTGAAAGGCACGCTCCCGGCAAATATCGATAACCTGTCAAAACTTGAATGGCTTATGCTGTCAAATGTGTTGGAGGGAACTCTTCCGGCATCCATAGGTAATTTATCGAACCTGAAAATCCTGCGCCTATCTCAGGATACCACCCAGTTCGGGGTGGGAAAGGTTACCGGATCTATTCCTGAAGAGATTGGAACTCTGGGACAGTTGCAGCAGCTTCAAATCAGCAATCAACAATTATCCGGAAATTTACCCTCAACCATTACAAACTTATCCGGGCTTACCGAGTTGGATCTGTCCGGCAATCAGCTTAGCGGGTCGGTGCCGGCCATGAGCCTGCCCCAGTTAGGCTATTTAAGATTAAATGACAATTTATTTTCTGAGATGGCTGATGGTAATGGGAGTTGCCCGAATTTAAAGTATCTTGAACTTCAAAATAACCAAATTAGCGGCAGCATTCCCTGGTACTTAGGGAATTTTACCGCGTTGGAATACCTGAATTTATCCGACAACCAAATAGAAGCTCTTCCTGCGGAGATGGGCAATTTAAATCAGCTGGAGCGTCTCGACATCAACAACAACCTCTTAACCACCTTACCCGGTGGATTAGCCATCATCCTGAACTTAAAACATCTTTCGGCCCACCATAATACCCTAAACAATATCCCGGGAAATTTGGGCCAATCCCGCAGTTTGGAAACGCTGGATCTCTCCTACAATCAAATAACTACTATCCCCGAGGAGATTGGAAACTGCCCGAACTTATATCAGATTTACCTCAACAATAATAAAATAACCCGCATCCCGGCCACCTTTGAAAATATCCGGGACGAGGCAACGGTTTTGTTAGATGATAATGAGATGACAGGATCCATACCTGAAAAACTGATGATGTCCGGTTCGCAGAATAACAAGTTTGTTCGATTGGATGGAAACCGATTTGTATTCAATGACATCCCCGCATCCAATGAATTAAGATTTGGCGTTCGCAATCAAAAAGAGGTTCGGGTAAAAAAACAACTTTATCTGGTTCAACCGGGCGATACCGTTTCTATCGATGTGCGCTCCCTTTCCAATCTTTCGAATCCCGATAATGAATATTACTGGTTCACCTATCCCGAATATGCCACCCAAACAGTGAAAGATGAGCAGATGGAGGATTTAGCAAGCAATCCGGTGTTGCAATTTATTGTGAATGAAGGAAACGTAAACAACCAATACTACTGTAAGGTTTTCAATTCCAACGTGCCCTCTTTTTGGTTCGATTACAATGGCTCCACAATCACCACCCCCTGCATGGATTACCTCAATACGGAGACCATCGGGTTTAAAATGGCCACCGATGAGGAGATCATTGCGGAAAAATACCCCGATGAATATGTGACCTCTCTGGCGGCCACTGCCGATAAATCCATTGCCGACGGAACCGTTACCCTGGTGCCCCCCATAAAAATCAAAAGGGGCCTGGTTCAATGGGAAGCCTCGGCCGATGGCGTTACCTGGGAACAGGTATCCGAAACGATGGAACGGGCCGATTTACAAGCCAATGTAAAAAGTGTAAGCACCCAAAACCTGATTCTTGCCCCCAGGAATACAGCCTATTACCGCTGCAGCATCCTAGAAACCGATTGCGACCCTTTATACAGCGATAAGCTGAAGGTGAATGCCCTGGGAAATGTGCTTTTTGATGAAATAATAAATGTAACAGAAGAAACCAAAACGATCAGTGTTGATAGCATTGAAATAGTTGTGCCTATTAATTTTCATGAAAGTGATTTTCGCCTGACCATCACTAAACTTGAGAATCCGCCAGCAGCTCCTGACTCAGTAACATCAAGCACTGCGTATGATGTAAATGTTAGCTTCGGAAGTGTTTTCGATATCCCATTGCTAATTAAGTTTAAGAATGTCGATGTCAAT
This sequence comes from Marinilabiliaceae bacterium, assembly GCA_041583495.1. Lineage (GTDB taxonomy): Bacteria > Bacteroidota > Bacteroidia > Bacteroidales > Marinilabiliaceae > JBFHFS01. Next base: position 49,672 of record JBFHFS010000029.1, on the reverse strand, counting down.
ACATTTGATAAGATGGATGTTAATAAATACAAGGCAGCATATTATAATGACATTAATCAAAAATGGGAACTTTATGGAAGCAGCGGAATATCTCTAAAAGATAGTACAATCGAATTCTTTACCAATCATCTCACAAAACTGGCATGGTTTGAATTGGCACATGGATCATTCACGCATATTCACACACGCGATCATGTAAATATCATTTACAAGGGGGATGCAGATTGGACTAGTTTTACTGCTTACGAATTGGTTGTAAAAAAAATGGCTCCGGAACCCTGGCGCAACAGCAATACTGATCCTGATAATGGTGGTACTCCATTTATGATTCAGGATATGGGCGAATACATGGATCAGATTATCGATAAATTTAAATCGTTGGGACTCCAAACCCCCGGATTAAGATTTAATGTTTATGTGGATTCACAACAAAAACACGCTGGACAATTGGGGTTTTGCGGATATATGGCTGGCAGAGGCTATTTTTATATTAATCCAATGTATACCACAGATCCGGATGATGTGCGCAGGACACTGGCTCACGAGTATATGCATTATACTCAAGATTATTATATGACAGTAACCCTTCAAAATTATTGGTGGCAGGAAGCCCATGCTCCTTTGTCGGACCGATTGGTTTGGGATGATCAAATTCAGGAGGTGGCTGAACCTGAATATTTATTAAAGGCGGGGCGTACTCCTTCAAATGATGGAAAATCCATCTTTGATATCTTATCCGATTCATGGTATGACGACAATAATATTCCGTTGTTTTCAAAGAGTTTCACTAATTCAAACGACCCAAATTTAGCCAGTACATTCTTGCATTATATGCGCAGTTACCGAATGGGTGCAAAATTGAGGCCTGATGTTCTTCTGAAAGAAACATCCTATTTTGGAACCTGGGTAAATTATCTGGATGGATACATTAAAACCTATTTGAATTCGACTATTGGCGATGAATATGAGGATTTTGTGAAGTATATTCTATCAGGAGATACCATAAATTATACAATAATCAATAAGAATGGAAATCCGTATTCCTATGTGCAACATCCAAAAAACATAGGAGTCTTCACTTTTCCTGTTTCCTATAGTTTTAAAGAAGGGGACGAGATACCCCAAAAGGATGAAATGGAAATAAAAGTACCTTATACGGCGGCAAAAATCGTGCTCCTCGAAAATTTATGTCCCGACACGCTCGTGCTTGTAAACTATAAACGAAACCACAATTCCGATGATAACCATCTGGTGTATCATGCAACCTATGATTACGAAAAGAAGGAAATGACCTATGTGAATATTTCTGATTCAACCGGATATAATTTCCTTCTTGATGCCAGGAGTAAGGAAAATATATTGACCAAATTTAGCAACTACAGTTTTTTACTTTTAATCAATAAAAATTCAGTTTCAACTGATTTTGACGCTTCGTTTGAACTCACGGCAACGCCTATTCTGAATATCGAAAATGTAGGCCTGCTTAGTATTTACGATGGGGCCTCTCCTTTGCAGCACACCTTTGATAAAGGCAAGGAATATATTTCCATGGGTTCACCCGATGCGGCCTATTTGCAGAACGTCACCGAATTTAAGGTAGAGATGGTCAATAATTCCACTACCAAACAAATTATTAATAATCAGACCTACCAAACCCAAACCCAATACACCTTAATCATCGACCAGGGATTTACCAAGGGTATGCCCACCATAAAAGACAGTACGATCTTTACTCAAACAATTGAGCACGACATCGTTTCGGGAACCTTAAAAATTACAGAACAAGAAACTAAGGTTCATAAATACCATACCTATATCGAATTTGTGGATGGTCCCGATGGAGATGTTGAAGAAAGATTGGTGTTTAATGGGTACACCGGGAGTATAAAAGATTTTACAAAAACCTATTGGTTGAAGGATATCATAGACTATATACAACCTGCCTTGTCCGGTTCGGGGATGGATACCTCTTATGGTAAGAACAGTTTGACCTTTAAAACCAGTAATACCGCCGAGACGCAAAGTGTAGTCAGCAAAATAGATGGGAATATCAAAACAACCCAGTTTAATGCAAGTGGTGGGGTTACTTCAACGGAGGAGTCAACCTATTTAAGTACCGACTATTCCAATCCCAACTTATACCTCTATTTTGTCATTCGTACAGGCGAGGACTAAGAGCGTTTGGCCACTATCGGGAGCCAATTCATGTGGCTCTCGATAGGTGGCCATTCCTTTGGGTTTTAAGGTATCCTGTGAATCTGTTGTGATAAGGTGTTGTTGGTTAAATTTGGTTTGTATCAGGGCTCTAAAAAAGCAGCTTTAATATTTGGCTGGTCATTTTGGATGGATCGGGCAAATTTAACCGCTGGTTTTCCAAACACGATAACCGTTGAAATGACGTGATTCTCAGGAATCCCTATTTCTTTTTTTAGTTCAGGAGCAACATCTTCGAATACATATTTGGCAAAGCCATTCCACAAAGTCCCTATTTTTTTGCTGTTGGCCAATAAGTCGAAGTAAGTCATTGCTATTCCGCAGTCCATTATCGGAAAGGTTCCGTTTTTTGGTGCCGAAGCAATTAATAAGTGAGGCGCATCGCGGAAAATAACATCAATTTGTTTGGTTTCCCACACATTCTGAAAATTGTTAAGGTACAAATGTGCCTCCGGAATCCTGTTTTCCTGGGATGCTTTTTTTATTTGGTTGTAGGCCAATTGACGCAGCTTCACCATATCTTTTTTGTTGTCGACTACGGTAAACTGCACAGCATTTTCGTTTTTCGCAGTTGGTGCATACGAGGCCATTGCAATCAAATGATGAATTAAATCCTTCTCGATTTCATCCCTTTTAAACTTCCGGATGGAGCGTCTTGTTTGCATCAGATTCGCCAGCTCATCCGATTTTGGAACTTGAGAATTACCAGGAATACTATTTTCGGGTTGTTTCCCCCAAATGGAAATGGCTCCCTCCGGACAAACCGCCAAACAATGCTGACATTTCAGGCAATTTTCCTCTTTTCCCTCCTTTATGGTCGGAAAGTCGGTTTGGTTATTGATGATCAATACCGGACATTCCGAGCTGCACAGTCCGCAATGAATACACAAAAGAGGATCAACTCTAAAATTCATCATATCATTTTATCCAATTAGTAAAAGTTTCTTAGCGATGGCTTAATACAGATGCCCACACGAACCATCGAAGTATACTTATTATAATCTACCAGGTTCTCTCCATATCCGTTATACCATTGCGCAAAGAGATATTGATTTGATTTTTTGGTTAGTTTATAATTTAATTCCATCGTTGTATTTGCCGCGCCGAATGAAGCCCGTGGATTAATGAGCAGTGTGGCCCAAAACCGTTCATTTTTCGATTTATAATTCAGCGCGGCTAATCCATACCCCCTGTAATCATAAAGATCGTCGTTGTCTTCGGCCAGCCATCCTCTCCATATTTTTATCTGAGCCCAAATATTTGGATTATAGAAATAGATCCACGAAACAGCTATGTAGTTCCAGCTGCGTGAGTTAATGGAATCCAATCCATTTGACTCATGCTCAACGGATAAAGTAGCAATTCCCCGCAGTTGGTGGTTGATAATCTTGGGACGCATTAAGGTTATTCCGGGATTGTAATTGTTCTCGGAAAAGGGGGATGAATTTTGATAAATATCCCAAAACGATTTTTGTGTATACGTTAAAAACAGGGTGGAGCGAAAGGGCAATATGGATTTGGTAATACGCTGTCTTATACTTATTTGATACTTCGCATCCGAGGTCTCGGCATTAACTTGTTGATTTGTCGGTACCCCGGTTGTGAAATAATTGTCATGAAACATCCCAAAGCTGGGTTGATTATCAAATATTTTCAGCAATTCTTCGTCGGTAATCTGCAGATAACCATGTTTGATGACATTCTGATCCAGGGAGCCAAACTGTTGCTCATACATTGAATGTAACTCCGGGCTTTGTGCGGTTCCATTCATCCAGCAAGATAGAAGTACAGCCCATAACAGGCCGATATTTAATGTATTCGAAAATTTATTCATTTGTTTAATTGTCAGTTGTTTATAGGTTTGTTGGCCTTTGGGAAACACCCCAGAAATGCTCTTCCTTTTTCCCAAAAAGGGACAAGTAATGTGCAAGGTTCCTTTTCCCGATTTTTCGGGGGCTCTTTCCCTTTAAATATAATTTGCTTTTAGGGGTGCCCGAACCTCAGGGGGGGTAAATCCCCTCAAAATATGTATGCTTGATTTGCGGATGATGGCACCCGTTTGGGTTGGCAAAAATAGTTTTTTCATCCAAATAAATGGATTAGATATCATTCTAAACCTAACTAAAAACCAATTTTATAGACTGACTTTTTATAAAAAACCTCCTGGAAAAGAGGTTTTACAACGTCAATACTTTCTCGTCGTTTTTCAGGTAGCTGGTCAACGGTTCTCCCATATATTTCAGGTTGATACCAAGATCTCTGAGTGTTGTTGTTACCCCGAACTGGTCACTGCATGAAAGACAGCCCTCCACATGAATTCCCGCATCCATCATTTGTTTTACATAACCCTGGATTTGGGCATCTTCGGCAATGAGTTTGGCCGAAGCCCCCCAGATAATGATATTAATCTCTTTCCACCATCCCTTTTTGATGGCCCCTGTTGCATACATGGTAATCATGTTGATGATGGTATCCTTGTTTGTCGTGGTCCAAAGAATATTGAGTTTGTCCATTTCGGGGGTTTTTAATGTGGAATCCGTTTTTTATTTTCCAGGTATTACCAGATGGCGCACCTATTCATCGAAGCAGGGGGCATCCTAATCTCTGGTTGATCTTGATGGTTCTGTGATTGGTTGTAATCTCAGCACCCGGTTTGAAAAATGTCAACATCAAAATGTTTGGTGAGGAAGGGGAAATACCATCTGTATTTTGGTGTTTTACTTAGTTGTTAATATCAATAGATTGAGCCAGTGGCTGTACTTTCGAAAACTGGGAAAGCGCAGCCAGGACCCCTTCTATATCAGGGATAAAAGACTCCTGAAGTAGTTCTATTGATTCAATTTTTTGATGGGAAATGGCCACCTGTGCAACCGGTTCTTCGGGATTACCTTCTTCCGGTGTGCCCTTGTGCGTTTCTGCTTTCAATACCGACCAGCCTAACAAATCGGATATAATGGCACTGGAAGAATTCGTGAAAAATTCTATATTAATTACCGGGTCTGAGCAATTGGGATGCATCACCGTTAATTTAATCATAAGGAAATGTTTTTAATTCTTATAAGTAATAACTATGTCAGGGCTTTTCTGTTCACCCCATATTCGTGAACACAGGCTTTTGATGTTGTGTTGCTACTGAAATAGGGGCCTTGCATCTCAACTATTAAACCGGATATTAATATAATGAACTCTTTCCCTTGTTGACCATTTCTTAAGGCTTCGATTAATTTTAATTTTTTTGGGTAAAACGGTGTTAGGACCAAAATACAATAATAAATTGACTAAGTTATTTGGGTTAATCGGTTACCTTGTTAATTACAAAACAGGTGTAATTAACCAGGATTCAATTCATCATGGTTCACACGCAGAGCCAATAAATTTATAACCTTTCGAAGGTGGTTTCTATATAGTCGGCCAATTGCTGTTTACTATAAACCTTAGAGGCCAGTGATAGTCCGGTGATGGAAATAATTAAATAGTTCGCCTGTTTCTCCAGAGTTTGTGGGCTTTTGGTCGCATCTTGTTTTAAAATATCCACAAAAAGGTTTCTAAGGGATCTCGTGAAATTTCCAATTTCATCGTTAATCAGAGCCCCAGCGTGGGAGCCCAACTCATTAGCCGTATTGGCCAACAGGCATCCCATCGGATGTTCATTTCCTTTCGAAAATTCAAGGAAGTCGTAAAAATACTGTTTTATGGCCTCCAGCCCATTCCCGGAGTTTTTCAGTTTACCGACAATTCCTTTTAGTTTGCCTTTATAACATTTTATGCTTTCCAGTAAAACACCCTGTTTGTTGCCAAAACTCGAATAAATTGAGAACTGGTTGATGCCCATCTCATTTTCCAGCATCCTTGTTGAGGTGGTTTCGTAACCGTTGCGCCAAAAAAGGTTCATCGCCTTTTCAATGACCTCTTCTTCTCTATATTGTTTTCTTCTGGCCATAATCTTCAATCGGGACACAAAACTAATCAATTGCTTAGTTATTGGCAATTTTTTTTTTGCCTTTTCAATAAATAGAGGGAACAGCTGCAAATGGCGTTGGAATAAAATATCTTATTTGAGCTGATACTTTTCAGTAATAGCTTTTCGGCTCGCCTCATCGAGGGTCTTCATATAGCCTTTCCATCCGGGGCAAAAGTTAATGTGCCATCTCCAGAATCTACCGATTAAGGATTTTGGTTTGGCATCGTACCTGGCCTTCATGGCGCAATTTTCACATTTACTTTCAGCCATTTTGTTGATTTTTAGAGGTTATCACTAATTTTAGTCATGACAACAGGATTAAATTAAAGTTAATTCATGTGCAATGTTGCCATTGGGTTCTTTTCAAAAGATCTCGAAATTCTTTTTTCTTTCATTAGCCATTTTATAAAACATTTCAGAAGCCGGTCTTTTGGCTCCAAGAAACAAAAATATGGTGGTTCCCTTTTCTCTGGCAAATTCATTCTCAATCCTACCCACTGTTTTATACTCATGAAACAGGTTAATGACCTCTTTACCAGGTAATTTTCCTACAAACAGCATATTGTGAATTTCCATTTTTTCAGGTAGCCAGTAGATGTAATCGGTACTAAAAGAATAGGCCTCTGGCATGGTTTTTCTGTTGTAATAGTTTAGGGCACCTGCCTGGCCATAGTTGTCGCAATATATTAAGGTGTTTTGGCGTTCGTTGGCAGGCAGTAACTGATAGGCTGTCAGGGCTTTTTCTGCCAGCTCCTTCCATCCAAGCATATCGGCAAAATCCTGAGGGATGGGATGATTGAGGCCATCTTCCCAGCGAAGCAGACCGAATCGCTCATAAGCCTCCTTATCGACGATTATTTCAGTGGGATTCTGGCAAGGCATCATGAATTTTACAATAAAAGAATAGACAATAATATTGGATAAAGCCAAAAAGGCCATCAGGATAGGGGCCCATTTTTTAAATAGGGCTTCCAGATAAACACTTCCAAAGGCAAACAGAACCGGATAAAGGCCCAGGGTGTAATAGCTCTTTGCACGGCTGATGGTAAAAAGAAGCATTATTATCAGAAAGGTCCATATTACAAAGCGATAGGGTTTAAAGGGTTTGTATAATATCAAGGCCCAGAAAGCAGCTAAGGTGGGGACTCCAATAACCCCATACTTCACCTGGTTAAGTAAAAAGTCGATACGGTTCACATACACCAGCTGACTTTGTTTTAAGGCCTGCATAAGGTGGAGCACCGGGAATTGATTGGTTATTTGCCAAATAATATTGGGTAACAAAAGCAACAAGGAGAGGGCTATGGCATACCAAAGCGCTTTCTTTGTAAATACACTTCTTTGTTCTGTAAGGAGGATTCCCATGGATAATCCAACGACCAGGAACGCGATTGTGTATTTATTATAAAATCCTGCGGTAATTATTAGTGATAATAAGAGGAGCCATTTAGGGTGGGGAACTTTTATGTACCTTAAAACGGTATAGAAGACCACGGTCCATGCAAGAAAGTCGAATGAGTTGGGTTGAAATAGAACATTCAAACGGGTATATACCGAGAAAACAATGAAAACAGAAGCCACTATCTTTGCCGGCAACCTTCCACCCAGTTCTTCAACAATCAGCCACCCAAATACCACCGTTAGGCCACCCAACAGGGCAGGAAATAACCTTATCCAAAATAGTTCACCCCCAAGAATATAGACCACAGTGGCCATCCAGGAAGTAAAGGGGGGCACTGAAATGTATCCGGCGGCTAAATGAAAGGCCTGGTCGAGATATAAAAACTCATCCCGATGCAACTCATAAATTGGGTTTACAAGTGCAAATTGCAATCCCAATTTAACAGCAACGAGGGTCATTAAGATCCAATATCTGTTGAAAAATAGTTTGAGTGGTGTTGAATTCATTTTACCTCCCGTTTTGATCCATTTAGGACAATTGTGGCCATTGAATTTCCTCTGTATTCATCCCGGGCAATCAAATGACCATTGAACTCATTGTGCGTCCCGGTGGGTTTACAATGGCTTGTTTCAACTTTTCGGCGGTTAAGATTCGGTCAATAAAAGGGTTCACAAAATTGGTGTGGTTTGAAATATTGCTTTGGGTTCGCTGGTCTTCTCTCTCCTTTACATATGGTATCTGTTTTTATGCCCCGACATGAAATCTGTGGTTTGATCGGATACAATTTAGTTCATAAAAAAAACTAATTCAACTCTGCTATGTTTAAGTTTTAAGAAATACCCAACCAGTGACTATTTAATCTGAAAAACTGATGTGTTTCAGTTCTTTTAGGTTCTCTTTTTGGCCCTGATCTTTTTTTAGGGAAGGGAAAATTATTCAGCGGCAAAATCTGTTAAACATTTCCCCGGATTTTTAAGGGGAATTTCACTTATGCAATGAATGCAGATGCATTTGGGTCTTCGCAACAGGAGTGGTTCATTTGAATCCTGTCCGACAGAAATATTTTTCCAGGGAAAAGGCTCTTTAAATCATCATAATACACATAGATGTAACCTGGTGCATTTGTTGTAACCTATATGAATTCAATGATATAGATTCTATTTTTGTCGGGTGGAACAAAAATAGATCAAAACATTTTTATTAGAAACCACCTTATTATACTAATTGAAGAACGTAAAAATTAAATAAATACAAGTGATATGAACAATGAAATGAAAGGGGTTGAGCCCGTATTTCCGCGTACCTTCTCACACATCGGGATCACCGTGCCTGATTTAGACAAGGCCGTAAAATTTTATACAGAAGTGATGGGCTTTTATGTGATTATGCCCCCAACGGAGGTAAGAGAGGAAAATGAAACAGCTATCGGGCAAATGTGTATTGATGTTTTTGGTCAGGGATGGGGTACCTTCCGAATTGCACACCTGTCGACCGGTGATCGCATTGGATTTGAGCTGTTTGAATTTAAAGAAAGCAAGGATTTTAAGCCCGCATTTGAACCTTTCCGTTCCGGATTGTTTCATTTTTCAGTTCAGGATCCTGATGTGGAAGGATTGGTTGAAAAAATTGTGGCCGCAGGAGGGAAGCAGCGGATGCCCATCCGATTCTATTATCCGGGAGAGAAACCTTATCGGATGTGTTATGTGGAAGATCCTTTTGGGACTGTCTTTGAAATCTATTCGCATTCGTATGAGCTGCACTATTCACCCGGGGCATATAAGTGATGCTCATTGGCGAAATCCTGGCCCCATTGATTCAATTCCAGGATGATGGGGATCAGTGATTTTCCACTTTGGGTTAACTCATACTCCACCCGGGGGGGGCTTACGGGAAATACGGTTCTTTTTACCAGGCCATCCTCTTCCAAACCTCTAATGGAATATGTGAACATTCGGTTGGAGAGATCTGTAATGCTCTTTTGCAACTCCCCGGACCTCATGCCGCCATCCTTAAGGTGAAAAATTATCAAACTCTTATATTTATCACCAATCAGTTGTAAAGCAAAGGCCAGAGAACAAGAGTAGTCTTTTCCTTTGTAGGTTATTTTGTTGAGATGTTCTTTTTCCATGATTTATTCTTCGGGTGTTTTAATGATTGGGACTGGTATATCTTCTGGCATTATTGTCGATAAGGTTTGATTATCAGGTGGGTTATGGCGGTATTAACCAGCAGGATTAAGGTTTGCTAATATTTAAAATAGATTCCGGACAACTTCGTTTATGAGTTGGTTAGGGTGTTTATGATCGTTTTTTTGATTTCGTCTTTTCACGATGGCTATTTTCTTTTAGCTGCCAACCGCATCTGTTCACTGTTCCATTGTTTGTCGTCCTCAATAATTCCACGGTTCAAATCTTCTTCCAGCTGCTTCTCCTGTAGCTTCATTTCCTCTCTGACCCTAAAAATGTACTCCTCTCCATCTTCTGTTTTTCCGGATAACCTTCTGAGTCCTTCCTCATCGTATTGGATAAATTTTAGAGCTTGCCGATGGACGGTATATTTTCTGAAACCCATACTGTGGAGGGCATCACTGGCTAGTTTGACGGACGATTCGAGGGACTCGCGATAAACATTTTGTATGCCCATATTTAATAATTCATAGGCATCGGAACGGTTCTTTGCCCGGAACATTAATTTTAGGTTAGGGTATTTTTCCTTTAATATTTTTGCCAAATGGGTCGATGTCTCCGGATCATCAATGGCACATATTAAAATTTTAGCGTCCGAAATTCCAGCTGATTCCAGCAGGTCCATTCTTGTTGCATCTCCATAGTAGACATTGAATCCCATTTTTCGTAGCAGGTCTACACGACTTGAATCATGGTCGAGGATTGTGGTTTCAACACCCGAGGCTCTTAAAAACCGCCCGACGGTACTGCCAAAATCGCCAAAGCCTACCAGGATGACTTTGTGTGACTTAGCTATGTGGTCGACAGGCCTTTTTTCGGTCTCTTTGGTGCCAATCCGAGGCAGGATTAAACGCTCATTGAGGATTCCGAGGATGGGGGCAAGGGACATGGTGAGTGCCGTTGCCACCAGCATTATATCCAATTGTGCATTGTTTAGGATGTTCAACTGAAAGGCATAAGATAAAAGGACAAAAGCAAATTCGCCGATCTGGGCCAGTCCCACTGCCAAGAGCATTTTTTGATCGAATTTTAGCTTATAGATGGTCGCTACGGCAAACAGGATCAAGCCCTTTAATACAATGATTCCGACGACCAGAGCGGTTATCGTTAAAGGGGATTCTCCAATGACAATGAAATTAATGGAGGCACCTACCGCCATGAAGAAAAGTCCTAAAAGCAGTCCCTTAAAGGGATCAAGGTTGCTTTCCAGTTCGTGTTTGAACTCGCTGGTCGCCAATACCACTCCACCCAGAAAGGCGCCCAGGGCCGGACTAAGACCCACCATCTCCATCAAAAAGGAGATCCCCAAAACAATCAATAAGGCTGAGGCCGATAGCAGTTCGCGAACCCTGGCCAAGGCCACTTTTCTCAACAACGGTACGATGAGGTAACGCCCGGCAAGAATCACCGAAACCACCGACAGGACCACTGCCAGTGCCTGAAGACCTATGGGTAGATTGTCGAGCAGAGTCGTGTGATCAGCAGCCCTGTGGACTGCCTCCGGTGAGGTGTTTCCCGTAGTGGCCAGCAAGGGGATTATCGCCAGCATTAAAATGACAATGATATCCTGAAACAGAAGAATTGAAAACGAAGAGGCTCCATAAGTGGTGTTCATCAATCCCTTCTCTTTAATGGTTTGCAGGGTGATGGCCGTGGACGAAAGCGCTACCGCCATGGAAATGACCAGGGCAATTTGCCACTCAAGTCCAACCCATGAAAAGGCCAGGTAGGAGAGTAAAATGGTACCGGCCACCTGGGCGCCTCCCATCCCTATGATGGTTTTTCGCATGTTCCAAAAGTCCCTGGGTTCGATCTCAAGACCAATTAAAAAAAGCATCATAACCACTCCAAACTCGGCAAAGTGAAGAATGTCCTGGCCTTCTTCTCCCACGAAACCCAATACATAGGGTCCAATGATTATACCGGCCAACAGATAACCAAGCAAAGAGCTTAGCCCGAATTTTTTCGCGATCGGCACGAAAATAACGGCCCCGGATAGAAATACGATGGCTTCAAAAAGAATACTACCTTTCATCATTTATTCCTTTATTGAGTTGAGGGGTGTCGTTGAGAAATTCATACTCGTCAGACGATTCAAACCACAGATCCGATTGCAAGAGCCTAATTAATTGTTTGTACTGATCTGCATGCCGACCGATTTCCCCGGGAGATATCTGGTGGGTACCCATAACCATAAAGGGAGGGAGGTATTCCATTCCGCAAATCCGTGCAGTTTGTTCGAAAGGCCTCAGGAAATCATTTACCGAATAGTGGTTGTTTCCTTTGGAGCAATAGAGTTCCCTGGATCCGCCGGCTGTAATAACGTTTAAGCATGTTTTGTCTTTCAGGGCATTTCCTTCAGGACCATAGGCCCAACCAAATTCTAAAACAACATCCATCCACTGTTTCATAAGGGGAGGGCAGCTGTACCAGTAAAAGGGATAATGCCACACCAGGATGTCGTGTTGTTCCAGTAGATTTTTCTCAGCCACCACGTCTATGTTGAAATCGGGATATCGCTCATATAAATCATGAAAGGTGACGCCTTCCATCTGCTTTATTCTTTGAACAAGTGCCATATTGGTTCTGGACTGTTCAAATTTGGGGTGAGCAAATAATACCAAAACTCTCTTCATATCATTATCTTGAGGAAAAAAGATGCTTGTAAATAGTCCCTGGATGGTAATCCAATACGCTAAGGTAAAGGTTTGAACACCTTATTCCACAAAAAATCGATCCCTTCTTACCAAAAAGATTCCAGGACCCCACCGGTTTTTCATTTTTGTTGGCGAGTTGGCTGATGCTGTGGTGGCAAATGAACCCCAGTGGCTGGAGCTTCCGGAGGAAATATTCTTGTTGTTACCCCGTCGTGTTTAAAACAAATTTAAATCACCTGCAATTTCTTCCCTGGTGGCCGACATGAGATCTCCGGCAAAAAACAAATCCCGGCTTCACCCTTAAGGAGTGAGGATGCTATTTCCACTTAATACTGCATCCCATGCTGGGTTGTTGCTCTGTGGGTATTTTTTTCCCTGCCAAAAGGGCATCGAGTGCAGCAGATAAATCTTTGCCCGTAGGTTGCCCCTTATTGGGTCGGGTTTCATCGAAACGCCCCCTGTACACGCAGGCTAAATTCCCATCAAAGACAAAGAAATCGGGGGTGCATTCTGCTTTATAAGCTCTGGCGACTTCCTGGGTTTCATCATACAGATAGGGGAATGGATACCCCTCTCTTTCGGCTGTACGTGTCATTAACTCAGGGGCATCCTCGGGATAGGATTCAATATCGTTGCTGCTGATGGCGATAAACTGAACCCCTTTGGCCTGATACTTATTAGCCACCTCAACCAGTTTTGAATTGACATGATGCACAAACGGACAATGGTTGCAAATAAACATAACCACGGTTGCCCGGTCCGATTTTAACTCTGAAAGGGATTGGGTTTTCCCGGATACGGTGTCGGGAAGAGAGAAATCAGGGGCCTGGGTGCCCAACTTCATCATATTAGATTGCATTATGGCCATTGGGTTTGCTTTTTTTTGACAGAGGATTTTTTTTTGTTGCCCGAAACCCTCTTTGGTTGAAATTATTAATCTAGGGGTGTCATTTCGTGGACGATGAATTCATCTGCAGCTCCATCGGTTGCTTAAATAACGGCGGCCAAACGCCGCCGTTGGTTGTGCCGGTTTATTGAAAGCCCCTCAGCACATTTTTGCCGATGACGCGGCCGCTTTCTTGCTGCCTGTGGGCTTCCTTAAGTGTTTCAACCGTCAGATTACCCAGATTGTTGGTCACCGTAGAGATCAGGGTCCCCTCGTCAATGAGTTTCGACACGCGATTCAACAATTCATGTTGTTTCTCCATGTCATCGGTTTGGAACATCGAGCGTGTAAACATAAACTCCCAGCTGAAGCTCAGAGCCTTTGGCTTGATGGAGGCAATGTCCAGGGATTGAGGATCGTCGATCAGGGCGATGTGTCCCCGTGGCTTAATGAGCTCCACAATACCCGGAAAGTGCTGCCCGGTTCCATTAAGAGAAGCCACATAGCGAGGTTCACTGCCGAGTGCCTTCACCTGATCGACCAGTGACTCCCGATGGTTGATCACCTGATGTGCCCCCATTTTTTTTACCCACTCGATGGTTTCGGGTCGAGAGGCGGTAGCTATTACAGTTAATTGGGTTAGCTTCCTGGCCAATTGAATAAGGATGGATCCCACACCTCCGGCTCCTCCAACAACCAGCAGACTCTCGCCTTTGCCGCCCCCTTCTTTGATGGCCAGGGAATCGAAGAGTAATTCCCACGCGGTAATGGAGGTCAGAGGAAAACCGGCTGCTTCGGCGAAATCGAGTGATTTGGGTTTTTTGCCCACTATTCGCTCATCTACGGCCTGCAGTTCAGCGTTACTGCCCTGACGGGTGAAGTCTCCGGCATAAAAGACTTCATCCCCCACTTCAAAATATTTGACCTCCGGCCCTGTTTTACGTACCACCCCGGCCGCATCATAGCCAATAACCTTGGTGCCCTTTTCCGGTCCCAGCCTGGCTCTTACCTTCACATCTACCGGATTGACTGAGATGCCCCGGACCTCCACCAACAGATCGAGAGGTCTGATTTCGGGTGTGCCTGTCTCGAATTCAATTAATGCGTTGGGTGCCGTGATGGGACCCTCCTGCCGGTATCCAATTGCTTTCATTGTTAATCCGTTTAAGTAATTTAATGAAGAGGTGTTTACCCATTCCAACAAATTATTGTCCCCTCTTGTTCTTGTCAGGAGATTTATATCTACTTTGTGATTTGGTGGGGGGGAAGAAACCCAAAAAGGTGGCCTGAGTATGGACCACCTTTTTTAATATAAAAGCATTATGGGAATTTACCCATTCCGAATTACTTAAAAAACATCAAGTCAAATCAAAACGGTCCAGGTTCATGACCTTGCTCCAGGCCGACACAAAATCCTTGACCATTTTTTTCTGGCCATCGGCGCTGCCATACACTTCGGCAAGGGCTCTAAGCTCGGAGTTGGATCCAAATATAAGGTCGGCACGGGTAGCGGTCCATTTGCGTTTTCCGCTGGTTCGGTCGCATCCTTCAAAGGTTTCTTTATCCTCCGAAATGGGTTTCCATACAATGCTCATGTCTAGCAGGTTAACGAAGAAGTCATTGGTGAGCACCTCCGGATGTTTCGTGAAAACACCATGCTGAGAGTTGTCGAAATTGGTGTTCAACACGCGCATTCCACCCACCAGCACGGTCATTTCGGGCGCTGTTAAGGTTAATAACTGGGCTTTATCCACCAATAATTCTTCAGTACATAGGGTGTATTTAGTTTTAAGATAATTACGGAATCCATCAGCGGCCGGCTCCAGCACGGCAAACGATTCCACATCGGTTTGCTCTTGCGAAGCATCCATGCGTCCCGGGGTGAAGGGAACGGTTAAATCATAGCCTGCAGTTTTAGCCGCTTTTTCAACCGCTGCGCATCCGCCTAAAACAATAAGGTCGGCCAGGGAAACCTTTTGGCTGTTCGCCTGAGCAGTGTTAAATTCTTCCTGTATTTTTTCCAGCTTTTTCAACACTTTGCCCAGCTGTGCAGGATTATTTACCGCCCAATCTTTTTGTGGGTTAAGTCTTATCCGGGCACCGTTTGCGCCACCGCGTTTATCCGAACCCCGGAAGGTGGAGGCCGAAGCCCATGCGGTGGACACCAGCTGGCTAATGGTTAACCCGGCATTCAGCACCTTTTTCTTTAATTGGGCAATGGCTTTCTCATCAATTAAGGGATGGTTCACCGCCGGAATGGGGTCTTGCCACAGGAGCTCTTCCGAAGGCACTTCGGGCCCCAGGTAACGGGCTTTTGGTCCCATGTCGCGGTGGGTTAACTTAAACCATGCGCGCGCAAAAGCGTCCGCAAACTCGAGCGGGTGTTCATAAAACCGTCTGGAGATTTTTTCATAGGCCGGGTCGAACCGTAAAGCAAGATCGGTGGTGAGCATCGTGGGCAAATGCTTCTTTGAGGGATCGTGTGCATCGGGCATTACCTTATCGGCATTTTTGGCTACCCATTGGTGGGCTCCTGCCGGACTTTTGGTGAGCTCCCAGTCGTATTTAAAGAGGTTATCGAAGAAGTAAAAGCTCCACTTGTTTGGGGTCTGCGTCCAAATAACTTCAATGCCACTGGTGATGGTATCATCCCCTTTGCCTGAGCCAAAGGTGCTTTTCCAGCCCAGGCCCTGGTCTTCAATGTCTGCCGCCTCGGGTTCGGGGCCAACATGGGCTGCATCTCCTGCACCGTGGGTTTTGCCAAAGGTATGTCCTCCTGCAATGAGGGCCACCGTTTCTTCATCATTCATGGCCATACGGGCAAAGGTTTCACGAATATCTTTGGCGGCCGCCACGGGGTCAGGATTGCCCCCGGGTCCTTCGGGATTAACATAGATAAGCCCCATTTGCACGGCGGCCAACGGGTTTTCAAGATCACGTTCTTTTGAGTAGCGCTTATCGCCTTCAAGCCAGGTGGATTCGGAGCCCCAATAAACGTCCTCCTGGGGTTCCCAAACATCTTCACGTCCACCTGCAAACCCAAAGGTCTTGAAGCCCATGGATTCGAGGGCCACATTGCCAGTCAATATCATGAGGTCGGCCCAGGAAATCTTACGTCCATATTTTTGTTTGATGGGCCAAAGCAACCTGCGGGCTTTGTCCAGGTTGGCATTGTCGGGCCAGCTATTCAGGGGCGCAAAGCGCTGTTGGCCTGCTCCTGCACCTCCGCGGCCATCGCCTGTGCGGTAGGTTCCTGCACTGTGCCAGGCCATCCGGATGAAAAAGGGCCCATAATGGCCAAAATCGGCCGGCCACCACTCCTGTGAATCGGTCATGAGCTTATGAAGGTCGGCTTTGAGAGCCTTCAAATCCAGGCTCTTAAAGGCCTCAGCATAACAAAAGTCGTTCCCCATTGGGTTCGACAACGAGGAGTGCTGACGCAGGATGTTAAGCTTTAATCGGTTGGGCCACCAATCCCGGTTTACGGGCCCACCAAAACCAATAGTGTGTTTTCCGGTTGCTCCGGTGACCGGGCATCGACTAATATTCTCTGAATGTTTTTCCATCTCCAACATGTTTTGGTTTATAATTGAAACTATTATTTAAGAAACAGGCTTTATGAATTTTCCGATGATTTGCAGATTAATATTTTCTATGTTGAAATAGGGAATCTCTTTTTTTTGGAAATATTTTTTCAGCAGGGTATCCAACTCTTCATCTTTATAATCCTCAATTCTATCCGATTCGGAACAATACAAATGATGATGCTTCTCCAGAACTGCATCGTATCTCATGACGTCCTTTTCTGTTTTTACTTTTTTAATCAAATTGTTTGACGATAAAGCCTCAAGAACCTTGTAAACCGTAGCTGTTGCAATATTCGGATGGTTATTCCGAATGTATTCGATGATGTTTTCGGCGGTAGGGTGATTCCTGAGCTTTATAATCGCCTCAAATATGGCAATCCTTTGGGGGGTCACCTTGAGGCCTTTTTCATTTAGTTGGAAGCTGATTTCGTCGGCTTTCATTGACAAGAAGTTTTAAAAGAGAATGGTTCTCTTTTGGTAACTAATCAATTTAAGCTATATTTCAGTTAAAGTCAAGGGGGAGGAGTTGTTGTACATCTTCAGAAATTGTTTCTATTTTTATAAAATGGCAGGCAACCCGGGTGTTTCGGAAAGACAATTGGAAACAATTAATGGATGCTTGTGGAACTTTTCCTCAAAAATTAACCAAATGAAGAAAATTAAATTTCTTTCGATCCTGTTTTTTTTGTTTTGGCATGGTTATAATGTGTGTGGAAATTCTGTAAAACAACCGAAACAGGATAAACGGCCCAACATTCTATTCGCCATTTCAGACGATCAGGCTTTTGCTCACACCAGTTTTGCTGGTTGCAGGTTTGTTAATACACCTGCTTTCGACCGGGTTGCATCTGAGGGTATTTACTTCACCAATTGTATGGCGGGTTCGCCGGGCTGTGCTCCTTCTCGTAGTACGATTGTTACCGGCAGATACCATTGGCAAAACGAACAATCGGGACAACATGCCAGCTCGTGGATGAAAAAGTATGTACCGTTTATTGATTTACTGGATAACAATGGTTATGCTACCGGAAAAACAGGGAAAGGGGTCTCTCCATTCAGGTATGCACAAACGGATGCCGATTCGTTATGGCGAAAAACTGACGCTGCGGGAATGGATCACAGCCGGATACAATATACGCCGGGGAGCGGTAGCGACGAAAGACCTGCCAATGGGATTGCCAACCTTAATTACTTTGCCAATTTTAAATATTTCATAGATGAAGTAAAAGGCGATAAACCATTCTTTTTCTGGTATGGTGCTATGGAACCGCACCGTTCCTTCGAACAGGATTCCTGGAAAAGAACCGATAAAAAAATCAGAGACGTTAACGTTCCCGGATTTCTTCCGGATCACGAAGTTGTGCGTGGCGATTTGTTAGACTATGCCGTAGAAATAGAGTGGTTCGATTTACATCTTCAGCGCATGTTGAGCTATTTAGAAGAAATAGGAGAACTTGAAAACACCATAGTCATTGTTACTTCCGATAATGGCATGGCGTTCCCAAGGGCCAAGGCAAACGGCTACGAATACGGAATCCATGTGCCGTTTGCCGTGAGTTATCCAAAAGAGTTCCCGGGGAATAGGAGGGTAAACGACCCAACCAGTTTTGCCGATATAGCACCCACCATTCTCGAAATAACCGGAACTTCAGCGGAAGGGATGATGCCCATCTCAGGGAAAAGCATTTTACATACCCTCCGGTCGAAAAAACAGGGTATTGTTGATCCAGGGCAGAAATACGTTTTTAGTGGCCGCGAACGGCACTCCAGTTCTCGCTATAAAAACCGGGGATATCCGGTTCGGGCAATACGCAGTGAAGAGTATCTGTTAATCCGGAATATGGAACCTGAACGCTGGCCTGCCGGTGCTCCGCAGCGAATCGTGAAAGGGACAGAAAGTGATTTGTGGCCGATGTATGGAATGGATGAAAATGGAAAACATCATTCTGAATGGGCCTTTACAGACATTGATGCGTCCCCCACAAAATCTTACATCATCGAAAACAAAGAAGAAAATGGGGTTAATTCTTATTTCCATTTGGCTACCGATAAACGACCTGAGTTTGAATTATTCAACATTAAAAACGATCCGGATTGTCTGAAAAACCTTATTGGAAACAGCGAATTTGCTGACATTGAGAAAGAGATGAAGTCGGTACTGCTAAATGAATTAAAGAAATCGGAAGATCCAAGAATCGTTGGGCCTGATAGGGAAGTTTTTGATTCTTATATCCGTTACAGCCCATTACGCGAATTTCCCAAACCGGAATAATTATAGCTGATAAATAAACATCAATAATGTTCTTTCCCTGATAACTAATGGCAATTTAAACCTCCTTCTGGTCTCTTTTTGTATATTGTCAGTGAATTTGCTGTATCGCCTTTTTTTACATAAAACACATCCACAAACAAATGAAACGCAGACATTTTATCAAACAGATTGGTGCATTGTCGGGAAGTATTGCTTTAGGTTCATATCTTACGCCCGGCTTTGCAAGTCGTTTTGGAGACAACTCCTTTATTCCGCGGTTGGACAAAGTAACACTTAGGGAGGTACATATCGGAAATCTGGAAATCGATACCCGTTTGATGGACAGCTATGGCCTGCTGCCGGAGAATATTCGAAAATTTTACCTGACGAGTAGAGCCTGGTTTGCAAAAAATGAGGGGGCTGATTTTACCGACCCCGAAATTGTAAAAGCAGCCCAGGAAAATAAGCTGGCATTGATGGGCGGGCCAATGCTAAGCCAGCTGAAACCCGATGAGGTGACCGTTTGGCTGCGTCCGGCGACGGATAATGAACTGCTTATTAAAGTAACCGCGGCGAATGGAGTTAAAAGTAAATCATATAAAGTAAAGAAAATTCGTGCAGGTGTGGAGCAACGGATTAAACTGAATAATTTAACGCCGGATACCAAATATACCTATACGATTGTGTCCAATAGCAGGAGTATTGCAAATGGAACCTTCTCCACAGCTCCTTCTTCAGATGTAAAAGGAGTATATCGGGTGGCCTTCGGATCCTGTTTCCATAAAGTTGGCTTGCACAATCCCAATCTTACCCATCAAATTGTAAAAAGGAAGCCTATGGCCATGATGCTCCTGGGCGATATTGCTGCAGACGACCGTGAGAACCATGTGAATATGTTGCGTTCGGATTATATGCTGCGCGATATTGCCAAATCGTGGAGCCACCTCGCCTCAAATGTTCCCTTGTATACCATATGGGACGATCACGATTATTACAATAACGACATCAGCGGAATTCCCGATGGCCGGACGGCTACAGATGTTGCTTTGCTGCGTTCAGTGTGGCACCAGAACTGGAATAATCCGGCGAATAAAGGGGGAGAACTCTATTTTAGCACGCGCCTGGGACCGGTAGAATTGATCATGACCGATACCCGTTCGTGCAGAGAACGGGAACGCCAGGGAGAATACGGATGTTATCTTGGGAAAGAACAGCAGGAATGGTTGAAAAAAACCTTGAAAAAATCCACGGCACCCTATAAAATTATTTCCAGCGGAACCATGTGGAGCGATTATATTACCCAGGGCAAAGACTCCTGGGGAACCTGGGATATAGAAGGGCGTGAAGATATTTTCAGCTTTATTGAACAAGAAGAGATTACCGGGGTATTGCTTATTAGCGGCGATCGTCATGGTGCCAGGGGCTTTACCATTCCAAGACCCTCCGGAAATGGCTTTTATGAATTCGAGGCTGCCTCGTTGGGAGGTGTTCGGGGCCCCCAAGCTCTGGCAGAGGATCATTCAACGCAGTTATTCGGCTATTTGGGACCAGACCTAATTGGCTTTGGAGAATTTACCTTCGACACAACAGGAGATAAGCCGGTGGTTACATTCCGTTTAATCGACGAGCGTGGGGATATTCGTGAAGAATTTGAATTCCCGTACCATAAATTGACTCCCTAACCTGTACCTTTAAAAAGAGAGGGGATTCAATTTGTGAATTTCATAATGTTTTGGCAATGGGTTAATTTATTGCTGTAGCCACTTTTATGTATTCGTTTTATTGTTGCAAAAACAGGTGGTTTCTCTGGTGCAATCGGGCTTTATTCAGTATGGATATGACATAGGCTAAAAAAATATTTTTTAACCTGAATGTTTTAAACGATATACCATGAAATTTTTTCTTCTGCTTTTAACGCTTGTTGGGGCCGTGATTTTAACTGGCTCTTGTTCGACGGAAGGCGATAGTCAGCGCATGCCCAATATTGTGTTGATTTACCTCGATGATATGGGCTATGGCGATATAACCCTTACCGGCGCCACCGATTATGCAACGCCGAATATTGATAAAATAGCCAACCATGGAATGTTTTTTTCGCATTATTATTCGCCGCAGGCAGTGTGTAGTGCATCGCGTGCCGGACTGCTTACCGGATGCTACCCAAACCGCATCGGCATTACCGGCGCCTTAAGTCACCGGTCAAAAACGGGTATCTCCGATAACGAAGAAACTATTGCCCAGGTACTTAAAAAAAGAGGTTATGCAACAGCTATTTTTGGCAAATGGCACCTGGGCTTTCAAAAGCAATTTCTCCCTACCAATCATGGGTTCGACGAGTTTTATGGAATTCCCTATTCACACGATATGTGGCCACTTCATCCTACCGGAACCTACCCGGGCCTTCCCCTTTATGAAAATGAAACGATTGTTAATCCCAATCTGAAGCCCGACGATATAGCACATTTTACCGCTGATTTTGCCCACAAGACCGTTGATTTTATCAAGCGAAATAAAGACAATCCGTTTTTTGTGTATTGGCCGAATCCGTTACCGCATGTTCCGCTGTATGCTTCCGAAAAGTTTAAAGGAAAATCGAAACAGGGATTGTATGGCGATGTGATGATGGAAATAGACTGGGGAATAGGTGAAATTATTAAGGCTCTGGAAGAAACCGGGCTGGATGAAAACACGCTCGTTATTTTTACTTCCGATAACGGACCGTGGTTAAATTATGGCAATCATGCAGGAACTACCGGTGGATTACGCGAAGGGAAAGGGACAAGCTACGAAGGCGGTCAGCGTGTGCCGTGCTTAATGATGTGGAAGGGTGTAATTGCTGAAGGAGTAGTGTGTAATAAGCTCGTTTCGGGAATCGATATCCTTCCTACGTTGGCTGCTATTGCCGATGCTCCGCTGCCAAAAAATATTATTGATGGCGTAAATATTTTGCCGCTATTAAAAGGAGATTCCGAGGCCAATCCGCGCGAAACCTTTTATTATTATTACCGGCACAATAGTCTGGAAGCTGTGCGGCATGGTTCGTGGAAACTGGTATTCCCGCATCCGGGAAGAACGTACGAAGGGTTTCAGCCGGGCAGCGATGGCGCACCGGGACAAGTAAATAACAGGTTTTCATTTGAAGGTGGTTTGTACAATCTTCGCCGCGATCCCGGAGAACGCTACGACGTGAGCGCCTCGAATCCTGAAATTATAAAGACTCTTGAAGTGATGGCCGGGCAGGCCCGTCAGGATTTAGGCGACGAATTAACCGATAACCCCGGGAAAAATCGCCGGGAACCGGGACGTGTCTCGAACTGACCAACCATAAATCAGATACCGATGGAGAATTATTCCACTTGAAAAGCAGCCTTCAGCCTGATGTCGTCAGATGCAGCTCCAACTTTAACGATGAATTCACCCGGTTCAACAACCCTTTTCATTTGTCTGTTCCAGAGACTTAAGTCATCCGGCAGTAAGGTGAGCTCCACCGTTTTTTCTTCATTCGGGTTGAGATCAACCCGTTTAAATCCCCTCAGCTGCATTACCGGGGTGGCAACCGAACTAAAAGTATCGGTAATATACAATTGAACCACTTCCGTTCCTTTTCGATCGGAAGTATTCTTCACCTTCACCTTTACCACTTGATTTTCTGTAGCAGAAATCACGTTTTTCCCGATGGTTAAATCCGAATATTCGAAATTACTGTAAGATAACCCATGGCCAAAAGCAAATAAGGGCTTACTGCTTCCATCAACATAGTCGTGGGTGGCCGATCTCTGGTGGTTATAGTAAATGGGTATTTGTCCATCACCGCGGGGAAAGCTTATGGGCAATCTTCCCGAAGGATTAACCTTTCCGGTAAGGATGTCAACGGTCGCTTGTCCGCTTAACTCACCGGCATACCACGTTTCAAGAATGGCATCAGCTTTATTAATTTCTTCGGTTAATATCAGTGGACGTCCATTTTGAAGCACCAGAACAATAGGTGTCCCGGAAGCGGCTACTTCGTTCAGAAGTCTTTTGCTATAGGTATTTAGCTGAAGGCTCATTCTGTCTTTGCCTTCTCCGCACTCCTCTTCTTTTTCCCCCAGAACCAAAACCACCACATCGGCCTTAGCAGCAGCCCTGACGGTTTTTTCAAACATCGTTTCTTTAGTCTTTACCTCCGGCGAAATTTTCCAATGCAACATAACGGCAGCATACTCATCTAGTTCTGCAAACTCAAGTTGAATGGGATATTTTTCACCTTTCTCGAAACGTACTTTTTGCTTTCCCCATATATTCTTCAACCCTTTATCCCAATTGTCGATTAACACCTTACCATCAATTGTGAGCTTTGCTATATCGTCCGCAATAAGGGCAAATTCATAACTCCCGGTTAACTGTGGAGCAATATAACCGCTCCAACGAATGGAAAAGTTATCGTCTGCAACACCGGCAGCCGGACTAAGGTTGTGCCAATACTTTGAAACGCTTGTTTCAACCTGGGCGAAGACGGGTTTGCCGGATAAGTCATTGCTGTTAAAATACTCGGCCCAAAGGCCTTCTTTTCCATCTTTAGTCATCAAAAATTTAGCATCGATTTGCTCCATACTATTGGTAGGAACCCCTACATCAACGAAATCAACCTGATAGCCGGTATTTTTGAAAGCATCCACAATGGAGGTGCCTTCCACATTCTTGGGTGAATAACCACCCAGCAATACTTTGTTGGCCATATCCCCAATAATGGCAACTCTTTTGACCTTTTTGCCCAGTGGCAAAATGTTGTTTTTATTCTGCAACAAGGAGATTGATTTTTGTGCCGACTCAAGGGCCAAATCCTGATGCGCCCGGGAATGATATCTCTCCGCTTTTAAATCGATGTTGGTGTAGGGGGTTTCAAAAAGTCCAAGACGGAATTTAACATACAATACGCTTGATACGGCCCTGTCCACATCAGCCATGGTTAGGGTTTTATCTTTTATGGCATCGATAATGGCTTGCTGAAAAAACTCGTGGCTGTAGTCGTAGAACTGCATGTCCAAACCCGCCCCAATGGAGTTGGTAATGGCTTCGTTGGGTGTTTTAGCCGTGTGATGCGAATTGTTTTGTTTGGCAATGGCGCCTAAATCAGACAAAACCATGCCCTTAAATCCCCATTCATCCCTCAAGAGTTCCGTTAATAACCAATGATCACCAGCGGCCGGCACGCCATCCCACTCATGATAAGCAGCCATGGCCCCTAAGGCCCCGGCTTCTTTAAAGGCCTTCTCGAACACATACAAAAAATGGGAGCGGGCCTGGCGTTCACCAATATAGACAGACCCGGTATTTTTTCCACCTTCGGGGATGCTGTGAATCCCAAAATGCTTTGGCTCGGCAACAATGGCATCATCTTTAGTCAAATCGTCGCCTTGCATCCCTTTAATAAAGGCAACCCCGTTGCGGGCCGCTAAATAGGAATCCTCACTATAAGTTTCCTGAACACGGCCCCACCGGGGTTCTCTACCAATGCCCAACACAGGAGATAATACCATATGAACGCCTACCGAACGGGTTTCGGCTCCGATAGCCTTTCCAATTTTTTGCATCAGATCCACATCCCACATACTGCCCAAGCCTATAGGCACAGGAAAAGCAGTAGACTTACTTCCCTGATAACCATGCAAGGCCTCCTCAATAAAAAGGACGGGAATGCCCAAACGTGTATTTTCGATGACATATTTCTGAAGTTCATTGGCTACTTCAGCCGACTCGGGATAATTATCGTGAACCGAACCAATACTCATGCCATTTAAAGCTTTCTCGGCTCTCTCAACCGATAATCTGCCCTCAGCCACCAAATCGCCGGCGGAGTACATATCCATTTGTTTGACTTTTTCTTCCAAAGTCATCCGCGACACCAAATCGGCCACCCGTGTGTCGATATCCAGCGTCGCATTTTTATAGGCGGGATTATGGTCTCCCTGGGTACAACCAAAAAACAATAAGGTAACCAGTATTGGATAGTAAGTTCTCTTCATGTCCTTTTCTTTAATTTCAATTTAGGGTCAATTCCTTCAGGTGTTAAGCCCTCGTTTCTAATGTTTTAAATAGATGGGTCTAATGGCGGTCTCAGATAAGCCTGTTCTATTGTTTTCGAGATATTTTATTATCATCCGTAAGGTGTTTTAATAACGTCAGGCGAATACCCGATTATACTTTTGTTTATAATCATTGGGGGATAACCCGGTGTGTTTCTTAAAGATGTCGCGAAAGGCTTTTGGGTCGGAGTAACCCACATTGTACATCACCTCGTTAACGTTTTCGCATTGCGATTCCAACGATTTTTTGGCGGCCTCCACTTTAACTCTTTGAATGTATTCTGAAGGGGTATTCCGGGTGGCTTTCTTGAATCTTCTGATGAAATTGCGACTGCTCATGGCAAAAGTCTTTGCCAGATGGTCGATCAGGATTTTTTCACCAAAATTATTTTCGATATAATTCTGAGCTTTTTTGATCTCACTATCGTCGTGACTTTTTTGCCCGTTAAAAATCACAAATTGGTTTTGGTTGTAGCGGGAGAATTCGATCTCATACATTTTTGAGCACCATATTGCCGTTTGTCGGCCACAATATTTTTCAACAAGGTAAAGCACCAGATTAAGGAAGGAAAAAGCACCACCACTGGTATAAATTCCATCTTCATCGGTAATTACCGCTTCGGAATTTAAATGGATCTGAGGATACTTTTCCCTAAACAGGCTGGCCCATGACCAATGTGTGGAGGCCGATTTATGGTCGAGCAACCCGGTTTCGGCCAGAAGAAAAGCGCCGGTGCAAAAACTGGCTATCTCGGTTTGGTGTTGGGCCCGTTGTTTCTTTAACCAGGGAATAAACCCGGCATTCAATTCAAGGGCTTTATCCATATCGCCCGCGATGGTTGTAATCAAAATTAAATCGGGCCCTTCAACTTCCCCAATGATTTTCGTGGGTTTGAAGGTTATGAGCCCATCATACTTCTTTGATTGGGGTTTTAATCCGACCAGTTCAATTTCAAAGAAATCGGATTCACTTTGCCCTGTGGCCTTCAGGTAATCATTTACCCCCCGAAGAACTTCGTAGGCGGGAATGATACTGCTGGCAATGACGGTACCTTCCGGAATAAGCAGGCTGATTTTTTTCATGGTTCTGTCTTGGGGTGTCAAAAATATAAATATATTGGCATAAATGCCCCCTTGCAATGTCAATTTTACACCTTCGAAACCAGAGGCTGTAACTTTAACTTTGCCTTCAGGTTTGAAAGAACCCAATGGATGGGCGGACTCTGTTTGAAATAACCAGTCCTGAATAAATTAGTAAGCACGGAATTCCCCATGGGTTTATGGTGAGAGAGAAAATCAATTATTTAATAACAACCAAAACATGAATTACTATTTTTTAGCTTCCGGAATTTTAGGTGCAATGGCACTGGTGGGTCATTTTACCATAGGTAGAAAAGATTACCTCAAGCCCGTTTTAGATTCGAACCTGGATGAGATTCCCAAAAAAATCATGCATGGGCTCTTTCATTATGCCTCGGTATTTATGGTTTTATCAACCATTGTGTTGATCGGAAATGCTATTGGGTGTACCCTGAATGATTGTGTTATAAACAGCCATGCAACGGTTAAATTTATTGCTCTTACCTATGCCGGTTTTGGCATTGTGCAGCTATTGATTGCCGCTGTTTCGAAGATTGAAAAAGGGGTATTTAAGCTTTTTCAGTGGGTTTTCTGGATGCTCATTGCTGTCCTGGCAATTATGGGGACATGCTAAGTTAAAAAAATCGGATTTTGGGCCGCAAAAAGTGAGAAATTGCAACCGGCCAACGACTTTACCGCCCGGCTCCTGGTTGAAAAACTGAGTGCGCCGGGTGGTATCGCAAAATACCTATTTGAAGGTCAGGGAATCATTAAAGACGGCAGGATGTTTTGTGTTGCCGTTGCTCCCGGCACCTGTTATTCTAAAGCTGATGAAGCCCACCGGGTTGATTTTGAAAGGCCCGCATCACCTTGCTTTTTTATCGGATTGTATTGGTTTGTGGTTTTTTTTGTCCTCCATTTTTACATCACTCAATAGTAATTCAAGTAAGGGAAGCATATATTTTAGGCCACCGGTATTTATAATCACCTTCCAGAACTCTTCAAATTTTTTCCAGCCGCCGGAATAAAACAGATGTTTCAATTGGTGTTTTAAGGAATCATGAGAAAAGGAAGCCTTAAAAACATTGTTCCATTTGTAAAATTCGCGATAAGCCCACCAATAACCATTTTCCAATTCAGCGGCAGTGAGTCCTTTTGTTTGGTAAACCACATGGCGGGTATCGTATAGATCCCAGTTGTTTGTAACAATCCGGCCACTACTTTTCATTGAGTCATAAATTCTGGTTCCCGGATAAGGGGTTAAAATATGGAAGGTAGCAGTTGTGATGGCATTTTTTACGGCCCAATCGACCGTTCGTTTAAATACATCCTTCTTATCGTCATCCAATCCAAAAACGAAACTGCCATTGGTCATAATCCCTAAGTCGTGCAATCTTTTTACGGCCCGTTCATAATCCAGTTTTAAATTTTGACTTTTGTTACTTTGCTTTAGGTTTTCAGGAGAAAAGGTTTCGAATCCAACAAACACGCTTCTAAGGCCAGCCTCTGCTGCTTTTTCAATCAAATTACCTTCAAGAATTGATTGAACGGTAGCCGCCCCCTGAAAGACCCGGTTCATGCCCCGCATTCCTTCAAATAATTCATTCGCTAATCCTTGGTTACCTAATAAGTGATCATCCAGAAAATAGAGATGTTTACCTTTTAATCGGGAAATTTCGGTTAAGATCTCATCCACTCGCTGGGTATAAAAGGATTTACCGCCTTTAAAGAAGGCATCTTTGTAGCAAAAGTCGCAGTGGTGAGGGCAACCTCTGGAGATCACAAGTGAATTGGGAACTAAATATTTTTCTCTCTTTATTAAATCCCTTCGGATGGGTGGCTGATTTTGGATGGTGCGACCGGATGTTGAGACATATCTATTTTTTACATTTTTGGACTTGAAGTCTTTTAGGAATTCAGGGAAAGTCTGCTCTGCCGGACCTATAAAAAGAGTATCTGCAAATTTCCCCGCTTCTTCGGGTAAGGCGGTTACATGCAGACCGCCAAGTGCCACAAAAATCCCTTTTTCCCGATATTCCCGTGCTATTGAATAGGCTCTCTTTGCATTAGTTATATAGACTTGTATAATTACCAAATCAGGAAAGTCATTGAGATTCAGTTTCTCAACGTGTTGGTCTTGAAGGTCAATTTCGTCATCATCATCCAGATAGGCTGCAAGAGTCGCTAAGCCAAGGGGCGGGAATAAGGCGTATTTTATGGGTCTCCAAAAGGCACTTTTTGCTTCTGTTAGGGAAGGCAATATCAATTTTACCTTCATAGATCTATTTGAGGTTTCGTAATCATTGAAAAAAACGGATAAATTCTATTTGGTTATTTTACAGGGTGTTGGAGGTGTGTTTTACAGGATGAAATAATTTATTCAACCTGGTGTTTTCGGGAAAAAGTTAATCAATTTCAATATTAATAAAAAGCATCCATATGATGGCATTCTACATCACAATACTGAAGTACAAAAAACAGTTGTGCCAGGAGCCCGGTGTGGAAGGAATTCTCAGAAACAAGAATTAGGCAAGTTTAATTTTTCGCCATTTAAAGTAATTTCAACCGCTGTGTGAAAAAGATAAATTGATGAGGTTATGTTGCCGAACATTGTTAGTGGCATCCCATGACTAATAATGGAATAGGATGCAGGAATAGTGTAAGAAGTTCTCTTAATGGATATTCGACTTACCGGATGCAATCACCTTTATTTTTCTCAGTCTGAAGACTGGATTAATAGAACAATGAGGTCGGACTTTTTGGATAATTTTCTCTAATTTTCAGCCCGATAAAATCAATTTAGCTTCAGATGATTGAAAAAACAGCATTGGTGTTGGAGGGAGGTGGCTTTCGGGGGATATTTACAGCCGGTATTTTGGAGGTTTTTCTGGAAAAGCAACTCTTTTTTGAGTCGGTATATGGAGTTTCGGCCGGAGCCTCATACGGAGCTTCCTACATTTCGCGCCAGCCGGGCCGAAATATAGCAGTGAATGAGTATATAGGGGATAAACGGTATTTTAGTTTAAGAAACTGGTTTCGTGAAGGTTCCTTGTTTTCCTGGAATTTCATCTACGACGAACTGTCCCAAAACCTCCTTCCTTTCGATTATCAGGCGTTAAATGATTCGGAGAGTAAGTTCTTTATTGGAACGAGTAATTGTGTAACCGGAGAGGCGGAGTTTTTTCTTGCCAATGAACTGAATAAAAAAGATTTCCAAACGGTTCTTACCGCAAGCGGTTCATTGCCCATAATTGCCCCGATTGTTTCCTTCGGGGGACAGCTTCTATTGGATGGTGGGTTGGCTGATTCTATTCCCTTTCAATATGCTTTGAGTCATGGACATAAAAGGGCGGTTGTGATTTTGACCAGGCCTGTGGGCTATCAGAAAGAGCCTTTAAAGTATGCTGCTTTTTTTAAATGGTATTATCGGAAACACCCTAAAGTATACGAGATGTTGTTGTTCAGAGCCGGGCGTTACAATGCGTCTCTTCGGCAGCTGGAGCAGTTGGAAAAGGATGGGGTAGTTTACGTGATTCGCCCGGAAGAAACCCTCATCGTAAGCAGGCTGGAAAACAGACCCTACAAAACCGCCAGGATTTATAGTGCCGCTATGGTTCAGTCCAAAAAAGAGGTTTTAAAAATTCAGGATTGGTTAAACAAATAAACCAATAGCCTTCACAGAGCTCCATGCGGATTCTGCAACCGTAAAGAAATCTTAGGGGGGCACCCAACTTTGCACAGCGGGAAACCGTTGGTCAAAACAAACAAAAGACATGTTTTTTTATTCCAAAATATTTTATTTTTATCACCAAAACAGGATGATAGAAAAGTAATGATCGTTCTCTTCCTGTTTTTAGTGCAGAAAGATCACCTGATAATAGATGAAGTATCGTATTCAAATTGACCATGAATCCAGGATAATCCGATACCGGCATTCCGGGATAATTTTTCCTGAAGATATAGAAAATGCCTGGAGTGAATTTCTGAGCCTGAAGGAATTTACGGTGTTAAAATATCATCTTCTCTCAGACTATCGGGAGGGACATTTCCAGATGTCTTTCAGGGAATTACCCAATGTTATTGATTTTATGCGCCCTATTGAAAATGTTGTCAGAGGAAAGAAGCAGGCATTAATTGTGGATAACCCTCATGGTGTGGCAGGATCCATTCTTTTTATCGATGATGTTTACAGGGAAGTTGGGTTTATTGTAAAAGTGTTTTCCACGGAAAGTGCCGCCTTGAATTGGCTGACCCAACCCATATAGTTGAGAAGGGGTGACTCTTAGTCTTAAAATAGTCTGAATTTGGTTTTTTTGGGAAGCGATGGAAAAGAATTTTAAATATCATTTTGATAGCTCCCGGGGTCTGTTGTTCAAGTTTTATTATGGATTAATTACCATAAAGGATATTGAATCTTCCTGGGAATATGCTTTTGAAAATGGGTTGATTCCCAAGGAGGTTAAGGGGTTTATACTGGATTATCGAAAATCAAATTTTGATGTTAAAATAGATGAGTATAGGGCCATTCCTAACTTCTACCAAAAACATATTGACATATTCGGTGGTTTAAAGATTGCTATTCTGACAGAAGATCCCAAAGATATAGTGGTCCCGATTTTGGTTGAAATGGAAGATGAAGGTTACTTTTCCAAGCCTTTCACCACCCTCGAGTCGGCTATACGATGGGTTTTAAGCTGAGGAAAATCTGTTTCGCTGCTGATGGTTAACCCCCTTTTTTAGTTCCCTTAGATGAAGATCCATTGGTCTGTATGGTTGGTGAGATTCCGATTCATTTTTCACCGGTAAATATTTCAGTATCCGCGCGAGCTCCTGCCAGGGAAGGGTTCTGATGATCAATTCAGGTAAAAAAAACATCTTTTTTGGGAGGATCGGTCACAAATATGTGTCACCTTGGTATAGTATTTGAGGAAAAATGCTGTCGTGGTTCTTTGAATAAATAGATTTTTCTAAAGGCGCAGAGAAGTTATTTTGGGGTAGTGAACACGGTTTGTGTGGTGGCATGGTTCATCAACGGGTTTGATCCTGATTCAACACTCTTCAATTGTCTTTGTTGGAACTTATTCAAAGAGAAAGATTTATTAACTTAAAAAAGAAGTAGAAAGTAGCCGATTGCGTTCGGATAACTTTCCCAAAATTAACTTGCAGGGCAAAGCAATGAAACATTTTGGTGTATTAATTTTTAAAGCAGCGTTGGGTCGTTCATTCGCCGTTGAAACCCATAGATTTACCGAATCGGTTAAAGGAAGAAAACTTATTTCTCATGCACCGGTGGTTAGAAATACCCGTTCTGTAACCCTAAATAGATCGGTTACTCCTTTGGAACTGAACCGGGAGAATAGAGCTGTGCTCCCAATGTATTTGTTCACGATTCGGAGAGAAAGCTCAAAAATTCACAAGGATTACGCCATTCCTTTCTGGGTTTTTCTTGGAAAAAATATCCTTAAATACTTCTTAGGCCCGCCTCTTTCGATTCAATTTCTCTCCCCTTCACTTTAGCATTTTCCCCATTATTGGATGAGGTTCCGATTCCTCATAGTTTCTGTTGGAGATTGGTTTTCAGATGGATAGGTATGTGCATATAGTCGCTTTATTGAGCTGTTATCTGAGGATTCCGGGATGCCGGCAGGAATTCCCCATCAGAGAATCAGAGGGTTTGGAAGTCGCATCGGTTCATCCATATTCGAGTTCAATAAAAATTTTGAAATTCAGAAGGAGATGAAGGACCCGAAGCTATTTAAGAAGGTTTTATGGTTGTTTATTAGCCTGGGTCGATAAACCATTTTGTAGGAGGATAACACGATGAATGGCCCATAGTAAAGGCATTTTGTTGAGATTGTGAATAGTATTGTTTAATCGGCCTGCATCTCTGCAGGCAAAAAGGTTTAGAACTATGTTAGAACACTGTAAGATAGTATTAAACGGAGTTAAAGACGAGAAAAATTTATTTAGGAAAGAGTTGATTAAATCATTAGCCTGGTTAAATGAGGAAGAGCAAAGGCAATTAGGTCAGTGGGTTAGAAAGAATTTTCATGAACAGCATGCTGAAATAATTGACGAAATCTTATTTACCAAATACAATCTTGCTTCATAGGGCCCGGTTTTCAGAAACAGGCCTAAAAGCTGGTGCCTGTTTCATCCGGCCTGATAGTCTGGATTAGGAAGAGTTGGGTTAGTGCATCTGCCGGGGGATGAAATTTAAGGCAGGTCCCTGAGCAGCGAAATACCTTCGTTCTCATACATATCGACCTAATAATTTGAATCAAATAATTAATAATCCCGATAAGGACGGGAAATAATCATGTTAAATTTTTAATTGTCTTACATTTATGAAAAACGCAGCTTCTTTTTTTAGGACCTTATTTCTAGGAATTTTATTGCTTCAGATTTTACCAAATGTTTCGGCGGATACCATTCAACAGCTCGAAATCTATAGTCCCTATACCAGGGTCTCGGTGACGCCGGGCAGCACCGTTAATTATTCGATAGATGTGATAAATAAGGGGGCACAAACCATCAATGAGAACATTCTTTTAAGCAACATGCCCCGCAGCTGGAGCAATTCGCTAACGGCCGGTGGGTTAAATATTAATAAACTGGCCGTTCTGCCCGGTGAAAAAAAGACTTTAAATTTAAAGGTGGAAGTGCCTTATCAGGTGAAAAAAGGAAACTATACTTTTTATGCTAAAGTAGGTGATAGTGCCAGTCTGGCCTTAACGGTTACGGTTTCCTCAGCCGGTTCAAACGAATCGGAACTAACCTGTGACCAGAAGAATATGGAGGGAACCTCCAAGTCTAATTTCTCCTTCAGTGCGGTTCTCAAAAACAAAACCCCCAACCAACAGCAATATGCATTGATGGCAGCCCCGCCCAGAGGATGGAGTGTGGCCATCAAACCCAATTACAAACAAGCCACTTCCACCGAAGTAGATGCCAACGGGACCAAAAATATAACCTACGAAGTAAAGGCCCCCTCATCGGTTAAGGCAGGTACTTATAAGATTCCCGTAAAAGCTGTGTCGGGCAGCACCTCGGCCGAGATAGAACTGGAAGTGGTAATTACTGGTACTTACGAAATGGCTTTCAACACTCCCTCGGGATTGCTTAGCGCAAAAATTACCGCTAACGACGAGGAAAAGATTGAGTTAGCCATTCGGAATACCGGATCTACAAAGCTTGAGAATATTGAGTTGTCTGCCTCCAAACCCAAAAACTGGGAGGTTACCTTCGATAACAAAACCATCGCCAGCCTGGATCCCGGGAAGTCGGCCACTGTTTTTGCCACCATCAAACCCGATAAAAAAGCGATCCCGGGGGATTATGTGACCAACATTTCCGCCCGGACTTCCGAAACAGATCAATCCTTAGCCTTTAGGGTGATGGTTAAAACACCTATGCTGATGGGGTGGATTGGTGTGTTGGTCATTTTGCTGGCCATTAGTGGGGTAGGATTGTTAATTAAAAGATTCGGGAGGAGATAAATAATGGACAATACAGTAATCCAGCTCGATAATATCTCTAAAGCATATGGCGATTTCCGGGCGGTTAACCAGCTCACCCTCACCGTAAACAGGGGCGAGATATTTGGTTTGCTGGGGCCCAACGGGGCCGGCAAATCAACCGCCATATTGATGATGTTGGGGCTTACAGAGCCTACTTCAGGAAGGGTGAAGGTGTGCGATATAGACTCTACGGTTCACCCCATTGAGGTTAAACGAAAAGTGGGTTATTTGCCCGAGGATGTGGGTTTTTATGATGATCGTTCAGGCCTGGAGAACCTGATCTACACGGCCCGGTTAAATGGCATTGAGCCCGCGGAAGCTAGAAGAAGGGCGGAGGCTCTTCTTGGGCGAGTGGGTCTTGGGAATGAAATGCACAAGAAGACCGGTAAATACTCTAAAGGGATGCGTCAACGTCTGGGGTTGGCCGATGTGCTTATTAAAGAACCCGAAGTCATTATTCTGGATGAGCCCACTACCGGCATCGATCCCAAAGGGGTTCAGGAACTTCTTAGCCTTATTCAGGAATTGAGGCATGAACGTAATATTAGTGTTTTATTTTCGTCACACAATCTTCACCAGGTTCAACAGGTTTGCGATCGGGTAGGCATTTTTGTTGAGGGCAAATTGTTGGCTGAGGGTAATATTGAGACTCTTTCGAAACAACTCTTTACCCATGGGATGTTTTTGATAGAAATTGGCATCGATAAGGGCATGGTGCCCAATGATGCTGAAAATTTGGCAGAAAAACTGAAAGGCATTTTAAAACCCATCGAGGGGGTTCAATCCGTGGTGGAAAACAACAATCATTTTCAGATTGAGTGCTCTTCCGACCTCTCATCAGCCATCTCCAGGGCTGTTGTGGAGGCCGGATACGGCTTGAACTTTATGAATAGAAAGGAGTATGGATTAGATGCCATTTATAACCGTTATTTTGAGGGAGGGCTACATCATGCATAAATCAAATACCAAAACTTTAAATCCCTTTTGGGTGATTGTGAGTAAAGAAATTTCCGATTCGGTTAGGAGCTGGAAATTCTTAATCATGGCAGGATTGCTGCTGCTCACATGCATGGGTTCGCTGTATGCTGCCCTAAGTGATTTTTCATCGGCCATCAGTGGCGGCAGTCCCGATGATGCCTTCTTTTTCCTCAAACTCTTCACCCATTCGGATGGCACCTTACCCTCGTATATTATTTTTATCAGTTTCCTGGGGCCGTTGTTAGGCATCAGTATGGGGTTCGATAGTATTAATACCGAGCAAAACAAAGGCACGTTAAGCCGGATATTGGCTCAACCCATCTATCGCGACTTTGTGCTAAATGCCAAATTTACCGCTTCCTTAATCATCTTAAGTGTCCTTTTTATGGCACTTAGTTTTTTGGTTTTGGGATTTGGGCTCATTCTTCTGGGCACTCCGCCTACCGCCGAGGAGTTTATCCGCATATTGGTTTTTTCGCTGGTGAATATTGTTTATGTGGCTTTTTGGTTGAATTTATCCATCTTCTTTTCGGTTAAATTCAGGCAGGCCTCAACCTCGGCACTGGCAGGAATTTCGATCTGGCTCTTTTTTACCATTTTTTTTAATATGATCGTTAACCTGTTGGCAAAGGCTATGGCACCGGCACGGTTTGTGAGTGAAAATCAGGTAGTTCATTTTCAGCGTTTTTTTCAAAATGTGATGCGGCTTAATCCGGGTCAGTTGTTCAGCGACGCCACTACTTCGTTGATGATGCCCTCGGTTCGCAGCCTGGGCCCCTTAACCATGGAACAGACCAGTGGTGCGATTCCCAGTCCGTTGCCTTTGGGCCAGAGTCTGTTGTTGGTATGGCCCCAGGTTACCGCCCTGGTTGGTGGAACCATTTTGTTCTTCGCCATCGCCTACACCCTCTTTTTGCGCAGGGAGATTCGTTCGCGCTAAGACGATTAACCTATAAGGGTAGTTAAACAATAGCATCCGGAACCACAGGATTCGGGTGCTGTTTTTTTCTCCATTTCCCGGGCTTCTCCGGGGTTTGGCAACCAAAAGATTGGTAAAGCCCTCCCTACGCTTTTTAGGGGCCGTTGCAGAAGTTAAATTTTTAGGTACTTAAGGATGTGTAAGCTCCTCATTTTTATCCACTAGAATATTTCAATTAGAGTCAATAAAATTGACTCTAATTCAGGTATTTGGCAGATGTGTCATAAAATTGTCGTAATGATTTTCAGTAATCTAATGAATGAAATGTATAGTTTTGGGCTATTAGAACATTAATCCATGAACGATAATCAATTAGCTCAAAAAGTAAAAGGACTTAGACAAAGTAAGGGGTTTTCTCAGGAAGGTCTTGCCGGGATTGCAGGACTAAGTCTTAGGACCGTACAGAGAATAGAAAACGAGAATAGCAACCCCTCGGGTGATTCATTAAAAAAATTATCAACGGCATTGGGTGTTTCTCCTGACTATTTACTTGAATGGGAACCCAATGAAAATACCAACTTTTTATTAATTCTCGCATTCTCTCCAATTCTTTGCATCGTTAATCCTTTTTTTGCAATAATAGTTCCCTTGATATTGTGGTCCATAAAAAAGAATCAGATAAAAGGTGTCAGGAGCCTAGGTGTAAAAGTACTCACGATACAGATAATTTGGGTAATATTATATTTCGTATTCAGAACCATAAACTTCCTTAGATTAAGGTATATAATTCAAAATAAGCAAGCTTTTATTGGAAATCAATGGGATTCTTTTCTTTCCGATATTGAAACTCAATCCTATCTGAAAACCTTTTTTATGGTAACTAATATTCTTATCATTCTATTTGTAACCTATAAGACTTACCTGACCAATCGATTAAGCAATCCAATTAAAATATTATAAATCAATCTATTATGAGACGTTTTTTATTCCTAATATTGGTTTTATTAATGGCTGCCTGCAGTAAAAAGCCACAACAGATGTCACAAAAGTTTATTGAACCTTGTGAATATTATATGATGAGTTATCAGGTTAAGAATGTTTCCTATCATGATTCTGTTAAACGCTTTTTGTCAAACGATTCATATATCACCGTATTTGGAGATTCAATCTTTAAGGTTTCGGAAGAATTGGGGGAGTTTTTGTTTAACGGAAGCAAATTCACATATAAAGTAATAGAGGACTCTTTAATTTTAAAAAATAAAGCCCAGAGACTCTCTTGTAAAATATTAGAACTTGCTCCAAATTCATTTAAGCTTGAGGTTGACAATAAATATTTTGACCGAATTGATATGATTAAACCTAAAGGAAAGAGACGAAAAATAGAAGGGACAGTTAAAATTGTGTATTAAAAACCCCTTTGGTTCGTTTTGTGCCATGTTGTTCCAAAATCAAGAGGCATCCTTTTTTTCTCAAAAAAAAGAATCGATACGATTAGGAAACCTCACCCCATAAAGTTCTTTTCCAAAAATTCCTGGAACTTCACTTTATAGTTGTCGGAGACGGGGATGCGTGTTTTGTCGGGGTATACAATACGAAAACGTTCAATGGTACTCACCTTTCTAAGATTGACAATATAGGAGCGGTGAACGCGCATAAACCGGTCGGAGGGTAATTTTTCTTCCAACGATTTCATGCTCAGCAGGGTCATTACGGGGATTTGTTTTTCCTGATGAATCCTAACATATTCCTTCATGCCTTCAATATAGATGATGTCATTCAGGTTGATGCGCAGGAGCTTGTATTCGGACTTTATAAAAAGAAATTCATCGTTGCTTTCGATATTTTCCGGATCCTTCTTAAAATTTTTTAGCAATTCAAATTGGGTGTGTGCCTTGTTGGCGGCTTTCGAAAATTCGGCGAACGAGAAGGGTTTGAGCAAATAGTCCATGGCATCCACCTTAAAACCTTCGAGGGCATATTCGCTGTAGGCGGTTGTAAATATCAACAAAGGCTTCTTTTTTAGCGATTTAGCGAACTCCAGGCCATTGAGGTCGGGCATGTTGATGTCGACAAACATCAGGTCAATCTCCTGGTTTTCGATAATCTTAATCGCGGCGAAGGCGTCGGAACATTGGGCTACCAATTCCAGGAAAGGTAACTTATTGATATAGCCGGCTACTTGTTGCAAGGCCAGGGGTTCGTCATCGATAGCCATACATTTTATCTTATCCATGTATAGGGAGTTTAATGTTAATTTCAAAAGTATCTTTATCTTCTTTTTGTTCTAATGAATAGCGATCCTGGTAAATCAGATTAAGCCTTTTTTTGAGGTTCTCCAGGCCAATTCCACCGGGCTCATTGAGTCCGGTATTGTTGTCCTTTTTACTATTTCTTATTTGAAAAAGCAGGCTTTTCTGATCGGTTTTTACAATCAGTTCCACAAAAGATTTTTTCTGATAGGATATGCCATGTTTAAAGGCATTCTCGAGCAGGGAGGTAAAAAGCATGGGTGGTATCACGATGTTAGGCAATACCGGGGGAAAGGAGAGATTTACTTCCACCTGCGAGGTAAATCGCAATTTCATAAGGTCGATGTAGCTCTTAATAAACTCCACCTCTTTGGTCAGGGTCGTTTTTCCTGCTTCCGAATCGTACAATAAATAGCGCATCAGTTTCGAAAGCTTAATTACAGATTCTTTGGCCGTTTCGGCGTTTATATCGATTAATGCATGGATGTTGTTCAGGGTATTCATGAAAAAATGCGGGCTCACCTGATTTTTTAAGAACGCCAGCTCGGTCTTTAATTTTTCTTTTTCCAGCTCTTTATTTTTTTGCTCTTCGGCCTGCCATTTTACCGTGAGTTTAATGGCGGCATTAAATCCTACTACCAGGAAAGAGACGAGGGTGTTGTCGATAAACGTTTTATTCCAATCTTTGGGGCCCTGAAAAGCAGGGGGCAGATCCAGGGGCGGTTGACCCCGGGGGGGCTCAAATCCCATGGGTCCTTTGGGGAAAGGATGAAAGGCCTCTTCGGGCCTGAGGCCCAGCATTATCCCCATATAATCGGCAAAGAGCCCGGCAAGCAACACCAGAACAAGAGTCAGCGCATAATAGAATAAGGATTTGTTTGTACTAAAAAACCGGGGAAACAATAGGTAGTTATGAACAAGAAAAACTATGAAAAAAGGTAAGAACCGGAACCATTCCAGCCTTACCCTCGACCAGTCCATACCGGTATTTGTGTTAGAGAAAAATACAGGCATCAATAAAATCACCATCCAAAGGACGATGTAAATGATCGATTCTCCGCGTTTGAGGTTAATGGAATAGTTCATCTGGTTATAATTGTGTGTTTTTCAGGGTCATCCCGAACTTTGTCCGAAAAAACCTGCTCTGGATAAACATGCTCCTCCCGAAAATAACGGGACAAGTTCGAGGGGAAAAATGCTGCATATCCTGTTCGATTTTTTTATCGGGAGCCTGCCCCGGTTTTTGCGGGACTCGTTTCAACTCTATGGTTTCTATTAAACAGGTCAAAGTTAAAGATTTTGTGGTTGAATAAAACTCTGAACCATACTTTGACGCCTGGTTGTGTGATCTCTTAAATATTCAACGGCCTCAAAAAAATCCGAATCTCTGTTAATAAAGGAGTGTTTTTCTTCTTCTCCAACCACACAAGGGGCAATGAGTTTTTCGTATTTCTCAAGGATCGGGTTAATCTTTTCGGGGGTAAACAAATTCTGACTAAAATCATTCACGTAATTTTCATACTCAGCCTTCCAACCTGCATCCTCTATTATAAATTTGATCAGGGGCCAGCTTGTATCCACCTCTTTCAACGAAAGCGATAAAGCGCCTCCCCTTTTTCCCGATTGCAAGGCTTCATTGTGGTCCCAGGGAATCCATTCCAACTTGTTGGAGACAGGGTTGTGGTATAGATAGTAGTTGTGCAATGAGGTTCCATAGGAATCCCAGTTTTGCATGACGGTATTCGCCGCAAGCCACTTAAGAAATACCGGCACATCGAAAATTTCAGATAACTGCGACTTCCACAGTTTGTGATCTTCGGTACGCAATGAACTGTTTAGCACTTCGTATAATTGCCGGACATCAGAATAATCGTTCAGTTGTTTGTGGTTTTTCTTATTCATCGCTGTCGTATCGAAACTACCCGGTGCAAAGGATGCCGCCAATCCCTCGGGTTTGTACAAGTTACCCGATTTTTCCACCTCTGGTGTTTTTATAACGGTGTCGTCGACTTCTTCAACCAGGGTATACAAACCAAAATATTGGGGACCCTCTCCATAATCGACAAACAACTGACAGAAAGCGGTTTTGGGTGTTGTGAGACCAAAGTCGGCAAATAAGTCGGTGGCTAATTTCTCGCGCATAAAGGAGAGGTCATCGTAGTTATTCTTAATATTTAATTGCTCGAATCCATAAAAGCGCTGGTTCTTGAGTTGGGGAAATTCATCCTCAAACCGGTCGAAATCGAGTTTAAAGGAAAATTTTTCCAACCCTCTCCGGTAGGTAGAACGAAGACTTGAATTCCCTTTAAAGCGGATGCCTACCTTTTGCCAGGTTTGGTTTTTAAAGGTAATATCGCAACAACCCCACAGGGGGTCAGCTAACTGGTCATCCATAAGGGGTGGGAGGGTGTGTTTGCCCTGGCCATGTGGTGGGGCCATTTTTTGACCCCTGCCTCCTTGTACAGCCTCTTCCGGGGGAAATGGGGGGCGGTGGCCCTTCGCCATCGGCCGGTCTGGCCTTAAATTTAGCGCTTGGGGCGGCATCTCCCGATCCTGGAAGGGTGGTTCCAAATTGGATTCCAAATCGGCAGTCATGGTTTCCCAGTTTTCATTGGTCATCTTAATATCCAGTCGGATTACCTTATCCCTGGGAAAAACCGTTGAATAACCGGGGCTGCTGGGTTTTAATGCATTGTTTTTCAAGCTGTAAAACACTGCGGCGATTAACAGGATTACTGAAAGGGTGATGGTAACTTTTTTCATTGGTAAAATTTTCAGACAATAGTGCATTTTTATGGGCAGGTTCCCAATGGTTGTTTCTCGAATGGCATGGACCCATCTTCCCCCTTATAAATATTTATTCATGCCTTCCATCTTTCGTTATCCAATTGGGGATAATCCAAGCGGTAGTGGCTGCATCTGCCTTCTTAGTGCATGATGAATGCTTTAATTTTTTTTGGTTGTCGAATCCCGATAAACAGGATTGGATTCAAAATGATTTTTATCCCCATGAAACAACGACAGGGATTGTTTTATCGGGGGTAATGGTTATGGCATCCACAGGACAATACATACGGCATAAGTGGCAAATCTGGCAGTCGGCAGGATATTTAATCTCTGCTTTTCTGGACCTGGGATTGAGCCTTATTACGTCGGTGGGACAAGTTTTTACGCAAATTCCGCAGCCGATGCATCCGTTAATACTTTTTATTGCCATAGCTTATTGTTTAAAAAGGAATGTAGGATGGCTTCTGTTAAGAAGACCCTCTAAGCAACTGTCGCAGAGAGCCATCCTACTTCCAAGTTTTTCCTGGCTGGTTATTATCGCTTTCCCATCTAATACTTATTATTGGCATAACTTATTGTTTAAAAAAGGAATGTAGAATGGCCTCTGTTAAGAAGACCCTCTAACCAACTGTCACAGAGAGCCATCCTACTTTCCTGTTTTCCAGGGTTAGTTAATATCTCTAACACATCGAACATAGTTGTATACGTATCGCACATCTCCTTGTGGGCCCCAATATTGTGGGTAATCGGCCGGGTCTCCACTTTTGGGGTCGCTGCGTTGGCAACCGGCCCCATGAACATCCATCAGGATGTCATTCATTTGCCCCAATCCTTCACCAAAGGCCACATATACGGCTCCTGAATAGGGGTTTACTCCATCCATGTGGGTGGTCCCAGTCCAGAAAAAGGGATAGTTTCCAGGCGTTCCATTGGGATAAAATATCTGGGAGGTATCAAACAGAGGGCTGATGGCGGGCGTCCCTGTTGTTTGGGGTGATTTAGTATAATCTACTATACTTTGCAGCTCCTTGGCATTGGGCAGACGCCAATCGCTGTAGCCTGCAAGCTCCAGATCTTCGGCATAATTCAAAGCCTCTTCCCAATTTCGGGCCCATCCATCATCGGCTTTTTGCCACATCAATCCGGTGGCCAGATCGCTAATGGTACCATCGTTGTTGTAGACGAAACTATTTTGTCCATAGGCCGTGTTGCCTCTCACCAGTCGAAAATACATTTTATTGTCGGCTCCCGTTGCGGGTTTGTATTTGGGGTAACCTTTAATTCTTCCATCTATAAAATTGACGCCAAAGACGGTGGCATCACCGTTCATGGTTAAACCAACATACTGGGTTGAGGACCAGGTCTGTGCATCAATTTCCCGTTCTTCCAAATTAACATCTCCAATGGGTTGATCAAAGTAGGCGGTATCGATGAAAAAGGAGATGGCTTTTTCGCCTTTCACCTGGCCTGTAAACTGAATAAGTGAATAGAGCTCTTTAATGGTGGGTACCCGCCAGTCGGCATAACCGCCCAATCTGGATTCATTGGCTTTTGAAAAAGCTTCATCGAAAGAAATTTTTTCACCCATCGACTGCTCCCACATGAGGCCGGTTACATTATCAGAGATGGTTCCATCGTTGTTGTCGGTGTATGAAGGCTGGTTTCCCTGATAGGTCGCATCCTGTCCGTAGAACGGTTCACTCATCGAGGGTGCAGGGATGATTGCCTCATCGCTGTAAAAATAAGTGATTCCGGTATCTACAATTTTGTAGGAGTAATTATCCGATTCAGGTTGATCTTCATTAATCCCGGAATCGCTTTGACAATTAACACATAATATGGCAAATCCAAGTGTGACTAATCCTAGATTTATTGCTCTCATATTTACCTTAATTATTTTCATAAAATAACGACATTCATTTGTCAGGAAGAAATGCAATCAATTAATCGGGTAGTTATATCAACCAATTCGGGTTTTTTCCAGATGAGTCCGGATTATAAAAAAGGAGACTGTTTCCAGCCTCCCTTATGTTGAATGTGAAGTTCAACCTAAAAATTTTTATTCAAATTTTCAATTACCTGGTTGGCCGTTGTCCACCCTCAGGGCGCTGGGGCGCATTTTTCTTTTGATATTCGGCAAAGAGTTTTTGCTGGTCTTCGGTTAGAACCGAATTGACGCTTTTTTCAAGTTCGGTTTTCAGGGCTTCCATTTTGGTTCTGTCAGGTCTTCCTGACTTGGTGGCCTCTTTTACCTGGTCGAAATGGGTCGTATACATTTTGGTAATGCTGGTTTCCTGATCTTTTGTCAGGGTAAGTTCTTCCGACAATTTGGT
This sequence comes from Marinilabiliaceae bacterium, assembly GCA_041583495.1. Lineage (GTDB taxonomy): Bacteria > Bacteroidota > Bacteroidia > Bacteroidales > Marinilabiliaceae > JBFHFS01. The sequence goes on along the minus strand of JBFHFS010000029.1, from coordinate 6,597 downwards.
CACCATTTTGGTAATTTCCTTAGCATCGGGAATTTTAGGTCCATTGCCCTGGGGCTGAGCCATTACAGAACTACTTACAAAGAGGGCAACGATCATTGCCATCACACCCAGGTTTTTTTTAATAAATTGTTTCATGATTGTTGTTTTAAATGGTTTGTTATTCGTGTTAATTGATTTTGATTTTTTAATCTGATTCAAAGTAAGGTTATAAATAAGGGGATCGAAAATAAAATCGACCGAATGGCCCTTTTCATCAACGGAAAAAGGGATGTAGACGATTAAGAACCAGGATGAGGTGGCCTCTTTTGACTGATTTATGGTCATTTTGTGAAGCCAGATATCCCCAAAAAATGGGTGCCGACCAGGTTGGCCCCATTTTTTAGCACATCCTTTTGGCCAGAGGTGGCAAACCCTTTCAACAGCCTCACCCGTAGGCCTCTTGCGGAAGGATGCTCGGCAGGATCACCAGCTTTGGGATCACTGCGCCCTGCATATCTAAGCAATTACTATAGCTGTCATCTGTTTGATCGTTAGGAGGGAGGGATTCACCATTGTGGTGGAGGGTCTGTTGCCACATTAAACCGGTAATCTTGTCGGTAACGTTTCCCTAGCCATTGCAAATAGATAGAGCAGTTTTGTTTTCATTAGTTTTGATTTGATCCCTGTAATAAATTCAGTTTAAAGAAAGAAGGAACCCTGGCATTTAGAATAGGCTTTCAGCGAATCAAGCGACTTCATCCACAATAGGAAAGGTATCATCCCGGTTTGGGTTAAAGCGATTAAGACTCATAAAAAAAGGGAGCCATTGAGCTCCCTTTTTGATGATTAACGATAACCTGGTATCCTTTATTTTCAGTTTATAGACTTGTTACCATTTGTGAAACAGTAAAGCTGGTGTATTTGGTTCCACCCGAATAGGTTCCACCCGAATAGAGTCCATCGGTTGGTGTCCCTGTAGAGCTGCCTTCTATGTATATCTCATAAGTGGTCCCCTGTTTAAGCCCGGGGGATGAGAATACCAGTGACTGATAGGACTTAGGGGGTTCATAGGTGAGAATTTCCAACCCATCACTGTCCTGGATGTGAACAATCATTCCCGCCGACAGCTTAGAACTAAAGTCGATAAGAAACGAATACTGGCTGGAGGAGGTTCCGGGTGCTTCAGACATCCGGGAGGTTCCGACAGCGACCAAAAATCCTCCGCTCACCACACAATCTCCATCGTAATCTAAAGCACTGTTTTCATTGTACTCAGCGCTATTCACCAATTGGGTGCCTCCAGAGATTTTTAATAAGTCATTTGAATCCAGTCCGTCGCCTTCACAATCGATAACGAGGTAGCCATCGGTTATAACAAGGGAATAAGTGCTGCTAACAGTGGTGCTTTTCATCCCGGGTCCTCCTCCCGAAGAGGTGCCTCCTGCAGAGACATTGATGCCGTCGTCGCTGGCCACAATATTGAATTGCCCGCCATTTATGGTAATGCTTCCCAGTGCGCTCTCGAGGCCTTCGTAAGATTTGGTAATGGATACGGTACCCGCTGAAAATTCCATGTCGTACTCCGAGTGCATACCATCATCGCCCGAAGCCAGCAAAAAGGATCCATCGTAGATGGTCATATTGCCATCGGTGTGGATGGCATCATCCGCTGAATCCACCGTGATGGTTCCCCCATAGATAAGGGTGCTAATTCCCGATTTAATGCCTTTGGCCGAAGTGCTGGTGCTTAAAATGGCTTCACTGCCGCCACCCGCCTTCAGTTCAATCTCCCCATCGTAAATCTGTACATCCTGTGCCGCCTGGATGGCATCTCCGGCAGCCGTAATATTTAAGGTTCCTTTTTCGATGGTTATGAATCCGGTTCCTGAATCTTCGTCGTTATCCGATTTGAGTCCATCTCCCAGAGCGTTTACCGTTATGGTTCCATCATTAATTACCAGGTAATCTTTGCCGCGAATTCCATCATCCATGGCCTCCACAGTGATCTTTCCGCCGCTAATAATCAATCCGTCCTTGCTGGTAATCCCATCGTTGAAATTCGCTTTTACCTCCAGCGATCCCTCACCCGATATTGTAAGGTTTTGTTTACTGAAGATGGTCGCATTGACGTCCTCATCATCTGTGCTGTAGGAAGAACCATCTGTTAATGTGTTTTTGGTGTCGTCGGCCAGCACAATGATTGCTTTCCCGGCATCTTTAACATAGATGGGGGCACTGTAAGAACAGGTGATATCGACTCCGTTCAAAATCAATCGCACCAAACCATCCTCCTGGTTGTCGACGATTATTTGTCCATCGTTTAGGGTGCCACTAATACGATAGGTGCCCGCCGAGGTAATGGTTAATTGGCTGTCGTCGGCGGCGGCACCACTGCCACTCGTGGTTATCGAATTGCTGTTAAATACTATGGGGATTTCGTCGTCGATATCCCATGTATAGTCACTCGATTCATCGTGGTCCTGGATGTTTTCTGCATTTGCATCCAGGACGGTTTCCTCCTCAGTTTCCAAAATTACGGCAGAATCCCTTTCACAACCTGCCATAAGAGCCACGACACTGCATAAGCCCCACATAATATTATTTTTCATATTCCTCAATTCAAGCTCTTTTATGGGTTTTCTAACTAGGGTAAATAGGAATTTACCGCATCATTTCTGGATTGAACATGCGTCTTTAGCGTGGCCACTGCCTGGTCGAACTGGCTATCGTAACTGATAAACGAATAGCCTGTCTCTTCGGCGTAGGCCCAGACTTTAAGTAAATTGTAATAATCTGAATACGTTTTAATCATATCGGCAGGGATGAACACTTCATCGATAAATTGTTGCAGATAAGCTTCGTAAGTTGCTTTGTATGCGGGCTGGTTGATTAAATAACGAATTAACGGCCAGCTGCTTCCTACTTCACTCATCGAAAAGCTCAGGGCACTGTATTGTTTCCCCACCTGGAATGCTTCATTGTTATCCCAGGGAATCCAGGTTAACAAACTGTTTTCGGGATTGCTGTATAAGTAATAGTTGTGAGACATGTGTCCATAGGTGTCCCAATTTTGAATAACGGTATTGGCTGCCAGCCACTTCAAAAAAACATCCACATTAAAGACCGATTCAAGATTGGCTTTCCATGTTTCGGGATCAGAGGTTCGTACAGAGCTGTTAATCACATCGTAGAGTGCCCTGGCATCGGAATAGTTAGCCGAATCTTTGTTGGTTTTTAACTCCAGCTCACTGGTATCGTAGCTCCCGCTCGCGAATGTAGCGGCATCCCCGTCGGGTTTGTAAAGGTTGCCCGAACCTATGGCAAACTGGGTGTCAATAACCGTGTCGTCCACCTCTTCGACCAACGCGTATACCCCATAGTACCTGGGGCCGCTTCCGTTGTCGAGGTAAACCACGCAAAAGGCAGTTTGGGAGGCGGCCAATCCAAATTGACGGAAAAGATCAGCGCCCACTTTTTCGCGCATTAACGAGGCATCCAGGTAATTGTTGTTCAGGTTGAGCTGCTTAAACCCGTAGAATCGTTGGTTCTTCATGGTGGGATAATCGTCTTCAAATTCATCGAAATCCAACTTTAGCGAGAATTTTTTAATCCCTGACTGATAGGTTGACTTCAGACTTGAATTTCCTTTGTAACGGATCCCCACGTGGTACCATTCGGTGTCGTTAAATGTGAAGGAACAGGGTACCCACATGGGGTCAGAACTTATGCTGGCGGCATCTACCATGCCACCCCCTCCGGGTCGCGAAATGCTGGAACTCAGGATGGACGATAGATCCGCTTGCATCTTCGCCCAATCAGTGCTACTGATTTTTATATCAAAACGAAGGACTTCATTTTGATTAAAAACAACCGAATAATCGGGATCAGCCAAATTGCTGTGGGTCTCCTCGCTCCAGTCGAGGTAATCGGCGTTATCGATAACCTCTTGTTCTTCCTGTTCTTCTTGTTCCTCTATTTCATTTTCCGCAATCATTTGGTCTTCCCGGCAAGCACTAAAAACTACCAGAAGAAATGCTGTAAGGAGAATGCTAAGTTTTTTCATAAGATTAAGATTTTTTTTACACAAAGCGTTTGGAGTAAAAGTGGTCTTCTTGCATCGGATAATTACTTAGAATTTTATTTTATATCCGAGGGTAATGATATGCATGTTGGTATATTCCAGTTTGTAGTAGTCGAACTTGTAGTCGAGCCCCAGGTAGTTGTTTTTAAATAATTTATAGTCCACTCCGGTGGCATAGCGCATTTTGTACAGATCGCCATCGTCGAATTGCTGAAAGGCTTCAAGGGCAACAAAGGGTGTAAGTTTACAATTGGGAATGTTATATTTTACAGACCCTTTGTAGCGCATGAAATTTTTATCCGTGACCTCATCTTCGGCATAGTTGGTGTAACTAAGCCTGAAGGCCGGCTCAAAACGTCCCAGTTCTTTTTTAGCTGTAGCACTGAATCCAAAACGGTTGAAATATTCGGTGTCTTTTGTGTCGCGTGGATTGACGATGAAGCGGTAGGTGGCTCCCAACTCCAAAAACTTAAACACGTCATATTCGACCCCTGTTTCGAACTGATATTTGTCGAGCGAAAAATCCTGGTCGAAACGTAACTGTGGCGTAAAGCTTACCTTAAACTTTTTCATGGGTTTGAAACTGAGCTCCAACTCGGTTCGGGTTTGCCATTCATCGTTAACCTCCTGCCCCTGGGCAAAGGAAACACAGAGTATCAGTAATAACCCCAGCGCACTAACTTTATTAAATCTTTTCATATTCAGGATTGTTTTTTGTCGTCGTTACCGTTGACATTAAAATAGAGAGTGATATCGGCTACATCTTTTAGAAAATCGATTTTTTGGATTTCGTAGCGTTTAATATTAATGCCGGTGCGTTCCTTTAGGTCGGCCATAAGTATTTCCTTCTTATTCTCATGAATATTTTCAATTTTTTCGTAGATCATTCGAATGGAGCCTTCCTGTTTCAGCATCAACCTTTTTTCGAGCAGGTACAAGCCAAAAACAATAACACTGTTGGTGAAGATCAGCTCCACGTAGCTCACCTTTTTATTAGCCAGGGCGTTGATTACCGAAATCCCAATGACAATGAAGAGGTAAGTCATCTCTTTGATGGGAATGGCATCGGTTCGGTAACGGATAATGCCGAAGATGGCAAAAAGGCCCAGGGCAAAACCCAACTCCAGCTTGACACTGTTTAACAGGAAACTGAGAAGGAAAACGACCGTTGCAACAGATAAGAAACTAAAATAAAAGTCTTTGCGCCTGCTGTTGCGGGCGTAGATGAAGTGCACCACCACAAATGTGGCAAGCAGGTTAAAGGCCAACCGGATGAATAACTCGCTAAAGTCTGCCACATTGATTAATTTGATGTCCAGAAAGCGTAATTTTTCTTCCCAACTGGTTACATCGGCAAACAAAGGATGAATAATGTTGGTGGTTATGCTTTCCAGCGAGGTGATTAGTTGTCTCATAATTAAGAAAATAAGGGGTTGAGTAAATGGTTGTTGGTATGAATGGTCTTTTCAATCATTCGTATCTTCGATTTAAAAGCGTTTCTTTTGAGTGTGGAATCGGTCAGTGTTCGTCCCACACAATACTTGCTAAAGCCAGAGGCTTTTATCCTTTTATCGCGCAAGGTCCTTGACAGGAGTGAATTGGCCGAGTGGCCCTCCGACTTAATTTCAACAATCACCAAATTATCCAGGGCTATATGCTTCCCTTCGGTGGTATACTCCAGGTTGTAATCGATGGTGCATCTCTCGTTGAAGTTTTTGTTTACCAGAGTGATGCGGTCGAAGGTGTTTACCAGTGATACTTGCAGCCCGCTGGCCGGGAAGGGGGTGGTTTTACTTAAGAAATCCTGATCTTCAGGACTAAAGGTATTGGAGCCAAAATCGCAGGGAATGCGTTTCTTAATGGTGCGTCCCTTGTTGCTCTTAAACTTAACTTCAAGAAAACTAATTTCTGATGACATATAGCTCCTTCGCCTAATTTTATAGCGGTTTAGTTTTCCATTGTGGTGGGCTGCAAACATCCTGTTCTCGAAAGTGTCGTAATAGACCGACGAGTAGGGTAATATGGTTTCATTGTTGATGTTTAAAACGAAATATTGGTTCTGTATCTCATTCAGTATTTGGGGTAAGCGGTTCACATGGAACCAATATTTGGTATCGGTGCGGTTCATCAGTTTCACCTGGTCCATCTCCTCCAAACGAATGGGGTCGAAATTGCTGAATGCGATTGTCTTCATAGAATTTAATTTTTGAAAGTCTCTATTTAACTCGCCCCTTTTTTCTCTTAAAGGATCGAAGAAATTATTGTGGACATCAAATTTGTTGGGCATCCGTATTTTAATAATTCGGTCTAATCATTAAGAAGGCGTTAAAAAATGATTACAATATTATTTTATGGGATGAAAGTATGGGGGAATCGGCCGTTTATAAAAAGGAATCAACGAATTGGCGTATTTTATCAACGAAAAATGGGAGAATACTCCTTTCCATCAGCCCCTTGCATTAAATGAGCGTGCCTTTGTCGGGTCTGTTTTTAATCCGGGGGGTGTTTATCAGGATGGGTTAGTTGTTCGCTGGCTT
>JBFHFS010000028.1:0-69635 GCA_041583495.1 Marinilabiliaceae bacterium | reverse complement strand
CCTTGGGGTGGAGGAACAAATTATTTTTCCTGAAATTAATATCGACTCGGTGAGTAAAATAATGGGTATGAATATTACCTTTGTCACCTCGGGAAAAACCGATGAAGAAGCCTATGCGCTTTTACGCGAATTTGGCTTGCCCTTTAAAAAACTTAAAAAGAACTAAGTAGTATGGCAAAAGAATCAATGAAAGCCCGTGAGGTTAAACGGGCCAGGCTTGTTGCCAAATATGCCGACAAAAGAGCTAAGCTGAAAGCAGAAGGCGATTTCGAGGGTTTGCAGAAGCTTCCCCGCAACGCTTCGCCTGTGCGGATGCATAACCGGTGTAAATTAACCGGACGTCCTAAAGGCTATATGCGGCAGTTTGGCGTTAGTAGGATTACTTTTCGGGAAATGGCCGCCGCAGGTCTTATCCCTGGTGTGAGAAAAGCCAGCTGGTAAAGCGAAGAGTGAGTGTTAAATATTGTCCCGTAATCGGGATCAATTTAAACTTAATAAAATGACAGATCCAATTGCAGATTACCTGACCAGGATCAGGAATGCCGTGATGGCACGGCACAAGGTTGTTGAAGTTCCTGCTTCCAACCTAAAGAAGGAGATGACCAAGATTCTTTACGATAAGGGTTATATCCTAAACTACAAATTCATGGAGGACGACAAGCAGGGCATTATTAAGATTGCCCTCAAGTACGATCCCGAGAGCAAACATCCCGCTATTAAAAAATTAACCCGCATATCCAGTCCCGGTTTACGGAAATATGTTGGGTATCGCGATGTACCCCGGGTTTTGAACGGACTCGGCATCGCCATTATATCCACTTCAAAAGGGGTATTAACTAACAAGGAAGCCCGCAACGAAAAAGTTGGTGGTGAAGTTTTATGTTACGTTTATTAAAAAAGGAGGTAAGTTATGTCAAGGATAGGAAAATCACCCATCAATATACCTTCCGGCGTTAGCGTAACGGTAAAGGACAGTGTGGTAACTGTAAAAGGCCCCAAAGGCGAGCTTCTTCAAAGTGTTAGTCCAGAAATAAACGTTGAAGTAGAAGAAGGCGTTATCCATTTAACCAGATCTTCGGAAGAGAAGAAACAAAAATCGATGCATGGGCTTTATCGCTCGTTGATTAACAACATGGTTATTGGCGTTTCGGAAGGCTTTAAGAAAGAACTCGAACTGGTAGGGGTGGGATATCGTGCCCAGTCTGCCGGTCAGGTATTAGAATTGTCGTTAGGCTATTCGCATCCCATTCATATATTGTTGCCAGCGGAAATTTCTGTGGACGCAAAAACCGACAGAAAAAGCAATCCGACGGTAACCCTCGAATCAGCTGATAAACAACTTCTTGGGCAGGTTTGTGCCAAAATACGGTCCCTGCGTAAGCCCGAGCCCTACAAAGGGAAAGGTGTTCGCTTTAAGGGTGAATCAATTCGCCGTAAAGCTGGTAAGAGTGCAAAGGTTTAATCTGAGTTAATAAGTTATAGAAATGGCTTTTTCGAAATTAAATAGAAGACTAAAAATTAAAGGACGGATCCGAACTACAATTTCGGGTACCTCTGAGAAACCCCGGATGTCGGTTTTTCGCAGTAATAAACAAATTTCTGTGCAATTAATTGACGATTTAAGTGGGAAAACCCTGGTGGCTGCCTCCTCACTTGTGAAGGACATTGCCACGCAAAATGGTAACAAAAGCGAAAAGGCTGCTATGGTGGGGAAACTCATTGCAGGGTTGGCGAACAAGGCCGGCATCGATAAAGTAGTTTTCGATCGCAATGGTTATCTGTATCATGGTAGAGTTAAACAATTGGCCGATGCTGCTAGAGAGGCAGGTCTTAAATTCTAAATATTATGGCAGGAAACAATAAAAGAGTTAGAAATAATAACGACCTGGATCTTAAAGACCGGCTGGTGGCCATTAACCGTGTCACTAAAGTCACCAAAGGTGGACGTACCTTCAGCTTCTCTGCAATGGTCGTGGTAGGCGACGAGAAGAGTGTTGTAGGGTGGGGACTGGGTAAAGCCAGTGAAGTCACCACAGCAATTGCTAAAGGAGTGGAAGCCGCCAAGAAAAATCTGGTGCGCGTTCCCCTAATCAAAGGGACTCTTCCTCATGAGCAACTTTGTCAGTTTGGTGGTTCACGTGTGTTTATGAAACCCGCCTCGCATGGTACCGGTCTTGTGGCCGGTGGTGCTATGCGCGCCGTACTTGAGAGTGCCGGCGTAAAGGATGTGCTTGCGAAGTCAAAAGGTTCATCTAACCCGCATAACCTGGTTAAAGCTACCATCAACGCACTTGTTGAGTTGCGTGATGCACATACCGTAGCGCAGCACAGAGGGGTGACTTTGGATAAAGTTTTTAACGGATAAAATACTTTAAAATGGCTAAGATTAAAGTGACCCAAATACGAAGTAAAATCAACTACCCCGAAACGCAGAAAAGAACGTTAGCGGCACTTGGTTTGAAAAAAATGCATGCCACGAAAGTACATGAGGATACCCCTCAGATTATGGGCATGATTACAAAAGTACAACACCTTGTACGTGTTGAGAAATAATTAGGAGTAACGCATTTATCAAGATAATATCATGGAATTGAATAATCTTAAACCTGCAAACGGATCGACCCATCATCAGAAACGGATCGGACGGGGACAGGGTTCCGGCCACGGTGGAACTTCCACAAGAGGTCATAAAGGTGCCCAGTCTCGTTCAGGCTACTCTAAGAAAGTAGGTTTCGAAGGTGGTCAGATGCCTCTGCAGAGACGGGTTCCCAAGTTTGGATTTAAAAATATTAATCGTGTTGCGTATAAGTCGGTTAATATTGGTGTGCTTCAAACTATTGTGGAGAAGAATAAACTCACAGAGATTACGCCGGAAGTTCTTTATGAAAAAGGACTTGTCAGCAAAAGCGACCGGGTAAAAATCTTAGGCGACGGAACGTTATCAGCCAAGCTGATCGTTAAAGCCCACGGTTTTTCAAAGTCGGCCCAGGCAGCTATCGAAGCTGCTAATGGATCTGTTGAGATTCTGTAAATAAAGCACAGGGCCCCGGTTATTTCATTGGAATTTCCGGAGCCTCCACTTTCTTCCGTAAAGCCGGATTGGATTGTGGGAAAAAGAATAAAATTTTTACGAATGGAGTGGGCATGTAGCGATCCTTTTGAGGATTTCAGTAATGTTCAGGAGTAAAGCTGTTCGTTCACCGACAACAAATTTCTTTCGAATGAAATTTTTCGAGACCATCCGAAATATCTGGAAAATAGAGGACCTTAAGTCCCGCATTACGACCACACTTGGGCTGTTGCTTATTTATAGGCTGGGTTCTTTCGTCGTTATACCGGGTATTGACCCCAATCAATTGGCCAATCTGGAAAACCAAACCCGCGAAGGGGTTTTGGGTTTGTTGGATATGTTTTCAGGGGGTGCATTTTCGAATGCATCAATTTTTGCCCTGGGTATTATGCCTTATATCTCTGCCTCTATTGTTATCCAGTTGATGGGTATTGCAATTCCCTATTTTCAAAGGTTGCAGCGTGAAGGCGAAAGTGGCCGTCGCCGTATCAATCAGATTACCCGGTATTTAACCGTGGTTATTCTGTTGTTTCAGGCACCTGGTTACATCGCCAACCTGCATTCTCAGTTGCCCGACAGTGCTTTTGCCACCTCGGGATGGGGATTTTCAATAACCGCAACGATTATTTTAACGGCCGGATCCATGTTTGTGATGTGGCTGGGCGAGCGGATTACAGATAAAGGTATTGGCAATGGTATTTCCCTCATCATCATGATCGGGATTATTGCCCGCCTGCCATTTGCAATGATAGCCGAATTTGTTTCCCGATTGGAGGAGAGTGGTGGTTTAGTGATGTTGTTGATCGAATTTGTGGTGTTGTTCTTTGTATTTGCAGGTACCATTTTATTGGTGCAGGGGACACGTCGTGTTCCTGTTCAATACGCCAAACGTATTGTAGGCAATAAACAATTCGGAGGTGTGCGTCAATACATTCCCCTAAAAGTAAATGCTGCGGGTGTGATGCCTATCATCTTTGCCCAGGCGATCATGTTTATCCCTATTACCTTTGCAGGGTTTGTGGACAATGAAACCGCTACCGGTTTTGCATCTGTCTTCGCCAACTTCACAGGGTTTTGGTATAACTTTATTTTTGGGTTGATGATTATTGTCTTCACCTATTTCTATACTGCTATTACGGTTAATCCTCAGCAGATGGCTGAAGATATGAAACGTAACGGAGGATTTATTCCCGGTGTAAAGCCAGGGAAAAGAACGATGGAATTTCTGGATTCAGTGATGTCGAAAATCACTTTGCCGGGTTCTATCTTTCTGGCGTTGGTTGCCATTTTACCCGCTTTTGCCACGATGGCCGATGTGGATCGGACATTTGCTCAGTTTTACGGGGGCACCTCACTGTTAATTCTGGTGGGTGTGGTTCTGGATACTCTTCAGCAAATCGAAAGTCACCTGCTGATGAGGCATTATGATGGGTTGATGAAATCGGGCCGGATTAAAGGACGCACCGGAGGCGGTGCTGCCATGTACTAAAGAGAGGCGGTTTGTTAAGATGATTTATTTAAAGACACCGGAGGAGATAGAGTTATTGCGTGAAAGTAACCTTTTAGTTGCCAGAACACTGGCAGCGGTAGGGGCGCTTATCGAACCCGGAGTGAGTACGTTGAAACTGGATAAGGTAGCCGAAACTTTTATCCGGGACCATAAGGGGATTCCAGGATTCCTGAATTATCAGGGATTTCCAAACACCCTTTGTACTTCCGTCAACGACCAGGTGGTGCATGGTATTCCTAATAATAAACCCCTGAAAGAGGGAGATGTTGTGTCGGTGGATTGTGGCGTTTTGTTGAATGGATTTTACGGTGACTCGGCCTATACCTTTTGTGTAGGGGCGGTTTCCCCGGAGGTTAAAGCCCTTTTAAAAGCCACCAGAGAAGGATTGTATAAGGGGATTGAAATGGCGGTGGAAGGTAATCGAATTGGCGATATCGGACATGCTGTTCAATCGCACGCTGAAGGTCTGGGTTACTCTGTGGTTCGTGAGATGGTTGGTCACGGTGTGGGCCGGCATTTGCACGAAGCCCCTGAGGTTCCCAACTACGGAAGAAGGGGTAACGGTGTAAAATTGAAGGCCGGGATGGTTATTGCGATTGAACCCATGATTAATCTGGGTAAGCGCCACATCTTCCAGGAAGCCGATGGTTGGACCATCCGAACCAAAGACGGGAAAGCTTCAGCACATTTTGAACATACCGTGGCAGTAGGAAAAAATGAAGCAGATATACTGTCGAGTTTTAAATTTGTAGAAGAAGTGTTACCTTTGCAGTCTGAAAAATAAAAAGATAACAAATTTATGGCCAAACAAGCCTCAATAGAACAAGACGGAACCATTATCGAAGCCCTTTCTAACGCTATGTTCCGCGTGGAGTTAGAAAATGGTCATGTGATAACCGCCCACATTTCCGGGAAAATGAGAATGCACTATATTAAGATTCTTCCCGGCGACAGAGTAAAGGTGGAGATGTCACCCTATGACCTTTCAAAAGGAAGAATAAGTTACAGGTACAAATAATTCATTAAATCATGAAGGTAAGAGCATCAGTAAAAAAGCGCAGTGCCGAGTGCAAGATTGTACGTCGCAAAGGTCGCTTGTATGTGATCAACAAGAAGAACCCGAAGTTTAAACAACGTCAAGGATAAAATTAACAAGTATGGCTAGAATCGCAGGAGTAGATATTCCTACATACAAAAGAGGTGAAGTTGCTTTGACTTATATCTATGGTATAGGTAAGAGTACCGCCGGAAAAATTCTTGATGAAGCTGGCGTTAGCCGGGAAATCAAGGTTAAGGACTGGACAGATGAGCAGATTTCCTCTATTAGGGAGATTATTAGTAGCCGGATCGTCACCGAAGGTGAATTAAGATCTGAAGTGCAGCTCAACATCAAGCGTTTGATGGATATTGGTTGCTACCGGGGCATACGTCACCGGATGGGTTTGCCTGTTAGAGGGCAATCGACCAAAAACAATGCCCGTACCCGCAAAGGCAAGAAGAAAACTGTCGCAAATAAGAAGAAAGCAACTAAATAATTGAATTGAATTATGGCAAAAAAGACAGGAAGTCAGAAAAAAAGGGTGGTGAAAGTGGAAGCCTTAGGACAAGTTCATATCCATTCTTCCTTTAACAACATCATTGTTTCTCTGACTAACAGCAATGGACAGGTTATTTCCTGGTCCAGCGCGGGTAAAATGGGTTTTCGTGGATCAAAGAAGAATACCCCTTATGCCGCTCAAACAGCAGCTAACGACTGTGCCAAAGTTGCTTATGATTTAGGCCTGAGGAAAGTCAAAGCCTATGTTAAAGGACCCGGTAATGGTCGTGAATCGGCCATCCGTGCCATTCATAACAGTGGAATTGAAGTTAACGAGATCATCGATGTGACTCCACTTCCCCACAATGGATGTAGGCCTCCAAAAAGAAGAAGAGTTTAATTTTTTAACTAGTTGTTAACCATAAGTTTTTGATTTCGAGTTTTGAATACTGGTTGGTTATTAATATAACCTCCTCTCAATAATCTGCGGCTGTCATATTCATCATTTAAAATCAAAAATTTAAAATCAAAAATTTAGTAGAATGGCTAGATATATTGGTCCAAAAACAAAAATCGCCCGTAAGTTTGGTGAGCCCATTTACGGTCCGGATAGAAGTTTTGAAAAAAAGAACTATCCTCCGGGACAACACGGTAACGATCGTAGACGCAAAACCAGTGAATACGGTGTTCAGCTCAAGGAGAAACAAAAGGTAAAATACACCTATGGTCTTCTGGAGAAACAATTTAGAAATCTCTTTAAGAAAGCTACCAGCAGAAAAGGGATTCCAGGTGAAGTGTTGCTCGAATTGTTAGAGTCTCGTCTCGATAATGTGGTGTTCCGTTTGGGAATTGCACCTTCACGTGCTGCGGCTCGTCAGTTGGTGTCGCACAGGCACATTACCGTGGATGGAAAGATTGTTAACATTCCTTCTTATACCTTGCGTCCGGATCAGATTGTTGGCGTAAGGGAAAAATCCAAATCGCTGGAAGCTATCAGTGATTCTTTGAACAATGCGAGTGCCCATAAATATGGATGGCTCGAGTGGGACAAGAACGCCATGGCCGGTAAGTTTTTGGCTGTTCCTGAGAGATCGGAGATTCCCGAAAATATCAAAGAGCAGTTGATCGTTGAATTGTATTCTAAATAATTAATTCTTATGGCAATATTAGCGTTCCAGAAACCTGACAAAGTCATCATGCTCGAAGCGGACGATAAATTCGGGCGTTTCGAATTCCGTCCTCTTGAGCCAGGATATGGTATTACTGTTGGAAATGCCTTAAGAAGAATTTTATTATCCTCCCTCGAAGGATATGCTATCACTTCACTGAAAATTGAAGGGGTGGACCATGAGTTTTCAAGCATTCCCGGTGTTGTAGAAGATGTGTCAGAGATTATTCTGAACCTCAAGCAGGTGCGCTTTAAGAAGATCGGCGAAACCGACGATCAGGAGAAAGTGACCCTCACCGTTACCGGGAAAGAGGAGTTTAAAGCGGGTCAGCTGGATCAGCACATGACCGGGTTTAAAGTACTCAATCCCGATTTAGTGATCGCGAAGATGGATCCCGGGGTGAAGCTTCAAATGGTGTTTGCCATCAATAAGGGGCGGGGGTATGTGCCAGCCGAAGAGAATGGAAATGGCGAGTCGGAGATCGGTACAATTGCTATCGACTCAGTCTTTACACCCATTCGTAATGTGAAATTCGAAGTAGAAAACTTTCGGGTGGAGCAAAAAACCGACTACGAGAAGCTGTTGATGGAAATCAGCACCGACGGCTCTATTCATCCTAAGGAGGCCTTGAAAGAGGCATCTAAGATTCTTATTTACCATTTCATGCTCTTTTCGGATGAGAAGATAACCCTCGACTCTGAAGAGAAAATGGGTAACGAAGAGTTTGACGAAGAAGTTCTTCATATGCGCCAAATGCTAAAGGCTAAGCTGGTTGATCTGGACCTTTCGGTTCGGGCACTCAACTGCCTTAAAGCTGCCGATGTGGAAACGCTGGGGCAATTGGTACAGCACAATCGCAACGACCTTCTTAAGTTCCGGAATTTTGGGAAAAAATCCCTGGCCGAACTGGATCAACTGTTGTCGAACATGGGGCTCAACTTCAGCATGGATACTTCGAAGTATAAATTAGACAAGGAATAATCGCGATGAGACATAGAAAAAAGTTTAATCATTTAGGGCGTACCAGTTCACACCGTAAAGCCATGTTATCAAATATGGCCAGCTCTCTGATTCTGCATAAAAGAATTAAGACCACCCTGGCCAAAGCCAAGGCGCTGCGGATGTATGTAGAGCCCCTTATTAATAAATCAAAAGAGGACACCACGCATTCTCGCAGAACGGTATTTAGTTATCTGCACAACAAAGAGGCTGTGTCGGAACTGTTCCGTGAAATTTCACAAAAGGTTGCCGATCGTCCAGGGGGTTATACCCGTATCCTGAAGTTGGGTAATCGTTTGGGAGATGCCGCTGAAGTTTGTTATATCGAATTGGTCGACTATAACGAAAACATGCTGGCCGAAAAATCCGGTGCCGAAGATAAAAAACGGACCAGAAGAGGTCGCCGCAAGAAAACTGAAGGTGTGGCAGCTGTTGAAGCTACTGCTGAAACAAAAGCCAAGGCTCCTGAAGCATCTGCTCCTAAAGCAGAAGCCGAGGGGAAAGCAACCTCTGCCGATCAAGCGGAAGCAGAGCCTGAAGAAGGTAAAAAGGAGGAATAATATTTTTGGGCCGGACCCTTCCGGTCACTTTCTTATAAATTCTTTAAAAAGGGGATAAAGACAAGTGGCTTTATCCTTTTTTTTTGAGCTATTATCACTATTAAATATCTAACTCATAAAAAGGATACAATTATGGGACAAATTGCAAACGTTCATGCACGCGAGATCCTGGATTCACGCGGCAACCCTACCATTGAGGTAGAAGTTACACTCGAGTGTGGAGTCATTGGCCGGGCGGCTGTTCCGTCTGGAGCTTCCACCGGTGAAAATGAAGCGCTTGAACTGAGAGATGGCGACAAAGGTCGTTATCTTGGTAAAGGAGTGCTCAAAGCCGTTGACAATGTGAATAACATTATCGCACCGGCGCTCTTTGGCGTGAATGTAACCGATCAGGTAGGGGTCGATTATAAGATGCTGGAGATGGATGGCACCAAAACCAAAAGTAAATTAGGTGCGAATGCTATTTTGGGTGTTTCACTGGCTGTTGCCAGAGCGGCTGCCACCTATTTGGATATGCCTCTTTATCGTTATATCGGCGGAACCAATGCTAAAACATTGCCCGTACCTATGATGAATATTATCAATGGCGGTTCTCACTCAGATGCCCCCATTGCTTTTCAGGAGTTTATGATTCGTCCTGTTGGTGCTTCAAGCTTCAGAGAAGGGTTAAGAATGGGTGCCGAGGTATTTCATTCTTTGAAAAAAGTGCTTCACGATCGCGGTTTAAGTACTGCTGTAGGTGATGAAGGTGGTTTTGCACCTGCCCTGGACGGCACTGAGGATGCCTTGAAATCTATCATCAAGGCTATCGAAAATGCCGGTTATAAAGCGGGTCGTCTCGCCGAGGGTGGTCAGGTTTCTATCGCTCTCGATTGCGCTGCTTCTGAGTTTTATGCGGATGGTATTTACGATTACTCCAAGTTTGAAGGAGCTACCGGTGCCAAAAGGAACTCCAAAGAGCAAGCCGATTATCTGGCCGAATTGATTTCCAAATTCCCCATCGACTCTATCGAAGACGGATGTGATGAAGGTGACTGGGACGGATGGGTTTACCTGAACAGCAAGATCGGAGATAAGTGTCAGTTGGTTGGTGACGACTTGTTTGTTACCAATGTGGAATATCTGCAAAAAGGAATCGAATTGGGTGCTTGTAACTCCATTCTGATTAAAGTTAACCAAATCGGTACGCTTACCGAGACCCTTAATGCCATTGAGATGGCTCACAGGGCTGGTTATACTTCAGTGACTTCGCACCGTAGCGGAGAAACCGAAGATTCTACTATTGCCGATATTGCTGTGGCTACCAACAGTGGACAGATTAAAACAGGTTCTTTGAGCCGTTCTGACCGTATGGCCAAGTATAACCAATTGTTGCGCATTGAAGAAGAATTAGGTGATTTAGCTGTTTATGGCTACCAAAAGGTAACCCGTAAGTAATCGCTTGCACTTAAAATCTTATATAGGACCGGCAGGAAATTAATTTTCCTGCCGGTTTTTTTATGGGACATTGTGAATACGGGTCCGTTTTCAGAAATGTTCTTTGGTTTCTTTGCCCGGTTGAGTTTTGCGTTTCACGTCTGCTTAACCCGGGTTTTTGGCGATTCTGAAGGCCTTGTGTCATTCTTATGGTCATGTGCCGGTTTAAGCTTCAGCTGACGCTTAACCGTGCCTCCTTACGCTTTCTTCAGGGTGTGTACTAACCCGTCTGGTTTTTCGTTGCGGATACCCTTTTAGGGCTTTTCTTTTCCAAACAATTCGAAGCGTTTTCTGTTCTTTAGATACGATTTGTGTTATATTGTGTAACATACGTATGATTACATTAGTCAATTATTTATTATTTATACTCAATTACTATGGACTACATTAAGGAAAAGCTCATCGCATTAGGTCGTCCCAAGGCAGAACTGGTTAAGAAACTTCAAAAAGAATACGGCAGCCAGGTTATTCAGGAAGTTACTCTTGATCAGGTTTTTTCAGGCATGAAGGGGATGGTGTCCCTGCTGACCTGTACCTCTAAGCTTGACGCTGAAGAAGGAATTCGCTTTCGCGGATATTCTATTCCCGAGTTGAGGGAAAAATTGCCCAAGATCAAGGACGACGGAGAACCCTTGCCCGAGGGGCTGTTCTATCTTATGCTCATAGGGGAGTTGCCGACCAATGAGGATGTGGCCTTTTTGAGCCGATCGTGGGCTGAACGAGCACAGAATATTCCGGACCATGTGTTTGATGTGATCAATGCTTTACCCAAGAGCGCCCATCCCATGATTCAGTTCAATTCGGCTATTCTGGCCATGAGTACCGAGTCGCACTTCAGAAGATCCTATCTTTCGGGAATGGATAAGAAAGATTATTGGGATCCTACGTATGAGGGGGTGATGGACCTGATAAGCCGACTGCCGGTGATCGCTGCCTATATCTATCGGCGTGTTTTCCATAACGAACAATATATAAGTCTGGATCCATCACTCGACTGGGCCGGGAACCTGTCGCATATGATGGGTTTTGATGATGAGGAGGTGAAACGGTTGTTGCGTCTGTATATGGTTATTCATGCCGATCACGAAGGGGGTAATGTTTCAGCGCATGCCACTCATTTGGTCGGGTCTGCGCTTTCAAACCCTTATTACAGCTTCTCTGCCGGCATGAACGGGCTGGCCGGTCCTCTCCATGGGATGGCCAATCAGGATGTGATGCACTGGCTGCATCGCCTGATTGACGAGCTGGGAACCGAGAACCCTACTGCGGAGCAGGTTCGCCAATATGCTCAATCCACGCTGGCAGCGGGACAGGTTATTCCAGGTTACGGTCATGCGGTACTGCGCAAGACCGACCCGCGCTTTACGGTTCAACTGGATTTTGCCAACAAGTATATTCCCGATGCACCGCTCATTAAACTCATAAAAACCATTTATGAAGTGGTGCCTGATGTGCTGTTGGAAACCGGTAAGGTAAAGAATCCATGGCCCAATGTAGATGCCATTTCAGGGAGTATGCTGACCAGCTACGGGATAACCGAGATACCGGTTTATACCATGCTCTTTGGGGTTTCCAGAGCCCTGGGTGTTTTGACCCAGCTTATTTGGGACCGCCTCTATGGGTTGCCACTCGAGAGACCCAAATCGCAAAACCTGGAATGGTTCATGGAAAAGGTAAATTATAAAGGTTAGAAAACGTTGATTGGCTGATTTCTATGGTCGTAATCGATCGGCACAATTTGCAGGACCGCAGGGTCTGTCTCATTTTTTTGGGGCAGACCTTAATTTTTAATTGGGTGTAGGGCTGCCATTCCATCGTTTTTTATAATTTCGTAGGACTAAATATATTGAACTATTGACCCGGTATTTGTGAAGCAATTGAGGAAATTACTATTTATTTGTGCATTGTTTGTTTTCTTATGGTCTTTGAGCGTCAGGGCCCAGGGGAAGGATTCTGCTTTGGGTTTACCGGGCTTTACCATAGCCGATGGACTTTCCAGTAATTCGGTGACTGCTCTTTTCCAGGATAATCAGGGTTTTCTTTGGGTGGGGACTGAAGATGGGCTAAACCGATACGATGGATATGGGTTCAAAGTATACCGGCACAATCCCGAAGACCCGCATTCTATCTCAGGTAACTTTATTCAGGTAATTGCTCAGGACAAGGATCATAATTTGTGGATTGGGACCCGGGATGGGGGATTGAGTAAGCTGGACTATAGGTCGGGCCTGTTTACCACTTATCTGCACCACGAAAATGACCATGGTTCCCTGCCCGGGAATAATGTATATGGTCTTTTGATTGACAATCGCAACCGGCTTTGGGTCAAAACCGAAGGGCATCTTTCTCTTTTCGATGATGAATCATCGGTTTTTAAGAGTTATGGGCACTATCTCAATGTTTTTAACCTGGCGCAATCGCACCACTATCCCCTTTTTCTCGAGTCGGACACCTCTGTTTTGTTGGGTACGCGCGATGGGCTTAACCGGTTCAATACCGCTACCCGGCAGTTTGCCCGTTTCCCGTTTAAGGGAGAGAGCGTTCTTTCGGGGCGGGAACCCGTTCAGGAACTTCTTTATTTATCGGTTGACCGTTACCTGGGGGCTTCCCCTTCGGGCCTGAAATTGTTTGATCTTCAAAAGCCGTTGGCCATCGAGATCCCACCCTCGGCCTATTCGCATGACATGAGAGGGACGGTCAACGATATGTTGGAGCTCAGCAATGGTGAAATTTATCTGGGTACCCATAAAGGGCTCGAAGTTTTTGACAGATCCCTTCTGGTGCATCAATTGATTAGAAAGGATTCCCGGATACTGGTTCCTCACCATGTTACCACGCTGATACAGGATGAGTCGGGGATTATCTGGATAGGCACCCGCTTTAACGGGCTCCTGAAGCTGGATCTGACTCCGCCTAAGTTTAAATCGCTGACGCGCGACCATTTTTCGCCCGATCAGCTGGAGTCGGTAAACTTCCAGGCGGTGTTTCGGGACCAAAAGGAGCAACTTTGGTTGGGTACTCTCAATAGGGGCATTTACCGGTACCGCTCTTCTGCGCATCGGCCGGAGCATTACATTATCAATTCGCAAAGGTATTATGCCGACAACGATGCGGTGAATGTATTGTTCGAAGACTTTACCGGACGATTATGGGCCGGGACCAATAGCGGGCTTTACTATTTTATTCCGCCATTGAATGAGTTCGTGGAGTTTCATTACCAGGATAATTCAGAGATTGAAACCCTGTTGAGTGACAATGAGGTTTTTGCGCTGGCTAATGATTCGGCAGGCAGCCTGTGGATAGGCACCCAGTTTGGATTATACGAGTACAGTCAGGAAGGAATTAACAGCTTCTTCCTCGATGAAGGGATGGGTGGTGGCCCTTCCTCGAACCGGGTTAATGCCCTGCAGCTTGACAACCGCGGGTATCTGTGGATTGGGACGGATCATGGGATCGCTGTTTTTGATCCCCTCTCCCGGGAGTTTCGCCAAATTCAGTTTGAGTTTGGGGGGGCCACTCCAAACACCATTCAAGTGCTCTCCTTGAGCTGCGACGGCACGGGTGGTTTGCTTGCCGGAACCAGATCGGGCCTTTGGGTGATTCCTTCGGGCAGTGATACCGCTTTGTTTATGAGGGGGAATAAGAATCTGCCCAACGATATGATCAACTCGGTAGTCGCCGACGAGTCTCATCGGGCCTGGGTAGGAACAAACAAGGGCGTGGCTTGCATAAATTCCGGAGGGGTGGTTTTTAATTTCGATACCTTCGACGGATTACCCGGTTTTGTGTTCAACCAGGGAAGTGTTTTTAAGGATAGGGATGGCACCTTGTTCTTTGGTGGAGCCGAAGGGCTTTGCTGGGCGCACCCCGATTCTATCAACTACAACCTGAATCAGCCCAAAATGGTCATTACAGATCTGGCCATTTTCAAAAAAGGAGAACGAGTAGAGGAGCTATTTGGCACCAAAGATACCGTCACCTTCAAATATCGGGCAAATATGGCACTGGAGGTGAATTTCGCTGCATTGGAATTTACCTATCCCACGAAAAACCGATATAAGGTATTTCTGGAGGGTTACGATGAAGATTGGCGTCCGGTTACCCGCGAAAATAAGATTATATTCTCCAACTTGTTGCCGGATGAGTATGTTCTTAAGGTCATGGCCTCGAACAATGATTTTACCTGGAATAACGAGCCGCTCGAGATGCATGTAATCGTAACGCCCCCCTTGTGGATGTCGAATTACGCCTATGCTTTTTACGCCCTCCTCATCATCTTTGTTGTTCAGGTGCTTATCAACTACCGGGTACGGCACTATAAAAAGATGAACCGTTCTCTTAAGGAGAAAACGGTGGATAAACAGCAAATTGAGGCTCAGCGGGAAGCGCTTTCGCATATCAACCAAAGTCTTACCGACAGTATTAACTATGCCAAACGGATTCAGTCGGCCATGATTCCCCTCGAAGAGTCATTGCGAACCGTGTTTCCCTCTTCATTTGTTTACCTCCGGCCGCGTAGTATTGTGAGCGGAGACTTTTATTGGTTTCACCAGCGGGGCGACAAAATTTTTGTGGCAGCAGTGGATTGCACAGGGCATGGGGTGCCGGGTGCATTTATGTCGATTATTGGAATTGCCCTATTGAAGAACCTCATTGAGGTGCAGGGGCTGGAGAGTCCCGATGAGATCTTAAAGTCCATGAATGAAGATCTGATAAATACCCTTCATAAACAATCGCAGAGCAAGGGGGGCAATAATCAGGTGAACGATGGCATGGATATCACGCTGATGGTCATCGATCGGGGGCAGCAGACATTTGAGTTTGCGGGTGCTTTGGGCGGCTTCTATCTGGTACGAGACAATCAAATTCATACCTTCAAAGGGGACCGCTACCCTCTGGGGTTCCTTAAGGATTCTGTTTCACCCGTCTTCTCCAAACAAGAGGGCACCCTCAACGAAGGGGATGTGGTCTATCTGTTCTCGGATGGATTTCCGGATCAGTTTGGTGGGCCTGAACTTAAGAAGTTTAAATACAGGCGTTTCCGGTTGCTTTTGCTGAACATTCACCGCCTGGCCTTTGCCGACCAGAAATCGATTTTGCACCAAAAGCTGGAGGAGTGGATGGGCACGGAAAATGAGCAGGTTGATGATGTGCTGGTGATGGGATTTAAGCCTCTATAAGAGATTCTTTCGTATCATGTGGAGTAACTCTTCAGGCTGAAATGGTTTGCTGATGTAATCATCGGCGCCACTTGCCAGACATCGTTCTTTGTCCTCGGGGAAGGCGTTGGCCGTTACCGCGATAATGGGCGTGTGGGTGCCGGTGCTTTGCTCTATCTCCCTGATTTTTTGAGTGGCTTTGATTCCGTCCATAATGGGCATCTGAATATCCATCAATATGAGGTCGTATTTGGTATATCCGAACTTTTCAAGAGCTTCTTTTCCGTTGAAGGCCACGTCAATTTTTTTGATCTCATTCTTAATGTAAAGAATAATGATTTGTTGATTGCTGAAGTTGTCCTCCACCAAAAGGATGTTGGCATCTTTTAGGTTAACCCTGGGTCTGGAGAAGCTCTCGGGAGCACGCCTTTCGCTGGGGTTGTCCAATGGTTGTGATGAGCCCGGGCCACTGATAAAGGATTCTGTAAACTCGAATACCGTTTTGCCTTTTTCGGGGAAGATGGTCAGGGAATGGCCATCGGCTTCGATAATCTTTAAGGTAATACCCAGGTCCAGTTGATGAATGATCCGGCTGTTGTTGATTCGGTCGACATCTTTATAATTGAAAAAGCCATCGTCCGACTCGTCCGACTTGTCGGGGGGGGTGATGGACATGTTGGAGGTTAGTTTGAATAGAAGCTCTGCCTTCCCCGGCATCCCTGCCAGTCGCTCAACCTCGATGGTGATGTATCGGGTGGGTTGTTTGTTGTAGCGGAGGATGCTGTTGATGAGATTCAGGAATATCTGTTTGATTTTGATGTAATTACCCGTGAGGGTGCCGGGGATATCCGCCGAAAGGGATAAGTTGAACCTGACTTTAGGGGTTTCTCCTGAGAAAAGACGTAACGTGTTGTTTAGTGTCGTGTAGAGGTTAAAGGTCGAGCTCTCCTGCATGTTTAAGGTGTTCGACTTGGAGGTGACGACCAAATTATTTACGACGCTTACAAGGTTATTGGTCGAAATGTGAATGGTGTTGATATAGTCGCGTTGTTCCTCGTTCATGATGGTGTTTTCCATGATGTCGAGAATTCCGGTAATGTTGTTGAGGGGGGTTCTGATTTGGTAGGATAATTTATTGATCAGGCCCTCTTGTGCTTTATTCTGATTTTCAGATTCCAATATCATCCGGTCCTTTTCGAGGGAGACTTCTGAACGGATAAACTGAAAGGCATAGGCCAGGAGGAAGGCCACACAGTATGCACCTGAAAAAAGAAGCTGGTGCGAGAGGGAGTATGTGTTCATCCAGGGGAAGAGGGATTGCCAAATAATAAAGTGGCCCAGCATAACACCCAATAAGCCCAGGGTCCAATAGCTGCCATTTCTGCGGCCTGTGATGGACAAGGCGAAGAAAGGAAAGAACAGGGACCAAATGCCACCCATGCCGCTGTTGCCTCCCGTGACAATAAAGAATGAGAGGGTGAGCATTGCCATGGTCAGGAAAAATAGCGTGTAGCGTTTTTCCTGATCGTCATGTACCGGAAGGAAAAAGTTGATGGCGAAGAATATTGAAAAGAGAAGTAGGGGTGCCGCCAGTGCCAAATCCTCGCTAATCAGAGAGAGGATACCTTCGGTTAGTACGATAATGAAAAACAGGAAGTTGGTGAGATTTAACAGGAGGGTTTTACTCTCTATGTCTGCTTTTCCGTTCAACTCAGGAATGAATTGGCTGATGACTCTGTTGAGTATTTTTGTTATCATAGATTTTTTTCCTTGCAATATTTTGATGAATGGCACATATATTTTGATGAGTTGATAAAGATAATATAAAATATTCGGTTGTCGGCCGTTGCCCTATCATCTTTTTATGTGCTAAGTGGCTTTTTGTTTCAATGCTTTTTTTTTACTTCTTTTGCCGGCTTGGTAGGAGCGTTGTGTTTTATTTTGGCATACAATATGGATTAATGTCGGGGTGTTTTATAACCTTCGTGAAAGTGATTTGTTAAATGCTAAAGGCTTTGCGCATTTGGTTTGTTAAATTGGCTTTGTTATGACGCTCGTGAAGCATTGATGCCCGAATGAGAGGGAACTTATTTTGGCAAAATGAATCCGGGGCGACCGATCCAAAAAGTGAGATAAAAAGTATTGGTGATGAAAAAGAAAGTGTTTTTGTGTTGGGTGTTGGGAAGTTTGATGGTGAGTACACTCTTTAGTCAGGCACATCTTCCTGGTCTCTCCGATTATCAGGGTTTTCTGAAAAGTAAAACGCTGGTGGTTCTTGAGAACAATCTTTTGAGTGATTTTAATGCCGGAATTAAGGAGGCCATGAATAATAGCTGGTCGATCACCCCCTTTGAATTTATTTCGCGCTCCGAATTTAATCAATATGCCAGGGACTCTCATTACTCTTTTTTAATGGTTACAGTGGCGTCGTTTAATAAAGACCGCACAGAAGCGAGCTACAATTTTCTGAGTCTGTTAAGAGGGGGCAGGGGCGGTTCTGTGGTGAATATGCCTGATTTATGTTCATTGCCACTGGCCTATGAGAGAACCGAGGACGATGGATACAGCTACAAACTGGAAGCCTTTTTACGGTTTATTCAAAGCCATGTGCAGTTGATGATGGATTCCCCTGAGCTTATTGGAGACAACAGTTTAAAATATTACAATAAGAACATATTCGATTTAAAAGGGAAAACGCTTTATTTAACTAAAGAAGATTTGGCTCCGGAGATTGATACCTATGAGGAGATTCGCAAGGTGTATCCGCATCCCTTTAAAATTGTGGCGCGCGAAAAAATAGCCCGGGCTATTGCTGAAAAAGAAAGGGATGTGGTATTTTTGCATAAAGTGGGGCCAGAGAAAACAAGACTCAAAGCCAGGGTTTATAAAATACTGATAGGAGCGGCCGATCCTGTTTTTTATTACTTCGAATACGACATGGTCAGAAAGGCCTCGGATGATGCTTTTCAACTAAAGGACCTGAAACGAATAAGGTAAAAGGGTGGGGACTGTTTTGGGGCTCTGGTTCTCGGTTTTGAGTGTCAGCTCCAGAGGGTTTCCCGGATCAAAATAATATAACTAAAAAAAATATGGCAGACGATAAGAAGATTATTTTTAGCATGGTGGGGGTAAGCAAGGTGTTTCCTCCGCAAAAAAAAGTACTTAACAATATCTACCTCTCTTTTTTCTACGGGGCCAAGATTGGTATCATCGGATTGAATGGATCGGGTAAGTCAACCCTTCTAAGAATTATTGCGGGTGAGGAGAAGGAGTACATGGGAGAGGTGGTATTCTCACCGGGTTACTCAGTGGGTTACCTGGAGCAGGAACCCCATCTGGACCACAGCAAAACCGTTAAGCAGGTGGTTGAAGAGGGTGTGAAAGAGATTGTGGATGTATTAAAGGCCTATGAGGCAGTAAATCTCAAGTTTGGCGAACCCGAAGTACTGGAAGATCCCGACAAGATGGAAGCCTTGATGGACGAGCAGGCTAAGCTCCAGGAGCAAATAGACCAGCATGATGCCTGGAACCTGGATTCAAGATTGGATCGTGCCATGGATGCTTTGCGGTGTCCGCCCGAAGATCAGATCGTTGCCACACTTTCGGGGGGCGAAAAACGACGGGTTGCCTTGTGCCGTTTGCTGCTGAAACAGCCCGATATTTTGTTGCTCGATGAGCCAACCAACCACCTGGATGCAGAATCTATTCAGTGGCTGGAAGTGTTTTTGAAAGAATATAAGGGAACGGTTATTTCTATTACGCACGACCGCTATTTTCTGGACAACGTGGCCGGCTGGATACTGGAG
This sequence comes from Marinilabiliaceae bacterium, assembly GCA_041583495.1. Taxonomy (GTDB): domain Bacteria; phylum Bacteroidota; class Bacteroidia; order Bacteroidales; family Marinilabiliaceae; genus JBFHFS01. The sequence continues at coordinate 50,349 of JBFHFS010000028.1, read as the reverse complement.
CTCGATCGTGGTGAAGGCATCCCCTGGAAAGGCAATTATACCGGGTGGCTGGAGCAGAAAACCAAACGGATGGAGACCGAAGAGAAGCATGCCTCTAAACGTCGCAAAACGCTGGAGCGAGAGCTTGAGTGGGTGAGGATGAGCCCCAAGGCGCGGCAGGCCAAATCGAAAGCCCGTCTTTCTGCTTATGAGAATCTAATGCAGGAAGGGGTTAAAGAAAAAGAAGAAAAGCTGGAGATATTTATTCCCAATGGACCGCGTCTGGGCGAAAAGGTGATTGAGGCTCACGAAGTAGCTAAGGCATTTGACGACCGCTTACTTTTCGAGGACCTGAATTTTAAGCTTCCCCGAAATGGTATCGTGGGGGTGATCGGTCCCAATGGGGCCGGGAAAACCACCCTCTTTAGAATGATCATGGGGCAGGAACAAGTGGATTCAGGCGTTTTTGAAGTAGGCGAAACGGTTAAAACCGGTTATGTGGATCAGACACACGCCGGAATTGATCCTTTAAAATCGGTTTACGAAGTTGTGTCCGGGGGGATGGAACTTATCCGAATGGGCGGAAAAGAGATCAATGCACGGGCCTATCTGGGCCGGTTTAATTTCTCCGGTGCCGATCAGGAAAAGAAGTGTGGTATTCTTTCAGGAGGAGAGCGAAACCGCCTGCACCTGGCGCTCACCCTTAAGGAAGAGGCCAATGTGTTGCTCCTCGATGAACCAACCAACGATATTGATGTGAATACTCTGCGGGCACTGGAAGAGGGGTTGGATGATTTTGCCGGTTGCGCCGTCATTATTTCGCACGACCGGTGGTTCCTCGATAGAGTGGCCACCCATATCCTGGCTTTCGAGGGAAACTCATCGGTTTATTATTTCGAAGGGGGCTATACCGATTACGAGGAGAATAAAAAACGCCGGTTGGGAGATACCGGTCCTCATCGGATTAAATATCGCCGACTGGAGAAATAGGCCTCAGGGTCTGTTCGCCTTCCTGATCTTACTTGTGATGCCTGCCAGGGAGGATTTGATTATGGTCCATGGTCATCTTCCCGGGGTTATGGTACAAAAGGGGTTTGGCGATCTGATAAGTGGACTAAAACAGGGGGATTCCGGGCCTTTTATGGATGCCAGGGTCCCTTTTTGCTGCATTTACTTTCCGCCTGACTGTGTTAGAAGGGTTTCTTTCCCGGAAACACTCCGGTTGTTTATCTTCTTCTGACTATCCATGCCCCCGGGACCCTTTGGGGTAACAGGCCGGATGTGATCGGGTGATTTGAAACCGGGTACCAGGGGTAATTAAAATGCCGGGAGCACAAAAGGGATCTATAGGGATATCACCCCTTCTATTCCCGAGGCTTTTTGTGTTATGTCTATTATCTCATCCGCTTCGGATATTTTGACTTTACACGTGATGGAGACGTGACGGAGGTTCTTTGTGTGTTTAAAGGATATCTCCCCTGTTGTGGGAAGCAGGGCCACTACCTGGTCCACTTTTCCTTCCTTATTGGGGACGATAAATTTGAACATGTACAACAAGGGCCATTTTTTGTTCTTCGACAACAGTTCCCGGAGTTTATTATAATCGTTGGTCATGATTCTTGTTTGAGTGCAAAGTTACCGGTTTTTATCGAATCTGACCATTTTTGTGGTTTAGGGGCGGCACTTCCTTTCCCATTTGTTCCTTCCTGTTTGTTTCAGGGCCCTGGTTTATCTTCCTTTTTTTAGGAGCCTTCGTGTTGGCAAAAGAAAAAAGGACCTTTTAGTCCGAAATGTATTTTGTTTTTCTATTTTTGGGTAGAATAAAATTAAGGAGAATGAAATGGTTAAGCAGAAAATTCGGGGAGGGTTATGGATGTTGGGTTTACTGTTGTTGGCAGAGGGTTTATGGGCCCAGGAACCTGAATCATTTTTTTCTTTTCAACTGTTGTTAAGGAGTGAGGGTGGTCCGGTGCCCTTTGCGGCCCTTCAATGGTGGCCGGTAAACGACCCGGCCGCGATAGGCCATGCCACTTCCGACAGGGATGGTTTCGTCAGGCTTTCCAGTCAGGAGCCCGGTCGGGTGGTGGTAACGATCTCGCGGATCGGGTTTAAACGGTTTCAGGATACGGTTTCGATTTCCAGTCTTGAAGTTATTGATCTGGAGGAGGATATATTTAATCTCGAAGAGGTCACCATAACCGGCACCCGTACGCCTCACCCTCTGTCGCAAAGTCCGGTTTTAACGCAGCTTATTACCGGTTTAGAAGTGGAGCGATCGGGAGCTGTTTTGGTACAGGATCTTTTAGAGCTGGAAGTTCCGGGTATTGAAACCGGGCAACATGCCGGCAAGAGCACCCTGCAGATGATGGGACTGGCACCTCAGTCCACACTGGTTTTGGTGGATGGTGAGCGGGTAGCCGGTGAAACAGGGGGGAGCATTGATTTTTCCAGAGTTGGGGTGTCGGATATTGAGCGGATTGAGATTGTGCGAGGGGCTTCATCGGTTTTGTATGGCTCCAGTGCCATGGGGGGCGTTGTAAATGTGATAACCCGGCAGCCCAGTGAAAAATTTGCCGGTTTCGCCAAAGTCAGAGTGGGGCAGGCCAATCAGCAGAATCATACAACCGGCTTTTTGAACGGGATGGATGAGGGGAGTCTAAAAGAGTTTTATAGGAATCAGGATTTACCCAACCTTAATGGGGATTTGGGGTTGAGTTACCGGGGCGCTCGTTTTTGGGGAAGCACTTTGTTGAACGTAACGCGATCTGACGGTTATCAACTATACGATTCGAGGAGGCAAGAGAAATATTACCCTGAAAAGGATTCTGTGGCCACTGCTCCGTTGAGTCAGGCGCCGGCAAATGTCAATGGATCTGCGTCTCTGATGCTGGATCAAAAGGGGGGGTATTCGTGGGGCGATCAATGGTTTGTTTCTTTGAAAGGGAACTATTACCGCCAGGAGGCCTTCGATTTTACCCGGGACAGCAAACATGAACTTTTTAGGGGTTATACTCTGGGTGGAAAGGTGGATTATAAGTCTTCAGGTGGGGGGCACTTAACCCTTGCACATTACCGGGATGCCTATAATAAATTTGATGTGCTGGAGAAGAAAAATGAAAACCGGATTCATTACAGGCAGGTATTCAATCATTCAAAAGTACTTTTTACCCAAAGGTTCCCGGATCGTCATACCTTTTTTGCAGGGATTGAACGTTTTAATGAGTCGCTGGAATCGAGCCGGTTCAAGACCGACACTCTGATGCGTAAATCTCAAAACGATGTGGTTCTGGTGGTCCAGGATGAGTACGAGGTGAATGAGCAGTTCTCCATCGTGGGGGGCCTTCGGATGGGGTGGAATTCTGCTCATCATTTATACCTGACCCCATCGGTTTCGGTGGCCTGGTTCAAGAAGCCTTTTTCTTTTAGGACTTCGTATGCCCGTGGCTTTCGTGCCCCAGGCCTCAAGGAGTTGTATATGGATTGGAATCATTTAGGCATGTTTACCATTATTGGGAATGTGGATCTGGAGCCGGAGCAGAATAACTACTACTCTTTTTCGATGGATTATTTGAATACCAGTCAAAAGTTGAATGTCACGGCCATCGCCTCGTATAATCATCTTTTGGACCAGATAGATGAAGTTTGGAACGAGGATCAAACCATTTTGCATTATTCCAATTTTGATGAGGTCAAGGTGTTGGCCATGGAGGCTCTGTTGCGATGGCGCTTCCTGAAGTCTTTCGAGTTCAGGGCCGGGTATATTCATATAGATCAGCTTCGGCAGGAGCAGAATATGGATTTTTCGCCCGTTAGTCCACATTCTGTTACCTCGCAACTGGCGGGCCATTTTACCCGGGGCAAATACCGGGTGGTTGCCCGATTGTCTGGCCGTTACAAAGGGCGTAAGTCATTTAATGTTATGGAGATGGAAGAGTATCTGGAAGGCCTTTATTTTCCGGTGGCCAACGGGGATTACTATCGGGTGCGTCAGGAGGCCTATTGCTTGTTGCATTTAACCATCAGTCAGTATTTTGGTTCCCATGTCGGGTTTCAGGCGGGAGTAAACAATCTTTTGGATTACCGGTCGCCTATTGTCACTTATAATACCTCGTTTACGCCGGGTCGCAGGTACCATCTGTCGTTCGAATATCGTTTTTAAATAGTCTAATTGTTAATCTCTTAAATTCAAAACATGCAAGCTATTACATTTTCAACTGTTTCAATACTTCTGGTTAATCTCCTGCTTCTTGGCTCATGTGACAAGGAGGATACGCCTTCAACTACCTCTACCTCAGGATCTATTGTTATCGATGCCTCTGATGCCGGTAAGTGGGTTTATTTTTCATTCGAAAAGGACACCCTTGTGACTGTCTCCAACTATAAAAGCTCCATGGAGTGGGATATGGGGTTTCACTTGTTTGATATCCGCTTAAATGGCGGAACTGCCGGATTAGGGCAAGGGGCTTCCTTTGCGACAGGTTCTACCCGTTTTCAGGAGGTGGTTTTGGCCCCGGAGAAGGGATACGCTTTCAACGATTTTGTAGAGGTTGCCGTTGATCTGTCGGTGATTCCCCCTGTTACTGAGGTTGTGCCCGGGGATACACTTCTGAGCAGCTGGATAACCATGACTTATGGGGCTTCCGGACCGGAATTTCATTTTAGCGATGAGGTCTTCGTGGTTAGAACTGCGAATGGAAACTATGCCAAGGTATGGTTAAAAGATTTTTTTAACGATGAGGCCCAGCTGGGTTATGTCACCCTGCAGTATCTGTATCAGGCCGATGGGAGCAGGAATTTGGCAGAGTAAGGAGTTGTGGCCCGCGCTTTCCTCATATTTTTGCTTAAATTTGCAGCCAAATAAGACAATTCGTGGCTGAACAACCAGGCTCAGCCCGGCAATGATGACCTGATAATTTTAAGTAGCAATGGCTCAAAAACCCTCAATTCCCAAAGGAACCCGTGATTTTACACCCGCCGAAATGGTGCGTCGCAACTATATATTTGATGCTATCAAAGATGTTTTTCAAATTTATGGTTATCAGTGTATTGAGACGCCCGCCATGGAGAATCTGGATACTCTGCTCGGAAAGTATGGTGAAGAGGGCGATAAGTTGCTGTTTAAGATTCTCAATTCGGGGGATTTCCTTTCCAAAGCCGATGCCTCTCTGTTGCGTGAAAAAGAGTCGAACCGGGTGACCAGCCAGATAAGTGACAAAGGGCTGCGGTACGACCTGACTGTGCCATTCGCACGATTTGTGGTTCAGCACCAAAATGAGCTCTCTTTTCCCTTTAAGCGTTACCAGATTCAGCCCGTATGGCGTGCCGACCGCCCTCAGAAGGGGCGTTACCGGGAGTTTTTTCAATGTGACGTAGATGTGGTGGGTAGCGACAGTCTTTTTAATGAGGTGGAGCTGATACAGATTGTGGATGAGGTTTACCGCCGGTTGGGCATCCGTGTGGTGGTGAAACTTAACAACCGAAAAGTTTTGGCCGGAATCGCGGAGATCATCGGGGAGTCGGGTCGTATGATTGATATCACCGTGGCCATAGATAAGCTGGATAAGATAGGGACTGAAAAGGTGAATGCCGAACTTTTGGAAAAGGGCTTGAGCAAAGAGTCTGTGGATAAACTTCAGCCCATCCTTAGTCTTTCGGGCAGCAATACCGAAAAGCTGAATACCCTGGAGGAGCTGCTGGCATCATCGGCCATTGGTATTAAGGGCGTTGCCGAGCTCCGGGAAGTGTTGGCTCTGATGGAACCTCTGGCGTTGACCACTCCGGTGGAGCTTGATCTTACCCTGGCCCGTGGACTTAACTATTATACCGGTGCCATTTTTGAAGTGAAGGCACTGGACATGGAGATGGGTAGCATCACCGGAGGTGGACGCTACGACGACCTGACCGGTATTTTTGGCCTTAAGGATGTGTCCGGGGTAGGTATTTCTTTTGGCGCCGATCGCATCTTTGATGTGATGAACCACCTTGATCTATACCCGGCGGAAGTGACCACAACGACCCAGTTGATGTTTGTTAATTTTGGGGCCAAAGAGGGGGCCTGGTGTATCAGGTTGGCTCAGGAGTTGCGCGCACAAGGTCTTAAGGTAGAGGTGTATCCCGATGCTGCCAAGATGAAAAAGCAGATGACCTATGCCAATAAGAAAAATATTCCCTTCGTGGCAATCGTGGGTGAAGAGGAGATGGTGAAGGGGAACATAACCCTTAAAGATATGAGCTCGGGTGAACAGCAGATATTGCCAAAGGAGGGGTTGGTTGCTGCCATTTTGGATGCGGGAAAGTAAAACCCTGAAGAAAATAGTAAAAAGGGAATTGTTGCCACCGATCATGGATGGTGACAGTTCCCTTTTTTTGCTCTTTACCGGCTCATCGTGGGTGATGAAAATCATTCTTAATTATGTGGAAATTTGGTTAATTGTGTAGATGGTTTTAACCTTATTGGCTGGAAATGGGTCGTATCTTTAAAAATCCTGTTGTTTCTACCCTCTCTTTTGGCGGTGACATCCGTTTTCCATGAGGGGAGGTATTAAGGTAACTGAGATTGACAGACTCTGTGATTATCCGTGTTTGTTGTTTCGGTGTTGCGTCAGAATATAATCGTATATTATTGATTTTAACCTAATACCCGAATTTATGGACCACACACATTATATCTCCCCAAAACCGCTCACCCTGGAATCCATTTCCAGTATTCTAAAGGAGGATAAAAAGCTTTTACTCTCGGAAGAGTCGGCGGCCTTAATTGAAAAATGCAAAACCTGGCTCGATCATAAGCTGGCGACAGAGGAGGGGCCTGTTTACGGCATTAATACGGGGTTTGGCGCTTTGCAGAACCGTTCGGTTTCGCGGGCCGATCTGAGTCGGCTTCAGGAGAACCTGGTGTTGAGTCACGCCTGCGGGACAGGGCCCGAGATCCCGCCCGAGGTGGTTCGGCTCATGTTGTTGTTCAAGATTCACGCTTTGAGTCTGGGCCATTCGGGTGTACAATTGAAAACGGTACTGCGGCTCATCGACTTTTTTAACCATAATGTGGTCCCGGTGGTTCTGGAACTGGGTTCTCTGGGTGCTTCGGGCGATCTGGCGCCATTGGCCCACCTTTTTCTGCCCTTGCTGGGGCATGGAGAGGTTTGGTTTCAGGGACGAAAAATGGAGGCCTCAGAAATGTTGGCCCATTTTGGTTGGGAGCCTATTAAGCTGGAAGCAAAAGAAGGCCTTGCCCTATTGAATGGCACGCAGTTTATGAGCGCTCATGCAGTCTATACTCTTCTCAAGGCCAATAATCTAAGCCGGTATGCCGATACCATTGCGGCGTTGTCGCTGGATGCCTTTAATGGTCGTATCGATCCCTTTATGGAGCAGTTGCAGGTTATTCGTCCCCATCGTGGGCAGATTGAAACGGCGAGATATGTGCGGGCCCTTTTGAGAGGCAGTGAGCTTATTTCAAAAGCGCACAAGGAGGTGCAGGATCCCTACTCTTTCAGATGTGTGCCTCAGGTGCATGGCGCCATCAAAGATGCCATCAGTTATGTAGTCGGGGTGGTCCTGACAGAAATCAACTCGGTTACCGATAATCCCATTGTTTTTCCGGAAGAGGAGCTGATTTTGTCGGGGGGCAACTTTCATGGTGAACCGCTGGCGCTGGCGCTCGATTTTTTGGGTATTGCCCTGAGTGAGCTGGCAAGTATTTCGGAGCGTCGCACCTACCGGTTGATTGCCGGGGAGCGTGGGTTGCCGGTATTTTTGGTGGCCAACCCGGGTCTCAATTCAGGCTTTATGATTCCTCAATACGCGGCGGCCTCTATCGTGAGTCAAAACAAGCAGCTGGCTACGCCTGCCTCAGTCGACAGTATTCCATCTTCCAACGAGCAGGAAGATCATGTGAGCATGGGTGGCAATGCGGCTACCAAGGCCCTTAAGATTGCGATGAATGTAGAACGGGTTTTAGGTATTGAACTATTCAATGCGGCTCAGGCCATTGAGTTTCGAAAACCTCTGAAAACGTCCCCTTATCTGGAGTATTTTGTGAAGGAATTCAGGAAGGTGGTTCCTTTTGTTCATGAGGATAAGATCATGTATCTGGAGATTGAAGCGGCTGTTCAATTTTTGGTCAATGGGAATTTTAAAGAATTCAAGGATGAGGGATAGGAAATGTTAGTGCGCATAAAGAAGACCGGGAACTTCTTACCGGGATTCGGTTTTTGGGAGACAGGTGTTGGCGAATCTAAGCCGGTTTGCTGCCGTTGCAGTCTTCGTGCGGACACTGTTGTTTGTTGGAAGTGTTCTTTTGAGACCGAAGTAACTGCAGGAGTTTTTTCTTGTATTCATGTTCGGCATCATAGAGCTTAATGACCTGGTTGATGTTCAGTATTTTCTTCAGTTCGAGGTGAAACTTCATTTCAAGTTTGGCTTTTTCCCATCTGAAGTTCATTTGCTCGTCGATGGAAGCTTCCTTTTGGGCGTCGGTTAAGTGGGGCATGGCCTCGCTCAGCTCCTGGCTTTTCTTCTTTTGAAGATGCCAGAGGCTGTCCGATTTAAGGGAGAATTCGTTGTAAAGGGGCCAGAATTTCTGGGCCACGCAAGGGGTAAGTTGAAGCTGTTCGGAAAGAAAAGCGATCTTTTGCGATTTGAGTCGCTCGGCCCGGTCCTCGGTCTGGGTTTCGTTATCTTGTGCGAAGAGGCTAAATGAAAGGCTGCTAAGGCAGGCGATGGTGAATAGGATGAAATATCGTTTCATTCGTGTTATTTATAATTAGTCAGGTTTTCAGTGACCCATGCAAAGGTCACCTCTCATTCGAACTGGGTAAGCATGGCCATCTCCTCCTCTGTAATGCTGGTTGGCCAGGCGGCTGTGTCAATCGGAATAATTATTGGGATTTCGCCTTCTAGCAACCATTCCTGGATGAACTCTTCGTCGATGGTCAATACCAAAGCGTTTAGGAGAGAATCCTCATTTTGATGGGTCACAGTGGTTGTTAGTTTCTCTTGCACAAACCATTTCGGAATCTGCGTATAGACAAGGGCGACCAAAAGAATTCCGGCGGCCAGGGTTAGCCAGGGTTTTACGATCGAAAGCAGGCCCCCGGTGGGGTTGTTTTCACCAGGGAAGGGATAGGTATTTTGGGGCAAACGAACCTGGAAGGACTCGAAATAGTTTTCGGGAACCTTGAAGGGAACTTTTTTATTGCCAAAAATCTTCTTGTCCATGGAGTACGTGTTATTACTTAATTAGAATGCTGAAAAGCTAAATGGTTTAAGAGGTTTCATTAAAAAACTTCATTTTTTATGAAGGCTTCTATTTTTCTAACAGCATGAAAATAAGAAGCTTTAAGGGCTCCTGTGGAGGTGCCAAGAATCTCTGAAATCTCATCATAGGTAAGGTCGTCAAAATATTTCATATTGAACACCAGTCGCTGTTTTTCGGGAAGAGCCAGAATGCACTTTTGGAGTCGTTTTTGTATCTCCTCTCCCTCAAACAGGGGGTCGTGGGTTATTTGGTCGATCATTAAAAGCTCTAAATCGCCCGGCTCGTTGAGCAGGGTTTCTTTTTTCTTATTCAGGAAATTAAGGGTTTCATTGGTGGCGATCCGATAGAGCCAGGTGAAGATGGAGGAGTCTCCCCTGAAGGTGTCGAGATGGTTCCAGACCTTGATAAAGGTGTTTTGCAGAAGATCGTCGGCATCGCTGTGGAGGAGGACCATCTTACGGATATGCCAATAAAGCCTTTCCTTATGCTGATTCAACAATAAGGAGAAAGCCTCCTCCTTTTTATCAGGAGAGGCCATCAGGTTGAGTATTTCCTTATCGTCGGGAGACATGGGGAGGCTGTTTTTTGAGGGGCCAATTTACAAAATGATTTTTTGCCATGAAAGGTGAACGCCTAAATTCATGCTTCTCCAAAAAATGATGTACTTTTGCACCCTGAATTTAAAATTATCAATCAATCGCAACAAGATGGCTTTACAGTGTGGAATAGTAGGATTACCTAATGTGGGCAAATCTACCCTTTTTAATTGTTTATCGAATGCCCGGGCCCAGTCGGCCAATTTCCCCTTTTGTACCATAGAACCAAACGTAGGGGTGATTACAGTACCCGATAAACGGCTGGAGAAGCTCGAGAAGTTGGTGAAGCCTCAGCGTGTGGTTCCCACCACTGTTGAGATTGTGGATATTGCCGGTTTGGTTAAAGGGGCAAGTAAAGGAGAAGGGTTGGGCAATAAATTTCTGGCCAATATCCGGGAGACGGATGCCATTATTCATGTGCTAAGATGTTTTGAAGATGAAAATGTGACCCATGTAGATGGAACCATCAACCCGGTGCGTGATAAGGAGGTGATTGATATGGAACTTCAGCTCAAAGATCTGGAAACCATCGAGGCCCGGTTTCAAAAAGCAGGGAAATTGGCTAAAACGTCAAAAGATCCGGACACAAAAAGGTTGTTGGATGTGCTTTCCCGTTATAAGGAGGTGTTGGAAAGCGGGCGATCGGCTCGTGTGGTTGAGTTGACGGAAGCCGAACAAAAGGTTGCCCGCGATCTGTTTTTACTAACCAGCAAGCCGGTTCTATATGTTTGTAATGTAGATGAAGGTTCAGTCTTCACGGGGAATAAACATGTAGAAGCGCTTAAGAAATCAGTAGAAGAGGAGGATGCACAAGTATTGGTGATTGCCGCCCAAACTGAGGCAGAGATCGCCGAGCTGGAGTCCTACGAAGAGCGTCAAATGTTTCTGGAAGATATGGGACTCAAGGAATCGGGAGTTGTTAAGTTGGTTCGGTCGGCCTACCGATTGTTAAACCTCAACACCTATTTTACTGCCGGAGTCAAAGAAGTACGTGCCTGGACTTTTCCTGCAGGGGCTCTGGCACCTCAGGCTGCCGGGGTTATTCATTCCGACTTTGAGAAGGGCTTTATTCGTGCCGAGGTGATTAAATACGATGACTTTATTGCACTGGGCTCGGAGCAGGCTTGTAAGGAGGCGGGCAAGATGCAGGTTGAGGGTAAGGAATATGTGGTGAGGGATGGCGACATCATGCACTTTAGGTTTAATGTGTAAAAGAGACAAAGCCTCTATTTTCTTCTCCTGCATCCATGTATAGGGTTCAGGATTGGGCTTAACTGCCTGGTTAATATATGTTAAAGTAATGTTATTGGTTGCTAAAGACCTCTTTCTTTCCCTTTTTTCTTTCTTACTTTGTGTTGATTAAAATTTTTCCTATCCCTAAAATGGGCTGTGCATCCCGGAATCTCTGGTTCTTTCGGAATATACAAAGGCGGGGTAAGGATAAAGGCTATTTCTAAAAATAGTAATTGATAAGAATATGAAGAAAGAAGAAACGGATACCATCGCTAAGTTGAAGAAGAAGATTTTGTTTTACACTATTTTACAGGTGTTTATGGTGTTTCTGTTAATAGGGTTCGGGATTTTCCTTTTCCGCATCTCCCTGCTGTAGACTTTGATGTGACGCCCAAATTGGGTGTTTCTAGAGGGCCCTTCGCGGTGTCCCCCGCTGCCGATGATCCACCCCGGCGGCCGCAAAAAAAATGGAAACCGGCCACGTTGGGCTTATCATCATTTCATATTTCGGGTGGTTTATTATTTTTTGAAATTGGCTGGTGTCAGCTGGCTTTTCTTCAGTTCCAAAGAATATATTTCTTTTCCGGTATCCTGTATCAGTCGGAAAGTCACCGTAGGATCCTGGAGTTTTGTGTTGAAGGTAAATTCGCCGAAGGCAAAAACCTTTGACGTTCCGTAGAGTTGTACCTCTTTCCAGGCAGGTGTTGTGTCGGGTTGGCCCCCCAGGCCGCCCAGGCTTGCGGCTCCAAACTCATAAAAGTTGAATCCCGAAGGTCTGGGGATTTTAAAACCTCTGGCCCCGTGGCGGTCTCCGGAGATGAGCAACACACCCGAGATGTTATTTTCTTCCACCAACTCAAAGATCTCTTCCCTTACCTCCGGGCTGAAAGCTCCCCACGAATCTTTTCCTTTGGAGACATAATTGCTGAACATGGTTCCGCACGAAACGATGATGAAAGGGCCCATGCAATCCAAAAGTTGATTTTTGAACCATTCGGTTTGTTCTTTTCCCAATAGGAAGCCTTTTTCCCTGAAGTAGCGGTTGTCTAACATTAATATGTCGGCTGCGCCCACGCGGGTTCTTAGAAATACGCCTTTGCCTTCCTCCCCAAAGCCATAGGAAGGGTTAACCCATGCGTTTTTGAAGACGTTCCAGACATTTATTTTGTCTTGATCGGTAAATCCTTCAGGCACGTTCCAGCCATCGTCCTTAAAGTAATCGTGGTCGTCCCAGGTGGCATAGACGGGCACTTTAGAGACCAGGTTTTGCCAGGCAGGATAAAGGTCGCGTGCCAGGTAGTCGAGGCAATGGTAGCCCACCATATATCAAAAATGGCTATGCCTACATCAACCCCATCCCATGTGGGTTGGTTAGAGGCCTGGGCCCTGATATTGGTGGTTCCCAGGAACAAGACCAGGGAGAGTCCCAGTAACCTGATTTGTATAGATTGAACAAGGCTTGCGGTCTTGCGTGATAAGGTATTCATAATCAGTTGTTTTATTGGTCAGCACGAATAAAACATCAATCCCGCAAACAAAAACGGGATTGCTGTTTGGCTGTTTGTTTGGTGCTGATGAGGTATCAGATCCCGGATATTTCTTTTCTTTCTCCTGCCGTTAAAGATACATCAATTGTTTTATCCTGGAAACGCACTTTGCAGGAGCCTCCTTTTTTGGATGAGATGACAGCCGTTTTAATCTGCCCCTTATCCCATCTTAAATCCACTTCGAATCCACCACGGGTGCATAAACCCCGGAAACTGCCCTTTGGCCAGTTGGCAGGTAATGCCGGGAGTAACTGAATGATGAAATGGCCGTTTTCGTCTTTGAGGTGACTTTGAATCAGCATCTCTGCGATTCCGGCCGTCGCGCCAAGATTTCCATCTATTTGAAAAGGACCGATGGTGTTCATCAGGTTGCTTTTTTTCCCCTGGGTTAGAAGGGTGTTAAGGCTTTTAAAGGCTTTCTGCCCCTCGAGAAACCTGGCATGCATTAACAACGCATGTGCATGAGCCCAGCCCATTCCTCCATGGCCGTTTTGTTCGCGCCAGGCTAAAGTCTGCCTGGCCGCTTCAAAAAGCTCAGGTTTATCGGGTGTTATCAGTGAGAATGGGAATACCCCCAGCAGGTGAGAAAGATGTCGGTGACCAGGCTCTTTTTCAACGCGTTCTTCGCGCCATTCAGTGATTCGGCCATGATTGTCGATCAGAAAATCGGGCAGTGCTTGTTGGGCGGCGGCTATTCTTTGCACTATCTCATCGTTGGTGTTGAGGATAGCAGCAGCCTCTGAGGTGGCTTTAAAAAGGGCTTTTATGATGGACAGGTGGTAGGTAGAGGTAGAGGTTATCCGCATCATCTTACCGGTTGCCGGATCCAGGTATTGGTTTTCGGGTGAGGTCGATGGCACAAAATGGAGTTGGCCATTCGAATCGGGAACCAATACATCCAGAATGAATTCACTGGCCCCGCTTAATAAAGGATACAGTCTTTGCTTCAAGAATTGCTTGTCCTGAGAAAACTCATAGTGATCCCAAAGGTTCATAACCATCCATGCACCCGGAAGGGGGTCGAGTACGCCATTATTGAACTGTGAGCTAAGCGAAGAAGCCGAGGGGGTGACCCGCCCAAAGGGGTTCGAGGCATGAAAAGAAAACCATCCGCCGGCACCGTACATCTCTTTAGCCAGGGGTTTGCTCACCTCGGTTATCTGTTCGAACCAGTTTATTAAAGGGTCAATGGTTTCGGTTAAGTTGGTGGCATCGGCCGGCCAATAGTTCATCTGAAGATTGACGTTCAGATGATAATCGGCCTCCCAGGGGGCCCACAATTTCTCGCTCCATTTGCCCTGCAGGTTGGCGGGCAGAATGGCGGGAGTGCGTGAGCTGTTCATCAACAGGTAGCGCCCAAACTGAAACAGTTGAACGGCTAATCCGGGATCCTTATCCCCCTTTTTCAGGGCTGCCAGGCGCTGGTCGGTGGGCAGGGTGTCGTTGGGGGAAGGGCCCAGGTCGAGGCTTACGCGGTTGAAGATTGAGCTGTGGTCTGATAGGTGGGCCTCTTTTAACTGGTTCCACGAGTGGTTCTGAACCTTTTTCAATATTTTCTCCGCCTTCATCCCCGGGTCAATCGATGGGTCAAAATTGAGCAATGAGAGGTTGTAATCGGTGGCGGCCGAAAAGAGGAGAACCACTTCTTCTGCATTTTCAATAACCAACCGGTTCGAATCGGGCTGAATGGTTCCTCCTGAAATTTTACTTTGCAGGCGGGATGCGAAACGCATGTGTTTCCCTCCCGGGCCCGACCCGCCGGCATTGTCGTCGTATCCTTCGGGGGCCTCAATGTCCACGATCTGTCCGTTCATATTTAGCTTCCCATTGGGCAAGGCAGTTATGGAGGCATCTTTTTGACGCGTCATTGCAAGGTTGCAATTTATTTTGCCGGATCCTTTTGCCGAAAGCCGTATGCAAAGCAGATCATCCACCGCCGAGATAAATGCTTCACGAACCATCTCAGAATCTCCGACTTTGTAGCTCACCCGGCAAATCCCGGTTGACAAGTCCAATTCGCGTTTATAGTTGGAAACGGATTCAGTATCCTTGAATTGAATAAGCAGATCGGCCAAAGGCTCATACGAACGAAACGAGGTTGGACTGGCGGTCATGTTGGCAATGCCGAAGTCATTTGCTTTCTCAAATTCCCCGGCCAGAACCATCATTTGCAGTTTGGTCAGGTTCTCCCTGTAGTTATCCGCAAAGGGATTGGTTTGGCATCCCGCCCACAAGCTTTCTTCATTTAGCTGGAAACGTTCCAGGTCGGTGCCGCCAAAACACATGGCCGCCAGATGCCCATTTCCCAGCGGAAAAGCATCGGTCCATTTTTGGGCAGGCGTTTCATACCATAATTTCAGGTTGCTGTTTCCTATTGGTTTTTGGCTTTTGTTGCATGACAACAGAAACAGGGTGGCCAAAAGAAAGAAAACGATGGAATTTAATTTTTTCACGTTTTAAATTCTTAATTAATACCTTTTCATATAGTCGAGAGTTTGAGCTAGAAAGTTCAAATTCCAGGCTTGCGTCCGCGAGCGCAAAAGCTACGTCTGCGGAGGCGCTAGCGGAAGCACAAGCTCGAAAAATGTGAGTCCCGTAATAGCTTTTGTAAGGTTTTTATTTAAAAACCTTACAAAAGCATAAACGGGATAGCTTGTCCCGAACTTAATTCGGGAACCATTTTGAGAGCAAGCGTAACGCAGAAGTTGGACTTTATAGACCGACTCTAATTAGTGGTTACAGGCTTGACGGATCAGGCGATGAAACGTTGGACTTTAGTTTCCAATCCCAATGAGGAGCACAGGTATTATAGATTACTCATGGTGTGTTTTTCTCCGGCTTCCAAGGTAAGGTCAATGGTTTTGTTCCCGACCCGGACCTTGCACGATCCCCCATTTTTCGATGAAATAACGGCACTCTCGAGTTGGCCCTGCGCCCATTTCATGTCCAGGGTAAAACCACCTCGTGTACATAATCCTTTGACATGTCCCGTTTGCCAAACAGAAGGTAATGCCGGCAGCAGATGAATAAGGGTTTGCCCCTTTTCGTCTTTGAGGTGACTTTGCACCAGCATTTCGGCCAATCCTGCCGTTCCGCCAAAATTACCGTCAATCTGGAAAGGTGGGTGCATGTCGAACAAATTGTCGGCCATAGATTTTTGAAACAAGGCCTTCAAATTCTCATAAGCTTTATCTGAATCCTGCAAACGGGCAAAAAAGTTAATGATCCAGGCTCTGCTCCAGCCCGTGTGTCCGCCACCGTGCTCCAGCCGTCCGTCGATGCTGCGGTTAATGGCATCAATCATAAATGGCGTTTCTCTTTCATTGAATTGTTTTCCGGGGTACAAGCCAAACAGGTGGCTCATGTGGCGGTGCCCGGGATCCACTTCTTCAAATTCCTGGGACCACTCCATCAGGCGGCCATCGGAGCCAATTTTTGGAAGGGCCAGGTTGGCCAGCGCCGTTTTCACTTCAGCCACAAAATCATCGTTAATGTCGAGGATGTCGGCAGCTTCCAGCAAATTGGTGAAATTGTCCCAGATTATTTCCTGGTCCATGGCATTACCCATGTCCAGGTTTACAAATTTCTTATCGGTTCCAGGGGCATAAAATTTATTCTCGGGTGAGGTTGAGGGTCCTGAGACCAGTTTTCCGGAACGTGGGTCAACGGTTAACCAATCGAGTAAAAATTTGCACGATTCTTTTATGATCGGATAAGCCTGGTTGGCCAAAAACTCTTTGTCGCCGGTGAATCGGTAGTGCTCCATGAAATGTTGCGTACACCAGGCCGAGCCAAAGGGCCACATACCATACTGAACCTTTCCGATTGGGGTGGTCCAATGCCAGACGTCGGTCGTGTGGTGCACTACAAATCCATCGCAATTGTAGACGTCCCTGGCGGTTTTTTTGCCGGGTTTAACCAGATCTTCCAGGAGATCGAAAAAGGGTTCGTGGCACTCGCTAAGGTTACAAATTTCCACGGGCCAGTAATTCATCTGAAAATTGATATTGGTATGAAAATCACTGTTCCAGGGTGCGTTCAGGTTGTTGTTCCAAATGCCCTGCAGGTTGGCAGGCAGGTTTCCCGGCCTCGATGAGGATATAAGCAGGTACCGGCCATATTGGAAGAACAGGGCCATTAACCCGGCATCGTCAGCCCCTTGTTTGACGGCTTCCAAACGTTGGTCAGTTGGTAAATTGCTATTGGTCGTATCTCCAAGGTCAAGCTCTACCCTGTGAAACAATCGTTGGTGCTCGTTTTGATGATCGGCAACAATTTTTTCGATTGACTTTTTCGAAACCGCTTTTAATTGTTTTGCGCAAACCTCCGAAAGATTATGTTGCAGCGGAGAATAAGGCTCGTCGGCATTGTAATCGGTAGCGGCCGAAAGCAATAAGATGACCGAATTGGCATTGCTAACTTCTATCTGGCCATTTACAGCCATCGTTTTTCCGCCTTTAGGAAGGACCAATAACTGGGTTTCGTATTTCACCCCCAGATGTTTGCCATTATGGCCGGCCTGCCCAAACATCATAATTTTATCTTTACCAAGGGTAGCTACTTCAAAATCAGCAGGACGGTCTAAGCCCAGATTAACGCTTATAGACTTTGGCTTGTCAGCCGTGAGTGTAACCACAATCACCTGGTCGACAGGGCTTGAAAATACCTCGCGGGTATACGTCACTCCCTTTATCGAAAAGGAGGTTTTAGCGATGGCTTTGTCCAGGTCCAGTTCTCGTCTATAATCGGTGGCTTCACCATCCAACTGAAAATCCAAATTCAGATCACCCAGTGTTTGGTAACTTCTCGGGGCAATCCGGGGGGAAAGCACATCGGCTTGCATAATGCTGTCCGATTCCACATAGTTGCCATTGAAAATCGCCTCACGCGCTTTTTCTATTGATTTCCAGGCTCCTTCACGGTCTTCAGGAACCGGAGGCCCGGCCCATACCGATTCTTCGTTCAGCTGAATGGTTTCTTTTTCAATTCCGCCAAAGACCATAGCGCCCAGGCGCCCATTGCCTACCGGAAGGGCTTCCATCCATTTTTCGGCTGGCTGATTATACCACAGTTTTTTTTCCTGAGCCTCTGATATTACGGTAATCAGACTTAAGGCAATGATAATTATTGCAGTTATTCCTTTATTCATCTTATAAATTTTTACTTGTTCCCGATTCAATTATTTTTTTTATGGTCTCTTCCATTGATTTGGCCAGTTCCTGGTTTTGATCAATAATATCCGAAGTCTCTGAGATGTCCGTACCCAATTCAAACATAGTATAGGGTTTTTCCCAGGCATTTCCTCTTGGGGTTTCACGGCCGCCGGACCCACTGCCCAATACCAGTTTGTAATTGCCATTTCGGATGGCAAAGGTTCCGCTAACTGAGTGATTAACAATTGGTGCACGTGAATAGGCATCATCGTTTTCCTGCAATAAGGGGAGGAAGCTAAAGCTGTCTTCGCCTTCATTTTCGGAAAGCGACACATTCATTAAGTCGGCGAAGGTCGCCAGAAAATCAGTGGTACAAATGGTTTGCTCTTTCACCTGTCCTTTTTTGATGGCGGCGGGCCAGCGAACTAAAAAAGGCACCCGGTGTCCGCCTTCCCAAATATCGGTTTTTGTGCCGCGGTAGATGTAGTTGGCCGTATGATTTTTGGCGTAGTATCCCTGAATCGAAGAATCGTTTAAATGGTCTCCTTTTGCCTTTTCATCCAAACGGTACATAAACGAGCCATTGTCGGATGTTACCATCAGCAAAGTATTATCTTCCATCCCGGCAGCTTTTAGTTTTTCGGTTATTTGGCCAATAACAAAATCGGTTTGATGAACAAAATCGCCATAAGGACCCAGGTCTGTTGTTCCTACAAAACGAACATCGGGCCATACGGGTTTGTGAGGCGCCGGCAAGGCAAAATACATAAACAACGGCTTGTCGGCAGGTCGGTTGTCGATTATATTTTCGGCTTTATTGAGCAGGTTTTCCCAGGCGGTTTCAAAATCAAAATTTTCGGCTTTGTCGCCTTTCCTTAAATACCTCGGGAAATCCTGATAGGGTTGTATTTGCGTAGGCACCTGCGTGAAATGGTCGTTTTCGATGTACACGTAGGGCGGAAAATCGAGCGATGCCGAAATGCCATAGAAATAATCGAAGCCATTTACATTAGGACTGTTTTGAATTTTCCCGGCGAAGTCAACAACTCCGGCGGTGTCTTTGGCGAAGTCCATTCCCAGGTGCCATTTCCCTACGCCGGTGGTGTAATAGCCGTTTTGTTTTAACAAGGAGGCAATGGTGGTGCGTTGAGGATCAATCAGATGTTCGCTGAATCCGTTTAACACGCCCTTCTTAAGGCGTGTGCGCCAGCAATACTGACCAGTAATGATGCCATAGCGGGTGGGTGTACAAACGGCCGAATTGGTATGCGCGTCTGTAAAACGTACCCCTTCCTCAGCAATCTTATCCATTGCCGGGGTAGGAATTTTGGAATCCCCGTTGTAACAATTTACATCTCCACTTCCCAAATCATCTGCCAGAATGATAACAATATTTGGCTTTTCAATTGGTTTTTCTGCCACTGAACAGGCAGAAAGAAGCGCCACAAAATACAGAAATAATAAAGCTTTGAAGTTCATTTCGTTTAAGTTAAAAATTAAATTGAGTCATTATTTTATATGTTTTTCCGGAAGGCCCATTCTTCTTAAAATTTCGAAGAGGCCTCCATCATACGTTATTTTTCAACCGTAAGCGTTACCGTCTTTAAATCATCTTTTCTAGAAGAAGCTCCGACATAAACCGTGAATGTTCCGGGTTCTACAACCTTCTTCATGTCTTGTGTTAAAATGGCGAGATTCTCCGAATTTAATTCAAACGCCACCGTTTTGGTTTCACCTGGTTTAAGAGAAATACGCTTAAATCCTTTCAGCATTTTTAAGTAACGACCCACAGAGGCATAATCGTCGCGTATATACATTTGTACCACTTCGTCACCTGTCCGCCCCCCGGTATTTGTAACATCCACCGACACCGTGGTGGCATCTCCTGTCTTTATGACCGATTTTGCCAATGCGGGTGTCCCATACTCAAAAGTAGTATAACTTAAGCCATACCCAAAGGGGAACAATGGAGATTTATCGCTGTTTTTGTATTGACCTTTGCCATGACCCACAAAGTCGGGCCGCTCCAGATAGGTGACAGGTAGTTGTCCAACCGAGCGGGGAAAGGAGACGGGTAATTTTCCACCCGGGTTAACCTCTCCAAAAATCACATTTGCCACCGCATCACCAGAGCGCATTCCCAGATACCATGTTTCAAGAACTGAAGGTATGTTCTCAGCAATGTAGTTAATACTTAAAGGACGACCATTAATAAGCACCACAACTATGGGCTTGCCTGTTTTATGAATGGCCTCCACTAATTCATTCTGAACACCTGTTAAATCAAGATCGTCACGGTCGGCGCCTTCCCCGCAGGTTTTGCGCGACCCTCCTACCACCAGGATTACCGCATCGGATTGTTTGGCGGCTGCTATGGCTTGTGAAAAACCTGCTTTGGATTCTCCTTGTAGCTCACATCCCCGGGCATAATTTATTTTTACTTTCCCCTCTGCTTTTTTAGTTAATCCATCTAAAACAGAGACATAATAAGGGGGCAGGCCGGAATATCCACCCAATAATGAGTAGGTGCCACTTTTAGGTTTAAGCTCATGTGCATTGGGGCCAATAACTGCTAGCGACTTAAGCTTTGACAGGTTAAGCGGTAACAAATCATCTTCATTTTTTAGCAATACAATGGCTTTTTCTGCCATTTCCTGAGCAAAGTCCTGATGCTCAACCCGACTAACAATGGTATCTTTTTTAAGTTCATTGGATGAAGAACCAAACAAACCCAACTTATATTTGGCTGTTAAAATGCGTGAAACGGAGCGATCAATATATTTAATCAAGTCGGGGTTTTGTTCCAAAGTATCTTTTAAGATGGCCGAATGATAGGAGGATAGCTCGAGTGACTTATCCAGTACCAAATCCATGTCAACCCCAGCTTTAAGTCCCAGAATGGCTGCCTGGGTTCGGGTCTCAGGAATGAAATGCATCGTTTCAAGTCTTCCCACATCGTTATTGTCAGAAACAATAAACCCATCAAAGCCAATCTCTTTTCGCAAAATGTCATTAAGGAGCCATGAATTCATATGACAAGGCACCCCGTTAAAATCCTGGTGTCCGGGCATGATACAACCAATTTGGGCTTCTTTTACTGCTGCCTCGAAGGGTGGAAGGTACACTTCGCGCAGACGACGCTCAGACATATCGCTAAAACCGGCATTAATGCCCCGACGGTTTTCGGGGTAACCAACAAAATGCTTTGCCGTTGCCATAATATGGTTTTCATCAAATTGTTGTTCTCCCATCCCTTGAATTCCCTGAATAAAAGCAACCCCCAGGCGTGACACCAAGTAGGGGTCTTCTCCATAAGATTCTTCAACTCTGCCGTATCTTGGGTCACCCGATATCACGTCCAGGTTAGGAGAATAGCAGTGGGTAATATTCAGGGCGCGGGCTTCTATGGCGGTTTGGGAAGCCATCTTTTTTATTAATTCCGGATCCCAGGTAGATCCAATTGCAATGGCCTGAGGGTAAACCGTAACGCCGTCGAACCATAAGCCATGCAGGGCTTCACCAAACTTCATAAAAGGAATTCCCAGCCTTTTGTTTGGCGGCACATCCTGTGTCATCTCTGCGATCTTCTCTTCCAGCGTCATTTGACTGATGAGAGATTCCACTTTTTTTGCAATTTCTGCATTTCCGGGGTTTTGGCTCTCCGTCTGCTTTTGTTGACATCCTCCCCAAAGGACGATCGCCAGAATAAGAACCAGTTGTCTCTTGATGTTCATTTTTTTGGATTCTGTTTGTTCACAATGAGGCACATAGGCTGCCATTTGTAATGGTTTGTTTATCTCACGAACGCTCCCTTGTGTTTCCTGCAACTAAGCTTCTTTCCAACTCTTATGTGTAGGCGCCTCTTTGTTTTGGCCTTAGATTCCTTCCATATTCAGTAACGCCTCGGCGAATGCCTTGCCAACCTGAGCATGAAATTTTGCCGAGCCGTAGTGGTGAACAAAGCCACCAATTGAGGTAGCCCGCTTCCATAGGGCAATCTCTTCAGGGGTGAGCATTTTAGCTCTGTAATCATCAAGATAGGCTCTTCTCTGGTCAGGCGTCATTGAGCCATCTGCATTTGGCCCATCGGGGAGTTGCTTCGACAATTTTCTACCCATGCTTTCCACCTTGGTTTGTTTCTGTTCGATGAATCCAAGTGCATCTTCTCTGAATGGTGCTGTTTGAACCGCAACGACTCTCCCTTTAAACTCGTCCATTTCGGCCGGAACAGCCATGGCTTTGCGGAAAAGCTTCATGCGGTGGTCTGATTGGTTCACAACCCTAAATGTGCCCGGGGTATAATTTCCATACTGACCCATCACACCTATAACGAATGGCAGCTCCGGAGCCTTCAAATCCTTCCGGACATCACGGATGAATTGTGCCAATAAATGGCTGTATTGATCATACTGCTTATCACCATAACTTGATGGATAGGTGGTCAGGTCACTAAAGTCATTCCATCCCTGGAACCAAACAAAGCCCGATAATTCATAGCCTGCATCCGGGTCGTAGCTCGGGTAAACTCGTTTGATATCGTCCAGGACTTTCATGATATGATCCATCATGTAACGGTAGTTTCGTCCTGTTGCCTCCTTTTTTTGTGCCTGAACCCTCTCGAGTGCCCCCTTTTGGGTCAAGACCTCTACCTGGTAGTCATTCATTACATATGGCCCGGCGCCCGGCGATCGGAAGTCAACGCTAAGGTTTTGACCACCCCAGGCGGTTTTGATGATTAAGATAGGGCCATCGTATGATTCTTCCATGGTGAGGCCGAACATATACTCAGGTCCGATGAAATCGTCGGGTTTCGAGGGATCCGTTCTGCGAACACCGTAACCGGCGGTCAACTTGCCAAAGCCCTCACCACCGTATTGGTTCATCTTTCCATTCAGGGAAGAGATCCATACCCTTTCACAGACCTTCGGTTTGTTGTCGTGGCCAAGCATCTTCTTAAGCAATGGTGCGGTTTTGGCATCATCACCAATATAGTCGAAGGTCGAAATCCCTCCAGTGCCAACCATATTCGACTGCCCGGCTAATATGTAAATCTTAAGCGGTTTCTTTGCAAATGCCAGACTATTAAAGCATAAGATAACAAAGACAGCGATTATGAGTTTCATTGTGCGTATCATATTTTCTTTTTTATGGGTTGTAAGAAATTTGCGTTCATGATTTTTTTATAAATCTTTACCTCTAAAGACTCCTTTTCAGATGGTATCTTCTGCACAAAAGCAAAAGTGGGTTTTCTAAATATAAAATAGTTATAATTTCAAAACACGAACCGGACAATGGTAATTTATTATCCTACCCGAAATTATAACCCAAAATAATGTTCCTTCCCATGTGGGGCAACAGGGGTAACATTCGGTTTGGGTTGAGCCTTGCCTTGGGGCCAGAACAGAATCCAGTTGCCAGGAGACATTTTAATAGTGTATATATCCTTCTCATTTTTGATAACCCTGGTTCCTTCAGCTCCAATCCACTGCGCATCCGATATTGCAGGATTCACCTCCACATTGCCTCCAACCTCCGACTGGATTATAACCCATTGCGTTTTACATTCCTCCCGGCGGGCACTCACCAAAAAAGCACCTTCCCCCCGCAGTTGGTGGAACTGGATATCCGGCCATTCGGCGGGTGCAGCAGGGAAAATGCGCAACCTTCCGTCCCAGCTTTGCAACAGCATTTCCTGCATGGCGGTAGCCCCATGCAGGGGTGTTTCCATCACGGGCAGATGGTCTATTTCATAATAGAAGGTATTGGGTTGCAAAAACGACTTAAGTCCGTTAAGGAATCCAAGTGCGCGTTCGCCGTCGCCGAGCAGGGCGGCCATGCAGGCACCGCCTGTAAAGGAATAGCCCATGGCCCGCCCGAAACTGTGCCAGTGGGTCAGGCTGCGATCAATCAGCTCGCGATCTGCGGGCGTGTTGGGGGTGAGGGTGCGTAAGGGATAGATGGCCATGAGGTGCGACCAGTGGCGATGACGCCCGGTCAGCTCAACGTCGCGGCCAATCATGCGCCCGCTCTCCTCATCGACGTGCACAGGCACGAGGTGAGTCTGAATCTCTTTCCAGACCGGAATCAGCGGTTCGTTCTTCTCCGAGAGGCCTTTTTCTTTGGCCAGTTCCAGCAACCGTCCTACGCCCCATCCCAGCAGGTCCAGGTCGTAGGTGCAATCAGCCGCTATCCGGTATTCGGGGCTGAAGGTTTCGGGTAAGCTCAACCGGCCATCTTCATTTTCCACCAGAAAATGGCGGTAGTAATTCACGGCGCGCGTGAGGAGGGGATAGAGCACTTTGTCGCGCAAGTTGGTATCCAGCCAAAAGCGGTATTCCAGGTCGATGTTGTGGATCCCCCACAGCAGGTTTCCGGTTTCACGGCCTATTTTGGGATCGAGGGGCTCGCGGCCGCCCGGCTGACCTGCGTCACCCAGGAGGTCCCACCCCGAAGTTGAGCGGCCCAGGGCGTAGGAATCGGCGCGGTAAGGTTCGGCGACGTTCCTGGCGAGGTTATCGCGGTTGATGCCCAGCCGATAACTCATGGCCGACACCGTACCGCGGCGGTTGGCTGTGAATCCCCCACTGTGTGAGAGCTCTACGTTTAAATTCCACCACAGTGAAGGCCAGGCGGTGGGCTGGAGCCATGGCCCCTGGTTGTCGATGATCCACCCTTTGTCGCGGGTGGCGCAGGCGAGCTTGTATTGCTGGATCCAGTAAAAGGAATCCCAGTAGCTATCTCCGGTGGAGATAAAGCTTTGCGGATAATAGTTGTGCCACCAGGTGCGGTGCGCCTTCACCCATTGGGCCTGGTCGGCCCCGGCGGCAGTGCGCACGGCGGCAACGGCCTGATCCAGTGCACTCTTGTCCGGGTGGCTGTGCCTGACGCTGAGCCAGAGAAGGGTTTTGCCGCCCACGGTTTTCTGTAACCAGGCGACGGCGGTCTGTCCTCCTGCATGGAGGTTGTGGACGGCTGTCTGCACGCCGTCGCTGAGCGTGTCGAGTTCGGGCAAAGGGTTCGCGGGGAGGCGCTGTTCGTCAACCGGCTTTTTGAGCGTCAGGGCGCGTACTGCACGTGGATTACGCGCTTCCTCGGCCACATATACCAGCCTGGCTCCTTTGAGAGTGCCCTGGGGCAGCAGTTCGAAACGCATGACGGGTTCGGTGGCGTGCACCAGTGTTGTCCACTCAAGGGTGCCTCCTTTGGTGGTGAGGGTGCCTGTTGCTTCGGCATCCCACAGGGATAGACGCCCCTCGGCCTTGGTTAGGTCTTCCGGCAACTCCAGCTCCAGGTGGCCGATAAAATGCCGGCCGCGGTTGAGTACCATAGGGTTTTTCTCTGAATGGTCGTCCTTTTCAATCGGGCGATGATCGTGCGCCGCCGAACAGCCGACATCCCACCGCAGGGTTCGCTCATCTAGTTTATACATAAGGGTGCCTTGTTCCCCGTTACCCAGGAAAGGGGCATTGAACCATTGATCCGGCAATTGGTCCCATATCATATCATGATGGGCCATGAAGGAGGGCCAGTTCACCTTATCGACCACCGGGTCGGCTGCCCTGGCTGTATGTATAAAAACTACAGCAATTAAAAAAAGCATTGTTCTTACTGTTGGCATAGGGCTTTGTTTATCTGAATTAACCTGAAACATTTTTAACGAATAGGATCCCCTCATGGTGCAAAACATTTTTAACTCGCGTGAAAAATAATCAACCTGCCGTTGCTGGTGGTCAGCCTATGGATAGCCCTTTCAGGTTATCCCTCCCAGAGGTGCAGTTGTATTGGGTGTTATTTGACCGTACCAACATTTACCGTTCCGTTTGACTTGTATTACTTAAATCGTATTTAGCCAACTTCTATTCAGCATAAAAAACCTCGTCCCAGTCGTCCGTCCGAAAGGGAAGGGCCGGTAGCCCCTGGGTGTTAAATATGGATGCATTGGCATTGTTGGCCCAGTTGTACCGCACAGCCACGGGGCTTTTAACTTTCGGTGAATTCAACAGAATTTTATTGCCGTCCTGTTTTACTCTGGCAGGGTAAAATATTTGGTTTTCGCCGGCAATATAGAACGACCAGATGCCTCCAATAGCCATACCGGTTGAATGTAACTCTGAGCCGGGGGTCTCAAAATTGAGGACCAATTTTTCCCCAATGGTTTGGAACGAACTCAAAAGAGGACCTTGAAAAACAACCTCCTTTTTACCATAGGTCTCATTCAGGGCTATCAAACTTAAACGGCGGCCAACTTCCTTTTTTTGAGGCGGATGAATGTCGAAAACCGCTCCAATGTCCTGGGTGGCTGCTACGCCTGTATTTTTAAGTTTCAATGCTTCGCACTGGGCTTCCACAATTTGGGGTTGACCAAACTTATCGTCGTAATCTCTGGGGGCTATTTGTACAAAATAGAAGGGGAAATCGCCAATGCCCCATTTTTGGCGCCAGCTGGTTATCATGTTGGGAAACAGTGTTTTGTATTCTTTCCAGTTGGGCACATTGGATTCGCCCTGGTACCAAATGGCCCCTTGAATCCGGTAATTGGTGATGGGCGCAATCATTCCGTTGTATAATGCGGCCTTTTTTTTGTGCACGGCCCGGTGGTAGGTTACGCTCACGGGCTTTGTGGGGTATTCTTTTAGGATTCCATCATTGAAGTGTTGAAGTGCCTGTGCATAATAGGCACTATCGGTCTGGAAGCTTTGTTCCAGTTTTTTAATGGCTGATAAAATTTTTTCGTCATAATTCTCTTCAGGAGTCCAGGGTTCAACGGGCGTTCCGCCCCAGGCTGATTGAATGAGGCCTACCGGAACATTCAAGGTTTGGTGCAGTTCTTTTCCGTAGAAAAAACCTACGGCTGAAAATCTTAATGCCGTTTCTGGGGTACATTCCACCCATTGTCCGTTAATATCTTCTGACGGGGTTTCTGCCGGAACGTTGGGGACCTTGAACATGCGAATATTAGGGTAGTTGGCCGTTTGGGACTCCTCCCAATAACCAATGATGGGTTTCTGTCCGCCGTGAAATCCCAGTTCTCGCGCCATATTCGACTGCCCCGAGCACAGCCAGACTTCACCAAATAAAATATTGTGGATGGTTTGTTGTGATGAGCCGGTTACTTTCATGGTTCCGGTTTTTCCGGCTTTAGGGGTAACAATTTTTACCAGCCATTTCCCATCTTCGTTTGTATCTGTTTTCACCGCTTTGGTCCACGATGGGTTTACTGTAATGCTTTGTCCCGGATTGTCCCAGCCCCAGATTTTCACCTCGGCCGACTGTTGCAAACACATATTGTCGGAGAGGATTGAAGGTAGTTTGGTTTGGGCAAATAAATTTCCTTGTCCACAAAAAAGAAGCAGGCAAAGCATGGTGCTAATCAGAGTCTGTTTCATCTCATTATAATTTAAAATTTTCAACGGTATTCGATGGAACTCCCCCATAATGATCCTCCTGTGTGAAAAACTTTTTACATGCTCGTTTCATATGTTTATAATTTTACTTGAAAATTGAGTATTGAATATTCAACATTCTATTCTCATCCTATGTGAGAAATATTTTATCATTGCCGTCCCAAACCCGGTTTGGGTAATTGCTTTGGCACACGAAAGTATTTGTGCTTCAACTGGAGCTATCAGGTCAAATCCCTTTAGGGATTCAATGTTGGGAGCAGATTGAATGGCAAAAATTTGTACTGTCCCATCCGGGACGGAATATCTTTCTTACAATACATATTCTATCCAGATCAAGTGCCTACGGCTCTATTCAAACACCTTTAGCCTTTTTTCCAGTTTCGATTACACCTCTTTCATTTTTCAACTATTTTATTTGAGAATTGAATGTTCTGTATTGAATAGTCAATTTTCAACATTGAATTCTCAATTAAAAAACACCGATATATTCTTTTTATTTAGGTTTTTACGGTTTGTGGTATTGACCTTTATATTGTTGACTCTCTTGTGGGCCGGGAGGTTTAACTCTTAATTTTTGGGATTTTTGGGGAGTGCAACCAGCTTTCACTCCTTATAAAACACCTCGTCCCAGTCATCGGTTCGAAAAGGCAGTGCCGGCAATCCATGTGAATTAAAAAGTATTGCATTGGCATTGTTGGCCCAATTGTAACGCACAGCCAAGGGGGTTTTTACTTTCGGTGAATTCAACAGAATTTTATTCCCCTCCTGTTTCACATTTGCTTTGTAGAATATTTTGTTTTCTCCGGCAATATAAAAGGCGTATATTCCGCCAATGGGGTCATTCGACGCCTGAAGTTCGGATCCGGGAGTTTCGAACCGAAGGACAAGGTTCGGGCCTTCGGTTTGGTGTGAACTCAAAACCGGGCCTGAATAAACCACCCCGGATTGGCCATAGGTTTTATTTAAGGCCACCAGACTTAGACGGCGGCCCACTTCCTGCTTCTGCGGCGGGTGGATATCGTAAAAAGCACCGATGTCCTGGGTGGCGGCCACTCCTGTGTTGTTTAGTTTTAAAGCTTCGCATTGTGCTTCAACAATCTGTGGTTGCCCAAATTTATCGGAGTAGTTATTGGGTGCAATCTGCACAAAGTAGAACGGGAAATCGCCAATCCCCCATTTTTCGCGCCAACTTGTAATCATTGTTGGGAAAAGCGTTTTGTAGTCCTTCCAGTTTGGCACATTGGCCTCGCCCTGATACCAGATTGCCCCTTTAATCCGGTAATTGATTAATGGCGAAATCATACCGTTGTACAAAACCGCCTTATGCACATGTTTGCGCCGATGGTAAGACAAGCTTCCCGGATATCTTGGATATTCTTTTACGATCCCTTCCTTATAGTCCTTGACTGCCTGAAAGTAGTGGGCACTATCCGCTTTATAACTCTGTTCAAATTTGGCTATCAATTCCAGGGTTTTTTCGGAGTAATTTTCCTCGGGTGTCCAGGGTTCAACGGGTGTTCCTCCCCAGGCCGATTGAATCAAACCTACCGGCACCTTTAGTTTATTGTAAAGCGCTTTTCCATAAAAATAGCCTACGGCTGAAAAATCCAGGACGGTTTCGGGAGAGCATTCAACCCACTTCCCTTCGCAGTCTTCAGCAGGGGTTTCCGACGAAATTTTCGGCACCTGGAACATTCGGATTTTAGGGTATTTGGCGGTCTGAGCTTCTTCCCAAAATCCTACAATGGGTTTTCGACGGCCTCCGTTAAACCCAAGTGTAAGTTCCATATTCGACTGCCCCGAGCAGAGCCATACTTCGCCAAATAAAATATTGTGAATGGTTTGTTGTGAAGAGCCGGTAATTTTTACGGTTCCTGTTTTTCCGGCTTTGGGGGTTTTCAGGGTTACCAGCCATTTCCCAGCTTCGCTTGTTTCTGCTTTCACCGCTTTGGTCCACGAGGGTTTTACCGTAATGGTTTGTCCCGGGTTATCCCAGCCCCAGATTTTTACCTCGGCCGACTGTTGTAAACACATGTTGTCGGAGAGGATGGCGGGGAGCCTGGTTTGGGCAAGTAATTCTCCTGCTCCACATAGAAGAACCAGGCAAAGGATGGCTTTAATCAGAGTCTGTTGCATGTATTTACTCTTTTATGTGAAAATTGAATGTTCTGTATTGAATATCCAATTTCCAGGGTTCAATATTGAATTCTCCATCTAAATGTGAATTCCAAAGTTTTGGGATGATAACCTGTTCTGATTTTCTTTATTGGGAGCCTGCTCCAAACCCTGTTCTGGTGAATGCTTTGGTACACGAAAGGATTTGTTCGGCAGCTGGGGTTATCAGGCCAAATCCCGTTAGGGATTCAATGTGGGTAGCAAGTTGAATGGTAAAAATGTGTACCGTCCCATCCGGGACGGAATACTTTTCTTACAATACAATTTCTACCCAGATCAAGGGCCTATGGCACTAGTCAAAAGCCTTTAACCTATTTTACAGTTTGGTATTCACATCCTTCATGGTTTAAATAGTATGCTTGAAAAATGAAGGTTCCGGATTGAAGGATCAATTTTCAAAGTTCAATATTGAATTTTCAATTAAAGTGAGAACTCCGAAGCTTCGGAGTTATGTATCGTTTAATTTTTTTGGGTTGTGATTAAAAGGTCTTCCCGGCAGTTCTTTTAATCTTTAAATACCAGGGCACACAAGCTTTGCGCAGGAACTTCGGCAGCATAGGTCTTTCCCTCTATATTCAGATACCGCGTTGCGGGTGTTTTTTCATTGTTTTGAAGAAAAACAACCAAACGATCGGCATTACGAATCGCCAGAGCAGCACCTTTTTTGGTTTCAACTTTTAACGATTGATCGCCGGGACGAATGTAGCGACTCAATAAACTAACGGGAGCATAGTCGGGATTATAGGTAACGTCTCCGCTATTTCTGTCGATGTTAATGAGGCTGTTCTGTTTCCAATCCCAGCCGCTGGTGCTGGTTTCGTTGAGGGCGATATTCCAGAAACAGTAATTTTCGCAGCCCGAGTTGATCCAGGAAGCCATTTCACCAAAACGTTTGCGTGCCTGGGCCATGGAGTTATCCCCATTCTCACAACTACCCTCTGTATGCATCATTTTCAGGTTGGGATGGTTCTCTTTGAGTTCCTTCAATACCAATGGGGGGCAATATTGCAGCCCAACGCCAACCGCATCCTCTGCATTATCAAGCTTCATGAAGTTTTGTGCATCCGATCGTTTGCCCCGGAAAGAACCCGCCCAGACCTCGGTGGCAATTTCATCATTAGCAAATTGGGGATTAATGTAATTGGTAATTAAATGGGCCATTTCTTCGGGCTTCATATCACATCCTGGATAGGGCGGATTCATGTCGGTTTCGTTTTGAACCACCAAACGATGGATGGTTACACCCTGTTTGGCATATTCCTGCACATATTTGGAAAAATACAAGGCATAAGCCCGATAAATTTCAGGCGTTGCTCTAAGGATATTGGTTTCGGGGGATGCTTTCCCTCCGTCCATTTTTCCTGAAACTTTCATCCAACCCGGAGGGCTCCAGGGGGAAGCAAACATGACTAAATCGGGGTTTTCGGCCTTGGCCGCCAGAATAAAGGGAATCACCGATTTGGTATCTCTTTCCACCGAAAAATGTTTCATCTCATAATCTTCGGGTGTCTCGCTGTAACTGTAGGCGGTTAATCCAAAGTCGGAAGAGCCTATGGCCGTGCGGCATAAGGAGAACCCTGAGCCTTTAGTTGGGTTAAAAAGTGCTTCTGCCAGTGCTTTACGTTTTTCTTCAGACAGGCTCATAAAGGCTTCACCGCCTTGTTCGTTAAAGGCACCGCCAATTCCGGTCAGGTTGGCATGGATAATGGTGTTCAGATGAATGGTTATTACCCCCTCCGGGCTGCTGTTTATTTCTTCTAATTTAAGTTTTTTGGTTTTTACCGGTTGGGCCGAAATTTGAGCATCGTCTGATAGATCGATGTAACTCAATTTGGCTTTATTCAGTTTCCAGGACGTCTGAGCCATAAGGTTTTGTGACCCCGGAAAGGAGATCAATACCAGGGCCAATAGGTGTAATTTTATAAATCTTGATTTCATCTTGTTTATAATTTATCTTCATTTGCCACTATTTTGTCACCCCATAGGGGATAGGCGGCCCCGATATTTTTTCGGGGACATGGCCAAAAATCCGTTCGAGAGAAAAACTGGCCACACGATAAGGAGTTGTTCGACAACCAGGCCTGTCAGGTCAAAATCCCGTTAGGGATTCAATGTGGGTAGCAGAACGATTGGCAATAATGTGTCCCGTTCCATCCGGGACGGAATTCTATTCCTATAATACATATTCTACCCCTATTCTGTGCCTACGGCACCATTCAAACATCTTTAACTGTTCTACAAGTTTGGGCTTTACAGCTTTCATCTCATTATAATTGTTAATTTTTTAAGGTATTCGATGTAACTCGCTTATAATAGTCCCCCTGTTTGAAATAACTTTTACATGCTCGTTTCATGTGTTTATAATTTAGCTGCCCTTGCCATAACTTATATGAAAATTGAATAATAAAATTTTGAGTCCACTCCGAGAAGCCGGAGGTCATTGATTTTCAACTTTTTTACACCTAGCTCCTTAAGGGGAATCAGGTGGAGATCAATGACAACAAAAAGTTCCCTCATGGGGATTTAGGGGTGTTTTACTTTTCGGAGCAGGCTCAATTTTCCATGGTTATTTCATCTTAACATTTACAACCGAGGTCTCCAGTCCTTCTGATTCAGCCGTTATGTTGAGTTCTCCCGGATTCCCGTTGGATTTGACAATAAGCAGGCATTTTCCGTTGAAGGTAGTGATTTCGTTTCCAACAAAACTTGCCTGGTTTAACGGATCGCCATTGTCGATACCCAAAATGCTTGCATCCCCTGCCACTGAAAAAGTGATTTTATTGGATGCATCGGGAACAAATCGGTTTTGTGCATCCAGAACATTCACTTCCAAATGAACGACATCCTGGCGGTCGGCACGGATGATGGCCCGGTCGGCCAGCATTTCAATTTTTGCAGGCTTATCTGCGGTGGCAATTTCTTTTTCGCACACTACCTGGCCCTTATTTTTTCCTTTTGCTATTAAGATACCAGGTTTGTAGGGGACTTGCCACACCAAATCCATTTTGTCACCCATTTTTTTCTCGCCCAGGGATTTCCCATCCAGGAAGAGCTCGACACTCTCGCAATTGGAGTAGGCTACCACAGGGATTTTTTTGCCCTCCAGGCCTTTCCAGTTCCAGTGGGGGAGAATATGGACCATGGGCTCGGTGGTCCACTGGCTTTGGTAGAAATAGTAAGTGTCTTTAGGGAATCCGCACATGTCGATGATTCCAAAGTTCCACAATTTGGCAGGCCACCCAAACATGGATTCACCCAGGTAATCGAAGCCGGTCCATCTGAATTCTCCGGCCATATAGGGGAAGTCGCGTGTTCTTCTCCAGGAATCTCTGGCCGATATTCTTACCATAGCATTGTCGTAGGAGGAGCTGTAATATTTTGGGACGGCGGGAAAAACCTCTTTTTCAGAGAGGTTGGGGACTTTCATGATGCCGCCCAGAGGGTTTTGGCCCCGGTACCACGATTGCGACTGATAGACGCCTCTTGTTTGAAACGAGTGGGGCACTTCGGTTGCGATGAACTTTCGTTCGGGGTAGGTCTCATGGTCTTTTTCATACATAAAACAGGAGCCCCCGCCACCGTTGTAGCCGGTAATGTCGAGTGCGCTGGCAAATCCCGTTTCGTTGGCCAGGTGCATGTGGGTAATTCCGCAGGTAATTGGGCGGGTAGGATCTTCTTTTCTGACCACGGCCATTAATTTTTTTAACCGTTCGGTACCTACCTCGAAGCAGGCATCGGGTATTTCGTTGCCCACACTCCAGAGGATGATGGATGGATGGTTGCGGTCCCTACGGATTAAATCGGTCAGGTCTTTCTCGGCCCATTCGTCAAAGTAGAGGTGATAGCCATATTTGGCTTTTCCCTGGGGTTTTTTGATTCCGCCAAAGGGCCAGGATTCGAGCCATTCGTCGAAGGCTTCGTCCATCACCATGAAGCCCATTTTGTCGCACAGGTCGAGCAGCTCTTCGCTGGGCGGATTATGAGCGGTTCGGATGGCATTACAACCCATTTCTTTCAATATTTCAAGACGGCGCTCCAGCACCCGGTTATTCAGGGCTGCGCCTAAAGCGCCCAGGTCGCTGTGGTTATTGACCCCTTGGAACTTCATGCTTTTTCCGTTTAACACAAAGCCGGTGTCGGCCGAAAAGCTGAAGGTTCGGATGCCAATATTTGTCTCCAGATTATCGTACACCTTTGATTTATCGGTGACAGAGGTTTTTAGCCGATATAGGTTGGGGCTGTCGGGTGACCATAAGTCCGGATTTTTTACCGTAAGACTTTGAACGACTTTCTGGCTTGCTGAGGCCAGGACATTAGCCGACGTCTGAAAGCTGGCAATCAATTCGCCCTGAGGTGAGTACAGGTCGTTTTTTAGACAAAAAGAGTGGTCCTTTTCGTAGTTGTTTTCAATCGTGGCACTTATCTCCAGCAACGCCGAGTCGTTGGTTACCGATTTAGTAGTGGCAAACAAACTATGCGGGGCAAGGTGTAACTGGTCGGTTGTAACCAGCCAAACGTGTCGGTAGATG
Organism: Marinilabiliaceae bacterium; assembly: GCA_041583495.1. Lineage (GTDB taxonomy): Bacteria > Bacteroidota > Bacteroidia > Bacteroidales > Marinilabiliaceae > JBFHFS01. The sequence goes on along the minus strand of JBFHFS010000028.1, from coordinate 16,474 downwards.
CCGGCACCGGTGTACCAACGTGCACTGGGCTGCTGTTCGTTATCTACGCGAACGGCCAGGGTATTTTCCTCCCCAAATTTGAGGTAGGGGGATAAATTGTAGCTGAAACTGATGTAGCCATAAGGTCGTTTGCCCAGGTGATGGCCGTTAATCCACACCTCACTATTCATATAAACACCTCCAAATTGGATGTGGACTTCTGAGTCGGCATCGATGTTATCCAACGAAAAGGTTTTCCGATACCACCCAATTCCTCCGGTCGCAAAGGCTCCTGAGTTGCCCGACGGGTTTTCTTTAGAAAATGTATCGGTGATGCTCCAGTCGTGGGGTACGTCAATTTGTTGCCATTGGCTGTCGTCAAAGTCGGTTTGAGCGGCTTCGGGGAAATCACCTTTGGTGAATTTCCAGTCGAAATCGAAATTTACTTTCTTTCGGGGAGTCGAATCAGCTGTTTTAGGTGCACAGCTAAAGCAAACAGAAGCGATGAACAGCAGACTGATACTCTTAAGGATGCTCATGGTTTTCATTTGTTATTGTTTTGGAAATGGGGTTTCAAAAGGTGTTTTTTTATAAGTGTTTAATATAGACGAAATTGGCGTTCCATGATTTTTTGTTTTTATCATCAGAGCCGGATTCGAAGGTGGTTGAAAAATCGTACTGCCCTTCTTTCAACTCCAGCTCAAATATAACCCTTTCAAGAGTGGGGTCTATGTTTTTGGAGAGCTCTTTTTCTCCAATTTTTAGGCTCGCTTTTTCGGCCGAAATGGCTTTGGGATGCTCGCGGGGGAAACTTCGTAATTCGAATCGGTATTGTCCTGGTTGGACTATGGTTACCGGCCAGATGCCATTATTATATTTCCATTCCAGTTGGGCCTGTGAGTGTGGGTTGCCCCCCTTATACCAGTCCATAGCGTTTAAGCGTATTTCCCCTCCTTCTTTAGCGCCCAGGATATGACGTGCTAAAACCGGCTTTTCGGGGAGGCTCTCCCAAAAAGCATTATAAAAAGAATTGAGGGAGTCTACGATTTCCGGGTATTGAGAGGCAACATCCTTTAATTGGTAAGGATCCTTTGTTGCATCAAAAAGAAGTTTGCCATCCACCAAACGCCATTTGGAGGTCTTTACGGAGCTGTTAACGTTTTTCTCCCGTTTTCTGCTTCGGGGGCACTGCACAATCAATGTCCGGTCGGAGTTCCACTCTTTTTGTTGGGTGATGAGCGGTTTCAGGCTTTTTCCATCCATGTTTTCCGGAATCTCCAGTCCGCAAAGATCCAATATGGTGGGGGCAATATCTATTATTCCGGTGAGTGCTGTTGACTTATAGGGATTCTGTTGTTGATCCGGGAGTTTCATCATGCAAAAAACTTTATGGCGAAAGTCAAATACATGGTCGGGTAATCCGTACAGGTCCACTTCGGGTGGGTTTGGTAACCCCCGGTAGCGTCCACCTTGATCGGTGGCGATTATTACAAGGGTGTTTTGGGCAAGATTCAGGGAATCGAGTTGCTCAAGTATTTGTCCCACATTGTCGTCAATATTCTCAATCATAGAATAGAGGGCTAAGTCTTTATCTGAAGCCTGAACTCCCCGTTCCTGAAGTTCCTTCAGCTTTTCGGGGTGGCCTTGCCAGGGGGCATGGACGGCCGGGGTGGATACAAAACAGAAGAAGGGTTTATCCCGATTGGCTTTAATGAATTGGCTGGCTTTGTTGAACAGTACATCTGATGAAAAGCCACGAGAGGGGACCATTTTTCCCGAGTCATTATAATGGGCGTCAATATGCGTGTTTCCATAATAATCGGGTAGCTGGCCTATTCCGCCTCCGTCGTGAATAAAGGAATAATCGAAGCCACGCGAAAGTGGGTTATAAGGATATTCATTACCAAGATGCCATTTGCCCACAATGCCACAGGTATAGCCTGCTTTTTTCAGGATGTCGGAGACCGGGGTTTCTGAGGTTGGAAGAATAGAGACGCCTCCCACGGTGTTGTGTATCCCGTATCTTAACGCATAGCGGCCCGTAAGCAGTTCCGCGCGGCTGGGCGAACAATAAGGGGTTGCATAAAAGTTGTCAAAGACGATTCCCTGGTCGGCAAATTTGTCGATGTTGGGTGTTTTTACAATTTCGTGGCCATTGGCACTTAGTTCGTAATAGCTTTGGTTATCGGTTAAGATCAACAGCACATTGGGTTGTTGAGCATGTGAACAAAAACTTAAAAGGGTAAACCCAATCAGGGCAAGAGTAAGTCTTAAGAATGTCATATTAATTATTCGTTTGTTATCCCAAATAACCTATGGTTTGGATGGGAAAAGGATTTGAAGGAATGTGACTTGTATTTCTAATGTTCTCAAATGTAATGTTATGGGTGATTGGTTTACGATTGTCTGTTTTAAGGTGTATTTTTGTCTTGCTTTCGATTTCCTGTCTCTGATTTTGGCAGTAATTATTTTGGCCCATCTTAGAAGAAGTTTCAAATATAATATTCAAAAGTGGATTTGTTAACGAAAATGAAAGATTTTGCACATGTTTTTTGTGGTCAGGTAATTTTTTTTTGGTTTCTGCCTGTAATTCTTTTTGGTAAAGTGTTGGTCATTTTTCTCCTTTTTTAGGTGTTCGGTGCCTTTAAATGGCACTGATGTGGGTAGACTCAAACGCTCGATTTTATGGGCAGGCCCTATTTTGGCTTCGGCCTTTGGATTGGGCGAGGAACCACTTCATTAGCGCCTCTGAATTCGTATGCCGAGGTTGCGGATACTAAATAGGCCCGGTCTGTAGTCGGGGCATAAGCGATTGCCTTTTCCAGGTTTTTGGGGCCCGGATTTAAATTTAAATTCACAAAAAGGACTTTTATCTTTTCGTCAATTTTTACGTTCTGGGAAATAAAACCCCTGGCCGAAACTTTGAGTTTATCTATTGGATGACACGAAAGTGTAAACGGGCCTAAAGAATCGTTGAACACAGTATGTTTTGAGCTTTTGGGTTGAATGTTTGCTCTTAATAAAGGGATACTATCTTTTCTGCGGCAAGTGTATAAAACGCAGGATAAAGAATGAATACGAGGGTTATAAAATATTTGAACCTTTTTAACATTAGAAATGACTAAATTTTACTTTTTGATTGTGCCAAAGAGCCGTAATTTTTCAATCGGGTTTGGGCTCTACTTGTTTAAAAAAAGGGTAGGGCAGAATAAAATAAATTATCTGCCCTACTTCTTCATTTTTCTATCGATCTTTATTTAGAACGATTTTATTGGGTCTTAATAACCAGGGTTCTGTTCCAATACAGCCTCGGTGTTGTTTTCTATCTCGGTCTGAGGAATTGGATAGAGGTTATGGTAATCAGAAACGCCGTTGCTTGAATAGGTTCCATTGTACATTGGGTTGTAAATCGGCAACCTGTCGTCAACTAGGCCCATACGAGCCAGAGTAAGGGATCTGAATTCTTCGAAGTTTAATTCGCGGGCTCTTTCGTCCAGGATGTAATCTTCGTCCACATTGCCTGCATCAACCAGCACTGCACCGGCTCTTGCTCTAACCACGTTGATATCGTCGGCAGCGTTTTGCGATTCTCCGTTTCTCCAGTAAGCCTCGGCACGCAACAAATACGTTTCTGCCAAACGGAACTGGTAAATATCCTGATACGAAGCCATGCTGCTGTTGGTTACCTCGCCGGTTTCAGTGTCTACATAATATTCATCGGGGTAATTCCCAATGGTAGTTACCTTGGTGTTAATTGCGGTCCACCATTTACCATACTGGTTATTTCCACCAGTTGCCATGTTATTATCGAAAGCATTATTTTCCACAATATACTGCCCGTAATATTCTGATTCAGGGTTGTTGGCTTTGATATCGTACATGATATTGTATTGAGAGCATCTCATATCGGTAGGGTCATCTTCCCAAATATCATAAAGCATATAATCTGTAGGCACCATCCAACCAATCCCTCTACCTGCGTAGATATCGGTAGGTCCGACAAATAAACCTTTTCCATCGTTAATTCCGGAAAGGGCCCAATATCTTGGAGTTAAATAACCCGAAATATAGGTATAGAGTTCAGCCTCAGTGCCATAATTGGATTGTGCTACCCAAATGGATTCTGTATTTCCATAAGAGCTTCTGTTTTGGTTGCCTTCACGGAACAGATCCCAGAATACATCCCCATCTTCATCAACACGTGCTCCAAAGCGTTGGGTCATCAACGCAAAATCGCCACTATCAATTACTTCAGAGGCTGCCGCGATGGCGCTGTCGTAATCTTCCTGCATGATGTAAATCTCGGTTAAGAGGTGGTAGGCAGCAGCGTTTGGAAGTCGCTCTTCGGAAAGTTCGTCAACCGAAGGAAGGTTTTCAGCGGCGTATGTCAGGTCAGTAACAATTTGAGCCAGAGTCTCGTCTAATGATGAACGCACAAAATCCCGCTTTACCGTAGTAATTTCTTCCAGCACAAGAGGCACTCCGCCAAACTGAATGGCCAGCATGCGGTAGGCAAAAGCTCTGAAAAAGCGTGCTTCTGCTTTCAGGGTAGTACGGTCTTCTTCCGAGTCGAACTCGGTGTCTTCGCCATCAATCCTATCCAAAATCACATTGGCATTATAAATTATCTGGTACCACCTTGTCCAGAAGGTTTTTATAGAGGAATTGTCAGGCACAATAGCATCTGCGTATGAGTTCAAGGCGTGATATATCCCGTTGGAATCGAAAGCAATATCGGAGGTATATTGGAATATATACATTCCGGCTGCTCCTGCTCTAACGGTGTATTTATCGGCCTGCCAATACAAATAGGTTACTGCAGCATTGAACTGATCGTAGGTTGTGTATGAATTTTCTGTACTATAAAAGTCATACACACTTTCTTCCAACCATTCCTCTTCATCGCATGAGGAGAAAACAAAGGTGAACAGCAATATTGTTATTAAATATTTAAATTTTTTCATTATCTATTCATTTTTAAAATTCAACATTTACACCGATTGTCCAGTTCTTCATCAATGGTGTTCCCAACTCATATCCTTGTCCTGTTTCCGGATCCCAGCCTCTCCATTTGGTTATGGTGACCAGGTTCTTTCCACTTACAAAAACCTTAAAATTGCTAATATCGAGTTTGTTAATCACTCTTTTAGGGATGTTATAGGAAAGCGAAACATCTTGCAAACGAATGAAGTTACGTTGCATGTAGCGGTCCGGGTTGTAAGATGCATAGGTATCGAGGCGGCGGAAACGGGCATCGGTGTTGTCGGGCATCCAGTAATCCCATCCACCTGAAGGAACATTTGAGTAAGCATAACGTTCCGTGGTTGTTTTTGTTGATCCCAAAGGAAGAGAATCGGTACCTTTGTAATAATCTTTACCTCCCTGTATGGTATTAATAAAGGTGTACAGGCTGAAGTTTTTATAGGTGAATGTGTTGGCTATCCCCATGCGATAGCTTGGATCTTCGTAACCCAGAATTTTTTTATCGTAGGTTGACGAATAAGATCCATCGGGTTCGCCGTCGGGTCCGCTGACGTCTTCAATTTTATAGGTACCGGCATAAAATCCGGTTGGAATATCCGTATCGTCCAACTGCCACATTCCGATGATATTGTAATCGTAAACAACATTAGTAGGCTCGCCAATAAATAACTCACTGGTGGCCAGGTTGTCCTCGACGCCGTCGCCATCATCGTCCTGTCCTAAGATGGACTTGATCCAGTTACGGTTCCTTGAGAAGTTAACGGAGGCATTCCATGAGAAATCGCGGTTTTTAACGATCATCGCACCTAAAGTTAATTCAATACCTTTATTGGCCACACTACCAATGTTGGTACTAATATTGGAAAAACCGGTCATTAACGGAATACTAATCTGATAAAGGGCATCTTTGGTATCGTTACGATAGTATTCGATATTACCGTGTATGCGTGAATTAAGAACGGCAAAATCCAATCCAAGGTTTATTCCGGTGGTGGTTTCCCAGCCCAATGAGGAGTTTACCAAACCATCATTGTACTGAACCAGGGAGGCTGATGCGAGGTCGCCATAAGCGTAGGCGTATGAGCTTGAAACCGATGATTGAGTGTCGTAAGCATCAACGGCACGGCGGCCTGTGCTTCCGTAGGATACTCTTAACTTCAGGTAATCGGCCCATGGAAGATTGTTTTTCACAAAAGCTTCTTCACTTGCCACCCAGCCCAAGGCAACAGAAGGGAACACCCCAAATTTGTCGTCTTCACCAAACCCAGAATAACCATCGCGGCGCACGGTACCGGTAATCAGGTATTTATTGCTGTAGTTATAGGCCACACGAGCCATTGAATACAAGCTTGTTTCCTTTTCGTGACCTGACGAAATACTGTACTTCTCGGAATTCCCGTACTCCAAACCATCATAACCCAAAGAAGTGTCCGAGAAATCCTCCGCTTCCATGGAAGAGTACTCATACTTCTCTTTTTCAACACCATAAACCAGGGTTGCATTAATGTTGTGAACTTTGTTAAAAATTCTTGTGTAGGTAAGGATATTATCTGCCGCATATTCACTCCAGATGTAATGTTGTCTGGAACCGTAGCCGGTATAATCAGCCCCGTCATCATCAAAGTAATAATGATCTTTGGTTCGGTAGTTTTGCGAGAAATTGATGCGGTAACTTAATCCTTTTATGGGAAGCTGAATATCGGCGTGAATATTCCCAAATAAGTTGCCTCTCATATCGTAATCATCTTGTTGTACGGTAAGTAAGGGATTATACCAAACATCCTGAAGTACCGTTAGCGGGTCTCCTTTATCGTCGTAAATCGGGCTCCAGGGGTGCAGGTTCCAGGCTGGTGCAGTATTGGGTTCCACGCCTGAATAGTCGCTGCGGGTATAAAAGCTTTCCATCCCTACCTTCAGCCAGTTATTAATTTCCGCATCCAGATTCATGCGGTAATTGTATTTGGTGTAGGTATCGTTTGTTAAGTACCCTTGAACATCGGTAAGACCTCCCGAAAAGAAGTAACCAAATTTTTTGGTTTTACCGCGAATACTTATATTTTGTTTATTGATATAGCCGTTGCCTGCTATTTTGTCCCAGAGGCTGTGGTCTACTCCATTTTCGTAGCCTTCTGCCATATCTGGTGTCGACAAAATGGAGGTAAGGTCCCAATCGGGGTTTTCTTCCAGATAGTCGCCATCGCCTGCCAGATGAGAACCTTCGAACCAGTAGGCGTCCCACAAAAAGTCGGTAAACTCGTCAGCTTTCATTGGGGTTAACTCTTTTGAAGGCGTTTGTAAGGTGTAACTTCCCGAATAACTAATGGTGGGTTTTCCACTATCCTCAACCCCGGATTTAGTAGTAATAAGAATTACCCCGTTGGTAGCCTGGGAACCATAAATAGCAGCAGAACTTGCGTCTTTTAAAATGTCAACCGATGCGATATCGGACGCGTTTATATCAATAATGCTTCCCCGGTAAATGGCACCGTCTACTACCACTAAAGGCTCATTGGCACTTGAACCGCTTGAGATGGTGCTTTGTCCACGAATCGAAATGGTTGGGCTTTCGCCGGAAGCATCAACGGCTCCAACATTAAGACCGGCAACCGATCCCTGCATGGATTGCATCACAGAGACATTCGACAGTTCTGCCATCTTTTCAACATCAACACTTACCACAGCACCGGTCAAGTCGCTTTTCCGCATTGTACCGTATCCAATGGCTACGACCTCGTCCAGACCGATGGCATCGGCTTGCAGGGTAACGTTAATGATCGATTGATTGCCTACCAATACTTCCGTTGCTTTCATCCCAATGAAAGTAAAGACCAGGACTTTATCGGGAGATACATTGAGGCTGAAGATGCCATCCATATCGGTCACGGTTCCGGTTAGGGTTCCTTTTACGAGTACCGTAACTCCTGGAAGGGGATCCCCGAACTCATCGGTCACTTTTCCCGTAACCTGTGATTGAAAAGTCTCTGCCGTTTGGGTGATCGAGGAAGGTGAGATGATGATCTGTTTGTCCATAATGGAAAAATTCACATCCTGCCCTTCAAAAAGAATATCCAGAACTTCAGAAACTTTCTTGTCGTTGACATTCAGATTGACCCTTTTTTCAACATCTACCAGGTGGTTGTTATAAAGAAAGAAAAATTCACTTTTGCTTTCTATTTCCAAAAGGGCATTCTTGATGGAGGAATCTTTTACTTTTAGGGAGAGCTTCGTATCCTGTGAGTACGAGTTGGAGGCCATTGCTCCAAAGGTCGTAAAACAGATGAAAAAGATTACCAATTTCATAATTAAAAACAATTTAGATGGTCGAATTTTGTTGAGAATCTTTCCTCGATCCGAGAAATTTTTCATAAGTTTGATAGTTTTTATTAGTACACTGATTGATGCCTGAATTTTAGTTTCAGGTAAGATTAACTAAGGCAGGGAGGTGCTCCAACACTTTCCTGCTTTTTTTGGGGGTTAACTCATAGGCTTTTTTTAAGGTTTTAGATTGGGTTATTGTATTTGTTTTTTGACTTTAAGGGTTACTTTTCGTTTGCTGAAAGAGTTGTCCTTTTGTTTATGTGCCGGGGTAATTCTATAATCAATGGGCGACGATAAGCTTAATAGGTATAACACCTGTTCGAGAGATTCATCGGCAAAGGTGGCGGTAAATTGGTAGTTCTGTAAAGCATTGTCTGCTACTTCGATATCCACATTATACCAATTCTCGAGCTTTTGGACTACCTTGGTCACCGGGTCGCCAAAAAACACCATGTATCCATCTTTCCAGGCGGTATATTTGTTTAGGCTGATGTCTGAATGGTGATTCAGCATGTTCTCCCTGGTATCGTATTCTACTACATCGTTGGGCTTTAACATCATTAACTCTTTGGACCCACTGGAATATTCTTTCATGAGGCTTACTTTTCCTTCGACTAAAGCGACCGTCATGGAGGGCTCATCCTTATATGCTAATACATTAAAGGCGGTTCCATAGACCTTCACATTCAGAGTGGAGGTTTTTACAATAAAGGGTTTGTCCTTGTTTTGGGTAACCTCAAAATACCCTTCTCCATTTAGTTCTACTTTTCGTTCTTCCTGGTTATTGAAGGAAATGGGAAAGGAAAGCGTGCTTTCCGAATTGAGCCACACCTTTGTTCCGTCGGCGAGCACCAGGTTGGTGAGGGTTCCCCTGGTCGCTTTTATTTCCTGGTAGACCATTTGCTCAGATGCAGGGGTAGATCCCTTGCTCTTAAAAAAGTAATGATCCAGAATAGAAAAAGAAAAAGAGAGAACCAGAACGGCAGCTGCCTGGCGTAAAATGCGAATCCAATGTTTTTTGGGTTGTAGGCCGGCGATTCTTTTTTTGGTCTTAAGGAGGGCTGATTCCACGTCGATGGGGGTCGACAGGTTTAATGTTTTTGATTTTTCCCACAACTGAGTGTAGGCTTCAAGCTCTTTTTGGTTTTCACTCGAAAGCATAACCCATTCCTCAAGTGTCCGTTTTTCTTCGGCACTTAATTTTCCGGTAACGGATTTAGCGATGATCGATTCTAATAGAGGGTTGTTCACGGGTCTTTATAATAATGGTTTATATAAAAGACGAAAACAAAGGTGAAATACCCTATATAAAAACGAAAAAAAATTACAAATGGATAATTTTTAGAAGCAGGATGAAGAATGGCAGGTACTCTTTTAGAGCTTCCCTGAATGTTTTAAGCGCCCTGCTTATTAAGGCTTCGACGGCTTTGGTGGAGATGTTCATTTTCTCTGCAATCTCCTTATAGGTAAGGTCTTCGAAGCGACTGTACTCAAACGCTATTCGGCTTCTTTCGGGGAGGGAGGCCAGGATAACGACAATTTTTTCCTCGAACTCATTCGAGATCATGGAATCTAATGTACTGGCTTCAGGGTCCTCATTTTTTACCTTATCATGAAGATTTTTAATGGATTTTGATTTTCTTATATAATCCAGGCATTGGTTGCGAACCATAAAAGAGAGGTACGAAGGAAGGTTTTTAATATCGCCTGCCTTTTCCCGGTTTTCCCAGAGTTTGACAAAGCAATCCTGAACCAGACTTTGTGCTTTATCTAAATCTTTCACATATAGGTTCGCTTGCGCACAGAGTGCTTTGTAATATTTTCGAAAAATATAATCAAACGCTCTTTCGTGGCCATCTTGAAATTCGGCGGCTAAAAAGTCAAATGTGTCGTTTTGGCTTCTTTTCATAGTCAATAACAAACGGCAAAGTTATACATTCTCGGGAATAAACAGTTAGGCCAGTGCTATTGGTTTGTTAAAAGCTTTGGTGACTAGGATGTTAAAAAATCAGGAGCCTTTTTTGGGGTCTGATGTTGCTCTCGTTGGGCACAAAAAAAGGGGGCTCACCTTATTAATGTAGTGAGACCCCTTTTTAACGGTTCTAAAAGCCTCAAGGGCTTGGGTGCTTTAATTTCTGATGGAAGGCATGATTCTTTTTCTTACCTGGAACCATCCGTTCCTGAGGTCGCCATCACACTCCCGGGTTAATATTTTTTTCAGTTCTTCTGCTTTTTCAGGATTCTCGGCGATCAGGTTCTTCTCTTCGCGATAATCATTGGGCAGGTAATAGAGCTGGAAAATATCTTTGGAGGCGAAATGCCTTAGTTTCCAGCCATCGTGTGTTACCAGAGCGGGGCCCAGGAAGGAGGAATAAACCACATGGTCGTGCCCCTTGCCTTCTTTGCTTTGGAGTTCGGGCAGATAGGAAATTCCATCTTTGGCCGCGGGCAGTTCATAATTCAGGAGGTCGGCCATGGTGGCCATTAAATCATAATTGGTAACCAGGGCCGTTGAGGTGCGACCTTCTTTGATTTTGCCGGGCCAGTGAAAAATCAGAGGGACTCTCACGCCTCCTTCCCAGTTGGTTCTTTTAATGCCGGCCATGCCATCGTTGCCGTCGAACACATCGCCCCCGAGCTCACTGTAATATTTGGTGTTAATGTCGTCGAAGAATTCGCCCGTTTTCATGTTTCTCACCGGCTTTAAGATCCGGCCCTCCTGGGTGTAATAAATTTCGTGACCGTTATCGGCCGAAAAGATGACCATGGTGTTTTTGTCGATCCCCAGTTTTTTAAGCTCCTCCAGGATAATTCCTACATGATCGTCCAGCATTTTAACCATAGAGGCATACTCTTTTTCAATTTGGGTAAGCCGGTCGTCGTTAATAAATTCTTCGGCTACTTCAGGGATGGCCACCGGTCCATGCGGTAATTGGGTGGGGTGGTAAAGGAAAAAGGGTTTGTCCTTATTGTCCCGGATAAAGGCCAGCATTTTTTCTAAGAAGAGGTTTTGCGAATAGGTGGTTTTACCCTCCATATTCCATCGATTATCATAGGCCTGAGGTGTTTCTAGTTCGCCACTTTTGCCGCAATTGATGTGGGTGTTGCCTTCGATAGGCACCACTTCCCCGTTTTCGAACAGAAAGGGCGGGTAAAAACCGTGGCATCTAACGTGGTCGAGATAGCCATAGTAATAGTCCCAGCCATGTCTTTTCATTTGCAGGTCTGTGGCCGAAAAGCCCCATTCCAGTTTTCCTACTTCACCGGTCACGTAGCCTTTTTCTTTAAAAACCTGGGCCAGAAAAACCTCCTCTTCGGGGATATCTCCCTGCTGGGCATTTAATTTGGATTCGATTTCGGGCAGGGTCATTTTTCCGGTGGAAAGACTAAAATAGGCGCCTCCACCGCTTAGTTTGTATTTATCGCTGTGGCAATCGTGGTATCCGGTAAGGAGGCTGGCCCTGGCCGGGGCGCAGAACATGCATCCGTAGGCGTTTTCGAACCTGATGCCTTCGTCGGCCAGGCGGTCGATGTTGGGCGTTTTTATTATTTCCTGGCCTTCGCAGGAGAGTAACCCCCGGCCCAGGTCGTCGGCATAGATGAAAATGACATTTGGCTTTTCAGCGGCCTGTTGTTTCCCGGAGGGCGTTCCCGTACATCCCCAAAAGATGGAAGAGGTCAGTATGAGCCCGATCATTTTGTTTATTTTCATTTGTCGGAGTTTTTAGTGGAATTATTAATTTTTTATGGGGCGGGTTGTTCTTCTTTAAGTGTATTTAAAAACAGTTCTTCTTAATTCGGTTATAAAGTTAGCAAAAGGCTTAAAATCATCAAGCTGTTGGGGAACCTTTTCTGTTTCGGACCAGCTTTTTCAGGTTCTCTCATTCGAATGTAAATTTTTTTTCAAAGGCACCGGTCCTGTTTTGAGAGGGTTCACATTATGATATTTGTGCATGCTTGTCCCGAAAAACCGGTAGTGTACTTTCTATTCCCCGGGATTCCGGTCCGGGGATTTGATTTGGGTTTAAAAGGTGATTTTTGATACTCCGGGGTTAATTGATAGAAGGGCCTTTGGTTGTTTTTAAACCAGAGCATTTTTTAACCTCCTTTAACCGCCGGAATCCATTACACCCGACATAAAGTTCGATATTCTTCGGCCGGGCTCCCCCCCAATGGAAGGAAAAAAGAAGTCGAAGCCGGCCCTGTATTCTGATTTCATGGCGAGTGTCTGGTGGCGGATCCTCGTTTTCTGGGCAGTATAAATAAGGTCCTTTTTTTTCCCGTGAGGAGCATTGGGTGGCGGAACTTTTTTGGTTGCCTGTTAAGCTTAAACCCTGAAACTCTTTTTGCAAAGATATTAAAATAGCTTTTCAATGGTACTTTAAAGGAAATAAATAAAAATTTCCAACAAAGTATAAATAAGGTAGTGGATTGATATACAGCCTAAAAGGGGTTGTGGTTTTCTGAGTTATCGAAAAATAAAGTTAAAAAAAGCGGGATAAAGTTGCAATGCTTAAAATATGTTGTAGATTTGATCTGCTCAAAAAATGGGTACTTCTGAATGTGGGATTAATAAGTAGCGTGTTTTGGTGGAGTATTCGGCTTCTCAAAACCGGCTTTCTTTTTGGTTGGTTTTGCGGAAAAAAATTTATTGAGTTCGAGTTTCTCAGGCCATGAAACGAATGGTACGGAATTCCCTGGCAGGGAAGGGGCCTGGTGATGAAAAGTTAGGTTCAGGTGGTAAATGGGACCTAAGCGGGCATTGGGTTTGGCAATTTTTGGTGTATTTGAATAATGAGGATGCGGATTAATGAGCCCTCTCCTTACGGGTTCAGAAACAATGGAGTGGACGACTATTAGGACTTAAAAAAAATATATTATGAAAAGCAGAAAGTTTCTCGTTTTTGTTGCACTGATTCTATTATCGGTTTCATGTAAGCAGAAAGAAATTAATGATGAAATAGTTAAAGAGGAAGAGGTCCCCGTTTATAGTCATCTGGAAGGTGCGTTAAGCATTATTGAAGGTTATGTGTCAGGGGCTAGTGTTCTTACCAGTTCCCAAATTACAGCACAAACAACCTTAATCACCAATAATATAAAATATATCGACGATAGTGAGGCGATCATTGAAGAGGCCTTGAAGTTTGTTGAGGTATTTGAGAGTAGCTCCTATGGACCGCTCTTTATGAATGATGCGACTAAAAACGGTTTGGAGAGAAGTACTGCCTCCGGAAAGGAGATCTATTATTCTATTTTTGCCGTTCAACAGGGGCTTATTGATTATGTCTATACCTCCGAAAATCTGAAAAAGTATCCGGAACTGTTTCGCAATAAAAAGTTTGCAACCTCCTCTTATTTTCCCGGGGCGGTTGATCCTCCCGAGGATGCATCGACAACTTATGAAGTACAGATAAATGCTTCCCAACCCAAAGCCTGGGGAACGCCTATTTCAGGGGAAACGAGTGAAGCCAGACGACCAACGGGTTGTTATCTTGCCCCCGGGAGTTTGGTGACTGTTACTGTACCCCCATCGTTAGTGGGTAAAGGGTACAATGTTCGGGTGGGATGTCATTCCTGGGATCTGGAACAAAAAACAACGATTAAACGACTCGATCGGGTTTCTTTGGTCTACGCCATTGATAGCACCGAAATGGTGGTGGCCAACCCGCTGGGAGGGGGTATCTATATTGAGGTGCCTTATTTAGCGGATGCAGGGGTTGTAACCATTCAGGTGAAAAATGCGGTTCGTTCCCCTTTCTTTTCGGCTCGTAGTTTTGATAAGACGACCCTGGAAGAGTGGCAAAATACTGAGCGGAAACACCCGGGCCCATGGGCCGACTTTGAATCGGATAAGTTTATGATGCAGGTGCCCACCAGCTGGATCTATAATTATGAGGATCCGGTGACTTTAATGGAGGACTGGGATAAGGCCATGGATGCCGTGACAGAGCTTCGCGGACTGCCTGAGGTTTTGCCCAAAACATTATTGTATGTGCAGCCTGATGTGATGATGCGGGGTAATGCCAATTATCCGGGATATCCACAGTCTAATTATGCCTATAGTCCTAATGCTGTTGAGGATGGAAATAAGGATGGTTATTGGATGTTAAAAGGGCCTCAGTATGCTGATTGGACTGTTTTGCATGAATTGGGTCATTACATAAAAATATCAAAGTTCAGGGGGGAGACCGAAGCCCTGGTTAATTTCATGACTGTGGCGGTTCAAAACATGAAATTCGGGATGGATCTGGATTTGGCTTACGGACTGTCGGTGTCAGGTTGGAGTCAGGTTACCCTGGATGTGGCGGCCACCATGTGGATGGTAACCGAGGAATTCAGAAAAGGCGAGGAAATGTGCCATTCCAACGTGCCCGGTGATCAATTTAAATACCAGCATCGCGGATATGGCAAATATGTTGAAATAGTAGACTTGTTCGGGTGGCAGGCACTTAAGAATTTTTGGCTGGAGGCGAATGAAGATTATATGGGCGAACAGCTCTTTTGGACGGAGGATTATAACAACGACCCTGTTGATAACCGCATCCTGAGGCTTTCGAGAGCGGCCGGGGCCGACCTAAGGCCTTTGATCCATTTCTGGGGTATTCAACCTGTGAATAAGTTGCAACTAGCCAAAAATTTAGAAGCTGAAAATCTAAAGCCATCATCTCTTATTTATGACAAATTGGTTCATTATAAGAGCATCATACCCGCAGATAATGACGCTTTTAAAAAGCATGTGTATGTCGTTTTTCCCAAGGGACCCAGCAGCACCGTAAATTCTCTCTTTCTGGAAGGAACCTACTACAGCTGGATGTGGGTGTATGATGAATCGTACGCAACGGCTGTGAAAGGGGCATTACAGGATATTATAGACCTTTATTTTCCGGATGGTCGTCCGTGATTCCTGAAGCCTGTCGGTTTATCCCAATCCGGTAACCGGCAAAATTTTATTACAAACAGATTGCCGGATGCATAGCACCCGGGTTAATGGTTTGAAAGATAACCTTGTAAAGATGTAATCGAGTTAAATATAAGTGGCAACCTGGCTGCTGAGAATAGGACAGCTCAGGTTTTTGCAATGCGTTTTAAGTTAATTTAATGTTCAATTAAAAAGGAAGGAGGTGGTTTAGGTTAGGCTTAAGGTTTAAGGTGCAATGTTTTGGTTGTGCTTTTTGTTTCGTAAATATCGAAACGCCTTTTGCTCTATTGTAAGCGCTATGAATATCTTTTAGCGTAAACTTACTCCACCTCCATGAATACGCAGCTTGACAAAGTAGTGTTGAATTTTTAATTGAATTATTAAATCCTTATGAGAAAATCGCAAGTCAATTTTCCTCTTTATCGAGAGGACTGTAAATTGGTGCCTCAAAATGTAAAAAAAGCATTGCTCTTTGCTTTTTTTATCTTCCTCATTGGTTCGGGACAGGCATTCGCCGATGATTTGAACCATGAAAATGAACCTCCTCTTCTGACCGAGCAATCGGTGATAACGGTTCAGGGAACCGTAACCGAGTCCGACGGATTAGGTATTCCCGGTGTGACGGTAATGGTCAAAGGAACCTCCATGGGAACCATCACCGATTTAGACGGAAAATATATTCTGAAAAATATTCCGGGCGATGCGGTTCTGGTATTCAGTTTTATTGGGATGGAAAAGGTAGAAGTCCCTGTTTCCGGAAAATCGGTTATCAATACTGTAATGAAATCTGAACTCACCCAGCTGGGTGAAGTTGTGGTGGTGGGTTACGGTACCCAGGAAAAGATCAGCGTGACCGGTTCGGTTGCCGCTGTAAAAACCGATGAGATCAAACAGAGTCCCTCGCCCAACGTTGTGGGTTCTTTGACGGGACGTTTGCCGGGTTTAACGGCGATTCAGAGTAGTGGTCGCCCCGGGGCTGAAGGCTATTCCATTTATCTGAGAGGGATCAGCACCACCAATGGTGCTCAGCCATTGATCCTGGTAGACGGGATTCCCCGCGATAACCTGACCCAGCTCGACCCCAATGAGATAGAGAGTTTTACGGTATTGAAAGATGCCTCCGCTACGGCCGTCTTTGGGGTTCGTGGTGCCAATGGCGTTGTTTTAGTTACCACCCGGGAAGGGAAAACAGAAAAACCCTCCATCAGTTTTACCTACGAATACGGGCTGCAGCGTTTAACCTACAAAACCGAGATGTTGGATTCGTGGGATTAT
>JBFHFS010000027.1:0-72060 GCA_041583495.1 Marinilabiliaceae bacterium | reverse complement strand
TTAGGTACTTCAAACCTGGATTTGGGGCATATTCAAAAAGCAGAGACTTTTTTCCTAAAAGCATTAGCTATGCTTGAGAAACAGAGCCAGACTCAATTTAATTTGTCCCATCATAAGGTCTATTTGTTAGCGCATCTTTCGCTGGCTAAAATATGCAAAGAAAAGTGGCTGGCGGGGGGCGACGCGGCAAATATTTCGTGCGGTATGGCGCATATTAACCAATCGGTTGAGATGGTTGAGAATTTCAGGAATGAGATTGAGTTCGACCAGGATCGAATTACCATGGCTGGACGGGTCGAAGAGATTCTCGATCTGGGGGTGTGGCTTTCTGCTCAAAACTATTTGGCTGCCCCCAATGATTCCACTTACAATGTGTTTTTTGCTTTCTCTCAGCGGAAGAAAAACAATTCCTTGATGACGGCCATTAAAAAGAGAAACGACCAGGTTAGGGCCAACTTACCGCCTGCATTATTTGGTGCCGAAAATAAATTGAGAAGCAAAATAGCCTCCTTGCAATTCCATCTGGGACAAGAGAATGAGATGGAGAATCCCGATGGAAATAAAATCAGCTATTGGCAGAAAAATTTGGTGGCCTCCTACAGGGAACTGGATTCCATCAAGGGTATTTTCCGAAAGGATTATCCCGGATATTATGAGCTTATGTATCAATCTCATTATATCTCCTTAAAGCAGGCCCAATTGCATCTCGAACCCGATCAGGCTTTTCTGGATCTGTTTCTGAATAAAGATTTTTTGTTGATTAATTTAATTACCCGGGATACGGTGATGGTGGTTCAAAAAGAGACGGGGGGCTCCATTGTTCCTTTGGTTGAGGATTTTATAAAAGAAACCTCGACCCCCTTCAATGGTTTCTCAACTCGTGAAGATATCAGGGGATTTTTTGAAAATGGGTATGCTCTTTACAAATATTTTCTTGATCCGGTAGGCCAATGGGTTCGGAATAAAAAATTAATACTGGCACCTGATGAAGTTCTGGCCTCTTTTCCTTTTGAGGCGTTGGTGACCCGTAAGCCCGATGATAAAACCTTGTTTAACAATGCCCCCTGGCTCATTCAGGAGCATTCGGTGTCTTATCTTTACAATGCTGCGTTGTTGCCATCGGTTAATGATAAGGGTCAGAATTTTAGTGAGTTGGCAGCCTTTGCGCCCGATTATCATGGCACGGCGGCAATGCACGATTCCGTTCTTTTAGATGTTCGGCAGGGATTGAATTCAAAATTGAGACCCATTCCCGGGGCCATGGAAGAGGTCAATCAGATTATCCACTTGTTTAAGGGGCGAAAATTCATCGGTTCGGATGCT
Source organism: Marinilabiliaceae bacterium (assembly GCA_041583495.1). GTDB lineage: Bacteria > Bacteroidota > Bacteroidia > Bacteroidales > Marinilabiliaceae > JBFHFS01. Next base: position 70,737 of record JBFHFS010000027.1, on the reverse strand, counting down.
TCTATCGGTCATTTTGAAGAGCAGCTGCATGGGGATAAAATATTGCATCTGGCCATGCACTCTCTCATCTCCGGCAGGGATCCCATGGAATCTAAATTGGTTTTTTCACCCGGGGCAATTGATTCATCGGGGGTGCTGGAGGCTCACCAGATTTATAATTTTCAAATCAATAGCCCTTTAATAGCGTTGAGTTCATGCAACTCAGGGATGGGCAAAGCCTTGGCGGGTGAAGGCATTATGAGTCTCTCCCGTGCCTTTACCTTTGCCGGAGCTAAAAGTACCTTAATGACCCTCTGGGCTGTTAATGATAAGGCCGCTTCCAAGTTGGTCAGTTCTTTTTATATGAACCTCAAAGAGGGGTTTGCCAAAGACGAGGCTTTGAGTAAAGCCAAAAGGGATTTCCTGAAAGATGCATCGCCGTTGTATGCTCATCCTTATTACTGGGCCAATTATGTCATATCCGGGAACCAGACTCCGCTTATTGAAAAGGCATCCGCATTAAGTGTGGGCACCCTTGTTCTATTGGGAATGGCTATCCTGTTGGTGATGGTGCTTTTTTACATGCGCATCCAGAAAAAAACGAAAAACAAATCAAACAGTTAAATGAGTTATGGAAAACAAGTTGTATCCACTTAAATTTACGCCCATTTTGAAACCCCGGATTTGGGGGGGGCAAAAATTGCATACTGTGCTGGGAAAAAAAATGGAGGCTTCGTCGGTCATTGGCGAAAGCTGGGAATTGTCGGGTGTGCAGGGAGATGTTTCCATTGTGAGTAATGGTTTCCTTAAAGGTAATACCCTTAACGAGTTGCTGGAAGTGTATATGGCCGATCTGGTTGGAGACAAGGTCTTTGAAAAGTTTGGCGACGAATTCCCCCTGCTCATAAAATTTATAGATGCCAGGGATGTATTGTCCATTCAGGTGCATCCCGATGATGCCCTGGCCAAAGAACGACATCAATCTTTTGGGAAGACCGAAATGTGGTATGTAATGCAGGCCGACAAGGGGGCCAGCCTGATTAGCGGGTTTAAGCAGGATACCACCAAGGATGCCTATGTGAAGGCATTAAAAAACAATGAGCTGGAAAATCTTCTGGCCCGTCATGAGGTGAAAACAGGTGACGTGTTTTACATCCCCGCCGGGCGGGTTCACGCTATCGGGGCCGGAATTTTGTTGGCAGAGATTCAACAAACATCTGACGTGACTTATCGGTTGTACGATTTCGACCGCCGGGATGCCGAAGGCAATACCCGGGAGTTACATACCGAACAGGCTCTGGATGCTATCGATTTTTCGGGCGGACACGACTACAAAACAAGCTATAGTGTCCCCGCCAGTGGTGTGGCTGAGATTGTTAATACCCCATTCTTTGTAACCAATGTCATTAAGCTGACCAATCAGGAGATAAATAGTGATTTTTATGCGTTCGATTCGTTCGTCATCCTTATTTGTGTTGAAGGAAGTGCCGAAATAGAATATTCTCAGGGAAAGAAGGAAACCTTGAGTCTGGGCGAAACCATCCTGCTGCCTGCCGATTTGAAAGAGGTTTCTTTGACTTCACCTCAAAATGCAACCCTTCTTCAGGTTCATATGTAATTTAAATGGAGCCCAATTCGCTGTATTGGTGGGCAAAATGAATTTTTACATTTTGGGTGGAAATATAGAAAAGTTCTTATTTTTTGCAGTTGATTTGTTTAAATTTGCAGCTTTATTCGAAAAATAAATAGTTATTGTCAAACCAGGAGTAAAGGGTTATATCATGAAGGTACTTAAGTTTGGAGGCACATCTGTCGGTTCGGTTGAGAGAATTAAAGAGGTGGCAGGTCTGATTGTTGGACCCGGACGGAAAATAGTTGTTTTATCGGCAATGGCCGGAACCACCAATAGTCTGGTGGATATAGCCAATTATCTCTATAAGAAAAACCACGATGGGGCCAATGAGGTTATCAATCGGTTGGAACGGGATTATAGTGAGGTCGTTTTAGCCCTTCTCAAGTCGGAGGAGTATAAACAAAGAGGACTGGAGCTTGTCAAGTCTCATTTTGATTTTATCCGTTCATTCACCAGGGATATGTTTACCGTATTCGAGGAGAAGTCGATCCTGGCGCAGGGGGAGTTATTGACCACCGCTTTGTTTAGCTATTTCCTCGATGAAACGGGGCACAACGCAAAATTGTTGCCGGCTCTGGACTTTATGCGTACCAACAAAAATCTGGAACCCGATATTAGCTACATTCGCGAAAATCTCAATCGTAAGCTGGAGGCATTCCCGGACGTACAACTATTTATTACCCAGGGTTATATATGTAGGAACGCTTTTGGTGAGGTGGATAATTTGCACCGGGGAGGGAGTGATTACACGGCCTCGCTTATCGGAGCGGCTGCGGATGCTGATGAGATTCAGATCTGGACAGATATCGATGGGATGCATAACAATGATCCCCGGTTTGTGGAAAATACCCATTCGGTAGCAGAGATCTCTTTTGATGAAGCGGCCGAGTTGGCCTATTTTGGGGCCAAAATATTACATCCAACCAGTGTTTTGCCCGCCAAATTGGGAAATATTCCAGTACGGGTGCTCAACACTTTAGACCCCAAAGCTCCTGGAACGCTCATCTCCTCCAAACAACATAAGGACCGGGTTACGGCCATTGCAGCCAAGGATGGTATTACCGCCATTAAAATAAAATCGGGGCGGATGTTGCTGGCCTATGGTTTCATGCGTAAGGTATTCGAGATTTTTGAGAGCTACAAAACCCCCATCGATATGATTACCACCTCCGAGGTTGGGGTTTCGGTCACCATCGATGACGACAGATATCTTAACGAAATAATTGATGACCTGCGGAAATTCAGTACCGTTGAGGTGGATTACAATCAGGTGATTATCTGTGTGGTAGGCGATTTGGTCGCAGAAAACAAAGGGTATGCCAACCGGATATTTAATGCCCTGAAAGAAACCCCCATTCGAATGATTTCCTATGGGGGCAGTGAGTACAATATAACCTTGCTGGTAGAGGCAAGCGACAAAAAAGAAGCCTTGAGGGCCTTGAGTGCCAATCTGTTTTAATACATCTGTATGAGTCAATTTTCTGTCAGTCAGTTTGAACCGCTTAGAACGCCATTCTATTTTTACGATCTGGAATTGCTGGGGAAGACCCTGGCGAGTGTTAAGGAAGAGTCGGGAAAGTACGATTTTCATGTTCATTATGCTTTAAAGGCCAATGCCAATGAACGCATTCTATATAAGATCAGAGAGAGTGGGTTTGGGGTGGATTGTGTAAGTGGTTATGAGGTTCAACGGGCACTGGATTGTGGTTTTTCTCCCGAAGGAATTGTGTTTGCCGGAGTAGGAAAAGCCGACTGGGAGATAAAGCTGGGACTGAAGAATAATATTTCCTGCTTTAATGTTGAATCGTTACCCGAATTGGAGATCATCAATGCTATTGCCAAAGAGATGGGCTTGAAAGCCCACGTGGCACTGCGTATTAACCCCAATGTAGATCCTAATACCCACCATTATATCACCACTGGTCTCGAAGAAAATAAATTTGGAATCAATGTTTGGGATCTGGGAAAGGTCACCGATCGTTTGCCTCACCTAAACAACATCATTTTTGAGGGGCTCCATTTCCATATTGGATCTCAAATTAATGATATGACCAGCTTTAAGGAGTTGTGTCTGCGGGTGAATGAGATTCAGGATTGGTTTATTAACCGGAAGTTGTTTCCCCGGGTGGTTAATGTGGGAGGCGGATTGGGTATCGATTACGAAAATCCCAATGCACATTCCATTCCCGATTTTGAGGTTTACTTTAAGGTATTTAAGGATTTCCTGAAGGTATTGCCCCATCAGGAAGTGCATTTCGAATTGGGGCGTTCATTGGTTGCCCAGTCCGGGACACTCGTTTCCAGGGTTCTCTATGTGAAGGAGGGCGTGAAAACCAAGTTTGCCATTCTGGATGCCGGGATGACCGATTTGATCAGACCGGCACTCTATCAGGCCAAACACAAGATTGAGAATCTTTCCAATCAGAACAACAATCCCCAAAAATATGATGTGGTGGGGCCCATTTGTGAGTCGTCTGATTGCTTTGGAAAGGCAATTCTTTTACCCGAAATGCAGCGGGGAGATCTCGTTGCCATTCGCAGTGCCGGGGCTTATGGAGAGGTGATGGTTTCGCGATATAACCTCAGGGAAGAACCCAAAGCGTATTACTCCGACTCTATCTAGAGTTTGTCTATAAAGTCCAACTTCTGCGTCACGCTTGCTCTCAAAATGGTCATTTACGCCAGTAAAATCACATTTTTCGAGCTGCACAAGCCTTGAATTTAAACTTTCTAGCTCAAACTCCTGACTTTTTGGACAGGCACTATCTAGAGCCGGAGTCTGCCTGAAAAGTTCAGTTTCTGTCCTGTTGTTTCTGGCTCCGGGCGCCATATGGTTCCCCATATCAAGTTTGGTGCAGGCTTTGAAAATGACCTTTACAGCTCAATCGCCCGGTTATTTGCCAAGGCACTATCTAGTATTCGTAGTCTACACAAGCTCTTGATTCCAAAATCTCGCGAATAAGAACCCCTACTTTCAGGTGCTCAGGATGTGTGGAATAGGTCTCTAATCCTTCCATCGAGTCAAAATCTGCGATGAGAGAAAGATCGTATTTCTCAACGGGATTACAATTGATTCCTACCTCTATCTTCTTAAGCTGTTTGATGGGACCCATAAGGTTTTCCAACCCGGATTTTATCTGAGCCAGGTTCTCGTTTTTTGTGGTTTCAGGCACCTCGGCCTTGAACTTAAAGAGTACAATATGACGAATCATCTTAAATAATTGTTTATTTTAGAGCTATTGTTACCGGTGTAAAAGTAAAAAAAAGAATTCTAAATAGACAGAAATGTTAGACAGTACTCCGCTTGAAAAGGTGATGTTCATCGATATTGAAACAGTGCCTGCACAACCCTCCTATGAGGAGGTAGATCCAGCCCTTCAGCAACTGTGGGAGAAAAAGTCTGCTTACTTTCGGAAGCCTGAAGAAACACCGGGTGAGGTTTATCAGCGGGCAGGAATCTACGCCGAATTTGGGAAAATCATCTGTATTTCAGCCGGGTTGGTGGTCTCCCGCAGCGGGTCGCGTATCTTACGGGTGAAGTCGTTCTTTAGTGACGATGAGCGGGATTTGTTGATAGATTTTTCCAGGGCCCTGGAGAGTTTTTCTGCCGGCAAAGGGACTACTATTTGCGGACATAATGCCAGGGAGTTCGATTTTCCATACATCGCACGCCGGCTTATTATCAATGACCTTCCCCTGCCCGCCATCCTCGATGTGGCTGGGAAAAAACCATGGGAAGTGCCCTTCCTCGACACCATGGATTTATGGAAGTTTGGAGACTTTAAACACTATACTTCGCTCAACCTGTTAACCCATATCCTGGGTATTCCTTCCCCTAAAGATGATATTGATGGCAGCCAGGTGGCCTCGGTATATTATCAGGAAAAAGATCTGGAAAGGATTGCCCGTTATTGTGAAAAGGATGTATTGGCCACCACTCAATTGTTTTTGCGTCTCAAGGGGGAACCTTTGTTGGATGCCGCTAATGTGGTGTCGGTATAAGGGTTACTCTTCCAAAAAGTACTTTACGGTTTTTACAAACAGGTCGTGTTGCTCGGCATGAACCCAATGGTTGGCGTTGGGTATGGATACGATTTGTGCCCCGGGGAAATAACGGTGAATCTCAAGGCTGTCCTCATCCTGAATGTAGGGTGACTTTTCCCCTTTAATAAATATGGTTTGGGGTTGGGACCTGTTAGGGTCCGTTTTAGGATCTACCGCAGAGAAACCATTCATGATCTCTTCTACATTATTTTGGAGTGTCTCGAAATTGATGATCCATGAATAATGGCCATCGTGGTGACGCTTCAGGTTTTTCATCAGGAATCCTCTCAGATTCCTATCGGGAAAAGCCGGTTTGAGGGCTGCATTTATTTCATGCCGGTCGTGGTAGTCGGATAGCTTTAAGCCCGAAAGTATTTTGATTATATTCAGATGGTTGGCCGTAATTTGCGCGTAGTTCGACTTAGAGTTATACGACTTTGGGGCAATGTCAACCACAATTAATTTCTCTACCATTTGGGGATGAAGAAGGGTAAAACGCATGGCCGTTTTGCCTCCCATGGAGTGGCCCATTAAAATGGTGCGTTCAATGCCAAGATGGTTCATTAATTCCAACAAGTCGTTGGCCATGTCCTGGTAGGTGTGTGAATCGGAGTGAGGCGACCGGCCATGGTTTCGCTGATCGACAAGAATTACGCGGAATGAGTTCTCCAGGTCAGAAGCTACCGATAACCAGTTATCTGAAGCCCCGTAGAGACCGTGAACGATAATGATGGTGCGCTTTCCCTGGCCGCGTTCACGATAAAAAAGTTTCATGTAAATACGGTTCTGGGTTTATTTCTCTAAAATCAACAGGTCTTTGTAAAGATTGATGGTGCGTTCGAGCCCCAGGTAAAGGGCGTCACAGATGAGCGCATGACCAATAGAGACTTCTTTGAGAAAAGGAATTTTTTCGTTGAAATACTTAAGGTTTTGGAGATTAAGATCGTGGCCCGCATTGATCTTTAAACCCATTTTATTGGCCAGATTAGCCGCTTCAACAAAAGGGGCAATGGCTTTGGCCGGGTCTTTTGAATAATTGCTTGCATAGGGCTCTGTGTAGAGTTCAATGCGATCGGTGTTGGTTTTACAGGCGTTTACAATAAAGTCGGGATTGGTATCAATAAATATTGAGGTGCGAATGCCTGATTCGCTCAACTCGGCGATTACGTCCTGTAGAAAGGATTGATGGGTTATGGTATCCCATCCGGCATTAGAGGTCAGTGCCTCGGGTGGATCGGGAACCAGGGTGACCTGATGGGGTTTCACCGACTTAACCAGCTTGATAAACTCGGGAGATGGATAACCCTCTATGTTGAATTCGGTTTTTATGATGGGGCGGATGTCGAAAACATCCTTGTAGGTAATGTGCCGTTGATCGGGCCGGGGATGAACCGTTACCCCATTGGCACCGAAAGCCTGAACATCTATCGCCGCCTTGAGCACATTGGGCATGTCATTGCCTCGTGCGTTGCGCAGGGTGGCTATCTTATTAATGTTAACGCTAAGTTTTGTCATGATTGTGGTGACTTAATTCTCCGAGGCAAAGGTCAAACATTGAAAACCAATCGACGGTGTATTTGTTCATTCAATAATTTAAGAGTAAATTTCACAAAAAACAATGGTTTTGGCATTGTTCTTGGGTTAAAATTAGACTGCAAATCTAAAAACTAATTCTTTATTCCGGATTCTATGCTGGCAAAAGATTTAATATCTGAGGTGGTACCCGCTCTTAAGACCTCTGACACAGGCCTTGAGGCGTTGAATTGGATGGAGGCCTTTAGGGTGTCCCATCTGCCCATTGTGAATAATAATGTGTTTCTGGGCTTAATTTCCGATTCAGACATCTACGATTTAAACGCGGCAGATGAGCCCCTGGGTAATCACCGGTTGTCGTTGATGACTCCCTATGTGTATTTCCAACAGCATATTTACGATGTGATTGAGATTGCTGCCCGCCTCAAATTAACTTTGGTGCCCGTACTCAACCCGGATAAAGAGTATTATGGGGTGATTACCCAGAACGATCTTATTCATTATTTCTCAGAATTGATTGCTGCCTCAACCCCCGGAGGTATTGTGGAGTTGGAGTTGGGCGCCAGGGATTATGCGCTTTCCGAGATCGCCCGTTTGGTAGAAGATGCCGATGCAAAAATTTTAAGCCTCTATGCTTCGCAAAGTACCGATACCAGTTTGGTAAAGGTGACCATAAAACTGAATCGGAGTGACTTGCAGGGCGTGTTAAGTGCTTTTGAGCGTTATCGTTATAAGGTCGTAGCCTCCTATGTGGGAGAGAGTCAGATGGACGATACCGCCCGGCGTAACTATGAGTCGTTGATGAGATATCTGGATGTGTAATGCCTTAAAATACTTATCTTCGCTAAAAAAAAATGGAAATTGCCATATTTGGGAAACGTTTTGGTCAGGCCTTTAATGCAAGCTGCATAGAGTTGTTTCACTTCTTCGAAAAAAAGGGGGTTAAAATCAACCTCTACAAACCCTTTAATGATTTTTTGCTGAGCGAAGTCAAGATGGATCTGGGAAAGATAACCACCTTTTCCCATCCCGGAGAGATGCCCTCGGTTGATATGTTGTTTAGTATTGGCGGGGATGGAACCTTTCTGCAGGCCGTTACTTTTGTCCGGGACAAAGGCATCCCGATGGTTGGAATTAACAGTGGCAGGCTGGGCTTTCTGGCCGATATTTCTCAGAAGGATTTAATTTGTGCCTTGGACGAGATATTGGAAGGTCGCTACCGGATTCAGGAACTCTCGTTGCTCGAACTGACCCATCCCCATGGGTTGATGGGCGATTTTGGGTACGCACTAAACGAGGTGGCGGTACACAAACGTGATAGCTCCTCCATGATTACGATCCATACTTATCTGAACCATGAATTTTTAAACTCCTATTGGGCCGACGGGCTCATCGTCAGCACTCCCACAGGCTCCACAGCCTATTCGCTCAGTGTGGGCGGGCCCATCATGCATCCTTCGTCCCGGGGGATTATTATTACCCCTATTGCTCCCCATAACCTTACTGTCAGACCTCTGGTGTTTCCCGATGAAATGGAGCTGACCCTTAAGATTGAAGGACGGGGAGGCAAATTTCTTGCCTCTCTGGATTCAAGAAGCAGGGTGGTGGATGATTCATTGGAGCTTAAAATAAGAAAAGCAGACTTTACCATTAAGGTCGTGGAACGCGAGAATCAAAATTTTTATGCCACTTTGCGCAACAAGTTGATGTGGGGAGCAGATAAGAGAAATTGACCTATAGGCGCAATAAACCGAATCAATGAACGTTAACAATCAGTAACCAGTCAGAAGACCAAATCACAGACAAGGCACACCCCCCTTGTGCTTAATTATTATTTTTTAGATGACGAATTCCTGGACCTCCGGGTTAAAAACCGGATATATAGCTCTTGTGCTCTTCATGATGTTTTGCCGGACAAATGTCAGGGCGCAAAGTAAGCTGGAGGGAGGCCCTTTTTTGGGTGTTTCCTACTACAATGGCGATCTAAATCCCCAACGGCAATTTTACAATATCCATCCCGCTTTTGGAGGGCTGCTACGATATGTTTTTAATGATCGGATAGCGGCAAAATCTACCCTGACTCTCGGGGACCTTAGCGGAAGTTATCCACAAAAGAATATCCTTTATCCCACCACTACCAGCGGGGGGAGCAGCTATTTCTTTAGAAGAACGGTTGCCGACCTGTCGGGTCAGATAGAAATCAATTTTTTCTCTTACGATCATGCCTTCCGAAAGGCCCAAACTACCTTTACACCATATCTCTCTGGAGGGTTAGCCACAACTCTCTACAGAAGATATCAGGAAGATGGGGGTAACCGTTCTGAAAAACCGCATTTTATATTATCTTTGCCCGTCGGGATTGGAGTTAAATGGAAACCAACAGATTGGATGAGGTTTGGTGCGGAATGGACTTTTCGAAAGACTTTCGTCGATGATTTAGATAAGTTAGGATCCGGGGCAGTCGATCCGGCTGACCCCTTTAACTTTAATGAATCTTCGGGTACTCACAATAATGATTGGTATTCATTTGCCGGTGTTTACGTCACCTTCACCCTGTTGAAGCAGCGCTCACGTTGTGAGGGGGGGTATTAATAAAGAGGAAGAATAGATAGTTTTATGTCGGTTAAAGAAGAACTGGTCAAAGAAAAATTACCTCGTCACGTGGCTATCATCATGGATGGCAACGGGCGCTGGGCTAGAAAAAGAGGGAATGCAAGGGTTTTTGGTCATAAACATGGCGTCAAAGCCGTGAGAGACGTGACTGAAGCCGCTGCTGAATTAGGGCTGGGTTATCTTACCCTTTATGCTTTTTCTACCGAAAACTGGAACAGACCAAAGAATGAAGTCGATGCCCTCATGTCGCTTCTGGTTTCTACCATTGCCTCCGAAACCAAGACTTTAATGGACAACAATGTTAAGTTGAAGTCCATTGGTTGTAAGGCAACCCTTCCCAAAAGTGTTCAGGACAAACTCTCCGAAACCATTGACAAGACCAGCTCCAACGATGGATTGACCTTGACGTTGGCCCTCAGTTACAGTTCCCGCTGGGAAATTATCGAGGCCGTTAAGAATATTGCCATCGGGGCGCGGGATAAAAAAATTGATCCATCGCAAATAGATGCCGAATTTTTTAGCCAATACCTGGAAACAGCTCAAATGCCTGATCCTGAATTGATGATAAGAACCAGTGGCGAATTTAGACTTAGTAATTTTCTGCTTTGGCAAGTAGCATATTCAGAATTGTATTTTTGTAACGTTTTATGGCCCGATTTTCGCAGAGAACATTTTTTTGAAGCCCTCCACGACTATCAATCCCGGGAAAGAAGATTCGGAAAAATCAGTGATCAGATAAAATATTAAAAGATAGATAATGTTGAAACGTAGTATCGCTCTAGTTCTTATATTTTTCAGTGTAATAGCAGGCCTTAAGGGGCAGGAAGAAGTTCCTTCGATCTCCTATACCGGGAAAGCCCGTGAGTATGTGATTGCTGAAATAACGGTAACAGGAGAATTAAATAATGATCCTCAAATATTAGCGAATCTTTCGGGGTTAAGGGTTGGTCAAAAGATCATGGTTCCCGGAGAGCAAATCTCCTCGGCAATCAAGAAATATTGGGACTACGGGCTTTTTTCGGATGTAAAAATTAGCGCCGTAAAAATTGAAGGTGACCAGATTTACCTTAATATCTTCCTTCAGGAGCGGCCGCGTCTCTCGGAAATCAAGTTCACAGGCCTGAAAAAGTCGGAGGTGGAGACCATTTCAGATAAAATCTCCATGATGAAAGGGTCGCAGGTAACCACTTATCTTATCGACCGGGCTGAAAAGTACATCACCGACTATTTTGTGGAGAAGGGCTTTTTTAATACCGAGGTGTCTATTGTACAACGCGACGATCCCGATAAACCCAATCATGTCTTTCTGGATGTGGATGTGGATAAAAAAGATAAAGTAAAAGTAAACAGCCTTGAGTTCGTTGATAATAAGGTGTTTTCCCATAATAAGCTTAACCGGTTTATGAAAAAAACCAACGAGAAAGGGAAAATATTGAATTTCTTTAGGACTAAAAAGTTTGTGACCGAGAGTTATGATGCCGATTTGGTAGCCGTCATCGAGAAATACAATGAAATGGGCTATCGGGACGCCCAAATCGTTTACGATTCCATTACCCGTAACCCGGATAATACCGTGGATTTGGCCATCAAAATTAGTGAAGGAAATAAATATTACATCGGTAATATCACCTGGGTTGGTAATACCATTTACCCCGGGCCCTATCTGAGTCAACAATTGCGTATCAAAAAAGGCGACGTTTTTAACCAAACACTTTTGGATAAAAGGCTCTTTGAGGATGACGATGCTGTGCACAACGAATATCTCAATACAGGTTATCTGTTTTGTAATATCCAGCCGGTGGACTTAAGGGTGGCCAACGATACGGTCGACCTGGAGATGCGTGTTTATGAGGGTGATCAAGCCACCATTAATGAGGTGATTATTAAAGGTAATACCAAAACCCACGAGCATGTGGTTCGTCGTGAGATTCGCACCAAGCCTGGAGAGTTGTTTAGTAAAGCGGAGCTGATTCGTACGGTTAGGGAGCTGTCGCAATTGGGCCATTTCGACCCGGAGAAGATCAATCCGGTGCCGTTGCCCGACCCGGAGAAAGGGACCGTCGATTTGGAGTATAATCTTGAAGAAAAAGCCAACGATCAAATTGAACTCTCCGGTGGATGGGGAGGTGGTATGTTTGTGGGATCTCTGGGATTGAAGTTTACCAACTTCTCGGTTCGTAACATATTAAATAAAGAGGCCTGGCGGCCTTTGCCAACGGGTGACGGTCAAACCCTTTCGTTAAGGGCCCAATCCAACGGGAAATATTATCAGTCGTACAGCTTTTCTTTCACAGAACCCTGGTTGGGAGGAAAAAAACCCAACTCGTTGAGTATATCTCTGCATCGTTCCGTGCAGACGGGCGTGAACAGTAGTTACTACTATGGCAATTCATCCAGCTACAGCCCTTACAGCAGCTATGGCAGCTATGGTGGCTATGGGTCCGGCTATTCTTCACTGGAAGCGGATCCCAGTGAACATATGAAGATTACCGGAATTTCGGTAGGGTTTGGAAAACGATTGAGTTGGCCCGATGACTTTTTTCAGTTCTATGCACAGGCAAGCTTTCAGCATTACGATTTGAAAGACTGGACCTATTTTATTATGCAGAATGGGAACAGTAATAACCTTAACTTCAAGACAGTATTATCGCGTAATTCCATCGACAACCCATTGTATACCCGTAATGGTTCAGATTTTACTCTGGGACTGGAGTTTACACCCCCGTACTCACTTTTTGACAGTCGTGATTTTTCTCAGGAAATGGACGATGAAGAACGGTATCAATGGATCGAATACCATAAGTGGACCTTTAAAGGAAGCAACTTTAAACCCCTGGATAAAGGAGGGAAGTTGATTTTTATGACTAAGTTAGAGGGGGGATTTTTAGGTTATTATGACAAGTATAGAAAATCGCCGTTCGAGAAGTTCGTGATGGGCGGCGACGGGATGTCTGGTTACAGCTATTATGGTAGCGAAACCGTTGGTCTGCGTGGTTACGAAAATTCATCCTTAACACCTTACAACGCTACAGGAAGTCAGGATGGAAATCTTTATACCAAAATGGCAATGGAGCTTAGGTATCCCCTTACACTTCAGCCTTCGGCTACCGTCTACGGTCTCGTATTTGCAGAAGCCGGAAACTCATGGTCCGAATTTAGAGATTATAACCCCTTTGGGTTGAAGCGCTCGGCGGGTATAGGACTTAGAATTTTTCTGCCTATCTTTGGTTTAATGGGAATTGATTGGGGTTATGGTTTCGATGAGATTTCCGGTCGCTCGGGTGCCAATGGAAGTAATTTCCACTTTGTAATAGGGCAGAACTTTTAGTATTATTGAGGACATTTATTTGTGGTTCAATTTTTGCGATGTGTTATATCTGGAAATTAATTGTTAATTTAAATTGCAGATCATGAGACGATTGGTATTTTCTTTGTTGCTCGCAACAGGCCTGTTGGCTGCCGGAACTATTCAGGGTCAGAAGTATGCTTTTGTTGACACCGAGTATATTTTGAAAAGCATTCCTGCTTATGAAGCAGGACAGGAACAGCTCGATCGACTCTCTGAGGAGTGGCAAGCAGAGATTGAAGCCATCTATAAGGAGGTAGCACAACTTTACCAGAATTATCAGAAGGAGAATGTTTTTCTCTCAGGAGAGATGAAAGTGCAACGCGAGAATGATATTGTGGAGAAGGAGAAACAAGCCAAAGCCCTGCAGAGACAATATTTTGGTCCCGAGGGTGTCCTGGCCCGGAAACAGCAGGAGCTAATGCAGCCCATCCAGGATAAGGTGGCCGCTGCCATTCGCGAACTGGCTGTTGATCAAAACCTGGGTGCCGTCTTCGATAAATCGGGTGGCGTAGGTCTTATTTATATTAATCCAAAGGAAGATATCAGCGATGACGTGCTGGACCTTCTCGGGTATGGCAAGTAAAAAATAATTATCTAATAGCAATCAAATATTAAGTAATCTTTACTCTATGAGATTTATTTCGAACACAATTATCATTGGCCTGCTCTTACTTTTTTCGAACTCTGTGTTTGCCCAAAGTTTAAAGTTTGGTCATGTCGACATTCAGGATGTTACCACTGTAATGCCTGAATTTAAACAAATGCAGACAGATTTAGAGGCTGAATATAGTAAGTTGGAGTCCCAGCTGGCGACCATGCAGGAGGATTTGAAGAAGATGCAAGAGGATTATATGGCCACTGCCCAAACACTTTCGGCTCAGGCAAAAGCGACCCAGGAAAAGGATTTGATGGAGCGTTCACAGAAAGTTCAGGCTTTTTACCGTAGCTCGCAGCAAAATCTTTCCCAGAAACAACAAGAGATGCAAGCCCCTCTGATGCAAAAATTAATGGATGCTGTTACCATGGTTGGTAAAGAGGGCGGATTTATTTATATCTTTGAAGCCAACTCAGGGGCCACGGTATTTCATTCCGATCAAAGCGTGGATGTTACTCCGCTGGTTAAGAAGAAGCTTGGGATTAATTAATAATAACCTAATTGTACTGGTATATGAAGATTTTTAAATTGCTTTTAGTAGCGGTAATTTTGTCGGCCGCTACCGGAGTTTCTGCACAGAACCTCAAATTTGGACACATTAACGTACAGGAACTCATTGCCGGGTTACCGATAAAAATTGCAGCCGACAAGCAGTTGCAAAGTGAGGCTCAAAAGCTTCAGGATCAACTTAAGGTGATGAGCGAAGAACTCGACCGTAAATACAGTGATTACATGACACAACGGGACTCCCTGTCGGAATTAATTCGTTCCACCCGCGAAAAAGAGATCCAGGACTACGACACCAGAATACAGAATTTTAACCGATTGGCTCAACAGTCTATCAGTAAAAAGGAACAGGAATTGCTTCAACCTATTGTTGAAAAGGTGCAAAAGGCGATCGATGAGGTGGGGAAAGAGCAGGGTTTTATCTATATTTTTGATATCAGCTCTCAGGTAGTTCTTTACCACTCCGAAGAGAGTGTGGATTGTTCGGATATGGTTGTAGCCAAGCTCCAATAACAGAATAAAAGCCTTGAGGTGTGTTTTCACCGGGAGGTCACAAGATGTCTTCACCGTTTGGGTCGAAGGCAATATTGGTTAGATTTAAAAAAGGGTAGAGATCATTCTCTGCCTTTTTTTGTTTTTAATAGTTCCAAATCCTTTCTAAATTAGCGGTGGCGGAAGTTTTCGTCTTAACCCATTTTCGGCCTATGCCTACTAACAAACCATTTTCGGAGAAAGCCGCACCTATTGCGGTTTTCGATTCGGGCTATGGTGGCTTAACCATTTTGAACAAGATGCTGGCCGCTTTCCCGGAGTATGATTTTATCTATCTCGGTGATAATGCCCGTACACCTTATGGAACCCGATCGTTCGATGTGGTTTATCGTTATACCCTTCAGGCAGTGCATCAATTTTTTGAGATGGGGGCCCATTTGGTTGTTTTAGCCTGCAATACGGCCTCGGCAAAGGCTCTGCGGAGCATTCAGCAACGCGATCTTCCGCACCTGGATCCCGATCGAAGGGTATTGGGGGTAGTTCGTCCCAGTGTTGAAGAGATTGGTCACGTGTCGCGTAATGGGCATGTGGGGGTGTTGGGGACCAATGGAACCGTGCTTTCACTCTCCTATCCTTTGGAGATAAAGAAGCTTTTTCCTGAGGTATTGGTTACACAGCAAGCCTGTCCCATGTGGGTTCCCCTGGTCGAGAATGGGGAATTAAACTCCCCTGGGGCAGCCTTTTTTGTAGAGAAGGATCTTTCGCAGTTGTTTCATAACGATCCGCAAATTGATACCCTCATCCTGGGGTGCACCCATTATCCCCTGTTGTTGCCATTGATTCAATCGTTTGTTCCCAAAGAGGTAACCATTTTGTCGCAGGGAGATGTGGTGGCCTCCAGCTTAAGAAACTATCTGGATCGTCATCCCGGAATGGACCAAAAATGCTCCAAGGGGGGGCGTTGCCAATTCTTTACCACCGAAGACCCTGAGCGATTTGACCAGGCGGCTCAACTTTTTTTACAACAGGAGGTGAAATCGATGCATATTGAAGTGGAGAAATAAAAAATTACTCCTTGTACCAACTGGCATACATTAAATAGTTATTGGCAATTTTGTTGATCATTTCCTTGGTCTGGTTGGGCTCAATTTCTTTAACCTTTTTAGCCGGCACCCCGGCATAAACACTGTTGGGCTCCACAATGGTGCCCGTTAGGATCAGTGAGTTGGCTGCCACGATGGAGTTTTCGCCAATCACGGCATGATCCAGAATGGTTGCACCTATGCCTATCAACACGTTGTTCTCAATCTTAGCACCATGAATGGTGACATTGTGGCCAATGGACACATTGTCGCCTATTTCTACAACCGATTTCTGATAAAGGGTGTGAAGGACCGATCCGTCCTGGATGTTAACTTTATTTCCAATTCGAATACTGTTAACATCCCCCCGTAAAACCGCATTAAACCAAATGCTGCAGTCGTCGCCCATTATTACATCTCCTACAATGGTTGCATTCTCTGCCAGGTAGGCGTTTTTTCCTATCTTAGGGGTAAAACCCCGTACTGATTTTATTAAGGCCATAACCAAATTATTTTTAGGTAGGCAAAATTAACGCTTTCTCCGCAGGATTATAGGCAAAAGCATCTTACTTTTCGTTAATACTTAAGAAGGGGGTTTTCCGGAACAATGTAAGTAGAAGAAGAACAGTATTATAGCGAAATATTTCCGGGATGTGCCGGAGGAGCTAAAATTATGGAAGAGGGGATTAAGGTAGATTCGATCTGCTTAAATGGCGCAAATCGTTAATTTCTGTTATAGAACACATACATTGGTTGAAAATACTGATTTATATCAATGGCTTGTCTGTGGAATGCATATACTTTTGCACTCCGGGTGGAAATGAAGTGCAGGATGATTAATGGAGAATAAATTCCGTTTCAGGTCCATATATCTTATTTTTGCTTAAGAATTGACGCGTTTATCTAGAATTAACAGAGCTATGGTTAAAAGGTCAAAAGTAATTGAACGAGAGGAAGTGGTTGTTCGCTTTTCGGGGGACTCGGGAGACGGCATGCAACTTACCGGGACGCTTTTTTCGTTTACGTCCGCTATCTATGGGAATGATATCTCTACCTTTCCTGACTTTCCTGCCGAAATACGCGCTCCACATGGTACCGTAGGTGGTGTGTCCGGCTTTCAGGTCCATTTTGGACACAGCGAGGTGTATACCCCCGGGGATTATGCCGATGTTTTGGTGGCCATGAATCCTGCCGCCTTAAAGGTGAATTTGGGGTTGTTAAAACCTGGGGCTACCATTATCATCGATGTGGATAGTTTTGATGCCAAAAACCTTGAAAAGGCGGGTTATAAAACCAACGATCCAATAGAGGAGGACCATCTGGGAGGGTACCATATTATTAAAACACCCATCACCTCTTTAACCCGGGAAAGTTTGAAGAATATGGGGTTGGATAATAAGAGTATTCTTCGGAGTAAAAATATGTATGCCCTGGGTTTGGTTTATTGGCTGTTTAGCAGGCCACTGAGTCATACCATTGAGTATATACGCAAAAAATTTGCCAAGGATCCCAAGATTGTAGAGGCAAACTTAAAAGTTCTGGAGGCCGGATACAATTACGGGGTAATAATTCAAGCGGTAACGCCTTCGTATCACATCTCTCCGGCTGAAGTGAAGAAGGGGCTTTATCGAAATATTAACGGTAACCGTGCTGTTGCCTGGGGTTTGTTGTTGGCTGCGCAGAAAAGTGGTGTGGAGCTGTTTTTGGGCTCCTATCCCATTACTCCGGCCACGGAAATTCTTCAGGAGTTATCTGCCCGAAAGGATCTGGGGGTTAAGGTTTTTCAGGCAGAGGATGAATTGGCGGCCATTTGTACGGCCATTGGGGCCAGCTTTGCCGGTGACCTGGCCGTTACCTCAACTTCAGGGCCGGGTCTGGCACTCAAGAGCGAAGCACTGGGGTTGGCCGTGATGGCAGAGTTGCCGCTGGTGGTGGTCAACGTACAAAGAGGCGGCCCTTCCACGGGTCTGCCAACAAAAACCGAGCAGTCGGACTTAATGCAGGCTCTTTTTGGCAGAAATGGCGAAAGCCCACTGGTGGTAGTCGCAGCCGCCTCACCGGCCGACTGTTTTGATTATGCTTATTATGCGGCGAAAATCGCCATTGAGCATATGACTCCTGTAATCCTCTTGTCGGACGGTTTTTTGGCCAATGGTACTCAGCCATGGCGTATTCCCGAAGACGAAGAATTTCCGGCCATCGTTCCTCCATACGTCAAAAAATCGGCCAGTGAATGGAAGGTTTATGAACGGGATCCCGAGCGGTTGAATCGTTATTGGGTGTTGCCGGGAACTAAAGGATACCAGCATTGCATTGGTGGGTTGGAGAAGGATTTTGTGGACGGAACCGTTTCATACGATCATTTGAATCATGAACGGATGGTTAAAATCCGGGCGGAAAAGGTTCAACGTATTGCCAATTTTATTCCACCCCTTGAGGTGATTGGAGACGATGACGCTGAACTTCTGGTTGTGGGATGGGGCGGTACCTTTGGCCATCTGTTTACTGCCATCGAAGAACTTCATGAACAAGGGGTGAAAATTGCCCTGGTTCATTTTCACTATATCCACCCCCTTCCCAAGAATGCCCGGGAGATATTGAAGCGGTTCCCAAAAGTGTTGGTTTGTGAATTGAATATGGGGCAATTCGCCAATTACCTTCGGATGAATTTTCCAGAGATTCTTTTTAGACAATTTAATAAGGTGCAAGGATTGCCCTTCACTGTGGTCGAGCTTAAAGAACATTTTATTAAAATAATGGAGGAATAGATGATGGCTGACGCGCTAAAAAACCAAGTCACCTTTGTAGATTATAAGAGCGACCAGGGAGTACGCTGGTGTCCCGGATGCGGCGATCACGCCATTTTGAACTCTGTTCAAAAAGCCATGGCCCAACTGGGGCTTAACCAGGAGGAAGTGGTCGTGGTTTCGGGAATCGGTTGTTCTTCGCGGTTTCCCTATTATATGAATACCTATGGATTTCATACCATTCACGGGCGGGCGCCTGCTATTGCTTCAGGGGTGGTGGTGGCCAATCCCGACCTAAAGGTATGGCAGATTACGGGCGATGGAGATGCCCTGGCCATTGGTGGAAACCACTTTATTCACACCATTCGGCGTAATGTGGACCTGAATATCATTCTTTTCAACAATCAGATCTATGGTCTTACCAAGGGGCAATATTCACCTACCTCCAAACGGGGGTTTATTTCTAAGACCTCTCCTTTTGGGACTATTGAGCATCCTTTTAGGCCGGGAGAGCTAACCATGGGTGCTCGTGGGTGTTTTTTCGCACGGACCATCGATAAAGAGATTCAACTGTCGGTTGATGTCTTTGTGGAGTCGGCACAGCACGCCGGCACCTCCATTATTGAGGTGCTTCAAAACTGCGTGATTTATAACGATAAAACCCATGAACAAATTACCGATAAACGTTATAAAGAGGATAGGACTATTGTGCTGAAACATGGGGCCCCCATGATTTATGGTACCAACCGGGACAAAGGGTTGATCTTGGATGGATTGAACCTGAAGTCGGTGGTTATTGGAGAGGATGGCATTAGCGAGTCAGATATCTTGATACATGATGCTGAATGTCAGGATACCACGATTCATATGAAATTGGCGGCCATGGAATATCCTGATTTGCCCGTGGCACTTGGGGTAATCCGGAGAGTGAAGGCGCCTGTATACGATGCGTGTGCACGCGATCAGATTAAACGGGTGCAGGCCTCCTCAAAAATTAAGTCTTTTCACGATATGGTGACCAGCGGGGATGTTTGGGAGGTGAAATAGATCCCTTGCAGGGGTGCCTCCTCCATTATTTTGTGTTTTTATCGATGTCGGTCAATTCGAAAAGTTGAACGGCCTTGGCTATTTGTTCATGGTTGCCAAGGATGTAAACCACATCCTCGTTTTTAAATAAGCTGGTGGCTTCCGGATGATCCATGATCTTATCGTTTCTTTTGATGGCCACTACCGTTACCCCATAGGTGGTTCGAAACGAAATTTCGGCGAGTGATTTATTGAGAATGGGAGAATTCCCCGTTACTTTTATGGCGGCCACTTCAATGTTGGGCAGACTTTTCACCAGCGAACGGCGAGGTGGTTTTTTGGGATCCCGAACCATGCCATAATTATTCTTGCGAATGCCGGCGATGGCTATCTCGATTTCATCGCGGGGCATAAGAAATTTATTTAAGACCCGTTCGAAGAGCTCTATGGCTGTTTCAAATTCTTCCGGGAGGACCTGGGTGGCTCCCATTCTGTAGAGGTCTTCAGCATTATCGATTTGCTTGGTTCGTACAATAATGGCCGCATGCTTGTTGATATGTCTGACCTTTTCCACAACCGCCATGGCGGTAACCAGTTCACCTATAGAAACCACCACGACTTCGGCAGTGGAGGCATGCGCTTTTTGCAGGATAGGCTCATTAACGGCATCGCCATAGATGACGGTCTCTCCTTTCTGTTGGCGTTTCTTTACCAGGGCCGGATCGAACACGATGGAGATGTAGGGTATCTTCATGTGCCTGGCCATCACGCTCATACTTAGTGCCCGTGAGTCTTTGCCAATCAAAAGGAGATGATTTTTCAGGTTGGGGATGGTAATCTGGTGTAGGGGAAAGATGCCGTCGATAAGCGATTGGGGGATTGGCAAACGTAAAAGCCACCGGGTGAGGGGTTGGGCCCCCATGGTAAGAAAGGGCGTAAGGGCCATACTGATGACTGCTACCGCCAAAAAGAGCTGGTAAAAGTAGTCGGGAATAATCTCGAAGCTCTGTCCCAGTTTGGCCAGTATAAAGGAAAATTCACCTACCTGTGCCAGGCTTAATGCTATCAGGACCACCCCCCTGAAGGTATGTCCCAGTATGATGGCTGTACCACCGGCAATAAGCATCTTAAGGAGTATGGCCAATACAACGGTTGCCAATACCACAGGCCAATGGGCCACCACAAAATGGAGGTCGAGCAACATACCAATGGAAACGAAAAAAAAGGAGGTAAAGGTATCCTTGAACGGAATGATGTAACCAAAGGCATTGTGGCTATAGTCCGATTCGGAGATCATCAGCCCGGCCAAAAAGGCGCCAAAAGCCAGGGACATACCCAACTCGGCCGTTAAGAAAGCAACCGCCAGGCAAATAAGCAATATACTCATCAGGAAGAGTTCCTGATTGCGGGTCATGGCTATGGCATGGAGAATTCGATTCATGAGCCATTTATTTCCAAACATCACAAATACCAGGATGAGTGCTGATTTGGCCGCCAGCCAGGCAAACTCCCGAAGGATGTTGGTGTTCTCGTTTCCAAGGATTGGGGTCAGGAGCAGCAAGGGGACCAATAACAGGTCCTGAAAGATGAGTATTCCTAAAACTGTTTGGCCATAGTTGGAGGTCACCTCCGATCGGTCTTGAAGGATTTTAAGTACTACAGCGGTACTACTCAAGGCGGTTAAAAACCCCACAAAAAGAGAGCCGGTCCAATTCAGATCGTAAAGGCGTGCCACAAATAACACGAGAAGGGTTGTAAGGGAGAATTGAAGAAAACCACCCCAAAAAACGATTTTTCGGATCTTTATCAGGTGTTTTAACGAAAATTCCAATCCCACGGTAAAGAGCAATAAAACCACTCCGATTTCTGCAAGCACTTCGATATTCTCTACGGAGTGAATAACGCCCGTTAAATGAGGTCCGGCCAAAATACCGGTGAGCAGATAGCCCACAATGGAGGGCACCTTTATTTTGGTAAAGATGTAGTTTACCAGAGTAGAGAGAGCAAATATGATAAGGATGTCCTTGAGAATTCCAAATTCCATGGGGTAATACTGTTAAGGCGACTCAAAGATAAGCGATTCAAAATAAAATCGCAGAATTTTGCAGGGTTCTTACCCTTGTCTTTTTCGATTCATCCCCCATCTTTTTTGGGAGAGGCCGGGTTGTGAAGCCCATTTGAGTAAAAAACCAAAGCCAAAAAAAGATCTTCTGTTCACGTAAAAAATGAATTGAATATGGGCTCATGTCAACCTGGTTTCTTGTTTCCACAGGGGGGAATCATATCATGTGCTCCTTCGGTGTTTTGGTTGGCTGTAGATGGTCTATTAAAGGTTATGAAGGTGGCCGAAAATCTTCCCCGGTTTTTCAGTCATTGTCATCCAAATGCACAGGAGGTTTTGCATGCGAAGGGGATTAATTACTTTTTAGCCCCTATCGTCTGGCTCAGAATAACTTTATGAAGCGGCGATAATCCCAGTGCCTCTACAAATGCCTCTTTGTCAATCCAGGCCCGAACAACACAAACAAGGCCCTCGGAGGCACAGGTGAGATATACGTTTTGAGCCATGAAGCCGGCATTGGCATGGGAGGCCAGCAGATCGGCAGGTGAGACGTTGACGGTATCTTTGAGTTCAAGTTTTCGGAGATTGGCCACATAAACGAAGTTCAGGGGTGCTGTGGCTACGAAGTCCTGTTTTCCACAATAACTTCTTAAATCTCCTTTTTTTATCAGAACAAGTTGGTGGTCAACGGCGCTGTACCTGTATGCCCCCTGTGGCAGCACTACATAAAGTTCCATTTCCAGTCGGTTCATGGACGAAGGAGCGGTGCGCTTGCCCGACTCGGGTCGGTTGATGCCCCAGGCTGCCCAACAAAGATTAGCCAGTTGTTGTTGGGAAACCTCCTGTTCGCTGAACTCACGATGACTCCCCCGTTCATTGAGTGCTTTCATCAGAGGCATACCGCCCTCTTTGTCGGCAGGGGGAAGCTTGATGTTTTGGGCTTGAGCAGGCATGATTGGTGATAAAATAAATAACGCTAAGGTGAAAAGTAAGGTTTTCATAAGGGGTGATTTAGTTGGTTTTGTGGTAGTTAATTTATTCTGCTTTGGATGAGCCCACTAATCGGGATCTATTTTGGCGGGTAATCACCGTTCTTCCAAATATACAATAAAAAACCCGGCGCATAAAGAGTGCGTCGGGTCTTTGTGGTGTTGACAGAACAAAAAAAGGCCTAAAGTTTGAGCTCTTTTTTCGACAGATAGAAGTCGATACGCTCAATGCCGGTCTCTTTATTGCGGGCTTCCATTTCGGCGAGGGTCTTAGGCGGAGGAACAATCACCTTCTTACCTGGTGTCCAGTCGAGGGGAAGGGCCACCTTGTGCTTGTCTGAGACTTGTAAGGCAGTAAGGGCTCTGAGGATTTCATCCATGTTACGGCCAACATTCAGTGGGTAGTACATGATGAGACGAATTTTTTTAGCCGGATCGATAAAGAAAACGGCTCTTACCGCGGCGGTCTCCGATTCATTGGGTTGCAACATCCCATAGAGCTTGGATACTTTCATATCCAGGTCGGCAATAATAGGGAAGTCGAAGTAGACCCCGGTTTTTTCTTTCACGTTAGAGACCCACCCCAGATGGGCATGGATGCTGTCAATGCTCAGTCCTAGCAATTCGGTATTTAATGCCTCAAATTCCTTTTTCCGGGTAGCAAAACCACTCATTTCGGTAGTGCACACGGGGGTAAAATCGGCCGGGTGTGAGAACAACACAATCCACTTGTCCTTGGCATAATCAGATAATTTTATTACACCCTTGGTGGTGACTGCAGTAAAGTCGGGTGCCAGATCGCCAATGCGCGGCATTGAATAAACTTCTTGTTTTTCCAATTCTTCCATGGTAATTTGTTTTATTAGGGTTTAATTAAGTGTTTGTTTATTAAATTATTAAAACAAATATACCACAATGGAAATTTATAATCAAATCAATTTTTTCTATGTTTGATAGATGAAATCAATAAGGGCTCCTGTCGATTCTTATTATCATAAAATCAGTGTACAGTTATCTCATCCACAAACAAAAATGCAGGGCTGCCCTTCGCCGGATGCCATGGCGGGCAGATGCCCACATTTTCGACTTTGATCCTGAGATAACGGGCGTCCACATCTTCGGTTGGCAGTGCAATGCGGGAAATGAATTTTTCGTTCGATTTATCGAGTGTTCCTGTTTTTCTGGTAATAGGTTTGATGAAGTGTTTTCCGTCGTTAGAAAAGGATACCGTAATCCCCGAAGGCAGAAATATATACGAATCGCAATCCTGAAGGGCTCCGACCGATATTTCGGAGATGGGTTGGACACGCCCCATGTCGATGGTCGCTTCCAGGTCGTTGCCAAGAAACCCCATCCAAAAGCCATCGTTGAAATTGCGGGTGCCGGTTTTGGAATCGGTGAGCATGTCTGCTCCCTGCCCCTTGTATTTGGGTGCGGGTTGTTGTTCAAGCGTTATGGGGTGCCCGACGGCCAGATGGTTTATTTTAACCTGTTGAACAGGCAGGTCGTTTTGGGAGGCATATTCCCAGGAAAGATAAGATTTGATAAGTGCCTGAACCCTGTCAGGATATTGTTCGGCGTAGTTGGTCTGTTCGGTAGAATCGAGCCTTAAATTGGCCAGGAAAAACCGGTCTTTGTCCGGATCAATCGAGGCGGGGTTCACCGGATCCTGGGGGCTGGCAATCAATTTCCAATCGCCCTCACGGATGGCCCAGCTGATTCCGGATTTCCAAATAAATTGCCGGTTGGGATTGCCCTGGCTTTGCCCGGAAATGATGGGAGCCAGGCTTTGTCCTTCTAAAGCATAGGGGTTGGGAAGGTGGCAAAACTCCAGGAGGGTGGGAAACCAGTCTATGTTAAACGCCATCGTATTACAAACTTTGTTGGCAGGCAGTTGTCGCGGCCAGCTGATAATCGCAGGGACGCGTATGCCACCCTCGAAGAGAGAGAATTTTGCACCGCGGAAAGGGCCGGCGTTACCACCTCCGCCAAAGGTTCTTTCCTCTACAGAGTGGCCATGGTCGCTTTGAAAAATAACAATGGTATTATCTCTCAGCCCCAGCTGGGATAATTTATCCAATAGCTGGCCCACGCGTTCATCCACGGTTGAAACAAAGGCGGCATAATCTCTTCGTGGGCGGGGCAGATTCCGGTAATGTTCGCGCCATGTTAAGGTGGGTTGCAAGGGGTAATGGGGCATGTTGATGGCATAGTACATGAAGAAGGGGTGGTCGCGGTTTTTTTCGATGAAACCCTCAGCCTCTTCCAGCATCAAGTCGGGAAAGTATTGACCATCGTGCCATACCTCCATTCCATTCTTAAACAGATCGTGGCGATTGGGTCCGTCCCAGTAAAAGAAATGTGAGTAGTTATCGATGCATCCCCCCATGTGCCCAAAAGAGTAATCGAAGCCCTGTGCATTGGGCATGGTTTCGGGGGAAAAACCCAGATGCCATTTGCCTATGTGGGCTGTTGTGTAGCCCTCTTTCTTAAAGGCCTCCGCGATGGTAATCCGGTTGGAGGGCATTCCCGGAGTGCCCTGTCGGGAGGAGGCATTTCCGGGTAACCCCGCCGCATGGGGGTTAAGCCCGGTGAGCAGGGAAGCCCTGGAGGGCGAACAAACGGGTGCCGCCACGTAAAACCGGGTGAACCGGGTTCCCGATTGGGCCAGTGCATCCAGGTTGGGGGTGGATAAATCGGAGGCCCCATAGCAATTGAGGTCGATGCTGCCCTGGTCGTCGGTGAGGATGAACAGCACGTTGGGCTGGGTGGGTTTCTGTGCCCTGATTTGAGTTGGGGAGAGCACGCAAAAAAGAGCGGTTACAAATAGTATTCCGGGGATAGTGTACATGGGTCAGACAATATTAAGGGTGTGGGAAATGAGCCTTGAGGTCTTCTGTTATCCAGGTTTAAAACCCGAAAAGATCATGCATCTTTTTAAAGATATCTGTGTTTTTCATGATGCCCGAGAAGTGATCGGCACCAGGGCCGAACGCAAATATCGGGACAAACAGGGGGGTGTGTCCCCCCGAACAGTATTTGGCCGAAATTTCACCTCTCCCGAAGTTTCCATTTTGGATACTCATTCCCCCGGTTTCGTGATCGGCCGTTACAATCACAAGGGTATTTCTTTCGCGGGCTGCAAAGGCCAGTGCTTTGCCAATGGCTCGGTCGAAGTCGAGCATCTCCTTGACGACAAAAGCGGTGTTGTTTTGGTGTGCCGCCCAGTCAATTTGCGATCCTTCCACCATCAGGAAGAAGCCCCTGGGATTTTTATTAAGAAGGCTTAGTGCTTTTTCGGTTGCATCGGGAAGAAGGTTGCCGCGCTCGGGGTAGGGCGGGGTGTGTTCGTCGGCGGTAAGAATGGCCAAAAGACCCGAATCCACCTGACGGGCATCCTCCAGGTTATCGAAAACCTGGTAGCCTTTATTTTTTAGCTCCTCCAGCAGGTCGCGGCCATCTTTGCGTTTGGTAAAGAAGGTTTTTCCCCCACCAATAAAAAGGTCGATTTCCGTTTTTAGAAAGTCGGCGGCAATGGCTTCGTAACTGCTTCGGGAGGGTTGGTGGGAGATGAATGAAGCCGGGGTTGCATGGGTGATCGCTGAAGTGGAGATTAGCCCGGTGGCTTTGTGGTGTTGTTCGGCCAGCTCTAAAATAGTGGGGAGAGGGTTTTTGGCGGTATCTACGCCAATAGCCCCATTATAGGTGCGGACACCTGTGGAGAGGGCGGTCCCGCCTGCACCCGAATCGGTGGTGAAATTGTTGGTGCTTTGAGTGGTGCTGAAACCACAATATTTCATGTTGGCGAGGTTCAGGAAGCCCCCATTGGCGGTATAGCCTGCAAAAACCTGGGAAACACCCATGCCATCGCCTATCAACAGAATGATGTTCCGGGGTTTCTTTTTGAATTTTATGGACTGGTAATCAATGGCCTGAACCGGGTAGGTGTCTGCGTTTCTGTAATTTTCTTTTAAATCATTGAATTTGTAGTCCTCCTGACCTTGAACAGGCAGGCAGAGGCCAGTTAATAAGATTATCAATGAAATAGGCCATTTAATGGAAAAAATAGCTTCTGCAAAGTTACGGGTATTGGAGGGAGTGGCTGCAGAGTAATTGTTATTTGATATTTTTTTAAGTAGTTGATTCATGGAAGTAGGTGTAAAAATAATGTCTGTAAATAATTTCCTTTCGACCTTTCCGGAAATATTTTGGCCGGGCCCAAAAGATGGGATGCAGAGTAGAGGGCGAAACTCCGACTCTTTGAGGTCTGGTTTAATAATTTGGGGTGTGTTTTTGGTCCTGATCCTGAGCAAGCGGGCTTTTTTCCTATTTCGCAATAATCAATTGAATACCCACATCGTCAAGCATTTTTGCCATCGAGTCAGAAATCCCATCATCTGTAACCACTATATCTATGCTTTCGAGAGGGCACACCTTTCCAAAACCTCTTTTCCCGAATTTCGAAGAATCGGCCAGCACAATGGTTTTAGAGGAAGCATCAATCATTTTTTTGGATAGGAGCGCTTCTTCGATGTTGGAATTGGTAATGCCATGTTCCTTATCGATTCCGTCTACCCCCAGAAATAGTTTAGAACAGCTGAAATCATTGAAAGCTTTAGCGGCATACTCCCCACGCACCGAGAGTGATTTTTTGTAAAGATTTCCGCCCAGCTGAATGATGCTGACATCGTTCAGCTCATTTAATAAGATGGCTACCGGTAGGGAAGGGGTTACTACGTTTAAATGGCCAATGGGCTTTACCTGTTCCGCGAATTTATAGATGGTGGAGCCGGAGGAAATAATGATGGAATCGTTCTCTTCAATAAGCTTTGCCGCCTCTATGGCAATCTTTTCCTTTTCTTCATTTCTGATTTTCCCTTTCATTTGAACGCTTATGTCCGGAACGTGCGGGTTGATAGGTGTGGCACTTCCATGGGTGCGAAAGAGAAGATTTCTTTCTTCAAGGGTTTTCAAATCCTTTCGGATGGTTACGGTTGTCACATCCAATTCTTCGGCAATTTCGGCTACCTTAATGTATTGTTGTTTCCTTAACTGCTCAAGAATATAATTGTGTCGTTCGGCGATGCTTTTCATCGGGTTAATGTGTTGTATAAAAAGATAATAATTGGTAGTTCCCGCAAAGTTACTTTTTTTTTGCGACAGGTGATTAAAGGTCTGGTTTTTAAGTTTACTGTTTGTCTTGATGGAAGGCAATTCGAAATAAAATAGATAACAAATAAAAATAAATGTATTTTGTTTTCTTTTCTTTTCTTACTTTTGTAGAAGCTAAGAGTGTTTATGTAACAAATATGTAATGAAACGGAAAGACATTATAGAGCTGTTGTCCCAAAATAACTTTGAATGTGAGATCCTGGTTATTGGAGGAGGTGCTACCGGACTTGGAGTTGCTGTGGATGCAGCTGCTCGTGGTTTTAAGGTGGTTTTATGCGAGCAGCACGACTTTGCAAAAGGGACTTCGAGTAGAAGTACCAAATTGGTGCACGGGGGCGTGCGGTACCTTCAGCAGGGTAATGTGCGACTCGTTGTGGAAGCCCTTAGGGAGCGGGGTCGCCTTCGAAAAAATGCGCCACATCTGGTTCGGGATATGCGATTTGTAATCGGAGCGTATCGGTGGTGGGAACGCATCTTTTATACCATAGGGTTGACCTTTTATGATGTTTTAGCGGGAAGACTTGGCCTGGGGCGCTCCTTGCCGATGAAGGCCGATTCCGTTAAGCAAGAGCTTCCGGGATTAAAAAAGAGTGGTTTAAGAGGGGGGATTGTCTTTCATGATGGTCAGTTCGATGATTCTCGTTTGGCGATTACACTTATGCAAACCGCCCGGAATAAAGGGGCGCATTGTGTTAATTATTTAAAGGTTAACTCTTTGCTTAAATCGGGAAATAAACGCGTATGCGGGGTCCGTGTAGAGGATGTTCTCAGTGGGAAGAAGTTTGATATTGAATCGAAGGTGGTGATAAATGCCACAGGGGTGTTTGTGGACAATCTCATGAGAATGGATAATCCGGAAGTATCTAAAAAGGTAAGGCCCAGCCAGGGGGTTCATTTGGTGGTAGATCAAAAATTTTTGAGAAGTGATTCGGCATTGATGATCCCTAAAACGAAAGATGGGCGGGTGCTTTTTGGAGTGCCCTGGCATGGGAAGGTGGTTCTGGGAACTACGGATACGCCCCTGGACTTGTTCTCGTTAGAGCCCAAAGCCCTGGATGAAGAGGTGGAATTTATTCTTAATCAGGCGGGTCAATACCTGGATCTGCAACCTGCACGGGAGGATGTTCTTTCGGTATTTGCCGGGTTGCGCCCACTGGCCGCTTCGGAGGATAACAATGGTTATAAAACCAAGGAGATTTCCCGCAGCCATAAGATTTACCGTTCCGATTCGGGTCTCTTAACCATCACCGGTGGTAAATGGACCACATATCGTGAGATGGCCGAAGAGATTGTTGACTTGGCGATTAAGGAGGGTTCTTTAACGCATCACACATGTGTAACCAAAGAGTTGAAACTGCACGGTTATCTTGAAGAGGTGGATCGGGACAACTGGGATTACGTTTATGGAAGTGATATAAATGAAATACGAAAAATAGTTGAGAAAAATGAGGAATACGGAGCCTTGTTGCATCCTGACTATACGTTTACGCAAGCCCATGTCATTTGGGCGGCACGTAAGGAGATGGCTCAATCCATCGAAGATGTGCTGGCCCGCAGGGTGAGGGCTTTGTTTCTGGATGCCAGAGCCGCCATTCAGATGGCTCCTAAGGTTGCCGAGCTATTGGCTGCTGAGCTTGGGAAAACAAGGGGATGGCAGGAGGAGCAGATTGCGGTATTTGATGCCCTGGCAAAAGATTACTTTTTTCATTCGTAATAAACTAAGCGGTTGAGGGGCCGGATATGGAGATTCCGCTATCTGAAGTAATTTGTTATTCCGGGTTGTTTTAGGCCTGACTGTTTCCTTATTTTATGTGTTTTTTATCGGTAAGGTCCTTTCCCTGACTGGAGGGTTGGAAAACCTTGAGAAAAAATGGGTGAGTCTATTTTTTGTTTATATTTGGTTAGGGTTACTGAAATATCTTTTAAGCATTTTATAATTGGGTTATTTTCAAGATGACACAGAAGTACAACACAATTTTTTCCGAATCTGAACTGAGAAAGCGCTTAAAGGATATCAAGCATGTGGTGCTCGATATGGATGGAACGATTTACAATGGGAAAACCATGTTTGAATTTACCAATCCGTTTCTTCAGAAAATGAATAGGATGGGGATTTCATACTCCTTTTTGACCAATAATCCATCCAAAAGTGTTTCCGATTACATTGCTCATCTAAACGGAATGGGTATTCAAGCCCAGGCGGATGAAATTTATACTTCAGCTCTGGCAACTATTGATTACCTAAAGCAACAGCACCCTGAAAAAAAGCGTCTGTTTATTT
Source organism: Marinilabiliaceae bacterium (assembly GCA_041583495.1). Lineage (GTDB taxonomy): Bacteria > Bacteroidota > Bacteroidia > Bacteroidales > Marinilabiliaceae > JBFHFS01. The sequence continues at coordinate 40,573 of JBFHFS010000027.1, read as the reverse complement.
TAGGTACCCCCAGTATGATTCGGGAGTTTGAAGCTGCCGGATTTGTTTCTCTGCCCGATAGCCCCGAAGAATTGCCTGATGCGGTAGTCGTGGGTTTTGATACCACTTTGATTTATTCCAGGTTGAGCAGGGCTGCCTGGTGGATTGCTCAAGGGGTGTTTTATCTGGCCACCAATCCCGATCATGTTTGCCCTACCGATGATCGGCGGATCCTTCCCGATTGTGGTTCTATTTGTGCCGCCCTGGAATTTGCTACCAAACGAAGGCCCGATCTTGTTTTGGGAAAGCCCGATCCGAATATGCTGACGGGTATTTTGCGGCAGAGAAATTTAAACCCTGAGAATGTTGCAATGGTTGGTGACCGCCTTTATACCGATATGCTCATGGCGCATAGAGCCGGGGTGTTGAGTGTTTTAGTTCTCTCCGGGGAGTCAACCCTGGAGGATGGGGAAAGGATGCAGCCCCGCCCTGAAATTATAGTGCAAGATATTGAGGCGTTTGGGACCATGCTGCCTAATGTTTAGGATGGCAATTCTATAAGCCCTCTTGGGGAGTCCGGTTATAATGGTTGATGGTGTTTAATTCTTTTCACACAACCACAGGTCCCTTGGTTTATTTCTCCTTTGTTTGGATATAAATTCTTCTTTTACCGAGTCCCAATTTTCCATCTGGATAGTTCTGTAGGAGATCCAGTATAAGTCCCCTACTCCAAAAACTTCCTTTTTTAAAGCCTTCTCAGGCAGTTTACTGGGGAGGTTAAGCTATTGTGTTTTTTGCCGGGGGCAGGGCCACGAAAACCATGTTTCAAAACTTTGGTGTTGTTTGTTTTTCGGAGAAAATCAGAAGTAGATTTTATGCATTGAGGTCGGAGTTTAAAGACTCCAATAATGGCCGGTGTTCCGAGCTTATTTTATTATGCCAGGCTATTTTATATTCTAAAAAAAAGCAAAAAAAATTTGAAAAATTAAAAAAAAGGTTAATTTTATACTGGTTGATTTTACTGCTGAATATCTAAGTGGTTGTATATTAATAAGATAAAGGAATAATGCTTTTTAAAAGAAAAACTCACAAATTAACAATTCGCGGAAATGAAAATAGAATGAGTGAAGAATATCTGTGGGTTTTTGGAAGATAAATTTCTAAGAGATAATTCGACTCCTCTTTATCCTTTCTTCCAAAATTTTATAGGGTGCTGAATATGCTTTTGATTAACCCTTGTAATAAATAGTCATTTAAATTTTAGTTTTATGCGAAAGATTCTACTGATTTTTACGGCGTGTTTTGCCCTGCTAAGCAGTGCTTATGCACAGCAAACAGTAACCGGACGGGTTACGGACGAAAGTGGAAGTGGGATTCCCGGTGCTACAATTTATCAAAAAGGGACCAGTAACGGAACTATTACTGATGTGGGTGGTAGTTACACCATCCGTATTCCGGCGAATGCAACCTTAGTTTTTTCCTTTGTAGGAATGGTCTCAGTTGAAGAGCCGGTTAACGGACGTACTGAGATTAATGTTAAATTGGTAATGGATGCTATTGGTATTGATGAAGTGGTTGTAACCGCTCTTGGTATCAAAAGGGCGGAGAAGTCGCTTGGTTTCTCTGCACAATCGGTAGATGGGGATGAGATTGCCCAATCGACGGAGACCAATGCCTTCAATGCTCTGAAAGGAAAAATTGCGGGAGTCCAGATTATGGATGGAAATGGTGTTGAAGGGGGGACCACCCGGATCAATATTCGTGGAAACAGCTCGCTGGTTAATGGTAAAAACCAACCCCTGATCATTGTGGATGGAGTAGCCATTGAAAACTCCATTACGGGGGCAGGTTCCACCTCTATGACCGGTCAGGAATCTGGTAAAGACTGGGGGTCGGGAATCAACGATATCAATCCCTGGGATATTGCAGATATGTCGGTGTTAAAAGGCCCGGCCGGTGCAGCTCTTTATGGTTCAAGGGGGGCTAACGGGGTAGTCATCATCACCACCAAAAAAGGAACAAAAGGCGAAGGCCTGGGGGTTGATGTGAATGTCAGTTATACCTATACCAAGGCCACCCGGTTTATGGACAAGCAGGATGTACGTGGCGGGGGAACCCTCAGTTATTACGAAAACGTAATTATTGCTGATGGGATGGAATTTGAGCCCATTACCATCGACGGGGTGACCTACAACCAAATTCCCTCGACCAGTTATTGGGGCTCTGGAGCCTCCTGGGGACCGGAAATTAAGGATCAGCCCATCTTGTGGTGGGATGGGACCGTTCAAACCTGGTCGAAACACAATACGATAAAAGAATACCTGAAGACCGGCTTTAATAAATCCTACAATGTGGCCGTTTCCAATTCGGATGAGAATGGTTCGGTAAGGCTGTCGATGACACGCCGTAATACGGAGGCTATTACCCCTAATACGGAAAGTGATAATTCGACCATCGCCCTGAATATCTCTGAACAGATTACACCAAAAATCAGGTTAGATGCGGCGGTTTCGTATATCCATAGTTATCAGCTTAACTCACCCGACCTGGGTAATACCGAAAATTCAATCGGAAAAAGGATTGGTTACAGTGGGTATGTAAACAATTGGCTCATGTACGAAGCCGATCGGTATGAGTATCCCGATGGTTCACAGCGGCCTACGGGACAGGGACGGCCGGGTACTGATGAACTGGCAGGCTATCCCGCAAACAATTACCGCGGGTTGGGTCGTGGCGGTTCTTTCTTCTGGAATCTGTATGCTAATAACCAGGAGCGACGCAAAGACCGTGTGCTGGGTTCCACATCCATAACATGGGATATCACCTCATGGTTGGCCTTTAAGGGAACTCTGGGGATTGATTATGCCAACCTGGATATCGAAAGCAAAAACCGGCCCTACGACAGTGATGGGCTCCTGGGTGGCCGGTATAATCACTCCCTGGATAAAAACAAGATCCAGAATCACATGTGGATGTTAACCCTGAATAAAAATTTGACCGAAGATTTACACCTCACCGCTTTTGTTAATGGCGAGCATTACAGCCGTAAATATTACTATATCCAGGGAAGGAATGGGAATCGGGATTTTGTTTATCCCAATTTGTATACTTTCGATAATATTGATATGCCTGCCGATGATGCCGGTAAGGTGGGGTCAGGGTGGGCCCTCAATAACCTGAATGCGAATGAGGACAGATATGAAAAAACCGTTAACTCCCTGGCCGGATCAGTGAACCTGAGTTTTAAAGATTATTTGTTTTTAGATGTCACCGGACGAAACGACTGGTCTTCGACCTTGCCGGCCGATGGACGCTCTTACTTCTATCCTTCGGTGCAAACCAGTTTTATCTTTACCGATGCATTTGATATCGGGGTGGATGCCCTGAGTTTCGGTAAGTTAAGGTTGGCCTACTCTATGGCAGGGAATGACACGGAGCCCTATCAACTGACCCCAACTTTCACTACGGGGACTTTTTATGGGCAAACCACCGGATCCATAAGAACGACCATCCCTCCACAGACACTGAAAAATGAAATCTCACACTCCTACGATGTGGGTCTGGACCTCCGCTTTTTCCAGGGGCGTTTAGGGGTTGACTTTAGTTATTACCAAATTAATTCTACTCAGCAAATTATGTCCGCTCCGCTTCCCTCCTCTTCGGGATTTAACAGCTTTACCTTTAATACGGGTGAAGTTCAAAACAAAGGGATGGAATTGTTGTTAAGCGGAAGCCCTGTTCGAAACCGGAATTTTAACTGGGACGTGACCTTAAACCTCACCGGTAACCGGAATAAGGTTCTTTCTTTGGCCCCTGGAGCGCTTACCTACCGGATGGGCGGAATCTTCGGTAATAATGGTCCTTCGGTGGAGGCTCGACCGGGAGAAGACTATGGAACCATCATGGGTTGGGATTATACCTATTTTGATACCAATGGAAATGGAGAAACCGATGCATCCGAAAAAACGGCCGATAACCGGTTGCTGGATGTCAATGGCGAAGAGTACCTGCTGACCTCCGACAGAGTGGAGGTCGGAAACATTACCCCCAAATTCCTGGGCGGCTTGGTGAACACCTTCTCCTGGAAGGGCTTGTCGTTGAATGTTATCCTTGATATTCGTGAAGGGGGAGATGTCTTTTATGGATCGATGACTGCTCAGTATGGCATGGGTCAGTCTCCCGGATCCCTCGAAGGATGGAACGCTGAACATGGTGGTTTGGCCTGGACCGATTCGGATGGGAACGTACGTGAGGACGGGCTGGTTAAGGTGGGTAGATTAGAGGATGGAACCGCCAATACCAATATTGTGCCTTACTGGTATAAGCATGCCGATATCTTTTCGTGGGGCAAAGGATTGATTACCCCTATGGTAATAGAAACCTCCTATATAAGCATCCAGGAAGTGTCTTTGACCTATAACCTTCCGGAGTCCATTCTCAACAGAATTGGATTTCTTAAAAATGGAAGTGTGACTCTTATTGGAAGAGATCTTGGATACTTAAGAAATACCGCCCCCGACAATATGAACCCAACGGGGATGAACGGTGTTGGGAATGCTCAGGGGATGGAATGGGGACAACTCCCAGGGGTTTCAACTTATGGTGTCACCCTTAGAACCAGTTTCTAATTAATAACCTTTGAAAAACAGATATCATGAGATATATAAATAAGACTTTTAAGTACATGGTCCTTTTCCTGTTTGTAGTAACCTGGGGGACCTCGTGTGATGATGGTTTTGATGAACTCAATGTTGATAAGATGAGCCCAACCGAAACCAGTCTCAATTTTATCTTTACCGGTTTGGAGCAACGGGTTAAGTTTCAGGGAGACTACGGTTTGTATACGATGAACGAACGGTTGTATCAATGGTCGCAACTGAGTTCCTATCAGAATGGTGGTGACCCTTCCGAGGGGGAAAACAATCCCAATAATATGCATGATAAGGGACGGAATGCAATCTGGGATGCTTATTTTGACTTTCTGGCCAATTATGAAGTGATCAAACAAAAAGTGGTTGAGGATGCGGATCCCGACCGTTTAATTATTCGAGCGGAGATTGCCGAAATACTGAAAGCCTATTTCTCGCTTAGAACAACCGATCTCTATGGCGATATGCCTTATTTTGAAGGCGGAAAAGGTTCCTCTGAATTGATTTATCGACCTGTTTTTGATAGTCAGGAAGACATTTATAAAGATTGCCTCACCAATCTGGGGAATGCGGTTTCGGTTTTGAGTGGGGTTTCTGTAGGGGATGTGACCAGCGCAGGTAGCGTGATTGAAGGATTTGGTGTGGCGGATGTGGTTTATAACGGGGATGTGGATAAATGGATCAAGTTTGCCAATACCATCCGTTTGCGTTATGCCCTTAGAATGTCGAATGTGGATGGAACCTTCGCTACGCCTCATATTCAGGGGGCTATGGCTGGTCCTTTAATGGAAAGTTACGCGGATGGTTTTAAGTTTGAAGACATGAGTAAGCAGTGGACTTATGAGTATGGTCCTTATACCCGGTTAAGTACGACGGCCTGGAAGTATATGAATGCCGTTGATGATCCTGCGGTTGATGGTTCTGACATTATCGACCCCAGAGTCTATATCTGGTACGAAACCAATGTCGATAGCGAATGGGTGGCCGCGCCCATTTCATGGGATTATGATAGTCGGCCCGATGGAATAACCGGCGATCCCTACAATCCTAACAGGAGAAAGAATAACGATGATCCGAATGGAGACTTTAAAGGCAATTATTCGGCTCATAACTGGTATGTAGCAGATAATATCATCAGCAATATTGAGTTTCAGGTGATGTATTCTGAAAGTTGCTTCCTCAGAGCAGAAGCCATTTTAAAAGGAGCCGGCTCTGGCGATGCCCAGGAATGGTATGAGAAGGGGATTGAGGCCTCAATTCTGAAGACTTATAAACTCAATACGCATGAGGATTGGGGTATGGCCGCTCCTGTAACGCCTACTTCAGAAGAAATCCAGGCTTTTATCACGCATCCCCGAATTGCCTATAACAGTTCTACCGGATTGCAGCAGGTGATCATTCAAAGGTGGCTGGATTGTATGTACAATCCTGCCCAGGCCTGGTGTCTGGTTCGTAGAACGGGTTTGGTTCCTTTAGGTGTGGTTAAAGACCGGCTCAGCAATGAAGTCGTCCCAATGGCTACCCGTCTGAGGTATCCTGAAAGTGAAGTGACGACGAATCAGGAAAATTATGAGGCTCAAGTGGCCAAAATGGGTGGAGATACCCATACTACCCCTATTTGGTGGGATGTAAATTAAAATATCTTCACCAATTTACGAATAGTAACCTGCCAGTTTGACCTGGCAGGTTATTTTAGTATATTGTCATAACTAATTTTAATACGATGAGAAAAATAATTATTGGGGTAGGGGTGGTAATGGCTTTGTTTACCATCCATAATGCCCAGGCACAGGATTGTAAAGTTAACTTAGAGTCTATTTCGGGGACCTATGAAGGGGCCTGCAAAAAAGGACTTGCCAACGGCTTTGGTGAAGCCAAAGGAAAAGATACCTATAAAGGGGAATTTAAAAAAGGATTACCCCACGGTAAAGGGGTCTATACCTGGGAAAACCTGGATATGTATGAAGGAGAGTTTGTAAAGGGAAAGATGGAGGGGCAAGGAGTCTTTACCGCTAAAAGTGATCAGGAAGTCATTACCGGATATTGGAAAGACGGGGAGTATATTGGCAAGGAAAAGGACCCTTTTAATTTACTAAATCGGGGCTCAAGTATCATGTCTGTTAAGGGTGTTCGTTTAAGTGGAGATAAAGATCAGGTGGATATTGTCTTTTTAAAAAAAGGTAAGCGAATTAGCACCCAGGAAATCACCCTCCGGAAGGTTGAGGGGAATTTTGCAAATATTATTCAGAATGGGTTCAAGAAAGAGATACAACAAATTAATTATCCTTTTAGAGTAATGGTGAGTGGTCCGGGAAGTTTTGAGTTTAAGATTAGTCAGCCCGGACACTGGGAGGTGAATGTCGAATTAATGGCTAATTAGGCTTGACCTTACGAATCGGGAGGTTGTTTCAAAGCCAATATTACACTTAACAATATGGTGCTTCTTATTTTATTAGAGGACCGATGTGGCTATGGATGTGAGGGAGGCACTGGACAGGTCCCGCATGGTATTTATCTTGAAAATTGATGGGGAATCACCAAATTCTCCTGCGGATATGGTCAACAGATGTGCTGATATTCAAAATTACAAATGGTAAAAAACACTTTTTGTTTAGTGGCTTATTGTTGGTTTAAGGGTCATTTGCAAGAACGGCTGCCTTTAGGGCAGTCGTTCTTGCATAGGGAGATCAGGTAGGCTTATTATTCCCTCCGGATAGGATCTCTTTCTTTTCAGTTAGGTTTCGTTTTTTTGTGATAAGTTTTCTTTTAGTGCTTCTTTGATCTTCATTTAATTTTCTATTAATTTACTGTTATTTTAACAAAAAGGCTTTTTGTTATTGAAAACCGATAGACTATTATTCATTAAAGCTGGAATTACCGCCAAACTAATAACGTTTTTCAAAGTGCGGGATTCGGGTCAGATGGAAAAAATTTTCTCCTGTTGATTGGTGGGGAGAAATCCTGTTTTAGGGGAGTGGTTTGGCGTTGACAGAAAAAAACGAAACATATAATTGTTGCCCATGAAAAATTTATTGGCACCTGCCCGTCACAAAGAGTTGTTACCCAAAGAGAAAATAGACCCCACCTATAAACGGTTGCGCCTCCAGGTTTTCCTGGGCATCTTCTTGGGATACGCCGGGTATTATCTGGTAAGAAAAAATTTCTCTTTGGTGATGCCCGATTTAATTGAGCAGGGCTATACCAAGGGACAATTGGGGGTCATCGCCTCTGCAGTATCTATCGCTTATGGTCTCAGTAAATTTTTGATGGGGGGGGTCTCCGACCGAAGCAATGCACGAATCTTTTTAAGTTTGGGATTGTTGCTCTCCGCTTTTACGATGTTTAGTTTGGGGGTGGTCCCTTTGTTGACCTCCTCGGTGGTCATCATGTTTCTGGTCATGTTTCTGAATGGTTGGTTTCAGGGGATGGGCTGGCCCCCTTGTGGCCGGGTGATGGTCCATTGGTTTTCGACCAACGAACGAGGCACAAAGATGTCGATTTGGAATGTGGCTCATAATATTGGTGGGGGGCTTATAGGTCCTTTAGCCGTATTGGGCATCGCCATTTTTGGGGACTGGCAAAGTAAATTGTATTTCCCGGCTTTAATTGCCATGGTGATTGCCCTAATCGCTTATATCTTAATCCGGGACACCCCACAATCGTGTGGGCTGCCCAATATTGAAGCGTTCAGGAACGATTATCCCAAAGATTATAAAACCAGCTATGAAAAGGAGTTCTCTACCAAAGAGATCTTTTTTACCTATGTATTTAAAAATAAGTTTCTTTGGCTGATCGCTATTGCCAACGCCATGGTTTATCTGGTACGGTATGGCATATTGGACTGGGCTCCCACTTATTTGGAGGAAGCGAAAGGTTTTTCTGTGTCAGAGTCGGGGTGGGCCTATTTTGCCTATGAATATGCCGGGATTCCCGGAACCTTATTGTGTGGTTGGATCTCTGATAAAGTCTTTTCGGGCCGGCGTGCTCCTGCAATCGTGATTTATATGTTACTGGTCATGGTGGCCATCTATGTGTATTGGCAGAATCCTCCGGGTCATATCATGGTCGATAATATTGCGTTGATTGCCATTGGCTTTCTTATTTATGGGCCGGTGATGCTGATCGGGGTGCAGGCTTTGGATTTGGTTCCCAAAAAAGCAGCGGGAACGGCGGCCGGATTAACCGGTTTGTTTGGCTACCTGGGTGGTGCCTTATTTGCCAATATTGCCATCGGTTTCATGGTGGACTCCTGGGGCTGGGATGCGGCTTTTATTCTGATGCTTTCAGCCTGTTTGTTAGCCATCTTATTTACGACTTTCACCTGGAACAGAGAAAAACGCAGCATGTAAAATATAAGGGTACAACTCGTATTGTTAAAGACTCCATATAGAGGAGAACGATGTAAATAGATTAAAAATTTAATACCTATTGTGATGAAGAGACTATTGGTAATGTGTTTATTGCTTGGTGTTTGGATCCAGGTGGGTTTGCAAGCCCAAACTTATCGCCCCATTAAGAGCTGGTCTACCGAGGTGAACGACCAGTTGGAGAGCTTTCTGAATTCAACCCTGGCCATGAAGGAAAGAAAAGTCTCTGTTTTCGACTGTGATGGGACAACTTTCGGACAAGTACCCCATTATCTGGCTGATGAGGCTCTGTATCAATATGCCGATGAGGTGTTGAAAAACCGGAACGATAAAGCCTCTAAGGATAAATTGGCCATTCTGGATCGGATGGTAAAAAATGGAGATAATGTTGGTAAAGTATATGTGGAGGACCGGGTGCATTTTCTGGCCGGGCTTACTCCCGAGGAGATAGAGATGATCGGTTACGATTGTTACCGTAAATCCTATAAGGGCAAGTTTTATCCCGAAATGAAAGAATTAATTGCCAACCTTAAAGAATATGGCTTCGAGGTGTGGATACTGACCGCTTCCCCAGAGTTGCTGTATCAGAAGTTTGTGGCAGAAGAATTTGGCCTTTCTACCACCCATATTGTTGGGGCAAAATGTGTCATAGCCCATGGGAAAACCACCGGCGAAATCATTCCGCCCATCCCCCAGGATGATGGGAAAGCCAGCTCCATTGAGACTTTTATTAAGGCACGGCCACTCATTGTGGGCGGCAATAGCCGCGGTGATATGGACATGCTGAACCAATCATTTGGGTTGAAGATTGTGGTGAATCCTGACGATGAAACGGTAAGAGGCCCAAAAGACGGAGTGATGAACGGGTATACCGTGAAGTCCTACTGGGAAAAAGAAGGCGCTTTAATCGTCAAGTGTAATGATGTGGCCGATCCAAAGATGAATTTTTATACTACCCAATGGAAGATCAGACAGAACCGACCGAACCCCAAAGAATAGATACAGGAGAGTGGTGGAAGCGCATTTGCTGCAAAAAATAAGATAGTGTTTTGATTTAGAGACTGGTAAGATCAGGCAAAAGCAGAAAAAGAAATCGTGATGGCAGGTTTTGCCGTGAACCAGTTCTTTTGCTATTCAAAAAAAGGTTAGGGTCCAGGCGATGCTTTAATAAAATACCTTACGTGTTAGTAAGCCCCATATAAGTAACCATACTGGACGGTTTTTGGGAAACTTTTCATCACGGCTAATTGAACTATCCCCTTTGGCGGCTTGTTGAAATAGTTTGAGAATGGGCTAAAGTATTATTGAGTTTGATTTTATCCTGCCACGGGTTTCCGGGCAAATTTCATATAAGACGATTACCATGGAATGGAACAACATCCTTTTTGCTTTTGGATTGACTCTTTTTGCGGGTTTGGCAACGGGTATCGGGAGTGCGATGGCCTTTTTTGCCAAGCGAACCAATACGCGGTTTTTATCGATTAGTCTGGGGTTTTCGGCCGGGGTGATGATTTACGTATCCTTCGTGGAGATCTTTTTTAAAGCCAAGGATTCGCTGATTACTGCCATGGGGGAGGTGGCCGGCACCTGGGCCACGGTTGGGGCCTTTTTTGGGGGAATAATTTTTATTGCCATCATCGACAAGATGATCCCTAAAATGGAGAATCCCCATGAGATGCACCTGGTGGAGGATATGACCGAAAGTCACAGGAAAAAAGAGATCAAGAATCACAAACTGATGCGGATGGGGCTTTTCACCGCTCTGGCCATTGGGATTCATAACTTCCCGGAGGGATTGGCCACCTTCACGGCGGCTATCCAGGATCCTAATCTGGGGATTGCTATCGCCGTAGCCATTGCCATACACAACATACCCGAGGGGATTGCCGTATCGGTCCCCATTTACTATGCCACCGGGAGTAAGCGTAAGGCTTTTCGTTTGAGTTTCTTATCCGGTTTGTCGGAGCCTATTGGGGCGCTTTTGGGCTATTTTATTCTTTTGCCCTTTATGAGTCCGTTGGTTTTCGGGATCGTCTTTGCCTCCGTGGCGGGCATCATGGTCTTTATCAGCCTGGACGAGTTGTTGCCGGCGGCTCGTGAGTTTGGAGAGCACCACTTGTCCATCTATGGATTGATTGGGGGAATGGCCGTGATGGCTTTTAGTCTCCTTATGTTTATTTAGTGTTTGTCTGAAAAGGGCTGTTTTTTTTCCGATGATTCGGGACTTGCCCTCAACAGGTTTTCCCAATCAGGTTAGGGCACACCTGTTGGGGTGTGTTGCGGAAGGCTATCCCGGTTAGGCTTTTTGTTGGTTTCAAAATAAGAACCTAATTAAAGCTATTGCGGGACGCACAATTTTCGAGTTGGGCAAACCTCCAACACGAAGGGTATGGTTTAAACTTCTGACTTTTGAGTCCAACACTATTTAAGGTCAGCCGTTTTTTTTCGGGATTGATTTTCAATATCATATAAAACCATTTTATGATCAGATTTAAGCGTGGTTTTCTTGGGATTACAATTATGATGGCCTCTGTTTGTTTATGGGGTCAGGAACGGGATCCAATGGTGACCGACCGTCCCGACATGACTGAGTCGGCGGTTTCTGTGGCGCCCGGGATATGGCAAATTGAAACGGGGTTTCATTTTGAAGTGGATGAGATGGATGGGTCCAAAAGCTACACCCGAAATCTAAATTCTACTCTTTTTCGATTGGGGGTTTTGCCGGGTTTTGAATTCCGGCTGGGGTTGGGGTACTCTTCTTATTCCTTTCCGGGAGAGACCGTGGAGGGTTTTGAACCCTTATCTTTTGGCTTTAAGGCAGAGCTGTTTTCCCAATCGGGTCTTCGCCCCGAGATGGCCATTCTCAATACCCTTGTTCCTTCGTTTACCGGCAGTTCTCACTTTTCGTCGGACAGCTGGAGTGGAGACATCTTAAGTGCTGTGGCCTGGGACTTAGGCCGTGGTCTTGGGTTGGGCGCCAACCTGGGGGTTGCCTTCGATGGTGAAAGTGACGGGGCTGTGTTTCCCTATTCTTCGGCACTGGGGTTCCCACTGGGCGGCAACCTGGGTGGGTTTGTGGAGCTCTTTGGGCTTCTTGCTGAGAATTCAGGTCCTGCCCATTCTGGAAATACAGGGTTGGTTTATCTTTTGAGTCCCGATCTTCAGATGGATGCCTATCTGAGCAAAGGGCTAAACGAACGGGCCCCCGACTGGTTTGTCGGATTTGGGGTGAGTTGGCGTTTTGAGTTGTAATCTCTATTTTTGTTTACAACATGAAACGCGAAGAGAGATTTAAAAAAACCATTGCCTGGTTTCAGGAAAACAGGCCGGTAGCCGAAACAGAGCTGCATTACAAATCACCTTATCAATTGCTGGTAGCGGTTATCCTGTCGGCTCAATGCACCGACAAGCGGGTGAATGTTATTACCCCTCCATTTTTCGAGGTTTATCCCTCCGAAACGGAGCTGGCAGAGGCCACTCCCGAACAGGTATTTGAATTGATTCGGAGTTGCAGCTATCCCAACAATAAAAGCAAGCATCTGGTGGGCATGGCTCGTATGTTGAAGGAGGATTTTGGAGGGGTTGTGCCCGACGACGTTAAGGAACTTCAGAAACTGCCGGGAGTGGGGCGTAAAACCGCCAACGTAATCGCTTCGGTGGTATATCAAAAGCCTGCGATGGCGGTCGATACCCATGTGTTTCGGGTGGCGGCTCGCATTGGGCTCTCGGTCAATGCCAAAAACCCGTTGGAAACAGAAAAACAGCTGGTAAAATATATCCCTGAGGAGTTATTGTCCATCGCCCATCATTGGCTCATTTTACACGGTCGTTATGTTTGCATGGCCCGTAAACCCAAGTGCGACGAATGCGGATTGAGCCTTTGGTGTAAATATAATTTGAAGAATATGGCCGTAAAAGAAGTAAATTGTTAAATTTGCGCAGAATTACAGATGGAGAAGCGTAATATCGCTTCTTTTTTAATGCCGATGTAGCTCAGTTGGCTAGAGCGGTTGTTTCGTAAACAACAGGTCAGGGGTTCGAATCCCCTCCTCGGCTCACTCTCAAACTCAATGAATTAAAGGCTCTGATTGAATTCAGGGCCTTTTTTTGTTTGCTGAAAAAACATACATTTGTGTAGGAATTTGAGAAAATGTTTTACGATTGTTTTACGTAAATGGCGACATTTAAGATTTGCACTTTTAAGCATCAGCAAAGGGCCGATAAAACTTATCCGGTATCTATTCGGGTGACTTGGAAGCGTAAATCTGCCTATGTAAAGACGGAATATAGGGTAGTAAAGAGACAATTAACCCGGAATTTTGAGATTAAGGACTCTTTTATTCTTCGTGAGCTGAATAATAGGATTGCTGATTATGAAGAGTTGATGGTTAAAAAACTTGGCCGAAAGATCGAGTACTATTCAGCCAAAGATCTGGCTGATTTCTTCGTAAAACAAACTACAAACAAAGGGGGTGAAATTGATTTTGTTGAATTTTCAAGAAAGCACGTTTCTAATCTGAAATCAAGCTATCGGCACATATTTAATGCGACTTTGAACGCATTGATCGATTTTACTGGTACCGAGCGTATATTTATTTCAGAAATCACGTCAAAGTTCCTGGTCTCATTCGAAAACTATCTTAAAACAGAGCGAAGAATTATTCGTAAGGATCAGTTCGGAAGGGAGACAAAAACTAAGAAACCGCCATCCTCGGATCTCACTGTTAGGAATTATACATCCAATATTCGAACACTCTTTAATGCGGCTATTGCGGAATTCAATGACGAAGATAAAGGGGATATTGTGATAATGCACTACCCGTTCAGGAAGTATAAAGTCAAGCCCCTGCCTGTTACTCGAAAAAGAAATCTTTCTGTTGAGGAAGTCAGAAAAATTATATCCGTGGAGGACAAAGTTCTAACTCAACGTGCAATTGTGGCCCGAGATGTTTTTCTGCTTTCTTTTATGCTGGTTGGCATGAATACGGCCGATTTATATGATTTGCCGGCCGATGCCATAAAAGAGGGGCGGATAACATACAGGAGGGTAAAAACAATGGATAGGAGGTCTGACCAGGCCGAAATTTCAATAAAGATAGAGCCAGAAGTCCAGGCTTTGATCAACAAGTACAGAGGAGTTGAAAAGGCGTTTTCGTTTTCGAGCCTATATTCCAGCAAGGAGATCTTTAATGCCAATGTCAACAAAGGGCTTAAGGTTGTTGCTGTAGCGGCTGTATTGAAGGTTCCCCTCTCTACCTATTACGCCCGGCATTCATGGGCCAGCATTGCCAGGAATGATTGCCGGATTAGTAAGGATGATGTTCATTTCGCCCTCAACCATGTAGATGAGAAAACAAAAATCACGGACATTTATATTGCCCGTGATTGGAGTATCATTGATGATGCGAATAGGAAGGTGCTGGATTTGGTGTTTTAATGGTTCTTTGTTTTTCTGTATTGATAAATAGGAGGAAAATATTTTTGTTATCTTCAAAGAATATATTTGTCAAAACAACACTTTTATGAAAAGGCATACAATCCTTTATGGAGCTCTGTTGATATTGTTTCTTCTTCCTTTTTTCCTTGTTGAGATCAATGTGGAATTTATTCAATTCGGTTTACCTTTAAAAGATTTTTTTACTCTATGGGTGACCGGTTTTGGAGTTGTTGTTTTGATTATAAATGTTGTTATTAATAGTAATCGCCTAACTAATCAAGGAAAGCAACTGGGTTTGCAGGAAAAAAGCGAAAGGATCACCCGGTTCTCTAATGCTATTGAATTGTTAGGAAATAACCATGAGTCCGCCAGGACTGGAGCGGCAATATCTTTAACCAAACTGGCCGTGGATTATCCAAATGAATTCAAAGATGAAGTTTTTAATATTTTATGCGCTCATGTGAGAACGACCACATCAAATGTTGGATATCAATCTTTGCATGAAAAAAAGCCTTCCAATGAGATTCAGACGATTTTAAAATTATTGTTTTGTAAGAGTAATAAAAATGGATTTATTTTCGAGGAGTTTGATGCTGATTTAACAGAATGCTATCTTAAGGGTTATAGGTTTTCCCATGCGAATTTATCAGGGGTTATTTCTGAAAATGGAACTTTCGATGATGTTGAATTTGATCATGTAAATTTGAAGAAAGCTCAATTTACTGGATGTAGTTTTTTATCTTCCTATTTTGAAGATTGCGATTTCGAAAATTCAAAATTATATAAATGTGTTTTTGATGATGCAAAATTCAATCGTGTTGATTTCAATTACTCAATAATCAGAAAATCTTTTTTTATTAACGGATCATTTTTGGAAAATTTAAGTTTTGTAGGGACTCATATTTATGGAACAACTTTTTTGGGAATAGATCTTTGCGATAGTAGCTTTTGGGGTTCTCTTATTAGTATATGTCATTTTTCCTTTTCAAAATTAGAGGATGTTTCTTTTCAAGGAAACCTTATGACATCGGTAAGTTTCTCTGGGAGTGATATTTATTCTTCATGTTTTTCTGGTTCTTGTTGTTCTAAATTAAGTTTTTTGGGGTGTAAGATTAAGGATGTAAAGCTATTGAGCTTATTTGGGTTAAATGAAATTGAATTTGAGCTAATTAAGAAGTTTAAAAAACAAAAATGGTTTGTTCTTGAGCAAAACAAGGGGAAGTATGGCTGTTTTTCAACTGGATTTCAATTTGGATTTCTCACAAGAAAGAGGGTGGAGGACGAATTAAAGGTTTTTAAGTATCAACCAAAAGAATTTACGTATTTACAAAATGAAAAATTAAAATATTTAATTGATACATCTTTTGACGAACAAATTTCAAGTAAATTAGAAGATTTTGAACTAGGTGTATTGAGTGAAGAAAAGGCTGAAGAAATTATTAAGCAGATAAAGTTTGTTCAGAATAGTTCGATAAAAATAGATTCATCGGAGTCTTAAATTGGGATAGCTTAATGCTGTATGTTATTGTTTTTCCTGTTCATTTCATCCAAAAATTGATTAATTTCTTCTTCCGTCATATTTTCAGGGTCAATTCTCTTTTTGACCTTAACTCCAACTCCTATTTCAAATTGAAGATGACCAGGATTGTCTTCATTGGGTTCAATCCATGCCGGTGCTATTGAAAAGGGGACTTCAATAAATCCATCTTTTTTAAGTTCTGTTCTTTTTAGTATTTGCCACTGTTCATTTAGTTCGATTTCATCCGGTAATTTGTCTACTGCTTTTTTTACTCTTTCGAAATCAAAGGCAGGGCAAGCATTCAAATAATTGTTTTGTGCCTCTCTTTTTAGAACATTAAGGATGGATCCCTTGTCAATGAGCCATCGGTCTCCTTCAAAATGGCCGTATCGATACCAGTGCATGTGAAAGGTCCACTTATCGGCAGGATCTATTTCTTTACGAATGCTGCTAAGTCTTCTGCAACCCCAGTCATGAAGACAAAAGGTCTTAATATAGGAGGTTTCTTTGAAGCCTTTATAGCAATATTGTAATGTGTCCTGTAGAGAATAGAAAAAGTCGGGTTTAAAGGGAACGATTTCGTCACCCATAAACCAGGCCCGTGAACCAACAAAGTTTGGGACTCTTGTTGCAATCACCATGAAATCAGCCCAGTTGTTCATCAATTCATTTACTGAACCGATTGAAAGCTTATTAACATCTCCCTGAGTAAAGTCATCAAAGTGCTTGCACCTTTTTATGATGTCAGGGAAGTCTTTGGCCCGGGACTTACGGAAATGGATCTGAATGAGGGGTTCCATGGATTATTTCATTGAAATGGGTAGATAGAAGGCGTTAAAAATTTTCCATCCTTCACCTTTGTTAAGGCAAATAATTTTAAGTATATATCTTTTTGAATCTGATTTTAATTCATAGGTCATTTGTTTAATTTTTGCTTCCCCTTCAGTGTAAAATATATTTCCATCTTTTAGTTGTGCGTTTTCTTTTTGCATAAGGTGTTCCTTGAAATCATCAAAATCTTTTATTCCAAGGTTTTTTAATTTATCGATATTCATGCTTTTATGAATCACCTCAGTTCCTAGGTCTTTTGAAGAGAGAAATTTAAAGGACTCGAAATATTGAGGAATAATTATGTTGTTGGTAATGGGCGTTGTATCACATTTAGGAGAGTAGTCAAAGTATTGCTTATACTTGTTATTAATGAACTTTGTTTCCATTATATCAGTGAAGACCGCACCTTTTTTTGCTCCATTTAATACCGTATTGCAGGAGTTTTCTGCATTATTACATCCGATTAAAAACAGTAGAATAGCTATGGTAAAAACTTTATTCATTTGAAAGAGTTTAATAGATATAATACATGTAAGCAGCAAGTCCAATTAGTGAGAGGACAAAATAAAAAACTATTATATTCCTGATATTTGAAATGTTTTTCGTTGTCTTGATAGAGTTTTGGAGTTTGATCCTCTTGGAGATTAGATCATATTTAACCATCAGTTTTGATGATTCCAATTTTTTAAAAAAGTCATTCTCCGGAAGGTCTTTGTTTTCGTTGTAGAACTCGTTCGCGAGGTTACTTAATTCTTTCTTGAGGGTTTCGTTTTCAATATCAGAAGTGAAATGTTCTTGTAGTGCAGATAAAGAAAGTTTCATGATTAGATTGATTGTTGAATTCTATTTAGGGTTATATACAAAGCAAACTCTCTGGATGTCGATTATATCGGATTTGTAAATTTTGAAGCGTGGATAGTTGGGGCTTACGCACCATATAATATCCTGGTTTGTTTCATCATATTCTATTCGTTTGATCATTCGATCATCTGTCGTGATGATAAGGTAAATCCTTTCTGTATTCAACGATTCCCAGTTGTTCATTTTGCGCACACCAATGATTGCTCCACTAGATACCTCTGGTTCCATAGAGGTGCCTATTACCGGGAGAATATTTTCTGCAATATCTGCCCCAGGTAGACCTTTAATAAAGCCATCTGGCTTTGTCTTGCCAATGATGTCTAATACGCTTTTCCCGGCTGAAACCGGAAGATTCCAATAGGGAATTGATTTGGAAATGCTGCTGATTGCTTCTTCTTCCCCGGAATGATTAGGGATAAATTCGGCATTGATCATATCGCCTTCCCCTGTAAGAAGCCACACTTTGTTTAAGTCGGCGTAGAAATTCAATATTTTTTCTATGCTTTTTTTGGAAAGATCACTCCCCGGTTTACGACTTTTTCCTAAAAGACCTATCGAAAGACCTAAGTTATTGGTGACTTGATTGTCGTTTAAGTCTCTGGATGTCATGTACTTGCTAAATCTATCGCTAATTTCGCCCATTTTATATAGAAAAAAGTTCAATTAAATTTGCAGTGATATAGAAAAAACCTCTATATTTGCAATGTGATATTACAAAAGGACATTAACAAATATCGCAAAAAGAATTGAGATACATAATAATCAGTATTTATAAATTTAGAAAGATGACACTAAAAGACTATTACAATGGGCTTTCTGAAAAAAAGAAAGCTGAGTTCCGGCAAAAGGCCATCAAAAAGACTGGGCGGAATGTGGTCACCTTCTACCGATGGCTAAAAGACCAAAACCGACCTAGCTACAATGATCAAAAGACAATTGCCAGGATGGCCAAAACCCCTGTAAAAGATATGTTTCCATTAAAAGAGTGTAGAAAATGACAGGAATGGAATTCTATATAACTCCAGAGGGAGAAGTAATGATAAAGGAGAAAGGGAAGCCTGTTCGTGAACTTTGCCAGGGAGATTCCTTTGTTGATAGATTTCTTGACTCAATTCGGGAATTTCATCCGGATGCCTTTGAGGCTTTGGCGGAGTGTTATAAAGCCAGCAGTTTAAACAGGCAGTATTACCAATTCCTGATGGTCCGCCGGTTCATAAAATGCAATTTCGGAGGGTATGACAACATTCTTGATATTGACCATTTAGGCCGGATGAATTTTGAATTCGTTGCATGTCCTCTTCGTGGAGAATGCAAATACGATCACATAATTTGTTCTCCAAAGTTCAATACAAAGCTTTCTCCCCGTGAGTTGGAAGTGATGAAGATGCTCTACGAGGGAAGAAGTGACGATGAAGTTTCTAATGAGCTTTTTATCTCTCTGAATACAGTAAACAATCACCGGAAGAATTCTTTCAAAAAGTTGGGTCTTCACAGCATGGCCGATTTTATCCGGTATGCTAAAGACAATAACCTCTTTAATAATCAGCAATGATAATCTTTGATCACGAATACCGCCGGGCTCTTTTGGATGCTGCCGAGATTGCCGCTCAGAAAGTTCTTGTTTCTACAGGGCAACTAAAACCTTATCTCAGCTTAAATCAGGCTTATAAGCAATATGGGAGAGCAACCGTTGAGCGATGGGCCAGGGAGGGGTTAATTAAGCTCATCAAGGATGGTGACAACAACTCCAAAGTTCGCATTGATCGCCTTCAGATAGAGGCGGTAGCAAGAACCAGCAATAGGGCAAGCTATTTCGAACACCAAAAAAAATAGAGCCAGGATGACAGATAACTATCAAATGCCTTTTGGAAAACACCGGGGCGAAAAATTGGGGAATGTCCCAGCCGGGTACCTCATGTGGTTATGGGACAACAATATTGTATCGGTTAAGAATTGGAACAGGGTGTATTGGTACATAAAAGAAAACCTTGATGCCATTAAGGCCGAGTTGAAAAACAAAGAAAGTTATTCCAAAACCTCAATGTGCTGATCCCATGAATGCAACTGCCACCAAAGGAGTTTGGAGCAAAAAGCTCAATCCAAAACTAACAATGGTCTGTGATACCAATTTGAACCGGATACGCATTGTGAATATCGATGAAGACATGCCGGCTACGAACTATGATTTCCCGGATGGAATAAAGATTTCAGATGTGGATAGAATCCGTAGAAGCGATCTCAAATCATTGGGCATAAGGGATTAAACTCCCTTGTGCTTTCACCGCCTAAACGGCAAGAAGTTCTTTGACATTTTGAACACGTGTAGCAGGGGTAAAGCGTAGCCCAGTAGGCCGTGACCGCTCCCTGTTTGTGAGACCAAATCTTAATACACGAATACGAAGGTCTTGTGAGTGCCCATTTCCGTTACCACTCACAAATTTAGGCCCGTGGGTATAAAGTATTTCGGAATTTGGAGAAGTGGCGGAATTGGGGAGACGCTATAATGATTGCAAGGCGCGAGCGAAAATGGCAATCAATATTTAGAGAGATTAAGCCGGCTCTCATGCAGGTTCGAATCCTGCCTTCTCCGCATTCCAGAAAAAGTGGCTATCAACATTTTTAAGGCGGTTAGGATCGTGTTGTATGATGTGCGTCCCTCTCTCATACAAACAAGGCTGAATAAGGCAGGTTTCAGTCGGGAAAGCGACAAAGGGCGATTCCTTTTTAGTGATGCCACGTAGCGACGATTGGGATAACTGTCTATCTCTGACTTTCCCGGTTTCAAAGTAAACCGGGTATTTTAAAGAGCAGAGTTAAAGGAGAGCATGGACTATAAACGCGAAAGAATTATGACACGAGCACAGAAAATTGAAAAGCAGATCCGTAGCGAGAAAAAGGCAATTGTAAAAATCGCTTATGAGATTAATGAAATGGTTTTTAGACATAATCTGGAAATGTCTGGCAAGCCAAGGTTTCATTTAAACTACGAGCTTGGGACGGTTGGAAATAACATTCAATTGAGTGTTTATGCTCCAAAAACCTTTCGGACTATAGAAGAGAAGGAGATATGGTTGTTGAATTCAACTTTTGAGGATCGTTCCTTTTTCCCTGGTCGAATAGTTGACAAATCAAAGGAAGTTAAATCAGAGCTTCTGGAGATGAAGAAAATTGCAGAGAAGTATATCAAACTTAATTGTGCTTCATAATCTAAAACACAAAATCATGGAAAAACTAAGTTTAAACGATATCAACCAAATGAAGCCTATCGCTTTATTGGATGATGAACGAGTAAAAAAGAGATTCGTCAATTTGTTTATGAATCTACACAAGACGGGAGAAGATGAGGCGGAAAATTTTTTCGAAACAGAGAAATATAATTTCATCCGCATAATAAGCGAAAGTGAACATCTTCAACAGTGTACGCCATTTTCAATTTATGGATGCTTCCTTGACGTGGCTCGTCTCGCTCTTTCTCTCGAAAGAGGTTCTCAGCCTCTTCTTTATGTCCTTTGGGGAAACGCAAAGGTGGGAGATAAGTGGGAGAAGAGAGCCAGTCTTGAAGTGAGTCCTTATGGCGAACTCGTCTTGCGGATGCAGGCCGGCCAGATTGCCTATGCTGATTCTCCCGTGATTGTTTATGAGGGTGACACCTTCAGACCTATTGTTAACGAAAAGGGTCAGAAGATTTGTGTCTATGAAGCGGCCATTCCCCGGAAGTCCAAAAACATTATCGGGGCATTTATTCGTTTAACCCGCCCGGATAACTCTTTTGACTTCTATTATATGCTTCCGGATGACATTGAGAGGTTGAAGAATTACTCACATAAGAAGAATAAGGGGAAAACCAATGCTCTTTACTCTTCAAATGACGGGCAAATTGATAGTGGATTTCTTGCTGCAAAGGTAATTAAGCATGCCTTTAAGACTTTCCCGAAGGTCCGAATTGGCCAGTTTTCCAAACTCCAGGATGAAGCCCAGGCGATTGATTATGGTTTGGATGAACCAATTCCTCAGCAAGAAAGGCCTGTGGCCCCGAGTTTTGAACAACCCCGCGAGCAACCCGATAATGACCCATTCGGGGGTGCCCCAGTAGCCCAACCTCAAAGTATTCAAGTTGAGGATGATGATGATGTATTTTAATCTTTTTAAAAAACCTTTCCAATGAATGAAATTGTAAAATTCCAGGAGATAGCGACCAGTGCGCCTCAGATCCTCCAAGAGAGTCAAGGGCGGGTAACCAAAGCGGTTTCATTTGGGGAGTCTCTTCTTGCAAAAGTAGAGCAAGAGGGTATGAACGATTCCTTAGATGAAGACCTCAATAATTTTCAGGTAAAAGCCAAAAAGACCTTAGATCTGATCCTTTCAAAAAGGAAACCTATCACACAGATGATGGATTCCTTCAAAAAAGAATTCACCTCTACTGAGGCAAAGCTTGATCCAAAGAAGTCGGATAGTATTTATTTTAAGATTCAGCAAAAAAGGAACAATTGGGCTCAGTATAAACTTGAAGAGCAGAAAAAGCGAGAGCAAGAAGCCTTGAGAAAACAGGCCATCCAAAAAGAGAAGGCTGAGGTTTTCGTACAGATTGAGACAGCATTAGAGAACTACTTTAATGATTATATCTCTGATTATATTGATCAACTTTATAAGTATTTTAATGCAGCTACATTAGAGAATTTGGCAGAGACAGAAAAGACAATAAAGAAAGCTGTTGATACTTACCCTGAGGAGCATTTTAATCAATTCAAAGTTGGGATTACCACTATTTACCTGACTAAGGATGATAAGGTGGCGCTTAAGGTTGATGTGATGGACGGGAAGTACGGTGAGTTCAAAAGACGTTATGCAGAGAGAGTAAAGGAGGCAAAGATTGATATTGTATCAAAGATTCCTTCCAAAAAAGCAGAGTTAGAGCAACTGGCCAAAGCAAATGCAGAGGAGGTCAAGAGATTGAAGTCCGAACAGGAAAAGCGACAACAAGAAGAGGCTGAACTTCGGGCCAAAGAAAAGAAAGAGGCAGAAGAAAAGGCCAAAGCCGAAGCTGAAGCAAAGCAAAAAGCTGCCGAAATGCAAAGCATGTTCGATGCCGAGGTGAAAGAAAAGGTTACCCGCTCTGGGTATGAGATCAATGTTAAGCATCCAGCCGGTTTTGTGTTGTTGTTTCAGTTCTGGTTTGAGAAAGAGGGTAAAAATTTAGCTCTTGATCAACTAGCAAGAAAGAACCTGGGACAGATGAAATCCTTCTGTGAGAAGTATGCTCACAAGAATGAGGAAGTGATTAAAAGTCCTTATTTGGAATACAAAGAGATTGCTAAAGTAGCTGCAAGAAAATGAAAGATCCATACTACGACAGGCCGGAGGTTTCAAACTCTGACCTGTCATGGCTTAAAGGTCAACTCTATCCCATAGACATGCCGGATCCTATCGAGGCCTACAAGTTCGGAACCCTTATAGACAATATGTTGACTGAGCCTCACAAGGTCAACTATTCTCTTAGAACCTGCGATGGGGAGCCCTACACAGAGGAAATTTTTGAGACAGCAAACAAGATGCGGCTTGCATTCCTTAAGGATGATTTCTGCCGTCATTTAGTTGAGAATTCCACCCCTCAAAAAGTGATGGTTAAGATTCAGAAGTTTGAAACGGACGGATTCCAGTACACTCTGCCTGTACGATGTAAATGGGATATCTGGATGCAGATATTTGGTTGGGGCGGAGATATTAAATCTACTACTGCCACGACCCAGAAGCAATTCATTGACGCTATTTATCACTTTGATTACGATCGGCAGAGGGCCTTTTATATGACCATTGCCGAAAGCAAGCAGGATGTTCTTATCGGTATTTCAAAGAAGAATTTTAAGGTCTTTAAAGTGCCGATTAAGCGAGACGATGAAATGTTCAAGAGTGGCATGGAGAAGGTAAATGAACTCACCTTTAAATGGTGGCAAATGTTTGGAGAATTATGAATATAACACCTTTTGATGACCTGATGAGCGAGGCCGGGGCCATCCAGAAATTTCTGGAAGAGCCTTTTTCTGATGAAATCGAATCGGTAGTAAGCCGGGGAGATGAGCTTTTGGGTTATATCGCCAGAACCGGAAAGATGAGAGCAGATGCAAAATTTCATCTGGATCGGAAAATGAAAAGCTCAATCATGGAGCAAGTCAAAGAGATGGGAGAGGGCCTTAAGCTTCCTGCCAGTACTCTTAACGAATTGGTCAAGGCAAATTGCGAGGCTGAAAACTACTTGTTTTTATGGTGTGAACGCCTTAATCGTTCAGCGACTCACCAACTTGACTGGCTTCGTTCACTGGTCAGCAAAGAGAAAGAAGAAATGAGACTATCTGGCGGTTTTAATAACCGCGGACCACATATTTAAAATCAATCTTACTTATGGAAAGACAATTATTAGCTGACACGCCTTTAATCCAAAGGGCGGAGATCCTTCGTGATTCCTGTTACAAGGTTTTGGAAGGAGAAACTTACACCAGACGGCTTTCAGAAGAGGAACTTGTTGAACGAAAAACCAAGCTTTTTGAGCGGGTTGCAAAAATCCAAGCCCTTCAGGAGGAATTGAAGGACATAAAAAAGGATTACAGTGACCGAATTAAAGAGTTGGACGGAGACAAAACAATTCTGGTTCAGGAAATAAAATTTGAATCAGAGAGCAAAACCGGAAACCTATATGCAATAGATGACCAGGATTCCGGTATGATGGCCCTTTATGATGAAACAGGAGCTTTGGTTTCGTCAAGACCTCTCAAGCCTGAAGAAAGACAAACCTCAATGTTAACAATTAAAAATGGAACCCATGACTGAAGAGAACATAGAACAGATTAACGTTTACCCGCAAGGCGGCGGGAAAAGCACACTTACAATTCTCAAAGGTGATGCATTGCCGCCCCGAGAACCGGAAAAGGTAAATATCAAAGGAACGATTGAAAGCGTTTCAAGATACCTTGAAAAAAGGGTTAATGATATTGCTCAAAAAGCCTGTCATATTATTATTGACCGGGATAAGATGACCATTGCATTAATAAACCGGGAAAGCGACTACTTTCAGGACAGGATTACCGGAGCCTTGCAACTTCATCCTGATTTACAAAAGTGGAATATCAACACCGGTGAAGCATGGACACCAAAACAACTCTCAGAGTTCGTTAAGATGAACAGAAGTTGTTTTCAATCCAAGGAGATTGCAATGAAGCTTTCCAAAGAGCTCCAAGATATAAAGGTGAAGGTTGAGAAAGAAGCAGAGAAAAGCGACAACAACCGCGGGGATTATAAGGCTATGATTGCCCAAAAAGTAATTCATTCAAATATCCCGGAAAGCTTCAAGTTGAACATTCCAATTTTTAAAGGTCAGCCGGCAAAAGAGTTCGAGGTTGAGATTTACATTTCTCCGGATTCTTTCAGCTGTTCCTTTGTATCTCCTGAAGTGAATGACATTGTTCATACTGTTAGGGATTCAATTATTGATGAGCAAATCAAAGCAATTGAAGAGCTGGCTCCTGATGTTGTAATTATTGAACAATAAATATAGGAGGGAGGTTTCGGTCTCCTTCTCTATTGACTATGAAATTTAGCAAATGTGAATGTGGCCGCGCAATTCCAGTGCGGCCTAATTCAACCATCCAACCTAAGAAATGTCCCCATTGCACTTACCTTGAAGCAATTGGTAAGAAAAAAACAACGGAAAAGAAGATCTCAATCGGTAAAAAGGAGCGCAAAAAACCCACTCCATGGCGCGAAAAGCCAACCGATGAGATGATAATCCATGTACAAAACAAGATTGTTAATCCCTACATCCGGGAACGAGATAATGCCTGCTTTCATGGTAAATCTATTTCCGATAATGGGAGGATAAGTGACGCCGGACATTTTTTTGCAGTTGGACCAAAGCCTGGAATGAGGTTTAATCCTCAAAATATTCACGGACAAAGCAGGTCTGGCAATAGTCACATGTTTAAAGGCGGAGATTTATTGAATTACCGAATAGGATTGGTTCGCCGTTTTGGAGAAGCCTATGTAAAGGAACTGGAGTTTCAGGCAATGTTGTCTGAGGGCTCCAAAAGCCTTGATCGATTCAATGTCTTGCTGATCGGTGAAACCTACCTATACCTGCATAAAAATAAAATTTGGGTGTTCACGCTAAAAGAATTTGAAAGGATCAAAATCAAACTTTATGAAGACTCTAAACATAAACCCTCCGCAAACATACCAGTACAACGGGTTTGATATTACCTTTTTTAAAGGTGATAATTTAATGGTCAATGCTACTGAAATGGCAAAGGCTTTTGGTAGAAGACCTAACGACTGGCTTTCTTTACCATCAACTATTTCATTTATTGAAGCTTTGACCAATACCAGAAAATCTGGTAATGCTGAATTTCAGCCATATACTACTGTCAGAGGTGGAAGTAATCCAGGAACATGGATGCATGAAGATCTTGCAATTGAATTTGCTCGTTGGCTTGCACCGGCGTTCGCTATTTGGTGCAATGATAAAATCAAAGAGCTAATGACAAACGGATATGCTAAACTGGATAGCATTAGCCGTAAAGACCTTGCCCGGATGCTTTTTGAATCAGAAGAGGAAAAAGAGAGGATAGCAGCCCGGGCAGAATTGCAGCAAAAACAACTACAATTGGCGGCTCCCAAGATTCAGTATTTCGAAAGTGTTCTCCAAAGTCAATCAACTTACAACACAAACCAGATTGCAAAGGAGTTGGGGATGAGCGCTGTTTCACTTAATAAAAAGCTTCACAAACTTGGGGTCCAATACAAACAGAATGGGACCTGGCTTTTGTACCACAAGTATCAGAACAAAGGATTTGCAAAGACCAAAACCCATGTTTTTACAGATACCGAAGGAAAGGAGAGAACCAGGATGCAAACGGTGTGGACCGAGAAAGGTCGATTGTTTATTCACGAAAAATTGAAATATGTCAGAGCTTAAGCCATTCCCTTACCAGGAGGAGGGCATTGAGTACGGCCTTGAAAATAAACGCTTCATTCTAGGAGATGAACCAGGATTGGGGAAGACCGTGCAGAGTATTCAAACAGTGGTCAGGGCAAACGCGTTCCCCTGTCTGGTAATCGCTCCGGCATCGTTAAAAATCAATTGGCAAAGAGAGTGGCACATGTGGTCTGACAAAAAGGCCATGGTTTTAAACAATGCCAATCAGCACAGTTGGTGGATGTTCTCAAAACCAGAACTGAACCCATTCGGGACCGGTGCAAAAGTGGATGTTTTTATCACTAATTACGAGAGTTTGAAAAAGTTCTTTGTAGAGGATATTCCACGAGGGCCGGTTAAATTAAAGGATATTCAGTTTAAGCCTCAAATTTCCATTTTTAAATCAGTGATCATTGATGAAGCTCACAGGCTTAAAGACCCCTCAACTTTTCAAAGCAAGTTCTCCAAAGGGATCACAACTGGTAAAGAGTACATATTGGCCCTGACAGGAACCCCCGTTGTAAACACTCAGGAAGATCTGCTTTCAATTCTTGGAGTATTGGACCGGCTGAAAGACTTTGGTGGGGCTTCAATGTTCCGGGCTAAATGGTTGGATAAAGACAACCTTCCAGAATTAGGAGGGCGGATGAAAGAAACTTGTTTCATCAGACGAAGGAAAAGCGAAGTATTGAATGATTTACCGGCCAAGTTGCGCTCTATCTTTCCAACAGAACTAACTAATCAGGAAGAATACGATCATGCCTTAAACGACCTTAAATCGTATTTAATCGAGTATAAGCAAAAAACAGGTGCTGAAGCTGCCCGGTTGGTTAGAATGAAAGCACTTGTTCAAATTGGAATCCTTAAAGGGATAAGTGCAAGGGGTAAGCTTGCAACTGTAGTTGACCTGGTTAAAGAAGTGAAAAATGCGGGTGAAAAAATCATTCTGTTTTGCCACCTTCGAGAGATTGGCCAGGTTTTAAAGGAGGCTTTCCCGGATGCTTGTGTGATCCGGGGTGGTATGAACGGAGCCTTAAAACAGGCGAATGTTGACCGGTTCCAGAAAGATCCTGAAGCACGGGTTATAATCTGTTCAATTAAGGCCGCTGGTGTTGGAATCACATTGACGGCCAGTTCCCGAGTTGCTTTTGTGGAACTCCCCTGGCACCCTGCAGACCTTGATCAGTGTGAAGATAGGGCTCATAGGATTGGCCAAAAGAACTCTGTTCAATGCACCTACTTTATAGGAGAGGGCACAATCGATCAATACATATACGGAATCATCAACAAAAAGAGAGAGATCGCCAACTTGGTAACCGGTGATCATGATGAGATTGAAGTTAGGATCCAGAATGAATTATTTGATCTCTTGCTTAAAGAGGTTTGACCAATAAAGTTTAACACTATTAATCAATTTCTATTTCCATGCTGAATAAAGTAACTCTAATTGGTAATGTAGGCGGAACGCCTAATATTAAGGAATTTGAAAATGGGAAAGTGGCGCAATTTTCTTTGGCTACTTCTGAACGGGGATATAAGACCAAGGACGGGCGTGAGATCCCGGATAAAACCGAATGGCATCACATCGTTGTTTGGAATGGTCTTGCTAAAGTGGTTGAGAATTATGTGGAGGTAGGTTCAAAGGTTTATATCGAAGGGAAATTAAGGACCCGGGCTTATGAACAGGATGGAATTAAGAAGTACATAACAGAGGTTATCTGTACAAATCTAATTCTTTTGGGATCTAGGGAGCAAAGACCAGGTAGCAGGGCGCCCAGGCAGGAACCGTCTAAACCTCTGGACCCAGCAGAGAATTATAATGCAGGGGACAATTATTCGGTGGGTGATACGGATGAGGACCTGCCGTTCTAAACCTAATCCAAAATGAAAGATCCAGCTGTTTTGTTTTATATTTCCGATTGGCTTACCAGTACCGCGGAAATGGATGCAGATTGCAGAGGATGGTATTTAAACCTTCTTCTGCATAACTACGATAAAGGGAGCTTATCAAACGATATTGAGACCCTGGCGAATCTAGCTGGGGTTAAGTTTTCGGAGTTCGCAAGATTTAAACAAGTGTTCGAACAAGTGCTTAAACACAAGTTTGAACAAACAAGTGAACACCGGTTGAACAACCCCCGAACAAATGAGATTTTAAGACGTCGGGAAGTTTTTAAGGAGAAACGCAGTTTGGCGGGTAAAACTTCCTATGTCTTGAGGTATTTTAAAAAGACCTACAAGCGTGAAATGACAAGGGCTTTTGAAGATTTTGTCAAGGCTAATATTCCCTCTTTAAATATTGAATCCATTAATCTAAAAAATGAACAGGTGCTCAAACAAGTGTTTGAACACTTGTTTGAACTATATAGAAATGGAAATGGAAATAGAAATAAAGATCTAAATAAGGGGGGTATGGGGGGAAAGAAAAAATTCCAGTTTCCGAAGTTGGAAGAGGTGAAATCTTATTTCTCTGAGAACGGATATAAAGAGGAAGCTGCTGAAAAGTTTTTCAAGTATTATGAAATTGGAGAATGGAAGGATTCAAAGGGTAATTCAGTAAAGAACTGGAAACAGAAGGCACAGGCTGTTTGGTTTAAAGATGAAAATAAACTGAATGGCTATGATCCCAGGAATCCAAATTCACAACCTAAAAAATGGGAGGCATTTTGAAACAATTGAAAGAATTTGAGGAAATGGCCAATCAAATGATGATTCATGGCTACGATTTTCCCAATAAGATATTTCTGAACAGGATCGGAAACCCCAGAGATGTGCTAAAAGCTGCTTTGGGGTATTTTGTTGGACCACAGGCAAAATGGTTGCCGGAGTATGAACAAGTGTCAGACTGGTTGAGAGACAACCAGGGGAGGGGACTCTTTCTTTTTGGGGCTAATGGCCGGGGAAAAACAGTCCTTTCGAAAATTGTGATTCCCGCAATCCTTTTGAAGTATTACCGCCGGGTTGTCTCTGTTTACGATGCCCAACAGATGAATGAGCAGTTGGATGAGATCCTCAAAAAGCGGGTTGTCAGCCTGGATGATGTAGGAACAGAAGATGTCCGGATTGATTTTGGCGAACGGCGTTGGGCTTTTCCTGAAATCATTGACCAGGCAGAGAAACGTGGAAATTTGGTCATTATCACAAGTAATTTGGATGGCCGGGCCATTGAATCCAAATATGGGATCCGGACGATTGACCGGATTAAAGCAACCTGCAAGCGAGTGGTTTTTGATGGGAGGAGTTTGAGGGGATGAAAACGGTTAATAGTTTATCAGGAGGGAAAACATCTTCCTACCTAGCCGTTCATTATCCAGCAGACTATGAAATTTTCGCTCTTTGTTGTATTGATGCTCACAATGCCGGAGCAAAGATTGGCAGGAAGATGAAGCAAATGGTAAATGATAAGCTTCAGAAGTACTGTGGCAATTATCCTGAATTTGTCGCTACTTCCGAAGATCCTGTGGTCTTAAAAACAATGTTCGATCTTGAACAGATGATTGGCCGTGAGATAATTTGGCTTCGTGGAATGGGGTGGGAAGAAATGATCCGGTACAAGAAAGCGATTCCAAATATTCAGAAGCGGTTTTGCACCAGCATCCTAAAGATGGAGCCGATATTTGAGTTTCTTTTCATGAGAACTGAACTTCCAGTTCGGATGCGTATTGGTTACCGACACGATGAATCTCACAGAAAAAATAGAGCGGGAGATAGTTTCAAGTATGCTTACAAATGTCAATACTACCCCAAGTCTCATAAATGGAATCATAGATGGGATGAAATGGTTTGGAGAGTCAATGAATTTCCGCTTATAGATGACATGATAACCCATTACCATGTGAAAAAATATTGGGATAGTCAGGATATCCAATTTTCAGCAGATTCTAATTGCTTGAACTGCTTTTGGAAGCAACCCCAGCAGCTAAGAAAGAACTTCGACACAGATAACGCGATTATGCAATGGTCGAAAATTCAGGAAGACCTTCAGGAAAATCGCTTTCACGACAAGTATAACATGCACCAGATTGACAAAATGCCTATCCAGTCAGAATTTTTATTTGGCACAGGATCAGGGTGCCAGGCTGGTTTTTGTACAGATTAATTATGAAAACAATTCTATCACTTTTCGATTATACCGGCAACTGGTCCCGGCCATATAAGGATGCTGGGTACAATGTTATTCAGCATGACATCAAACTAGGTGTTGACATATTTTCAGATACGATACCAAGTGCCATCGCTGATCAAATAGATGGGAACCAAGTTCATGGCATTATGGCGGCTGTTCCTTGCACGGACTTTGCCGGAAGTGGTGCAAGATGGTGGAAAGAAAAAGAACTCCAACCAGCAGACTACAACGGTAAAAATGTAGAGTTTGACAGTACGATTGAGATGTCAATGTTTTTTGTCTTTTCTGTTTTATTTATTGTAGAGCTGTTTAATCCAGTTTGGTGGGTAATAGAAAATCCGGTTGGAAGGATGCACCGGCTTATTCCGGAAATAGGGAAGCCCCGAATGTATTTTAATCCAACTGATTTTGGACATCCATACACAAAACGGACTGCCCTTTATGGAGATTTTAATACTAACCTGCAAAAGGAATATGCTTTAAACCTGTTTGGATCCGAAATGTGGTCGAAATACGGAGGTAAATCAGAACGAACCAAAGCGGCCCGGAGTGTTACACCAACCGGTTTTGCAAGAGCCTTTTTTAATGCTAACCCATAACGATAATGAGCAAATACATATTTGAAGAAGATCTAATTCCAGGCTTTTTGTGTGAACCTGGCGGTTCTTATCCGGGCTTTAACACGTTCCTTAAGCTCAATTAAAAGGTATACCTTTGCTCTGTTCATCCCTAAATGCAATAATTCTTAAAATGTCGTAGCTTTGTATTGGTCGGGGAGCAGTCCCGGACCTCCCTAAGCGGCTTGCTGTTTGTTTAGTAAGCTGCTTAGCTTTTATTATGTCTTAACGTTAACTGATGGAGAAAGTGCAAAAGCACGCATGCTTAAAGAAGACATAGTTTGAACCGGGTTTATTTTTTTAGAAAAATACTTTCGTGATGGGAAACGAATAAAGCATCCATTACCGATTTAAAGTCTTTCGACAGAGTTCTCAGCTCAATGATTTGGGCCTTTATCCTATTCATTTTGTCATCGACAGAAAGTTCTCTGTCCTCTCCGGTTGATCTTATGCCGGAAGTGGGATCAACCATCTTTTTTTCAGATTCTAATTCCGGATCAGATATGCGAGTTGAATGTAGAATTCGCTCTCTGATATTTATATGTTCAGAAAAGCGATCCCTAACATCCGTAATTGAGACTAATAGTTCTTGTGACTCTTCTATGGACTTGAGTATCCTTTGTGATAAACAGTCAAAATACAATATAAGTAGTTCAGGGGTTAAGCCTTCTTTAGGGATGTACCCTTCGGATGAGCAAATTTCCTTTATGTCCCCTAATGGATAGGCAATTGATAAGTTAAAAAACATCTTTTGAAGAGTGTTTTTAAACTCAGTGATGTATTCTCCAATACACGAGTAATAGTCAATGCAATCAATGTTTTTTATTTCATCATTATTCATGAGGGAATTGAATATTAGTTGATTAAAAACAGATTAGAACAACAATGATCAAATGTAGCATAAAATATAATATTAGAGTTTTTTTGAAGTCGAATTTTAGACTTTTAAGGTAAAACGTTCAGAGCCGAATTTCCAAAAGGCGCTAAAGGAGGGGTGTTGGTCGGATATGAATGACAGAAGTTTAACATTTAATAACTTTTTGCAAATGATAGTTCAAACGCAAGCGGAAATGAAAAAACGGATTTTCGAAATTTTGGAGTATCTAACTGAAGAGAAGCGGAAAAGACACATCGTTCCGCACCATGTTTCCAGGAATGAGATCATGAAGTACATTCAGGTAAAAGTAGATAGGACCCTGGCTGCTCTTGAAAAGGAAGGCCGAATAAGATCCAGGGAATCAATGACGTTCAATAATAAGTTTTTTGAAATCATATAAATAATGGACAGCCTGGATATTTTGAACAATTTGCCTCATGGAAGCCAGAAAGCAATTGCGAATAAGCTAAAAGTATCCAATGGGTTTGTAAGTTCAGTATTAAACCATCGATTCAAAAAATTAACTCCATTGAGATTTAAGATCCTAAAAGAGGCAATTGAAATAGCATCAAATAATGTGGCTTCGAATTTTAGAAAAAGACTAATTCACAAATATTTTCAAGAAAATGGGTGAAATCGATTACAAAACAGCTTTTGTAAAGCTCAAGGACAAATATCCTCAGATAGCAGAAGAGGTTATTCCCGTTAACCCGATAATGGATAACCTTAAAATGCTTTCTGTATTTACGACCTTTTGTTGTGTTAAGGGTATAACATTCCTTCAGGTGGGGAAAGACAAAAATAACTATGTCAGAGATCTTTTTGTGGCTGTTTTTGTTCGGGTGTTCGATCCTGATTATTTGAAGGGGTATAAAACCAAACTTCGGAAAGGGTTACGATCAAAGATGGCTTCACTAGTAGGATGCCGGGAAAGAGTAATATCGTATAATCTAAGAAATGTCAAAGATTACATGAGGATATACAAGGATTTCCGGGAAGAAGTAGAATATATTTATCAGGCTGTAAAACTAGAGATTGATGAAAAGCCCTGAAAAAGAGGATAAACTTACTCCAAAACAAGAGCTGTTCTGCTACGAGTATTTGGCAAACGGGTTTAATGCTACAAAGGCCGCATTAAAGGCTGGATATGCTACAAAAACGGCTTATGCTATTGGTGCGGAAAACCTGAAGAAACCTAAAATTAAGGCCCGGATTCAGGATATGAAGGATAACCTGGCTGAGACAGCCGGGATCAGTGCTTTAATGATTGTGAAAGAGCACATGAAGATAGCTATGGCTTCACAGGGTCAGCTTAGGGATGGATGGATGAAGCTGAAAGACTTTGAGGAACTGGATGAAGATGCTAAGGCATGTATTCAGGAGGTGACCACCAAAACGGTTAAGAAGCAAGTTAAGAAAGGACAGCCATCAGAGACTGAAACATATGTCAGAATTAAGCTTTACGACAAACAGAAGTCCATGGAAGCCCTTTCAAATATGTTAGGGTTTAATGCCCCTGCGAAACAGGAAATAACCGGAAGGGATGGAACGGATCTGTTTATGCAACTACTTAAAAATTCCGGGGAATGATTCGAAATCCTTTAATTCTTTTATCCCTTTATCTGAAAAGTGATAATCAATGGTTTTAGACAAGGGAATTGATCTTTTTAAAGCATGGAGGAAAGACTGGAATAAGTTTGCCAAGGATATTTTGAAGGTAAACCTGGATCCTGAGCAGCAAAAGATCCTTTCGGCTATCCAGACCGAGGCAAGGGTCTCAGTTTGTTCTGGTACTGCCCGGGGAAAAGACTTTATCGCAGCTGTGGCCAGTGTTTGTTTCCTGTATCTTACACCAAGGTTTAAAGGGGATGAAATGATCGATAACACCAAGGTCGCAATGACCGCTCCAACAGACCGGCAGATTGGAAATATCATGTACCCGGAGGTTACCAGATTGTTTAAACGAGCAAGAGTCCTGCCTGGGAGATTAGTTTCTTATGATATTCGGACGGATTTTGAGGAGTGGTTTCTTACCGGGTTTAAAGCCTCAAAGGACAACCGGGAGGCGTGGACCGGGTTTCATGCGGCCAACACGATGTTTGTGGTTACTGAAGCTTCAGGGATGGATGACCAGATCTTTAATGATATTGAAGGTAACCTTCAGGGTAACTCCCGGCTTGTAATCATATTCAACCCAAACACTCCGACCGGATACGCGGCGAAAAGTCAAAAATCCCCCAGGTGGAAGAAATTCCGGCTGGATAGTCTTTCTTCTCCAAATGTTCAGCAAAAGAAAATTATCATTCCGGGCCAGGTCGATTATGAATGGGTAAAAGACAAAGTTGATGCCTGGTGTACGCCAATTGAAAAGTTAAACTTTACAGAGGCAGAAGGTGACTTTGAATTTAACGGCCGTTTGTACCGGCCCAATGATTTGTTCAGGGTAAAGGTCCGGGGGATGTTCCCCAAAGTCTCAGAAGATACTCTTATCCCGATAGAGTGGATTGAAATTGCCCAAGAGAATTGGAGAAAAGCACAACGACCCAATAAATCTTCCAGAATTGGGGCCGATGTGGCCGGAATGGGTCGGGATAATTCAATCTTTTGTCACCGGATAGAGAATTATGTGGAGAAATTCGAGATTGTTGGAACTGCCGGGGTGGCTGATCATATGTTGGTCGCTGGGGCGCTGGCGAATCTTTTAAAATACCCTTCAAACAAGGCTTTCATTGATACGATAGGAGAGGGGGCCGGGGTATATTCCAGGTTGGAAGAGTTGGGCTTTAAAAATGCCATCTCTGCAAAGTTTTCGGAGAGTGCCGAAGGTCTTACCGATTATACCGGGGTTTATAGGTTTTACAATATGAGAGCCTATTGTTATTGGGCCATGCGTGACTGGTTGAACCCATCAAACAAGAACAATCCTTGTCTTCCGGTTTGTGACGAGCTGACCGAAGAGCTCACAGAGATAAAATGGCTTTTCAAGTCGAACGGTTCAATAATTGTCGAGCCAAAGGAAGACATTAAAGCCAGGTTAAAGCGGTCTCCTGATTACGCCGATGCCTTGGCCAATACCTTCTATCCTCACGATGATTCAGTGGGGAATATCCAGGATCTAACCGGTATTTTTTATTGATATTCTACAATTCCAATATTGTACAATATCAGAGCGTTGCTTATTCGTAGCTAACAATAGGCTTGTGGTATTTTGATCACAAAAATAGCCATGACCATTGAGGAAATTCTAAAGCTTGCTCCTGAAGATGCTTATACCCAACTGTCTTCCAAAACAGCACTAAAGGTAGATGCTGAAACCATTCAAAAGCAGCTGGATCCTTTAAAGCATGATGTCTTTGATACATCCATTCGACCCAAAAAGAGTGTGAAAAAGCCATCCGGCAAAGATGAAAAAGGGAATATCACTTATACTGATTCCTTTGAAGAGGTCAATCGAATTGGGGTCCCCTATCAAAAGCTTATTGTAAACAGGACCATCGGGTTTACACTGGGTAATCCAGTCAGGATACAATCAGCCCCGGAAGAGGGGAAGGTATCGGAGTTGCTTGCCATGGTTGAGAAGATTTGGAAGGATAATAAACTGGCTTATTTCGATCGGAAGCTGGCCAGGGCATTGTTCTCAGAGACGGAGGTTGCGGAGCTGTGGTACTTTACCAAGGATGAAGAATACTGGGACAAAAACGGGGTCGTTTTAAGGCCAAAAGTCAAGTTGTTGAAAGCATCCGATGGAAACACGCTTATCCCAAAATTTGATGATTATGGCGACCTGGTGGCTTTTTCAAGGAAGTATAATACTACCGTAGAAGGAAAGTCTGTCACTTTATTGGAGGTTTATACCGCTGATAAACTCCTAACCTATCAAAAGTCTGGTGATGGGGTGACTATCACCCGCAATGAGGCCAATCCGATAAAGAAAATTCCGGTGGTGTATTACCAGCAGGATTATCCGGAATGGCATTTAGTTCAGGTCATGATCAATAGGTTAGAAACTCTATTATCTAATTTCGGGGACACCAATGATTATTTCGGGTCTCCGATGGTGGTCACCTATGGCCGGGTAACCGGTTTTGCATCCAAAGGAGAACAAGGTAAGGTGTTGCAGGTCGAGAAAGACGGGAAGGTAGAGTACTTATCCTGGCAACATGCTCCCGATAGTGTGAAACTGGAGATCGAAACATTGATTGAGCTGATACATACCTGTACCCAGACTCCGAACATCTCTTTCACCCAGGTGAAAGGACTTGGCAACATCTCCGGCATTGCTTTGAAGTTGATGTTTTTGGATGCTCACATGAAGGTGGAGAATAAGATCGAGATCCTGGGAGAGATGTTCCAGCGTAGGCTTAATCTGATGAAGGCCATGTGCGGAAGAGTTGCAGATTCTTCACTTGAGGAAGCAGTTAAAACCCTTGACCTTGATCCAGTCTTTGAACCATATCTCCCGCGCAATGACAAAGAGGACATGGAAACTCTATCAACGGCCACCGGAGGGAAGGCTGTGATGAGCCAGAGAACGGCGGTTAAGAACAACCCATTTGTTCAAGATGCCGAGGAGGAGTTAAGCAATTTAAAGGAGGAGGCAGAGGAAGCTTCTCAACGGGAAATTAATGGCTGGTAATGGACATCAAAGTTGATATCCCGTCCTTTAATATTGAGCATTACAAGCGGATTGAGCAGTACACCCAAAGGGTACATCAGCTGTATGTGAGTGCTATCCGTGAGGCCGCTCAATTGGGGGTTACCATAGATATAGCAGAGAAACCTTTTGCCTTTAGTGACTATCCAAAGACTCAGACCCGGGCAAAAAAATTGTTTAACAGCCTTGGGGAGGGAATTTTTGCTACCATTCAGACCGGAGTGGTTGCGGAGTGGGAGATGTCCCAACAGAAAAATGATGCAATTGTCACAAGTGTGGCGAAAACTTCCAAGCTTTCTTCTTCTCAAATAGCAAGGTTTCAGAAAAGGAACCTGGAAGCCCTGAAATCCTTCCAGAAAAGGAAGGTTGGGGGCTTGGGCCTGAGTGATAGGGTTTGGAAATATGTGGGTCAGTTCCAGCAGGAGATTGAAATGGGAATTGACATAGGTCTGGGGGAGGGCAGATCTTCCCAACAGTTAAGCCAGGATCTCCGAGGGTATTTGCAGAAACCAGAGAAGTTATTCAGAAGGGTTCGGGATAAACATGGAAACCTGCAATTGAGCAAGAATGCGAGGGCCTACCATCCTGGTCAGGGTGTTTATAGATCCTCCTATAAAAATGCCATGCGGTTGGCTAGGACGGAGATAAACATGTCTTACCGGAGCAGCGATTATGAGCGTTGGCAAAATATGGATTTCATTATTGGGGTGGAAATTAAGCTCTCAAATAATCACACTTTAAACGGGCATCCTTTCAGCGATATATGTGATGTTCTGAAAGGTATTTACCCTAAAGATTATGTCTTCACAGGTTGGCATCCACAGTGTAAGTGCCATGCGATACCGGTTTTTGAAAGCCAGGAGGAATTTGAAGCCGGAACCAACAAGATCTTGAATGGTGGCACCCCGGGAACCGGGAACCAGGTGACAGAGATGCCTGCCAACTTCAAAAGATGGTATCGGGAGAACAAGGAGAAGATATCCAGAGCGCAAAAGAGGGGAACGCTTCCTTATTTTTTACGTGAAAAGGTAAAATCCAATTGGGCCTACATTAAGCCGGAAAAACCCCAAGTAAAAATAAACCCTCCAAAAACATTTAAACCAGCCAAAACGGTTAAGGAGGCCCAGGAATGGGCTATGAAAAATAACCTGGCAGATAAAGTTTCGTACAAAGGAATAAATGTAGAAGTGGCAAATGAATGGAATAGAGGCCTCTTTAATCATATCCAGGAGTTTCCCGAACTACGGAAAAACATACAGTTTGTAGGGACCATTCAGGAGATGAATAATACATTTGTTGATATTTGCCTCTCTAAATTCATGACCACCAGCCATTGGAGAGTCCTGGTTGAAAAACGTGGTTTTGAGAATGCTAAAAAGTACGTTACAAAAGAACTAAAAAGAAAGGTTGGCAGAGTTCCGGGGAATACCTTTGCGGTGTCGTGCAATACAGATGGGGTAAAAGGGATTTCGGTGAATCAAAAATTTGGAAAAGATGTTGACCTATTCAATCGTAGCTTGGAGATGAATGTGAAAACCGGATTTCATCCAACTGGGTGCAACCGGATCAAGTCTGTTGTTGACCACGAAATGGGGCACGAGATAGATAAGCTCCTGAACTTGACAACCAATAAGAAAGTCATTAATTTGTATAATGAGAGCAGGAGCGTGATAGGCTCCGAGCTTTCCAGATACGCTGAAACAAATATTCAAGAATTTATTGCAGAGGCATGGGCAGAACTAAAAAACAATCCAAATCCCAGGAGGATAGCAAAAGAGCTGGGAAAAATAATCCAACAGCTGAAGAGAAAGCGATAATAGAACTGGAAAAACTAATGGATAAAGAAGTGGATGAAATGTTTCCTCCCGGGTACGAAGGCTATCCATCAGAGGAGTAATTGTGTTTTGGATTGTAAAAGCCCGGGGGAGTTTCCTTCGGGCTTTTTTATGGGGGAGAAAAAGGTTCGGTTGTTGTTTATTTGTTAGTTGTTATTTGTATTATGTCATTCTATTTATATATTTACACTAACTTTGCATCCCCGGAATAGATGTTTCTTGATCAAACTATTTGACTTACTATCTGTTATATAGGAAACACATCTTAGACCAATAGCTATGAATGAAGATGTTTTGAAAATGAAAGCCGCTCTGCTTTTTGTTGTTGCAGCTTTTGATGGCGTTGATATCTTACGTGCCTTCAAAATATTATATTTTGCAAATAAGGACCATCTTGCTCGCTATGGAAGGCCAATAATTAATGATATTTTTTGTGCTTTGCCGAATGGACCTGTCCCTTCTATGTTATATGATGCAGTTAAAAAGGCCCAAGGGAAAAGAAGTGGATATGAAACTCCTGAGATAGAAGAATTGGCTAGAGCTATTATTGTTGGAGAGGAAGATTTGGATTATGTTATTTATAAAAGAGAAATGCCTGATTTGGACGAATTGTCTAAGTCTGATATTGAGTGTCTAAAAAAGTCCCTGATAGAAAACAGGAATTTATCTTTTAGAGAATTATCAGATAAATCTCATGATTTCGCATGGGATGAAGCATGGAAAAAAAGTCCGGCTTCAAAGATGGATATTGTCAGTATTGCACGAGCGGCTGGGGCAAGTAATGATCTGGCAAAATACATCCAAGAACAATCAGAAATTGATGCTATTTTGAGTTAACTATGGCCCCTTCCCTTGGTGATCTATTAAAGAGCAAAAAGGATAGAGATAGGCGAATAGAGGAAAAGCTCAAAGTTGGAAATGTCTTTCGGATGAATCTTTCGAGAGAAGAAGGTGTTATGCCCAAAAACAAAGGGGATAATGGACGAAATAAATTTTTTGTTGTAATTGGTTTTGATGCGGAAGGTGTTATCGGGGCTCTTCTTGTCAATTCGACAATAAATGTTAATCTTCCACAGCAACTTCAGGATCTTCATTATCCAATTAAAAAATCGGACTACCATTTTTTATCCCATAATAGTCATGTAGATTGTAGCTCGATCAAAACCATTTCAAGGGAAAAATTCAACAGTGATTTTAATTGGCACAATTCTTATGAGCCAATAAAGGAAAAAGATCTTGAATTGATAATTGGAGCTGTTAAAGAATCACCGACCATTAAGCCCAAAACATTGAAAAGGTTTGGATTGATTGACCCGAAGCCCCAATAACCTGGTTCGGTTTTGGAAAAGTCCTTTCTTGAGTAATTCTATTTGTTTTCTTGCGCTAAGAAATCTTTGGTCTAGAAAGAGTGTTTAATCCATTTATTATTGTGTATTTAACAAGAAGCTATTGGCTCGTCAATCGGATTTAGTTGACAGGTCTGAATGAGCTTTTACCTTAATTTCTCATAGGAAAGATTTAAGTTTTTCCTATTTCGTGTTAGATAATGCTACTTTTGTGACATATTTTCAATTCGAAAGAAACTCATAAAACAATATGAATATTGCTGAAATATTAAAAGACTCAAACTACAAATTGACACAGTTCAATATGGTTGAGATTCAAAATCTTGAAAACAGAATTATTGTTAAAAATATAAGAGGGAAAGTCACTCCTTATGTGAAATGTTTGGTTCGTAAAAAAGAGATAAAACTAACACCCGAAGAAGCAGTTCGACAATTATATATACAACTTTTAATTGATGATTATGAGTACCCGATAGAAAGAATGGAACTAGAATATGCAGTTTCATTTGGTAG